>NZ_CP163443.1:3754285-4380000 GCF_041053055.1 Streptomyces sp. R41
AGCCGATCATCGAGAGCGCGATGGCCGACAGGAGTATCGGCCAGTCGAGGCGGCGGGCGAGCGAGTCGCGGGCGAACAGGCGTGTCCAGCCCGCGCGCTCGGGTCCGTACCCGGAGACGGAGAAGTTGTTCGCTCCGGTCACCTCTGCCTCCCCCGCCGCTTCGTCACTCTGGTCATGTCTGGATCCTCTGCCGCCTCGTCGCTCCGGTCGTCATGTCAGGAGCCTCCGCCTCTTCTTCGGGCGGGCCGTGCGCCTTCGGGTATCGCGGTTGCTCCCGGTCGGCGACGGCGCCGTACCGGCGGGCAGTTGCTGGTCGGTGGCTCCGGGCGACGGGGACTCGCTGGCGTGCTGGTCCTTGGCCGGGTCCTTGGAGATCGCCGGGGCGTCGATCGAGCCGTCGGACTGGATCTTCGGCAGGCTCTTCTCCGGGGTGGGCAGCAGGGCCTTCTTGTCGTCGATCGAGCCGTCGGACTGGACGCCGTACAGCGCGTTGTAGATGTTGCGCACGGCCTCACCGGAGGCGCCGGATCCCGTACCGGCCTGGGCGATCGTCATGACGACCGTGTAGTCCTTGCTGTACGTGGAGAACCACGACGTGGTCTGCTTGCCGTAGACCTCGGCGGTACCCGTCTTGGCGTGCAGCGCGATCTTGTCCTGCGGCCAGCCGCCGAACTTCCAGGCGGCGGTACCACGGGTGACCACGCCCGCGAGGGCCTCGTCCATGCCCTTGAGCGCCGTCTTGTTGACCGGGAGCTTGCCCTTGGCCTTCGGCTTGATGTCCTGGACGGTCTTGCCGTCGGGGCTGACGATCGCCTTGCCGATGGTCGGCTGGTACATGGTGCCGCCGTTGGCGAGCGCGCCGTAGATCACGGCCTCCTGGATCGGCGTGACGAGGGTGTCGCCCTGGCCGATGGAGTAGTTGATCTCGTCACCCTCGCGCATCTTGTTGCCTTCGAGGCAGTTCTCGTACGCGATCTTCTCGACGTAACTGCCGTCCTTCTTACCCGTCTTGCACCAGGCGTCCTTGTTGGCCTTCCAGTAGCTCTCCTTCCACTGGCGGTCAGGGACGCGGCCGGTGACCTCGTTGGGCAGGTCGACGCCGGTCTCCTTGCCGAGGCCGAACTGGTGGGCGGCCTTGAAGAAGTAGTCCTTGGGCTCGCCCTTCTTCGGGTTGATGCCGCCGTCCTTCTTCCACTCCCTGTCGGCGAGGCCGTAGAAGACGGTGTCGCAGGAGACCTCCAGGGCGCGGCCGAGCGAGATCGGGCCGAAGCTCTCTCCCTCGAAGTTCTTGAAGACCTGACCGCCCACCGAGTACGAGCTGGTGCACGGGTAGCCGCCGTCCCACTCGTAGCCGGCCTCGACCGCGGCGGCCGTGGAGACCACCTTGAAGGTCGAACCGGGCGCGGACTGACCCTGTATGGCCCTGTTGAGCAGCGGGTAGTCGGAGTTCTTCCCGGTGAGGTTCTTGTAGTCCTTGGCGGAGATGCCGCCGACCCAGACGTTCGGGTCGTACGTCGGAGCGGACGCCATGGCGACGATCCGGCCGGTCTTGGCCTCCATCACGACGACGGCGCCCGAGTCGGCCTTGTAGTTCTCGCCGGTGATCTTGTCGAACTGTTGACGGGCGACCTTCATCGCGTTGTTCAGCTCGTACTCGGCGACGCGCTGGACGCGGGAGTCGATGCTGGTGACGAGGTTGGAGCCGGGCTCGGCGGCGTCGGACTCGGCCTTGCCGATGACGCGGCCGAGGTTGTCGACCTCGTAGCGGGTGACGCCGGCCTTGCCGCGCAGCTCCTTGTCGTACTGGCGCTCCAGGCCGCTGCGGCCGACCTGGTCGGAGCGGAGGTAGGGCGATTCGCTGTCCTTGGCCTTGGTGATCTCGTCGTCGGTGACGGGCGAGAGGTAGCCGAGGACCTGCGCGGTGTTGGACTTGCCGGGGGCGGCGTAGCGGCGCACGGCCTCGGGCTCGGCGGTGATGCCGGGGAAGTCCTCGGAGCGCTCGCGGATCTGCAGGGCCTGCTGGGTGGTGGCCTCGTCGGTGACGGGGATCGGCTGGTAGGGCGAGCCGTTCCAGCAGGGCTGCGGCGTCTTGGCGTCGCAGAGGCGGACCTTCTCCATGACCTCCTGGGGCTTCATGCCCAGGACCGCGGCGAGCTTGGTGAGGACGGCCTTGCCGTCGTCCTTCATCTTCAGCAGGTCGGTACGGGAGGCGGAGACCACGAGCCGGGTCTCGTTGTCGGCGATCGGCACACCGCGCGCGTCCAGGATGGAGCCGCGCACGGCGGGCTGCACGACCTGCTGGACGTTGTTGCCGGAGGCTTCCTTGGCGTACTCGTCGCCGTTGCGGATCTGGAGGTACCAGAGGCGGCCGCCGAGGGTGCCGAGTAGGGAGAGTACGAGAATCTGGATGACGACGAGTCGGATCTGGACCCGTGGGGTCCGGCCGGTCTCGGGGATGTTGGTCACTGCTGCTGCCTCCCCCTCTCAGTGTGTGTACGAGACATACGAGTACACGGTGAACCTGTGCGCGGCGACGCCGCGGTCGGCCAACTTCCGTGACGTGCGCGGCGCTTGAGGTCCCCTCACAGCTACCGTCGCCACTGCCCTGGCCCCTGTCCTCACAGCCGCTTGACCCCCTTGATGCGTCCCGCGCGGGCGACGCGCGCTCTCGCGGCCTTCACCCGCAGCCCGCCGCGCTGCCTGCCGATGCGCAGCCCGGTGCCGGAGGACAGCCAGCCCGCGGAGACGTCGGCCGCCTTGGCGGACGTGTTGGTCTCGGCGAGCGGATTGTTCTCGGCGCGCCGAGCCAGGGCCATCAGCGCCGGGACGACGAACGGCGCGAGCAGCAGGTCGTACAGGGCGGCGGTGAACAGCAGGCTGCCGAGGCCGACATGGCGGGCGGCGGTGTCGCCGACGAGGGCGCCGACACCTGCGTACAGCAGAGTGGAGCCGACCGCGGCGGCGACGACCACGGCCATCGGGCCGGTCGCGGACTTGAGCTGGCCGTTGTCCGGCTTCACCAGTCCGGCGAGGTAGCCGATGACGCACAGCACGAGGGCGTAGCGCCCGGCGGCGTGGTCGGCGGGTGGCACGAGGTCGGCGAGCAGGCCCGCGCCGAAGCCGATGAGGGCACCGCTGACATGGCCGTAGACCATGGCGAGGGCCAGCACGGTGAGCAGCACCAGGTCAGGGACGGCGCCCGGGAGATGGAGTCGGGCGAGCACGCTCACCTGGATCACCAGGGCGACGACCACCAGGGTGGCGGAGAGCAGCATCCGGTTGAAACGCATGGGATTCGGCTCCTCCTACTGCTGCTGGTCGTCGACGGGCACGGACTCCGAGGGGGTGACCGTCACGGTCACCGTCGGTGTGGGCGTCGGCTTGGGTTTCGGCGGCAGCACGGTGTCGCGCGGGTCCTTACTGGGGGCGTCGACGACGACACCGACGATGTCGAGCTTGGTGAACGAGACGAACGGCTTGACGTAGATCGTGCGGGTCAGCCCGCCACTGGAGGGGTCCACGCGGGACACCATGCCGACCGGGACGCCGGGCACGAACGGCCTGTCGGCCTGCGAGCCGAACGTGACCAGGCGGTCGCCCTTGTTGATTTTGGCCTTGCCGTTGAGCAGCTCCACCCGCAGCGGCCGGTCGCCCTGCCCGGAGGCGAAGCCGAGTTCGTCGGACGATTCCATCCGCGTACCGACGGTGAAATCGGGGTCGTTGGCGAGCAGCACGGTGGCCGTGTTCGGCCCGACGGTGGTGATCCTGCCGACCAGACCGTCCCCGTTCAGCACGGTCATGTCGCGCTTGATGCCGTCGTTGGCGCCGACGTCGATGGTCACGGTCCAGGAGAAGCCCTGGGCCGCTCCTATGGCGATGACCTCGGCGCCCTTGATGCCGTACTGACCCTCGGCCGCCACGTTGATCATCTTATTGAGCTGTTTGAGGCGGCTGCGGTTGCGGTCGTCGCTCCCGAGCTTCGCCTTCAACGCGGCGTTGTCGTGCTCGAGTTGGGCGATGCGATCGTGCCGGCCGCCCGAGTCACGGATCGCCGAGATCGCGTTGCCGACGGGGTCGACCGCGGACGACACCCCGTTCTCGATCGGGCCGAAGACCGTCGCGGCGGCCTGGCGGGCACCGTCGACCGGTGAGTCCTGCCCACCGCGGATGTCCACCGTGATCAGTGCGAACGCGATGGCGATCAGCAGCACCAGGAGCAGCCGGCTCTCTCGTGTGTCCCTCACGTGCGGCGGCCGTGCCTTCCTCATTGGATTGGGTCAACAGGGGCGCACCCCGAGCAGAAGATGCCCAAGGGTGTGATGAGGCGGTTATGGGGGGGGCAGTTGTACGTGGCTGGTATGGGGGGCCGTTGTGGGGCTGATGTGGGGGCTGTTATGGGGGAGCTTATGACTCTTTGCCGGAGGAGTTTATGCCTCCATACCAACGATCCGCCGTACGAGGAGGGATCATCCCGTACGGCGGAATCGAAGTGTTACTTCATCTGCGGGGCTGGGCGTCCAGGACCTGCTGGAGCGCCTCGAACTCCTCGACGCACTTGCCGGAGCCGAGCGCCACGCTGTCCAGCGGGTCCTCGGCGATGTGGATCGGCATACCGGTCTCGCGGCGCAGCCGCTCGTCGAGGCCGCGCAGCAGGGCGCCGCCGCCGGTCAGAACGATTCCGCGGTCCATCACATCGCCGGACAGCTCCGGCGGACACTTGTCGAGGGTCGTCTTCACGGCGTCGACGATCGCGTTGACGGGTTCCTCGATCGCCTTGCGCACCTCGGCGGCCGAGATGACCACGGTCTTGGGAAGCCCGGAGACGAGATCCCGGCCGCGGATTTCGGTGTGCTCGTCAGTGTCGAGGTCGTACGCCGAACCGATCGTGATCTTGATCTGTTCGGCGGTCCGCTCACCGAGAAGAAGGCTGTACTCCTTCTTGATGTGCTGGATGATCGCGTTGTCCAACTCGTCGCCCGCGACGCGGATGGACTGGGCGGTGACGATGCCGCCGAGCGAGATGACCGCGACCTCCGTGGTGCCGCCGCCGATGTCCACCACCATGTTGCCTGTGGCCTCGTGGACCGGCAGGCCGGATCCGATGGCCGCGGCCATGGGCTCCTCGATGATGTGCACTTGGCGGGCGCCGGCCTGGGACGACGCCTCGATGACGGCACGGCGCTCGACCCCCGTGATGCCCGAGGGCACACAGACGACGACACGGGGGCGGGCGAGGTAGCGCCGCTTGTGGATCTTCAGGATGAAGTAGCGGAGCATGCGCTCGGTGATCTCGAAGTCGGCGATGACACCGTCCTTCAGCGGGCGCACGGCAACGATGTTGCCCGGCGTCCGTCCGATCATCTTCTTCGCTTCCGCGCCGACCGCGAGGATGCCACCGGTGTTGGTGTTGATCGCGACCACGGACGGCTCGTTGAGTACGATCCCGCGACCCCTGACGTACACCAGCGTGTTGGCGGTCCCGAGGTCGACAGCCATGTCACGGCCGATGAACGACATTGAGTTCCCCATCAGGATTCGTCTGGCCTTCCCAAGTGGAGCTTTGACGGCTTTTTAGGACGGCGAGTTGGGTGCAGCGACGTGAAGGCTTCCATCGTAGACGCGCCTGCCCGAACACTGCGCGAGGGTCTTCGCCATTGTCAGCAGATGACGGGCCGCCCCGCTTGTGGAGACGGTCCATCGGGGGAACGCGTTCCCCCGATCGGCACGCATATGCCACGGGACGACCGAAAAACTATCGGCCGTCCCAGGTCAGGTGTCCGAGTGACGTGACGGTCCCTCAGAAAATTCTTGGAAAATTGATGTCCGCGTGATGTCCGCGCGGCGCTTCGGACGCTGTCCGGGCCGCGCTTCGGACGATGCTCGCGCGATGCTTCGGACGATGTCCGGAGGGTGCTCAGACGCGGCCGGGGAAGAAGATCTTCAGCTCGCGCTCGGCGGACTCCTCGGAGTCGGAGGCGTGGATCAGGTTCTCACGGACGATCACGCCGTAGTCACCGCGGATGGAGCCGGGAGCGGCGGCGATCGGGTCGGTCGGACCCGCCAGCGCCCGGAGGCCCTCGATCACACGCTCGCCCTCGACGACCAGCGCCACGACGGGCCCGGATGCCATGAACTCCACCAGCGGCTCGTAGAAGGGCTTGCCCTTGTGCTCGCCGTAGTGCTGCTCCAGCGTGTCCTGGTCCAGCGTCCGCAGCTCCAGCGCGGTGATCTGCCAGCCGGCCTTGCGCTCGATACGGCTGATGATCTCGCCGGTCAGGCCGCGACGAACGGCGTCGGGCTTGAGGAGGACGAGGGTGCGCTGGCTCACGGGGTGGCTCCTTCAGGTCACAAGTGTGCGGGTCACCGAGGCTACAGGGCGTAGCTGGGTGCCCTTTCGGCCCGTCCGGCGTTTGAGGACGAGGCCGTCAAGGCCGAAGCGGGGGGTCTGGGGGCGGCAGCCCTCCAGGGACGATGGGGGTCCCCCCGCTCGAGCGAAGCCGAGAGTGGGGGAGGGCAGGGGCGGAGGGGGCGAACAACCCCGACGGCCACCCCTACGCCGGGTTCCCCCCGGCCTCGGCCGACGCGGACGCCGATGCCTGCGTCCCCGCCTGCGCGGCGAAGCGGGCCTTCGCCTCGTCGATCTTCCGCCCGTAGTGCACCGACGCCCACCACAGGGCGGCGAAGATCGCCCCGAGGAAGAACATCGACGGCACCACGAACCCACTCGCGATCAGCGCGATCTGCAGCGCCCAGCCGAGCTGGACACCGCCGGGCCGGGTGATCATGCCGCAGAGCAGCACGCTCAGCGCCATGACGACCCCGCTGACCGTCCACACCGTGGCCGTCGAGAGGTCGGGATCCTTCATGGCGACGAGCCCGGCGAAGCCGATGACAAAGAACTCGCCGATCAGCGTGGAAGCACAGAGCGTACGCACAGCGGTCAGCCCCTCCCCAGGAGCAGTCGGGCCTCGCCGACGGTGATGACGGAACCGGTGACCAGCACGCCCCCGCCCGCGTACTCGCCCTCCTCCTCGGCAAGCGTGATCGCGGCCTCCAGCGCGTCGTCGAGCCGCGGCTCGACCTGCACCCGGTCCTCGCCGAAGACCTCCACGGCGATTCCGGCCAGCTCGTCCGCGTCCATCGCGCGCTGACTGGAGTTCTGCGTGACGACGACCTCGGCGAAGATCGGCTCGAAGGCTTCGAGCAGCTCTCGTACGTTCTTGTCGCCGCTCGCGCCGACGACCCCGATCAACCGGCTGAAGTCGAAGACCTCGCTGACGGCCTCGGCGGTGGCGCGGGCGCCCGCCGGATTGTGCGCGGCGTCCACGACGACGGTCGGCGAGCGGCGTACGACCTCCAGGCGGCCCGGCGAGGTCACCGAGGCGAAGGCCTTGCGGACGGTGTCGATGTCGAGCCCCTGGGTGTGTGCGGAACCGACGCCGAAGAACGCCTCGACCGCGGCGAGCGCCACGGCGGCGTTGTGCGCCTGGTAGGCACCGTGCAGCGGCAGGAAGATCTCTTCGTACTCGCCGCCGAGTCCGCGCAGCGTCACCAACTGTCCGCCCACGGCGACCTGTCGCGCGACCACCCCGAACTCCAGGCCCTCCCGGGCCACGGTCGCGTCGACCTCGACGGCCTTCTTCAGCAGCACCTGGGCCGCGTCCACCGGCTGCTGCGCCAGGATGACCGTCGCGTCCTGCTTGACGATGCCGGCCTTCTCCGCGGCGATCTCGGCGTGCGTCTCGCCGAGACGGTCGGTGTGGTCGAGATCGATGGGCGTAACGACCGCGACGTCCCCGTCGATGACGTTGGTGGCGTCCCAGCTGCCGCCCATGCCGACCTCGACGACGGCGACGTCGACGGGGGCGTCCGCGAAGGCCGCGTAGGCCATGCCGGTCAGCACCTCGAAGAACGACAACCGGTACTCCTGCCGGCCGTCGACCATCTCCACGTACGGCTTGATGTCGTTGTACGCCTCGATGAACCGCTCAGCGGAGATCGGGGCGCCGTCGAGGCTGATGCGCTCGGTGATCGACTGCACGTGGGGGCTGGTGTAGCGGCCGGTGCGCAGGTCGAAGGCGCCCAACAGGGCCTCGATCATGCGGGCGGTGGAGGTCTTGCCGTTCGTGCCCGTGATGTGGATCGAGGGGTACGCGCGCTGGGGCTCCCCGAGGACGTCCATCAGCGCGGCGATACGGCTGACCGAGGGCTCCAGCTTGGTCTCGCCCCAGCGGGTCGCCAGCTCCGCCTCGACCTCGCGCAGCGCCTTGTCGAGCTCGGGGTCGGCCGGGCGGGCGGGGACGTCGGCCTGCTGGCCGCCGGCGCCCTGCGTGCGCAGGGTGCGGCTGCCGGCCTCGATCACCGCGAGGTCGGGGTCGCGGTCGGTCTCGGCCGCGACGATCTCGTCGAAGAGGCCGAACGGTTCGCTCGGCTCCGGCTCGTCTGACTCGCTGCTGTCGTGCGGGGGGAGGTCACTCACGAGGCCAGTCTACGGAGCCACCGCTGTGTCTGGGCGTGTGGGGTTTTCGCCCCCTCCGCCCCTGTCCTCCCCCACTCTCGGCTTCGCTCGAGCGGGGGGACCCCCATCGTCCCTGGGGGCTGCCGCCCCCAGACCCCCGCCAAAAGATCGCGCAGTTCCCCGCGCCCCTGAAAAGGGGCGCGGGGGCGAAAACGACTACCCCGCCGGTAGCTCCGTCACGACCTCGTACATCCCGTCCCGGCGCCCCGCCGAGAAGGTCCCGCCCGCTGTCCGTACCCGCTCCGCCATCCCGGCCGTGCCGGTGCCCGTGGAGACGGCGGCGTGGACGGCGGCGCCGGTCGCGGGCACGCGGTTGCGGATCTCGGCCCGCAACCGCCCCGTCGCGACCAGGACGTGCACATGCACGCTCTCACCGGGCGCATGCTTCGCCGCGTTCGTGAGGCACTCCTGCACCACCCGGTGCACAGCGGCCTGCCGGAGCGGCGACAGCCGGTACGCGGCACCGTCGACGAGCAGCTCGACGGGGCTGCCGACCCGCTCGCTCGCCGCCGCCAGCGCGGGCAGCGCGTCCAGCCCGGGCGTGGGCGCACCGTCGACACCCCGCTGGACGATGATCTCGTTCAGCATCCGGTGGGCACCGCGCGCGGTCTCCGACAGTTCTTCGAAACCGTCCGAGTACGCCGACTCGCGCGCCCGCCGCGCCAGCACCTGCGAGCGCACGCTCAGCAGCGTCAACTCGCGCCCCACGAAGTCGTGCACATCCCGGGCGATCCTCGACCGCTCCCGCTGCACCGCCTGCAGCGCGGCCGTCTCCGCCCGCTGAGCCTCCAACTCCAGCTCCAGCCCCTGCCGGTTCGCCGCGATCCCGACCCCTGCCGCGAGCCCCCCGATCGGCACCACCAGGCTGAGGAAGTCGCTCAGCGACTCCCCGCGGTGCGGCGGCCACCCGGGCAGCTCGAAGAGGACGTACGCGACGAGGACGTATCCCACGACGCCGAGCACGCCCGCCCGCCGTCCGCGGTACCGGCCGAGGGAGTACAGCACGAACTGCGCCATCGTCAGCTCGTGCAGCCACCCGAGAAACACGAGTGAGACGACGTACGGCACCCACGGCGCCGTTCGCCGCAGCAGCAGCGTCGCCGAGCCCAGCGCGAGGACGGCGGCGGCCATCGGCCCGTTGAGCGAGTTGTCCGCCTCGGCGAGGCCGGGGATGTCGAGACTGGTCAGTCCGAGGCAGGTGAGCGCGGCGAGGACGTCGAGGCCGCGCGGGGAGCCGGTCGCCCGATCCACCGCACGCCCGACGCGGCGACGGCCCGCGGCCGCCGCCTGGCGCAGCGCGGGGGCGACGGGCAGGTCGTGCATTCCCTCATCCTCCGGGCCCCGTCTCTCCGATTCATCAGACTTTTGGCCCCTTTTTGTATGCAATGGAGTGATATGCGCCACGAGGACCGTCGCCGCCCTGACGTGGAACCGAACCGCCACCGACGCGGTCGTACGACGGACGAAGGCCCCCGGAACCATGGAGGTTCCGGGGGCCTTCGCACACGTACAACCGGCGGCTACGCCTCCGGCAGGCGGTCCAGCTGTGCCTTGATGCGGGCGATGTCCTCGTCCGCCTTGGCGAGCCGCGTGCGGATCTTCTCCACGACGTGGTCCGGGGCCTTGGCGAGGAACGCCTCGTTGCCGAGCTTGGCGTTCGCCTGGGCCTTCTCCTTCTCGGCGGCGGCGAGGTCCTTGGCGAGGCGCTTGCGCTCCGCGGCGACGTCGATCGTGCCGGACAGGTCGAGCGCGACCGTGGCGCCCGCGACCGGCAGCGTCGCCGTGGCCGAGAAGCTCTCGCCCTCCGGCTGCAGGCGCAGCAGCTGGCGGATGGCCGCCTCGTGCGGGGCCAGCGCGGTCCCGTCGAGGGTCAGCCGGGCCGGGACGCGCTGGCCGGGCTGCAGGCCCTGGTCGGCACGGAAGCGGCGGACCTCCGTGATGACCTGCTGGAGCGTGTCGATCTCGCGCTCGGCGGCGGCGTCGCGGAAGCCGCTGTCGGTCGGCCAGTCGGCGACGACGACCGACTCGCCACCGGTGAGGGTGGTCCAGAGGGTCTCCGTGACGAACGGGACGATCGGGTGGAGGAGACGAAGGGTCACGTCCAGGACCTCACCGAGGACCCGGCCGGAGACCTTCGCGGGCTCGCCGCCGCCCATGAACGTCGTCTTGGACAGCTCGACGTACCAGTCGAAGACCTCGTCCCACGCGAAGTGGAACAGGGCGTCGGACAGCTTGGCGAACTGGAAGTCGTCGTACAGCGCGTCGACCTCGGAGACCACCGAGTTGAGCCGGGACAGGATCCAGCGGTCGGTGGCCGACATCTGCTCGGGCGAGGGCAGCGGGCCCTCGATCGTCGCGCCGTTCATCAGCGCGAAGCGCGTGGCGTTCCAGATCTTGTTGGCGAAGTTGCGGGAGCCCTGGACCCAGTCCTCGCCGATCGGGACGTCGACGCCGGGGTTGGCGCCGCGGGCGAGCGTGAAGCGCAGGGCGTCGGAGCCGTACTTGTCCATCCAGTCCAGCGGGTTGACCGCGTTGCCGAAGGACTTCGACATCTTCTTGCCGAACTGGTCGCGGACCATGCCGTGCAGGGCGATGGTGTGGAACGGCGGGGTGCCGTCCATCGCGTACAGGCCGAACATCATCATCCGGGCGACCCAGAAGAAGAGGATGTCGTAGCCGGTGACCAGGACGGAGTTCGGGTAGAACTTCGCGAGCGATTCGGTCTGTTCGGGCCAGCCCATCGTGGAGAACGGCCAAAGACCGGAGGAGAACCAGGTGTCGAGGACGTCGGTGTCCTGATGCCAGCCCTCGCCGGTCGGAGCCTCGTCGTCGGGACCGACGCAGACGACCTCGCCGTTCGGGCCGTACCAGACCGGAATGCGGTGCCCCCACCACAACTGCCGTGAAATGCACCAGTCGTGGAGGTTGTCGACCCAGTCGAAGTACCGCTTCTCCATCTCCTGGGGATGGATCTTGACCTTGCCCTCGCGGACCGCGTCACCGGCGGCCTTCGCGAGCGGGCCGACCTTGACCCACCACTGCATGGACAGGCGCGGCTCGATGGTGGTCTTGCAGCGCGAGCAGTGGCCGACGCTGTGGACGTACGGCCGCTTCTCGGCGACGATCCGGCCCTCGGCGCGCAGCGCGGCGACGATGGCGGAGCGGGCCTCCAGCCGGTCCAGGCCCTGGAAGGGGCCGTGGGCGGTGATGACCGCGTGCTCGTCCATGATCGTGATGGCCGGCAAGTCGTGCCGCTGCCCGATCTCGAAGTCGTTAGGGTCGTGAGCCGGGGTGACCTTGACGGCGCCCGTGCCGAACTCGGGGTCGACGTGCTCGTCGGCGACGACCGGGATGGAACGGTCGGTCAGCGGCAGCCTGATGAGCTTGCCGACCAGATGCCTGTACCGCTCGTCCTCCGGGTGAACGGCGACGGCCGTGTCACCGAGCATGGTCTCGGCACGCGTGGTGGCGACGACGATGGTGTCGTCCCCGTCGCCGTACTTCATGGAGACGAGCTCGCCGTCGTCGTCCTGGTACTCGACCTCGATGTCGGAGATGGCGGTCAGGCAGCGCGGACACCAGTTGATGATGCGCTCGGCGCGATAGATCAGCTCGTCGTCGTAGAGCCGCTTGAAGATGGTCTGAACGGCCTGCGAGAGCCCTTCGTCCATGGTGAAGCGCTCACGAGACCAGGCGACGCCGTCGCCGAGGCGGCGCATCTGTCCGCTGATCTGCCCACCGGACTCGGCCTTCCACTGCCAGACGCGCTCGACGAAGGCCTCACGGCCCAGGTCGTGCCGGGACTTGCCCTCCTTGCCGAGCTCCCGCTCGACGACGTTCTGCGTGGCGATACCGGCGTGGTCCATGCCGGGCTGCCACAGCGTCTCGTAACCCTGCATGCGCTTGCGGCGCGTAAGGGCGTCGATGAGGGTGTGCTCGAATGCGTGCCCGAGGTGCAGGCTGCCCGTGACGTTCGGGGGCGGGATGACGACGGTGTACGGAGGCTTGTCGCTCTTGGCGTCGGCCTCGAAGTAACCGCGCTCTACCCAGCGCTCGTACAGCGGCCCCTCTACGTCGGCCGGCGCGTACTGGGTCGGCAGTTCGGTGTGGGGCGCTGATGGCTGCTGCTGAGCGTTGTCGGTCACGGGGTCAGTTTAGGGGCGTCACCGCCCTGTCCCGAAACGCGATTCTTTCGTAACGGTGAGGCCCCCGGGAGCCTGGCCGGGTGACCTGTGCGCCAGGATGTCAGGAACACATAAGCATCTGGAGGGGAACCCAGTAATGAGCTACAACCAGCCGGGCCCGTACGGCGGGCAGCCCCAGCAGCCCGGACCGTACGGTCAGCCGGGCCCCTACGGCCAGCAGCCGCAGGCCCCCCAGCCCGGCTACGGCTACCCGCAGCAGGCTCCCCCCGCGCAGCCCGGCTACGGCTACCCCCAGCAGGCTCCCCAGGGTGTCCCGCCGCAGACTCCCCCCTACGGCCAGCAGCCCGCGTACGGCCAGCAGCCCTACGGCGCCGTGCCGCAGCCGCCCGCCCCGAGCGGCGGCAAGAAGAAGACGGGCCTGATCATCGGCGCCGTCGCCGTCGTGGCAGCGATCGCGGTGGGGGCGTACTTCGTGATCGGCGGGGGTGGGGGTTCCGACGTCGCCGACGACGGTCCGCACAAGCTGACGACTCCGGCGACGGTGCTCACCGACTACAAGAAGGACAACAGCGCCGACAGCGGCGGCTTCGACGAGAACGACGTCAAGGACGCCGAGAAGCACGGCGTGAAGAACGCCAAGGACGTTCACGCCGGCTACCAGTCGGGGGACGAGGAGACCAGTCCGCTGACCGTGAAGGCGATCAACTTCATGGGCGTGTACGGCGAGATCGACGATCCTGAGTCGGTCGTCGACGCCATGTTCGCCGAGATGAAGAAGGACACCAAGAGCGACGAGGGTGAAATCGTCGGCAGCCCCAAGGCGTTCACCCCCGCCGGCCTGGACGGCGCGGTCCTGAAGTGCCAGGAGATCAAGTACAAGGGCGACTCGTCCTCCTCCAGCTCCTCGGCCGGACCCAAGGAAATCAGCATGCCGGTGTGCATCTGGGGTGACCACAGCACCCTGGGCGTCATCATCCAGGCCGATGTGGCCAACGCCATGACGGGCAAGAGCGCCGACCTGAGCGCGGGGGCCGACCTCACGGCCAAGTTCCGCAAGGAAGTCCGCGTCAAGATCTGACGACTGCACGGCAGTTCGCGCCCATGGGCGCCCGGCGAGTCTGCTGGGCGCCCATGGCGCGTACGGGCCGACGTCAGGCTCGTACGCACGCCCCCTGTGCGTCTGCCGGGCTGACGTGTATCTGTATCAGCTGGTTGAGGCAATTGGGGTTCCAGGCCTTGCCGAGCCCGACGTCAATCGCACCATGACTGCATGCCGTCTTCACCTTGGGTCCAACCAAGTACCCGTGGTTGCCGATGTAGTTCACGCAGGTGCTCTGATTGGCTTGTGCTGATGTCGCCACCACGACCGGCGTGATGGCCGCCGCAGCAACCACGGACAGTGCTGTGAACGCGCGTCTCATCCTCGTGTTCTTGCCTCCCGTTTCACTTGCCGCGAGGTGGTCGGCCTCGCGGTGATCAAGAAGATCACCCGAAGCCGGCGTCGCACAAGTGACCGACCTCGACGTGGCTTGATCCGGGCATGCAGCGACGGAGGGGGCGCCCAGCGGAATCCGCTGGGCGCCCCCTCCGTCGTAAGGGAACCGGCTACGCCGTCTTCTGCTCGCCCGGGCCCCGTCCGCGGGCATCCCGCGGAATCAGCGTCGGGTTCACGTTCGAGTGGACGACGTCCGCGGTGATGACGACGCGGGCCACGTCCTTGCGGGACGGGACCTCGTACATCACCGACATCAGGACTTCCTCCATGATGGCGCGCAGGCCGCGCGCGCCGGTCTGGCGGAGGATGGCCTGGTCGGCGATGGCTTCCAGCGCCTCGCGCTCGAAGTCCAGTTCCACGCCGTCGAGTTCGAAGAGGCGCTGGTACTGCTTCACCAGAGCGTTGCGGGGCTCGACCAGGATCTGGAGGAGGGCCTCGCGGTCCAGGTTGTGGACCGAGGTGATCACCGGGAGGCGGCCGATGAACTCGGGGATCATGCCGAACTTGACCAGGTCCTCGGGCATGACGTCCTCGAACTGGTCCTTGGACTCCAGCTCGCGCTTCGAGCGGATCGTCGCCCCGAAGCCGATTCCCTTGGCGCCGGCACGGGATTCGATGAGCTTCTCCAGGCCCGCGAAGGCGCCGCCCACGATGAACAGGACGTTCGTCGTGTCGATCTGGATGAACTCCTGGTGCGGGTGCTTGCGGCCGCCCTGGGGCGGGACCGACGCCGTCGTGCCTTCGAGGATCTTGAGGAGGGCCTGCTGGACGCCCTCGCCCGACACATCTCGCGTGATCGACGGGTTCTCGCTCTTACGAGCCACCTTGTCGATCTCGTCGATGTAGATGATGCCCGTCTCGGCCTTCTTGACGTCGTAGTCGGCCGCCTGAATGAGCTTGAGCAGGATGTTCTCCACGTCCTCGCCCACGTACCCAGCCTCCGTCAGCGCCGTCGCGTCGGCGATGGCGAACGGCACGTTCAGCATGCGGGCCAGGGTCTGGGCGAGCAGTGTCTTGCCGGAGCCCGTGGGGCCCAGCAGCAGGATGTTGGACTTCGCCAATTCAATGGCGTCGTCGCGATTTTGACCCGTGCTGTTCTCGCCGGCCTGGACCCGCTTGTAGTGGTTGTACACCGCGACCGAGAGAGCTTTCTTGGCCGACTCCTGGCCGACCACGTACCCCTCGAGGAACTCGTAGATCTCGCGGGGCTTCGGGAGCTCCTCCCAGCGGACCTCGCTCGTCTCCGCGAGCTCTTCCTCGATGATCTCGTTGCAGAGATCGATGCACTCGTCGCAGATGTACACACCGGGGCCTGCGATGAGCTTCTTGACCTGCTTCTGGCTCTTGCCACAGAACGAGCACTTGAGCAGATCGCCGCCGTCACCGATGCGTGCCACGGTGTGCTTCCCCTTCGCCTGGGAGACGCCTAGGTCCAGCGGCTCCTGGTGCTGCCTTATGTCCGACGGTACCTTGCCGAGCCCCCCGTTCGGGCCCCCCTTGGCGTGGTTCACTTTGTCGTGAACCACGCCAAGGAGCGGCAGACGATACAGCGATACGTCAGACGATCGCGGAACTGTTCATCTTGCGGGTGGAGATGATCTGGTCGATCAGGCCGTACGCGAGCGCGTCCTCAGCGGTGAGGATCTTGTCGCGCTCGATGTCCTCGCGGATCTTCTCGATCGGCGTGGTCGAGTGCTTGGCCAGCATCTCTTCCAGCTGCGCGCGCATCCGGAGGATCTCGTTCGCGGCGATTTCGAGGTCCGAGACCTGGCCGCGGCCGGTCTCGCTGTAGGGCTGGTGGATCAGCACACGGGCGTTCGGAAGCGCCATGCGCTTGCCCGGCGTACCGGCGGCCAGCAGGATCGCGGCGGCCGAGGCCGCCTGGCCCATGCAGACCGTCTGAATGTCGGGCTTCACGAACTGCATCGTGTCGTAGATGGCCGTGAGGGCCGTGAAAGAGCCACCGGGGCTGTTGATGTAGACCGAGATGTCACGGTCGGGGTCCATCGACTCCAGGCACAGCAGCTGCGCCATGACGTCGTTGGCGGAGGCGTCGTCGATCTGCACGCCGAGGAAGATCACGCGCTCCTCGAAGAGCTTCGCGTACGGGTCGTACTCACGCACGCCCTGCGAGGTGCGCTCGACGAAGCGCGGGATGACGTAGCGGGACTCCGCGCGAGGACCGGTGTACTCGGCCTGCGTGCGGGCGTGGAGGCCGCTGCCGGGGAAGTCGTTCACTGTGTCTCCTGAAGAGCCTGATAAGGGCTGAGGCGGTCGGCTGGGGGCGCTGGGCGGCTCGCGCCGCCCCTGGGGGCGGTGGAGAAGCCCTGCGCCGCCCTGGAGGGCGCTGAGGGGCTTACGCCGCCCCGGTGCCGCCGCCGCCCGGCATACCGGCAGCGGTGGGCATGATGTCGTCGATGAGGCCGTACTCCTTGGCCTCGATCGGGTCGAACCAGCGGTCGCGGTCCGAGTCACGAGTGATCTGCTCGACCGTCTGTCCGGTGTGGAAGGAGGTCAGCTCCGCCATCCGCTTCTTGGTGTGCAGCAGCCGCTCGGCGTGGATCTTGATGTCCGACGCGGAGCCGGCGAGGCCGGCGGAGGGCTGGTGGATCAGGATCTCGGCGTTCGGCAGGGCGAAGCGCTTGCCGGGGGTGCCGGCGCTGAGCAGGAACTGGCCCATCGAGGCCGCCATGCCCATGGCGATGGTCACCACGTCGTTCTTGATGTACTGCATGGTGTCGTAGATCGCCATGCCGGCCGTGATCGATCCGCCGGGGCTGTTGATGTAGAGGTAGATGTCCTTGTCCGGGTCGGAAGCAAGGAGCAGCAGCTGCGCCGTGATCTTGTTGGCGATGTCATCGTCGACCGCCTGGCCGAGGAAGATGATCCGCTCGCCGAGCAGCCGGTTGTAGACCTGGTCGCCGAGGCCACCACCGATGGAGGGGTCGCCGGCGGCGGAGGGCATCAGATTCGTCACGTATCCACCTGCTCGTCTTACGACGGCGCCGGGCCGTCTCACGTCTTCTGCTGGGGGCGTGGGACCCCGGTCCAACACCGCTCGGGCGGCTTCGGGGACTCCCCTGCCCTCGTATTCATGGACCCTAACGCGCGGGTCCCTCCGGTGAATCCCGCAGAAGGAACTGTTCGCTGTGAGCGCAGGTCGGGCGCCCCGCCGGGCGCGCCCCGCAAGGGGCGCGGGGAACCGCGCGATCAGCCCACGAAAGGCCGCATTCGCCGAGAGAGCGCCCCTGGCAGACGCGTCTGCGGGTTTGGCGGGGGTTGCTCGCGCCCACGCGGCGGAGCCGCAGATGTCACAGCCCGCGCCCAAAAGCCCGACGGGGCCCCCGGTGTCCCCGGGAGCCCCGTCCAGCTGTACAGCGAGGCTGATCAGGCCTCGGTGGTCTCCTCGGCGGAGCCGTCGGCGGCCTCACCCTCGGTGACCTCGGCGGCGACCTCCGTGGCCGTCTCCGTCTCGTCCTCGTCCTCGAGGTCGACGATCTCGCCGTTCGTGTCCTTGACCGTGGCGGCCTCGACGACGACCGCGAGGGCCTTGCCGCGGGCGACCTCGCCGACGAGCATCGGGACCTGGCCGCCCTCGACGACGGCCTGGGCGAACTGGTCGGGGGACATGCCGGAGGAGGCAGCGCGCCGCATGAGGTGCTCGGTGAGCTCCTCCTGGTTGACGTTCAGCTTCTCCTTGTTGACGAGCTCGTCCAGGACGAACTGCGTCTTGATGCCCTTGACCGCGGCTTCCTTGGTCTCGGCGTCGAACTCTTCCTCGGTCTTGCCCTGGATCTCCAGGTACTTCGCGAGGTCGAGACCCATCTGGCCGAGCTGGTGGTGCTCGAGGTTGTGCTTACGGGTGTTGATCTCGTCCTCGAGCAGCTTCTCGGGGACGGGCACCTCGACCAGCTCGAGCAGCTTCTCCAGGACGCGCTCCTGGGCCTGCGTGGCCTGGTCGTACTGCTTCATGTTCTCGAGGCGCTTGCGGCTGTCCGCCTTCAGCTCCTCCAGGGTGTCGAACTCGGAGGCGAGCTGCGCGAAGTCGTCGTCGAGCTCGGGGAGTTCGCGCGCGGCGACCTGGGTGACCTTGACGGTGACCTCGGCCTCCTTGCCGGCCGCGGAGCCGCCCTTGAGCTCGGAGGCGAAGGTGGCCTCGCCACCGGCCTCCAGGCCCGTCACGGCGTCGTCGATGCCGTCGAGCAGCTCGCCGGAGCCGATGGTGTAGGAGACACCGCTGGCGATGCCGTCCTCGAGGACCTCGCCGTCGACCTTGGCCTCCAGGTCGATGGTGACGACGTCGCCGTCCTGGGCGGCGCGCTCGACCGGAGAGGTCGACGCGAAGCGCTCGCGCAGGTCGGAGACGGCCTTCTCGACGTCCTCGTCGCTGACCGCGATGGCGTCGACCTCGACCTCGATGCCGGAGTAGTCCGGGATCTCGATGGTCGGGCGGACGTCGACCTCGGCGGTGAAGTTCAGCGTCTCGCCGTCCTTCAGCTCGGTGATGTCGACCTCGGGCTGGCCGAGGACGTTCAGCTCAGCCTCGTTGACCGCTTCGGTGTAGAACTTCGGGAGCGCGTCATTGACGGCCTCTTCGAGCACGGCGCCGCGACCGAACCGCTGGTCGATGACGCGCGCCGGGATCTTGCCCTTCCGGAACCCCTTCACCGTGACCTGCTGGTTGATCTTCTTGTACGCCGCGTCGAGGCTGTCCTTGAGCTCCTCGAAGGGCACCTCAATGCTGAGCCGAACCCGGGTCGGGTTCAGGGTCTCCACGGCGCTCTTCACGGTTCGGTCTCCTTGGGGGCTGACTTCTTGGGGGTTCTGCTGCGTGCTTCTGCCGGGTCGGGCAGAGCCTTAAGCGGATTCGCGGCCCTTGAGAGACGTAACAGTGCAGACACACGGGCGCGCAGCTTGCATAGTAACCGCAGGCGGTACACGCCCCAAAAGGTGATCTTGCGACGCGCGGAACCCTGGCGGGTTCCGGCTGGTGGTCGGGGTGGCGGGATTTGAACCCACGGCCTTCCGCTCCCAAAGCGGACGCGCTACCAAGCTGCGCCACACCCCGTCGGTGCGACACGTAGGGTACATGCCCGCAGGCAGTGGGGCTGCCGCATTTCCCGAGCGCCCGTGCGGCACGGAAACGGGGTGTGCGTCGAAGGCGTACGACCCGCTACGATGCCTCCTGTGCCGCGGTCACTGACCTGCGGCGCGACCTGCTCGCGGGCGTAGCTCAATGGTAGAGCCCTAGTCTTCCAAACTAGCTACGCGGGTTCGATTCCCGTCGCCCGCTCCAAAAGACGTAGGGCCAGGCCAGAGGTTCGATCCTCTGCCTGGCCCTGAGTCGTTTCCGGGGGCATCTTGAGTCCGCCGTGTCCCCCGCGTGCCCCTCGGGTTTTCGACCTTGCTTCTTCTTTGCCTCCAGGGATGGAGGCGGCGCCGTTCGCGAGTACCGGCCCGTAGTGGCGTGCGCGAGGTGCTGCCATCCCGTCCGGGCGCGGGCGGTGGGATCAGAAACCGATGGTGGTCTCGAAGGTGTCGCGGGCGCGGCTGAGGTGGTACCAGCGGTCTGCGATGGCGGCGGGGTCGCCGTCGCCGCTGCCGGGCAGGATCGGCAGTCCGACGCACATGTGGCCGACGTAGACGCCCTGGGGGGCGAGTTCGGTGTGTGCGGCGCCGGCCCAGTTGCGCAGGCCGGCCTGGGCGATGCCGGCGTTGCCGAGGATCGGCATGGGGGTGATGGCCGAGCGGCCGGTGGTGAACAGCAGGGCGCCGTCGCCGGCTTCACGCATCGCGGGCAGGACGTTGGCGACGGCGGTCAGGGCGCCGCCGACGACGAGGTCGAACTGGGCGCGGGCGGAGGCGGGGGTGGTCTCCAGGGTGCTGGTGATGCCCATGGCGACCATGTCGATCAGGCCGCCGCCGGAGTGGTCCCACACCGGAGCGGGGCTGTAGGAGAGAACGCCGATGCGGCCCAGCTCGTCCGCGGCCGCTTGGAGTGTGCCGGTCAGGGCCTTCTCGTCGGTGGCGTCGGCCGCGTAGGCGCGGGCGGTGATGCCCTCGTCGGAGAGGGAGGCGGCGAGGGCCTCCAGCTTGGCCTGGTTGCGGGAGATCAGGGCGACGGGGTGACCGGCTGCGCCGAAGCGGCGGGCGATGGCGAGGCCCAGGTTGGCTCCGGCACCGACGACGGCGATGGTGGACGAGGACAAGGGAGGTCCCCTTCATGGTTACGCTTTGTGCGTAACCGCACGATACTGACGTACGAAGACCTTCACAAAAGGCACATCTGCGTTCGGTAGTGACACCGGTGATAGCCACGGCGCCCCCAGGTTCGTCCCGCCGCACCCCTGTGCGGCATGGCCGGACAACGGTGCCGGCATCCGTCGGACCCTGGACCGCGTCGGCGACAAGTGGTCCGTGCTGGTGATCGGCATCCTCGCGGCGGGCCCACTGCGCTTCAGCGCCCTGCGTGACCAGGTCCCCGGCATCTCCCAGCGCATGCTGACCCTCACCCTGCGCCATCTGGAACGCGACGGGCTGCTCACCAGGACCGTCTACCCCGCGGTTCCGCCGCGCGTGGAGTACGAGCTGACCCCGCTGGGGGAAGGCCTCCGCGAGACCGTCTACGCGTTCGTACAGTGGGCGACCGACCACAACGACGAGATCGAGGAATCCCGCCGACGCTACGACGCCCGCTGAAGCGACTTTGGCCGTGTCGGGCACAGCCTGGGCCCTCGGCCCACTCAGCGCCGGCGGGGCGTGACGGCGGGCAGCAGGAACCCAGTCCCGGTGAGCGCGTCGGCTCCCCCGTTCCACATCCCCCGGCGCCCGTCGAAAGCGCGACGAGCGCATGCGTGCCATCCCGTCCCGTTCAGAAGCTGATCGAGTTGATCGTCTCCGCTATCGAGTTCAGGAACCGGTTGATGGACGGAGCCATGCCGGTCGACGCGAGGAAGAAGCCGAAGAGCACCGCGACTATGGCAGGTCCCGCCTTGATCGATCCTCCTCGGATCAACACCACAAGGATGATCGCCAACAGCAGCACCACTGACAGCGAAATGGCCACAACTGATCACACCCTACGGTCGGTCCGCTCTCCCGGCCCGGAGGTGCAACCCCTCACACCCCCGCCAGAACCATCGTGCCACCAACCAGGCTTTCGTATGCGGCGGGTGACGCATCGTCGGCCATGGACACGCCGGACCTGTACACCCGCACCGCCTCGGCGCGGACCAACGGCGGGACTCCGCACGGCAATTCGAGAGTGCACCCGCACGGGTCCGACAACGGAAATTCAGAGGGACCGTTGCCATGTCCACACATCCTGTTCGCAGGTAATTCGAATTGTTGCCACAGGCACATCGAAGACTCTGTAGACGGGTAACTAAAGGCCAATGAACCGGACATATCACCAGAGTCGCCCGCGAGCCTTATGCACCATTTAGTCGGGATGTATGGGGACAGAACTGCCCCATACGGTAAGCAAATCGGTATGCGGAACCACTTGCGACCCGACAAGCAGACATCTTCAAATCCTGGGTACTCGCAGGCGATAAGCAGGAATGACGTCGAGCGTTTTACGAAGACGCATAGACAACGCTAGGGTGCCTCAGATGTTCCACGCCGCCACGTCCCCCGCATGCGCAGCGAGGTCCAGGATCGTCTCCCCGAGTTCTTGGTGGGAGGGCCTGTGACGAACTCGCTCCGACCGCACGGCCACCACAGAGCGCCGCTCCCCCCGGCACAGCAGCCGGCGGAGGGAGTGCCGAGTCCGCGCTCACCTCAAACCCCCAGAGCGGCCACCGATGCCGCCGCATCGGGTGCCAAGCCCGCCAAGCAGCGCGACGCCTTCTTCGACAACGCCAAGTACCTGGCCATCGTGCTCGTGGCCATGGGGCACGCGTGGGAGCCGCTGAAGGGCCAGAGTCGCATCATAGAAGCGGCGTACACGGTCGTGTACACCTTCCACATGCCGGCCTTCATCATCATCTCCGGCTACTTCTCGCGCAGTTTCGACATGCGCCCCGACCGGCTCAAGCGGCTGGTGACCGGTGTCGCCGTGCCGTACATCCTCTTCGAGACGGCGTACTCCCTCTTCGATCGCTGGGCCGGCGGCGATCCGAGCCAGGCGATCACCCTCCTCGACCCCTGGTACCTCACCTGGTTCCTGGTTGCCCTCTTCGTCTGGCGGCTGACGACGCCGCTGTGGAAGCTGGTGCGCTGGCCTCTTCCGCTGGCGCTCGTCGTCGCGGTGCTCGCGTCCGTCTCCCCGGACATCGGCGACGACCTGGACCTCCAGCGCGTGCTGCAGTTCCTGCCGTTCTTCGTCATGGGCCTGTTCATGAAGCCCGAGCACTTCCAGCTGGTGCGGCGCCGTGAGGTGCGGATCCTGTCGGTGCCGATCTTCGCGACGGCGCTGGTCGTGGGCTATTGGGCGGTGCCGCGGATGAACACGGCGTGGTTCTACCACCGCGACGCGGCGCAGAATCTCGGCGCCCCGTGGTGGGCCGGTGCCGTGATGACACTCGCGCTCTTCGGCTGCTCGCTGCTGCTCACCGCGTGCTTCTTCGCCTGGGTGCCGCGGCGCTCCTTCTGGTTCACTGCGCTCGGCGCGGGCACGCTGTACGGCTATCTGCTGCACGGTTTCCTGGTCAAGGCCTCCGAGTACTGGGGCTGGTTCGACCACCCGTGGCTGCACAAGCCGCTCGGCGAGATCTTCGTGACGGTCCTCGCGGCCGCGCTGGTCACCGCGCTGTGCACAGTGCCCGTCCAGCGGATCTTCCGCTTCGCGATGGAGCCGAGGATGGAGTGGGCCTTCAAGCGGGACGCGACGGAGCTGGCCCGGGAGCGGGCGAGGGCCAAGGCCTAGCCACGTACCTGACCGGTTTTGAAGTGCGGGCCCGTGTTCTCACGTGCCCGCACTTTTCTGTGCCCGGCTACCTGTGCCCATCCACCCTTCCCTGCCCGGCCGCACTTCCGTGCCCGGCCGCACTTCCGTGCGCTTCCCGCGCAAGGGGCTTGGGCGGCTCAGGACGGCGGCAGCCCCAGCAGCGCCCGCATCGCCGCGTACTTCTTCGTCAGCCGGGCCCGGGTGTGCTCGTCCAGGACCGCGAGCCGGGCCGGATCGGCGTTGTGCGCCAGGTCCGACACCTTCACCAGGAGGGCACCCGGGGTCGTACGGATGCGTCGCGCGTACGACTCCGGCGGCTCCTCCTCCCGCTTGGTGAGCGCCAGCACGATGTCCTTCGTGCGCCGGGTCAGCGCGGCCTCGCTCAGCCAGTCCTCGGAGAGCGCGTCGTCCTCCACCGCGTCGTGCAGCCAGGCGGCCGCTATCTGTTCGTCGTCGCCGCCGCGTTCGCGGACGCCCTCCGCCACGGCCTGGAGGTGCTCGGCGTACGGCCGCCCCGCCTTGTCGGTCTGGGCGGCGTGCGCCTCGCGGGCGAGGGCTTCGACTTCGGCCAGGGTCAGAAGAGTCTGCGTCACTCCTCCAGTGTCTCCCCGCGCAGCGCCGCGCGGGCCGGGACGGTCGCCGCCGTCACGCCGAGCACGACGATCGTCGCGGCGAACGAGCCGTACAGCAGCGGCGGTATGTAGGGCCCCTGCCCGGTCAGCCCCTTCATCATCGGCACGAGCGTGGCGAGCGCGATGGCCGTGCCGATCGCGATGCCGGCGAGGACGACCAGGAGGGCCTCCCACCGGATCATGCGCAGCACCTGGCGGCGGGTGGAGCCGATCAGCCGGAGCGTGCCCAGTTCACGCCGGCGGTCGAGGACCGTCATCACCAGGGTGTTGACGGCGGCGACGGCCGCGAATCCGCCGAGCACCGCCGCCATCACGGTGTTCGCCCAGGCGTTGAGCTCCCGGTCCAAGGACTGGGCGGTGGTGTAGTCGCCTCGGTCCAGGACCGTGCCCAGCTCGGCCAGCGTGCTCGCCGTGCCACCCTTCGTCCAGATCTCGGTGTCGAAGGAGCTGGTGACGTGTGTCGCCAAATCAGCCCGATTCAAGGTGACTTGGGACAGACCCAGACCGCGGCCGTACGTCGCCACGACCGTCGGTGAGACCTTGGTGCCGTCGGGCAGCCGGAGCTCGACGCGCTGACCGACCTTGGCGTGGGCGCTGTCGGCGAGCGAGGCGTCGATCGCCACCTCGCCGGGCTTCAGTGACAGGGAGCCGTGCTTCACGTCCAGGTCCTGGACGCGCGCCAGGTCCTTCGGCGTGCCCGTCACGCCCTGCGTGGAGGCCGACTCCAGCGAGCCGCTCACCGGGATCAGTACGGCGGTCTTCAACAGGCCCACGGCGGAGGTCACTCCGGGCGCGCGGGCGGCCCGGTCCAGCGCGTCCGGGGCGAGGCCGGTGTCCGAGGTGACGATGTGGTCGGCCACGATGCCGTCCCGCTGCTGCTCCTGGGTGACCCGCTCCTCGCTGGTGTGCATGAAGACGAGTACGCAGGAGAAGGCCATCGCGAGGACGATCGGGGTGATCGCGGAGGCCAGCCGACGGGCGTTCGTACGGGAGTTGGCGGCCGCGAGCGATGCTGACGCGCCGGCCCCGCGCAACGGCAGCCCGAACAGCGCGGCGCAGGCGCGTGCGACCAGCGGGCCCAGCAGCGCCACGGCCAGCATGAAGAGCATGACGACGCCGAGGGAGGCGTTGGCCGCGTCCTCGCCGGTCAGCGAGGCGGCGAGGCCCGCGCAGACGAAGCCGCCGGCCGCCGCCGCGACACCCAGCGGCGTACGGATCCAGCCGGGCCGCAGCCGCTCCACGGACGCCTCGCCGATCGCCAGGCCCGGCTTGATGCGTGAGGTGCGGTGGGCCGCCATGTAGCCGGCGAACAGCGCGGTGAGCAGGACGGTGCCGACCGCGGAGAGCGGCGGGATGTACGAGACGGACAGGTCCACGGCCCGCGGGACCGCGCCCTTGTCCTGGAGCTGCCCGAACCACCAGCGGGCCAGGGCGATCCCGGGCAGGCAGCCGACGAGTCCCGCGAGGGGCGCGACGAGCAGAGCCTCGGTGGCGATCGTGCGGCGGATCTGCCGCGGGGTCGTCCCGATCGCCCTGAGCAGCGCGAACTCGCGGGCGCGCTGGCCGACCGAGAGCGCGACGGTGCCGGCCGCGGTGAAGACGGCCACCAGGGTGGCGACGCCCCCGAAGGAGCCGCCGAGCCCTGTGAGCATCTCCTTGGCATAGCCGAGCGAGGCGTCCTCGACGGCGCCGCGGTCGTCGCCGGTGTGCACCTTGGCGTCCACCTTGTCGCCGAGCGCGTGCGCCACTTGGGACTTGAGGGTCTCGGTGCGCACGCCGTCCTTGGGGAGTACGGCGATGGCGTCGATCCGGCCCGGGTGCGGCGAGAGGCGTACGGCTTCGGAGTCGGCGAACCAGGCGCTGGGGGTGGCTTGCCGGGCCGTTCCGGACACCTGGAAGGTGCGGGGGCCTTCGGCGGTGGTGAGGGTGAGGCGCTCCCCCACGGACGCGCCCTGGGAAACGACGACTTCTCCGTTGCCGGGGGCGTGTCCGGAGGTGAGCTTCTCGCCGGTGAAGGCCGTGGAGCCCCAGCCGTGGGCCGTGAGAGCGCCGTGCGCTGCGGTCCGCACCGGGAAGGTCACATCGGCGACCGCCGTACGCGCTCCCGGCACCGAAGCGGCCTTCGCCACCAGGGAGTTGTCGAGCCGGACCCGGTCCGGGACCTGTACGGCCTCGTCCTCGCGGTCCTCGCCGTGGCCGCTGACGAGGTGGGCGCGCTGGTCGGCGGCGACCAGCACGGGCGCGCCGGCGTAGCGCTGGGGCGGCACCGAGGCCCGTACGCCCGTCTCCAGGAGGATGCCGCAGGCCGACACGATCAGCGCGGCCATTGCGAGCGCGACGAACGTGCCCACGAAACCCGCGGGCTTGAAGCGGACGGCGGCGCGGGCCAGACCGTTGGGCATCAGCATCAGGCTGCCGCTCCGGCGTACGCGGGTGCGGTCAGCGCCGTCATCCGGGCCGCGATCCGCTGGGCCGAGGCGCGCTCCAGGCGGTCGGCGATGGAGCCGTCGGCGAGGAACAGGACGCGGTCGGCCCAGGCGGCCGCCGCGGGGTCGTGGGTGACCATGACGACGGTGGAGCCGAGGCCGTCGACGGCCTGGCGGAGCAGACCGAGGATCTCCGCGGCGGTGGTCGTGTCGAGCGCGCCGGTCGGTTCGTCCGCGAAGACGACGTCGGGGCGGGTGACCAGTGCGCGGGCGATCGCGACGCGTTGCTGCTGGCCGCCGGAGAGTTGGCCGGGGCGGCGGCGTGCCTTGTCGGCGAGGCCGACCTGGGCGAGTACTTCGGCGGCGCGGCGGCGGTCGGGGCGGTGGCCGGCCAGCCGCGTCGGGAGGACGACGTTCTGTTCGACCGTCAGGGACGGGAGCAGGTTGAAGGCCTGGAAGACGAAGCCGAGGCGGGTGCGGCGCAGGGCGGTCAGTTTGTTCTCGCTCAGGCCGGTGATGTCCGTGCCGCCGAGGCGTACGGTGCCGGCGGTCGGGCGGTCGAGTCCTGCCGCGCACTGCAGGAACGTGGACTTTCCTGAGCCCGAGGGGCCCATGACCGCGGTGAAGGTGCCGCGGGCCAGGGCGAGGTCGATTCCGCGCAGGGCGTGTACGGCGGAGCCGCCTCGGCCGTACTGCCGTCGTACGCCGTGCAGTTCGACCGCCCAGTCGTGGGTCGGGCCCGCGGGCGCGTCCTCGTGGCGCTTCTTTCGCAGGCCCATGGTGGGTCCCGTCCTTTCGTCCGTCACATCCGATTCGGTGATGTCTCGAACGTACGGATGCGCACGGGGTCTGGACCATGAGGGCTGCCGCCGACTTGGGGTGGGGAGAACCCCACTACCGGTTGTGGGGGGCTGGGCTGGGATTTTTTCGCCCCCTCCGCCCCTGCCCGTCCCCTGGGGGCTGCCGCCCCCAGACCCCCGCTAAAAGATCGCGCAGTTCCCCGCGCCCCTTTTCAGGGGCGCGGGGAACTGCGCGAACGGGGTCTGGGGCGAGAACCATCCTGTGCGTCACCGGGCCGGGGTCGGGACCTCTCGGCAGATCAGGAGGAGGGCGCGGTCGTCGTTGACGTCCCGGGCCACGGCTTCGATGAGGTGCCAGGCGGCTCCGTGGAAGCCGCCTGCCACGTAGCGGTCGGCTTCGCCGGTAAGGCGGTCGATGCCCTCGACGATGTCGCGGTCGGAGGTCTCCACCAGTCCGTCCGTGAACAGCATCAACACGTCTCCGGGACGCAGCGAGCCCTTCACGGGATCGAACTGGGCGCCGTCGTACACACCCAGCAAGGGGCCTTCCGCGACCTTCTCCTCCCACCGCCCACTGCCCGCGCTGAGCTGCAGGCCCGGCGGATGTCCGGCGGAGAAGAGTTCGTAGTCCCCGGAGTCCAGGTCGAGGACCAGGTGGATCGAGGTCGCGAAGCCCTCGTCCCAGTCCTGGCGGAGGAGGTAGCCGTTCGCGGCCGGAAGGAAGGCGTGCGGAGGGAGGGAGCCCAGGAGGCCTCCGAAGGCTCCGGAGAGGAGGAGCGCGCGCGAGCCCGCGTCCATGCCCTTGCCCGAGACGTCCGTGAGGACGACCTCCAGGGTGCGGCCTCCGTTCGTACGGGCGGCCACCACGAAGTCCCCCGAGAACGACTGCCCGCCCGCCGGCCGCAGCGCCATCTCGCGGTGCCAGCCCAGCGGCAGCTTCGGCAGCTTGCTCTGCACCCGGATGCGTTCTCGGAGGTCGAAGAGCATGGTGCCGCCCCGCCGCCAGGGCACGCCCACCCGGCTGCGGAACTGCGCGATCAGGAGTCCGAAGAAGCCGCAGGCCGCGACCACCAGCACCACGCCCGGCGTCACCCGGGACGGGCCCTCGGTGTACGGGCCCAGCTTCACGGACTCCACTATCAGCGCGGTGGCGGCGGCCGCGTACAGACCGAGCAGGCTGGCCGGGCGCAGCAGGAGGCCTCCGGCCACGATCGGGAGGACCAGGGCGGCGGGCGAGCACCACACCGAGTTCACCAGCGTCGTAGCCGCGATCAGGGGAATCGTGATCAGCAGACCGGCCAGCGCGATCCAGTCCGAACCGTCCCCACGGAAGTAGTCGACGGCGGATCTGCGCAGCCCTGTGCGGGCCCGGTGCCACTGCTTCTTCAACCGGGCCGTGAACGTATCGGCTTCCGCGCGCCGCTCTCGTCCTGCTGCCATTAGTTCGGGACCCTATCCATCGGACCAGGTGCTTGGCACGGGAGGTCCCACTTGTCCCCCGTCCGAGCGCTCAACTTCACAGAGAACTTCACACAGGGCACCGTGACGGCGGGGGAGAAATTCCCTCGCTCGTACCGCATTGCCCTGGTAGGCATGGGCTATGACGACTGACGTGCGGGTGCTGCAGCAGGCCGACTGGAATGTCTGGTACGACAACCTCATTCGCGCGTTCGGTGGCGTCCCGGAGTCGTCCGAGGAGCGCGAGCTGTACGACGCGCTCACAGAGTACGACCGTTCCCTGGGAGCGTGGGACGGCGATCAGTGCGTGGGTACGGCGGGCGCGTTCTCGTTCCGTGTCACCGTCCCCGGCGGCGCCTGTGTCCCGGCCGCGGGCATCACCATGGTGAGCGTCGCGGCCACGCACCGCAGGCGCGGGGTGCTGACCGCGATGATGCGCCGCCAGCTGGACGACATCCGCGCCTGGGGCGAGCCGCTCGCCGTCCTGACCGCCTCGGAGCCGGCGATCTACGGCCGGTTCGGCTACGGCATCGGCACGCTGCAGCTCAACGCCGAGATCGACACCACCCGCGCACGACTGTCGGTGCCGCCCGGCACCGACGACGTACATCTGCGCTACGCCGTGCCGGCCGAGGTGCTCGACGCGTGCGAGGCGGTGTACGCGCGCCTGGTTCCCCGCCGGCCGGGGATGCTGGCGCGGCAGCCCGGCTGGGAGCGCCTCCAGGTCCTCGACCCGGAGAGCGAGCGGGACGGCGCGTCGCCGCTGCAGTGCGTACTCGCCGAGCGGGACGGCGAGGTCGTCGGCTACGCGCGCTTCCGGGTCAAGCCGGAGTGGGGCCCGTCCGGGCACAACGGGTCCGTGATCCTGATCGACCTCGAGGGGCTCGACCCGGCGGCGCGGGCCGCGCTGTGGCGCTTCCTCTTCGACCTCGACCTGACGTCCACGCTGCGCACCCGGGCCCGGCCTGTCGACGAGGACGTGCAGCACCTGGTGTCCGACATCCGGCGCTGCAATCTGCGGATGAAGGACTCGCTGCACGTACGGCTCGTCGATGTCGGCGCCGCGCTGGAGGCGCGCACGTATCAGGCGCCGGTGGACGTGGTGTTCGAGGTCGAGGACGCGTTCTGCCCCTGGAACGAGGGGCGTTGGCGGCTCACCGGGGACGCCAAGGGCGCGTCGTGCGTGCGTACCGAAGACGCGGCGGATCTCGCCCTGACCGTACGGGAGTTGGGGGCCGCGTATCTGGGTGGGGTGTCGCTCGCCTCGCTCGCGGCGGCCGGGCGGGTGCGGGAGCTGCGGCAGGGGGCGCTGACGGAGGCGTCCGTGGCCTTCTCGTCCGTGGTCGCGCCCTGGCTGCCGCACGGCTTCTGACGGCAGCGCCCGGCTACGGCTTCTGGCAGGTCGGGCACCAGAACAGGTTGCGGGCGGCGAGATCGGCGGTGCGGATCTCGCCGCCACAGATGTGGCAGGGCAGGTGGGCCCTGCGGTACACGTAGACCTCGCCGCCGTGGTCGTCCACGCGCGGCGGGCGGCCCATCGCCTCGGGGGTGTGTTCCGGGCGCACCGTGTCGATGCGGTTGTTGCGGACGCCCTCGCGCATGAGATCCACGAGGTCCGTCCAGACCGCTTCCCACTCCGTGGGCGTGAGGTCCTTGCCGGCGCGGTACGGGTCGATGCCGTGCCGGAAGAGGACCTCCGCGCGGTAGACGTTGCCCACGCCCGCGATGATCTTCTGGTCCATGAGGAGGGCGGCGATCGTCGTACGGCTGCGGGAGACGCGGTGGTACGCCGCTGACGGATCGGCGTCGGGGCGCAGGGGGTCCGGGCCGAGGCGGTCGTGTATCGCCTGCTTCTCGGTATCCGTGATCAGGGCGCAGGTGGTGGGGCCGCGGAGGTCTACGTACGCGGTGTTGTTCGCCAGGCGGAGGCGGACGGTGTCCGTGGGGGGTGGGGCGGGGGCGTCGCCGAAGTTGACCTTGCCGAAGAGGCCCAGGTGGATGTGGATCCATTCCGCTGCACGGAAGCCGAGGAAGAGGTGTTTGCCGTGGGCTTCCGCGGTGCCGAGTTCCGTGCCGTCCAGGAGGGCGGCGGCCGCGGTGAACTTGCCCTGCGGGCTGGTGACGCGGGCCGGGCGGCCGCCGAAGCTCGCGAGGTAGTCCTCGGCGAGCCGGTGAATCGTGTGCCCTTCGGGCACGGGGTCCTCCTGCTGTTGTCTGCCGTCTGACGGCCCGGGCGTTTTTCGCCCCCTCCGCCCCTGCCCATTCCCGTCCCCTGGGGGCTGCCGCCCCCAGACCCCCGCCAAAAGATCGCGCAGTTCCCCGCGCCCCTTATCAGGGGCGCGGGGAACTGCGCGACAAGCCCCGACGGGGCTACGGCTGCTGCGGGTGGTGGGCCGGGATCGGGGGGAGTTCGTGGGTCGTCTCGTAGGTCGAGAGCATGTCGATGCGGCGGATGTGGCGCTCGTCACCGGAGAAGGGGGTGTTGAGGAAGGTCTCGACGAACTTCGTCGCTTCGTCCTCCGAGTGCATGCGGGCGCCCACGGCGACGACATTGGCGTTGTTGTGCTGGCGGCCCAGCGACGCCGTCTCCTCGCTCCAGGCGAGGGCGGCACGAACCCCGGCCACCTTGTTCGCGGCGATCTGCTCACCGTTGCCCGAGCCGCCGATCACGATGCCGAGGGACTCGGGATCGGCCGCCGTACGCTCCGCGGCGCGGAGGCAGAACGGCGGGTAGTCGTCCTGGGCGTCATAGATGAGGGGCCCGCAGTCGACGGGCTCGTGACCGGCGGCCTTGAGCCACTCGACGAGGTGGTTCTTGAGTTCGAAACCGGCATGATCGGAGCCGAGGTACACGCGCATGGTCCGAGTGTGACACGGCTGTTTCGCCGCCGCGCCGCGGGGGTTCGACCCCGAAAACTGTGAGCTATACTACAGAACCTCAGGGAAACCTCAAGTAACGATCTGGATTCAAAGGTTCACGAATTCCTTTGCCTCCGTTTCACTGGTCCGACCCGTACACCGCTCATGCACGGGAATCTGCTCACCGGCGCAAAGGAATCCCCCTCATGACCTCGCAGCCGACCCCCACGAAGGCCGCAAGCGGCCCCGGAGGCCCCGGAGAACCCGGTGGCGGCCTCCAGGCCGGACTCAAGAACCGTCATCTGTCCATGATCGCCATCGGTGGTGTCATCGGAGCCGGGCTGTTCGTCGGCTCCAGCACCGGCATCGCCACCGCCGGACCCGGCATCCTCCTCTCATACGCCCTCGTCGGCACGCTCGTGGTGCTGGTGATGCGGATGCTCGGCGAGATGTCCGCCGCGAACCCGACCTCCGGTTCGTTCTCCGCGCACGCCGACCGCGCGCTCGGCCGCTGGGCCGGCTTCTCCATCGGCTGGCTCTACTGGTTCTTCTGGGTCGTCGTGCTGGCCGTGGAGGCCACCGCCGGCGCCAAGATCCTCGAAGGATGGATCCCGGCCGTGCCCCAGTGGGGGTGGGCGCTCATCGTGATGATCGTCCTCACCGCCACCAACCTGGTGTCCGTGGGGTCGTACGGCGAGTTCGAGTTCTGGTTCGCCGGGATCAAGGTCGTGGCGATCGGCGCGTTCATCATCGTCGGCGCGCTCGCCGTCTTCGGTGTGCTGCCGGGCGTCGACAGCGACAAGGCCGGGCTCGGCAATCTGACCGACCACGGCGGCTTCCTGCCGCACGGCCCCGGCGCGATCCTCACCGGCGTACTGCTGGTCGTCTTCTCCTTCATGGGCAGCGAGATCGCGACCCTCGCGGCCGGTGAGTCCGAGGACCCGCAGCGGGCCGTCACCAAGTCCACCAACAGCATCATCTGGCGGATCGGCGTCTTCTACCTCGGCTCGATCTTCGTCGTCGTGGCCCTGCTCCCGTGGAACGACCCGTCGATCAAGGACAAGGGCTCGTACGTCGCCGCCCTGGACTCCCTCGGTATCGCACACGCCGGTCAGATCATGAACTTCATCGTGCTGACGTCGGTGCTGTCCTGCCTCAACTCCGGGCTCTACACGGCCTCCCGCATGGCCTTCTCGCTCGGTCAGCGCGGTGACGCGCCGAAGGCCTTCGCGAAGACCACCTCGCGCGGTGTGCCGATGGCCGCGATCGTCGTCTCGGTCGTCTTCGGCTTCGTCGCCGTCTTCTTCAACTACAAGTTCCCGGACTCGGTCTTCCTCTTCCTGGTCAACTCCTCCGGTGCGGTCGCCCTGTTCGTCTGGCTGGTCATCTGCTTCTCGCAGCTGCGGATGCGGAAGATCATCCAGCGCGAGGCGCCGGAGAAGCTGGTCGTGAAGATGTGGCTGTACCCGTACCTGACCTGGGCGACGGCCGCGCTGATCGTCTTCGTGCTCGGGTACATGCTGACCGATACGGAACACGACGGCCGGGAGACCGTGCTGCTGTCGCTGCTGGTCGCGGCCGTGGTCCTCGTCATCGCCGTCGTCCGGCAGAAGGTCGGGGCGGGCGCGCCCTCCGTGAAGCCCCTCGCGGCCGCCGAGCCTCGGGACGAGGATCCGGTGAAGGTCGGCTGAGCCGAGCGCGACGCCGGGCACGGCGTCGTGATGTGACATGCGGGAGGGGCTCCGCGGCGATGGTCATCGCCGCGGAGCCCCTCCTTTCGTTTGCGCCACGCGTCGTTTGCGCCACACGGCCCCGGGTCACAGGACCGTGAAGCTGCTCTTGACCCGCTGGTAGACCTGGAGTGCCCGGTTCTCGATGTCCGGCTGGTACCAGGTGTTGATCTGGTACGACTTGCCGTCGGCGTCGAAGCCGAGCAGCAGGGCGTGCCAGTGCACACCTTTGAGCGTGAAGGTGTACTCCCAGACGACCGCGGGCCTGCCCTGGAACGTCGTCCGGTCCAGGCGGATCTTCTGGTAGTCCCGCCCCTGGCGCGCGTTCCGTTCCGAGGTCTGCCACGTCTGCATCAGGTCTCCCTTGGCCAGCGAGGACTTGGCCGCGAGTTCCTGTTCGCCGTCGGGTGAGGTGTAGTGCACCTCCGAGCCCGTCTTCAGGTCGCGACGCCAGTCCTTGGGCGTCACCCAGGCATACCCGCCGGCCTCCCTATGGGCTCCCGGGGGCAGGCTGGGCGGCCGCGAGGTGCCCTCGACCGTGGACGAGGGGGACGGGGAGCCACCAGTGCCTGCCGACGAGGCGGTCGGCACGGACGATCCGGAGGAAGCCCCGGTCCCGTCGTCGGGGGATCCGCCCGTCGCCGCGATGACGACCCAGGCGACGACTCCCGCGGCGACCACACCACCGGCCGCGGCCAGCCCCATACGACGCCTGCTCTGTCCCGGGCCGCTGGACGGCACGGCGGGGCCGGGGAGTTCGCCGGGAGGCATCACGCCGGGGCCGGGCGCCGTCGGCAGCCGTGCCGCGGTCACCGCCGTCGCGGTGTGCGCCGACGGGTCGGGAGCGCCGACGGAGGGGATCTCCGAGCCGACCTCCGCGCGCAGTTCGGAGGGGACTTCGGTGGAGGCGTTGGGGGCGGAGGCGGGCGACTGCTCCGGACGCTTCTTCGGTGGCCTCTTCGGGTCCTTCTCGAAGTCGGGTGGGCTCTCTCGCGTCGGGGTGCGGTGCGGCGGTATCGCGTCGTGTACGGGCTCGGGTTCGGGGGCGCGCTGTTCTTCCGGAGGTGGGGTGGCCTCGGGGAGGTCCGACGGGGGCTGCCGTGCGGCACGTAGCAGCTGGGCGTCGAGGAGCGCGGGCGTGGGCGACTCCTCGCGAGCCGGCGGAAGGGGCGGTGGGGTGGCTTCCGGCACGTCCGGCTCCGGCTCGGAACTGGACACCGGCTGGGCCCCGGGCTCGGGCCCAAGCCCGGGCCAGGGCTCTGACTCTGACTCTGACTCTGACTCTGACTGAGTCTCGGTCGCGTACTCGAATTCGTACTCGGAGTCGAAGTCGTACTCGGGCCCCGTATCCGGCAGTTCGGCGGGACCAGTGCCCACCCCCGCCCCCGATCCCCGGTGCACGATCGCCGCGAACTCCGCCTCAAGTTCCTCAAGGCCGGGCCGGGTCGACGGCTCCTTCTCCAGGAGTGCGGCCAGAATGTCCCGCAAGTCGCCTGCCGAGGCGGGGAGTTCGGGCTCCTCGTACAGGACGGCGTGCAGGGTGGCCAGCGTGGTGGAGCGGGAGAACGGGGAGCGGCCGCCGAGGGCCGCGCAGAGGGTCGCGCCCAGGGACCACACGTCGGACGGCGGGCCCTGCGGGCGGCCGGAGATCCGTTCGGGCGCCATGTAGTCGGGGGAGCCGACCAGCATCCCGACCATGGTGAGCGCCTCCGCGTCCTGCAGCGCGGCGATGCCGAAGTCGGTGAGGACGACCCGGTGGCCGCGCCGCTCGACCAGGACGTTGCCCGGCTTGATGTCGCGGTGCAGCACTCCCCCCGCGTGCACCTGGCGCAGCGCCGAGACCAGTTCGAGCCCGATCCGGGCCGCCTCGGGCGCGCCGAGCGGTCCGTCCTCCACCACGATCTGTTCGAGGGAACGCCCGGCGACGAGTTCCATGACGATCCACAGCCGCTCGCCCTCGTCCACGACGTCGTAGATGCGGACGACGTTGGGATGGTCGATCCGGGCCGTGGCCCTTGCCTCGCGCAGTGTGCGTTCGCGGCGCGTCCTCGTGTCCTCGGGATCGAGTCCGTCGATACGCATTTCCTTGACCGCGACCTGCCGGTCGAGCATTTCGTCGGCGGCTCGCCACACCCGCCCCATTCCCCCCTGCCCAATACTCTCGACCAGCCGATAACGCCCCGTCACCAGTAATCCCGGAACACCGCCCTGTACGTTCGCCGACAATCCCTGCACCCCCTCAACATCAGCCACAATCGCTCGTCACAACAGAAACACAATGGTCACACTTCAGGCCGTACCAGCATAGTGCGGAGAAATCTTGTGGTACCTCTTCAAGTACTGCGAATTCAGGCGCAGCCAAGGGGGACGAACATGAGTTCTCGTCACACGACGACCATCGCGGGATCGCTGCTCACGGCATCTTTCTCGGCCGTGATGATCCTTTCCTTCACCGCCGTCGCGGACGACCAGGGACCGGGGAGCAGCAAGGGGGGAAAGGTAATTGACGAGGCACCGGCGGGTGTAAAGCTGACCACGCTGCTGCCCGAGAAGATCTCGGTCGACAACAGTTCACAGAAGACGGCGATTACCGCCACGGTAAAGAACGAAGGAACCAAGGACAGCGGCGACATCAGGCTTTTGGTGGTCGGTTTCGACGGCCTTCAGGTCAAGGGCGTCAAGGGCTGCACCGCCATGGCCGACAAGGATCTGCCCAAGGGATCGAACAGTGGTTTCGTCTGCTCGGTCGGCAATCTCGCGGCCGGCAAGTCGAAGTCGTACGCGGTCGACGCGACGTTCGATCTGAGCAAGACCGGGAAGATCTGCCTCCCGGTGCAGACGGGCGACGGGAAGAAGACGTACTGGCAGCAGGGCCCGGTGCCGTTCGGTACGACGAACCCGTCGCCGAACGCCCCGGCCACCCCGCTGCTGCTCGGCACCGACAACAAGCCGGTGGCACCCGGCGGTGACCAGCTGCCGAAGACCGGCGCGGGGAGCGACGTACTGCCGCTCGGCGCGGCGGGCGCGACGCTGATCTCCGCGGGAGCGGCGGGCCTGTGGTGGGCCACGCGGCGACCGCGGCAGCAGCAGTCCTGAACAGCGACCGCCAAGGGCGGGCCGGGATGCCGAGCGTGGCATCCCGGCCCACCTTTTTTCATGACTCCGGAAAACCTGACGGCACTTGTCAAGTAATGCCGCCACGATGAGCCGTATGGACACCGTCGACAACACCGCATACCAGGACCGGAACTCCGCAGACCGTGACCGGCTCGTCCTTCGCCCCGGTGAGCCCGGGTACGACGAGGAACTCGCCGGTTTCCAGACCGGCTTCGCGCAACGGCCCGCCCTGATCTTCGCCGCCTCGTCGGCCGACGACGTGGCCGCCGCGGTGCGGTACGCCGCCTCCGCGGGCCTGCCGGTCGGCGTGCAGGCCACCGGGCACGGGCTGCCGGGTGCGGCGGAGGGCGGCGTCCTGATCACGACGAAACGCATGGACGAGGTGAGCGTCGATCCTCAGGCGCGCACCGTCCGGGTCCAGGCGGGCGTCCGCTGGGGCCAGGTCGTCGCGGCGGCCGAGCCGTACGGGCTCGCCCCGCTGAACGGATCGGCGCCGGGCGTGGGCGCCGTCTCGTACACGCTCAGCGGCGGACTCGGCATCCTGGCACGGGAGTTCGGGTACGCCGCCGATCATGTGCGCTCGCTCGACGTGGTCACCGCCGACGGCCGGCTCCGCCATGTGACGCCCGCCTCGGACGGCGACCTGTACTGGGCGCTCCTCGGCGGCGGCCACCACTTCGGCGTCGTCACCGAGTTGGAGATCGGCCTCGTACCGGTCGCGCGGCTGTACGGCGGCTCGCTCGCCTTCGACGGGCGCGCGGTCGATCCGGTGGCCGTACTGCGGGCGTACGAGCGCTGGACGCGGACCGTGCCGGACGGGCTGACCTCGTCGTTCGCGGCCGTGCCGTACCCGGACGTGCCGGGGATGCCGGCGCAGCTGCGCGGGCGGTACGTGATCTCCGTACGCGTGGCGTACACGGGCGCGGACGGTGAGCGGGTCGTCGCCCCGCTGCGGGAGATCGGGCCTGTCCTCGCGGACTCGCTGCGCGAGATGCCGTACGCCGAGAGCCACACCATCCACAGCGACCCGGACTTCCCGCACACGTACTACGGCGACAGCGCGGTGCTGAGTGAACTGGATGCGGCCGCTGCGGGCGAACTCCTCGCCCGCACCGGTCCGGACGCGACCGCGATGTGCGTCGTGCAGATCAACCATCTGGGCGGGGCACTGGCGCAGGACGCGCCGAACTCCGTACCCCACCGCGAAGGGCGTTTCCTCGTACGGCTGTTGGCGATGGCCGACCGGGAGCAGGCTCGCGAGGTGCTGGACCCGGCGTTCGAGGGGATCGCATCGTGGACGATCGGGCGTGCGCTCAACTTCGCGTTCGGGGCGGGCGATCGGACGGAGGGGCTGTACGACGCCGGAACGCGGAAGAGGCTCGCCGGGCTGAAGTCTCAGTACGACCCGGCGAACCTCTTCCGCAGGAACTACAACATCAGCGACTGAGCGTCACTTGTTGATCAGCTTCCAGGCGGTGGGCAGCGCGCCCATCGCCAGGGCGGCCTTGAGGGCGTCGCCGATCAGGAACGGGGTGAGGCCGGCCGCGATGGCCGCGCTCGCCGACATGCCGGTGGCCAGGGCCAGGTACGGGACGCCGATCGCGTAGATGATCGCCTCGCCGAGCAGCATGGCCCCGGCCATGCGCAGGACCGAGCGGTCCGCGCCGCGGCGGGCGAGGGCGCCCACGACGGTGGAGGCGAGGAGCATGCCGAGGATGTAGCCGAAGGACACGGTGACGCCGGAGGCACCGCCGGCGAACCACGGGACACCGGCCAGGCCGAGCAGGGCGTACAGGGCGAGGGAGAAGAGGCCCCGGCCGGCGCCGAGCGCCGTGCCGACGAGGAGCGCCGCGAAGGTCTGGCCCGTCACCGGCACGGGGGAGCCCGGTACCGGGAGGGAGATCTGGGCGGCCAGGCCGGTGAGGGCGGCGCCGCCGAGCACAAGGGCGACGTCACGGACGCGAGACGCGGGCAGGAGGTCGGCGAGGACCTCTCCGGGGCGGGCGGTGGCGACAGCGGTGCTCATGGGGACTCCGGCGGGTGCGGGCAGGTTGGGACACGGTGACGCTATCCCAGGGGTGCGTGGGCGATCACCGTCAGTGGTCGACAAAGGACCGAACGGGGGCTTGGTGGACTCCCGACAAGAGTGTGCGTTACACCGGGTACGGCGTGATGCCGGTCACTGAGGTGGAGTGGCTTGCCCTACGTGACTGCGACGCAGGCTGTCTGTAGGGACTCACCAAATGTGTCAGCCGTCTGTACGGATGCCGTCTCGCCCGTCGGTCGCCGTCTGGGCAGCGGTGGCCCGTTTTGCTAGCTTCGAGCACATGGTTGCCCAGGCCCGGAACTTCTCGTCGCGTCGCCATGTCGACCTGCGACGTGTGAGCGCGGCCGCCTGTCGCCGTCCTTAGCGAGGCGGGCGGAGCGGATCCCGTGCGCCTCACTTACGAGACGGCGCAGTGTCGGACCCGTTCCCGAGGATGATCGCCATGCCCAGTACCGCGGCACCCACTCTCACCTCCCCCGCCCCTACTTCTCCCCCCTCCCGCATACCGCGCGCCGCCGATCCCGACCGGCGCAGGACGAGCGCGAGCGTCGTCCTGCGGTCCGTGCTGGAGCACGGTCCGGTGGCCCGCAGCACCATCGCCCGGCTGACCGGTCTTTCGCCGGCGTCGGTGACCGACTACTGCGCCCGGTTCGCCGAACTCGGCCTGATCCGCGAGGCGGCCGCGCCCCGGCGGTCGAACGGGGTGGGGCGTCCGCACGTCCCCGTCGACCTGGACGACTCACGGTTCGTGGTCGGCGGCGTGCATGTGGCGGTGCCGTACACCACGGTCGCGCTGCTGGATCTGCGCGGCAAGGTGGTGGCCCGGCGCGAGCTGAAGCACGAGGGCACCGATCCCGGTGCGGTGCTGGCGCGGGCCGCCCACGGGCTGGGGACGCTGCTGGCCGGGGCCCCCGGCTGCAGACCCCTGGGCGTCGGCGTGGCCGTCGGCGGGTGGGTGGACCGGGAGTCCGGGACCGTCGTCGAGCATCCGCTGCTCGGCTGGCGGGACGTGGCGGTGCGGGAGGTGCTCGGCGAGCGCACCGGGCTGCCGGTCCATGTGGACGGGCACGCGCGGGCGCTGGTCAACGGGGAGCGGCTGTTCGGGCTGGTGCGGGGCAGCGGGAGCGTGCTGCACCTGTTCGTCGGCAACGTCGTCGACGCGGCCTTCGCCACCCACGACGAGGTGCACCACGGGCCGCGCTCGCAGGCGGGCGCCATCGCCCATCTGCCGGTGCCGGGCGGCACGGAGCCCTGCGACTGCGGGCGCATCGGCTGCCTCCAGGCGGAGTTGAGCGAGCGGACGCTGTGCCGGCGGGCACGGGAGGCGGGCGTCGTCGAGGGCGTGAACCCCATGCACGTGGTCGCGGCGGCGGCCGGCGGTGACCCGGAGGCCGTACGGCTGCTGGTGGAGCGGGCGCGCGCCATCGGACGGGCGGTGCGGCTGCTGCTCGACGTGCTCAATCCGGAGACGGTGGTCGTGACCGAGGTCGGGATCATTCACCGGGAGGACTGCCTCGGCGCGCTGCGCGAGGGGGTCGGTGACGAACGCGCGGCCTCCGTCGTGCCGACGAGTTTCCCGGATTCCGTACTCGCCGTGGCCGGCGGCTCGGTGGCACTCGACGTGCTCTACCGGGATCCGCTGGCCGCTTCACCTGAGGCTATTTAATTCAGAAACTCCGAATGTTGACAGGAGTTGCACTTGACCAGGAACATCCTGCTCATGAGCCCGTTCGTGAGCTGTCGCACCCTTTGTTGCTGACACGTTGCCGCGTGTGAAGCGCTCATTTCTTCCTGCGTGAATTCCCTTTTCCCTGGGCTTCCCCGCGCCCGGAATTCCGCATGCATTCCTGCCTTCTTCCGAACTCACGGAGTACTTCCATGCCTTCTTCTCCCGTGTCGGGTGTCGACCGACGGCTCTTCCTCACCTCCCTGCTCGGCGCCGCGGCCGGCGTCGCCGGTCTCAGCGGCTGCGCGGGCAGCAGCGCCGCCGCCGACACCAAGGGCGCCTCGTCCGCCCCGCTCGCCGACAAGGTCCCGGCCGGTACGAGCCTGAAGATCGCGTCCTACCAGAACACCCAGCAACTCCAGTTCAAGCTGGCCAAGTTGGACGACCTGCCCTTCAAGGTGTCGAGCTGGGTGAACATCGGCGCCGGACCCGACGTCATCAACGCCTTCCGCGCCAAGTCCCTGGACGTCGCCAACAACGCGGGCATTCCGCCGATCCAGGCGCACTATCAGGGCTTCGACGCGAAGATCGTCGCGATCAACATCACCCGCAAGCCCAACTACCTCTTCGCCACCAAGCCCGGCAGTGACATCCAGTCGGTCGCGGACTTCAAGGGCAAGAAACTCGCCTTCTCGCAGGGCCAGGCGCAAGGCGTCGTACTCCTGCGGGCGCTCGAGAAGGCCGGGCTGAAGTACGACGACGTCGAGCTCGTCCCACTGACCAGCAACCAGTTCCTGACGGCCCTGCAGTCGGGCCAGGTGGACATCGCGCCGCTCGCCAACAGCCAGTCGCCCGCCTATCTGCAGCAGTACAAGTCCAAGGGCGCGCACGTCATCACCACGGACGTCGTCGACCTCCTCAACCTGCTGTGGGCGCCGGTCTCGGTGCTGAACGACTCCGCGAAGGCGGCCGCAGTCGCCGCGTACATCCCGTACTGGGCCAAGGGCCAGGTCTGGACGTACGAGCACCCCGACACCTGGAACGAGGAGTTCTACGTCAAGACGCAGAACCTGACCCTCCCCCAGGCCCGGTCGATCAGCAAGCTCGCCAACAAGCCGCTGTTCCCGCCGAGTTGGGACGAGGCCATCAAGTGGGAGCAGGAGACCGCCGATCTGCTGGCGGAGGGCGGCTTCGTGAAGAAGTTCGACGTCTCCTCACTCTTCGACCACCGCTTCGAGGACATCGCCGCCAAGGCCGTGGCGGCGGAGTACCGGAGGTGAGCGCCGTGACCACCACGACCACTGCCCCTCCGGTGACGGCTCAGGAAGAGAGCCCTCGGGTACGACGGCGGCGCCGAGGCCTCTCCCCCGGCAAACGCCTGCCCGCCTCCCGGCTCATCGGCCCGGCCTTCATCGTCGCCCTGTGGGCCGTCGCCTCCGCCGCCGGACAGCTCGACCCCGGCGCGATCCCGGCCCCCTGGACCGTCCTGAAGACGGCCGGTCATCTGTGGACCGCGGGGACTCTGCCCACCGACATCCTGACCTCGCTGGAGCGCGCCGGGTACGGATTCGCCATCGGCCTCACGGCCGGGGTCACCCTCGCGCTGGCGTCCGGGCTCAGCCGGGTCGGCGAGGCGCTGATCGACGGGACGGTGCAGCTGAACCGGGCGATCCCGACCCTTGGTCTGATCCCGTTGTTCATCCTGTGGCTGGGCATCGGTGAGACGTTCAAGATCGCGATCATCGCCATCGTCGTCTACATCCCGATCTACCTCAACACGCACGCCGCGCTGTCCGGAATCGACAGCCGTTTCGTCGAACTCGCCGAGGTCCAGGGCCTGTCGAAGTGGGCCTTCATCCGCCAGATCGTCATTCCCGGAGCGCTGCCCGGCTTCTTCGTCGGGCTCCGGCTCGGGGTGACCGGCTCCTGGCTGGGCCTGGTGGTCCTGGAGCAGATCAACGCCACGAGCGGACTCGGCTACCTGATGTTCCAGGCCCAGAACTACGGCCAGTCCGACGTCATCCTCGTAGGCCTGCTCGTCTACGGCGTCTTCGGCCTCATCTCCGACAGCGCGGTCCGTCTCATCGAACGGAGGGTGCTGTCATGGCGCCGCACACTGAGCAGCTGACCCGGCCGGCCGTCCAACTCCGCGGACTGACGAGGTCGTTCGACGGCCGTACCGTCCTCGACGGCATCGACCTCGACCTGCCGGCCGGACAGTTCACGGCCCTGCTCGGGCACAGCGGCTCCGGCAAGAGCACGCTGCTGCGGGCCGTCGCGGGCCTCGACCACGAGGTCGCGGGGAGCGGTCAGCTCACCGCCCCGGAGCGGGTGTCCGTGGTCTTCCAGGACTCCCGGCTGCTGCCCTGGCGCCGGGTGCTGGACAACGTACTCCTCGGCCTCGACGGCAAGGAAGCGGCGCAGAGGGGCCGCGAGGCCCTCGTCGAGGTGGGTCTGAAAGGCCGCGAACGCGCCTGGCCCAACGAGCTGTCCGGCGGCGAGGCCCAGCGCGCCGCCCTCGCCCGCTCGCTCGTCCGCGAGCCCGAACTCCTGCTGGCCGACGAACCGTTCGGTGCCCTCGACGCGCTCACCCGGATCCGGATGCATGTCCTGCTGCGCGAGCTGTGGGAACGCCACCGGCCCTCCGTCCTGCTCGTCACGCACGACGTCGACGAGGCGATCGTGCTCGCCGACCGGGTGCTCGTGCTCGACCAGGGCCGCATCGGCCTCGACCTGACCATCGACCGCCCGCATCCGCGCTCGTACCGGGACCCGCTGCTCGGCGAGTACCGGGAGCGGCTGCTGACCGCCCTCGGCGTCACGGAGGACCACAAGTGACCCGCCCAGCCCGCAGTCTCCACCTCAACGCGTTCCTGATGAACACCGGCCACCACGAGGCGTCGTGGCGGCTGCCGGAGAGCGACCCGTACGCCCACGTCGAGCTCGCCCACTACGTCGAGCTGGCCCGCATCGCCGAGCGGGGGACCTTCGACTCCCTCTTCCTCGCCGACGGCCCACAGCTGTGGGGCAACCTCGCCCAGCGGCCGGCCGGCGCCCTGGAACCGCTCACCCTGCTCACCGCCCTGGCGACGGCCACCGAGCACATCGGTCTGATCGCCACGGCCTCCACCTCCTACAACTCCCCCTACAACCTGGCCCGCAAGTTCGCCTCCCTGGACATCATCAGCGGCGGCCGGGCGGGCTGGAACATCGTCACCACCGCCGGCGCCGAGGCCGCCCGCAACTTCGGCCTCGAACACGAACCCGCACACGCCGACCGGTACGCCCGCGCCGCCGAGTTCCTGGACGTGGCCCTGAAGCTCTGGGACAGCTGGGAGGACGACGCGATCGTCGGGGACAAGGCGGCCGGTGTCTGGGGCGACGACACCAAGATCCACCCGCCCCGGCACAAGGGGACGTACTTCAGCGTCGAGGGCGCCCTCAACGTGCCCCGCTCGCCGCAGGGTTACCCGCTGCTCGTGCAGGCGGGCTCCTCGGAGGACGGCAAGGCGTTCGCGGCCCGGTACGCGGAGGCGGTGTTCACCGCCCAGCAGACCCTCGCCGACGCGCAGGCCTTCTACGCCGAACTCAAGTCCCGTACGTCGGCGGCCGGTCGGGACCCCGACCACATCAAGGTGCTGCCCGGCATCGTCCCGGTGCTCGGCTCCACGGAGGCCGAGGCACGGGCGAACGAGCAGGTCCTCGAAGACCACATCGTGTACACGCACGGGGTGGACCGCCTCGAGAGACTGCTGCAACTCGAGCCCGGAACACTGGAGTTGGATGCCCGGCTCCCCGCCGACCTCCCTCCCGAGGACGCCATCGAGGGCGCCAAGAGCCGCTACACGCTCATCGTCGAACTCGCCCGGCGCGAACGCCTCACGGTCCGGCAGCTGATCGGCCGGCTCGGCGGCGGACGCGGACACCTCACCTTCGCCGGCACGCCCGAGCAGGTCGCCGACGCGATCGAGGAGTGGTTCACGCACGGCGCCGCCGACGGCTTCAACATCATGCCCGCCGTCCTGCCGTCCGGCCTCGAGCTCTTCGTCGACCACGTCGTCCCGATCCTCCGCGCCCGCGGCCTGCTCCGCGTGGAGTACGGCACGCGGCAGACCCTGCGGGAGCGCTACGGCCTCCCGCGCCCCGCCAACCAGCACGTCACCCCGGCACCCGCCCTCGTCTGAAAGGACCCGCCCGCCATGGCAGACATCCAGATCCACAAGGTCACCGGAAACATCGGCGCCCGGATATCCGGCGTCGACATCGCCAAGCCCCTCGACGACGAGACCGTCGCCGCCCTGCGCACCGCCCTCAACGAGCACAAGGCGCTGGTCTTCGACGACGTCGACCTGGACGACGAGGGCCAGCAGGCGTTCGCCCGGCACTTCGGCGACCTCACCACCGCCCACCCCACCGTGTCCGCCGTGGACGGCGCCCCGAACGTGCTGCCCGTCGACAGCGAGCGCGGCCGCGCCAACCACTGGCACACCGACGTCACCTTCGTCCTCAACCCGCCGCAGGCCAGCACCCTGCGCAGCATCACGATCCCGCCGTACGGCGGCGAGACGCTCATCGCCAACTCCGCGGCCGCCTACCGCGACCTGCCCGAACCCCTGCGCGCGCTCGCCGACACGCTGTGGGCCGAGCACACCAACGACTACGACTACGCGGTGCCGGACGAACAGATCGACGAGGAACAGGCCGCACAGCGCGCCCAGTTCACCTCCATCAAGTACCGCACCGCCCACCCGGTCGTCCGGGTCCACCCGCTGACCGGCGAGCGCGGGCTGTTCATCGGCGGCTTCGCACAGCGGATCGTCGGCCTGTCGGCGGGCGAGTCCCGCAAGATCCTCGATCTGCTCCAGGCGTATGTCACCCGGCCGGAGAACATCCTGCGCTGGCGCTGGTCCCCGAACCAGCTGGTCCTGTTCGACAACCGGATCACCCAGCACTACGCCATCGACAACTACGACGGCCTGCCGCGCCGTCTGCACCGCGTGACCGTCGCCGGTGACGTGCCGGTCGGCATCGAGGGCAAGGAGAGCTACTCGATCGCGGGCGACGCCTCGCACTACACGTCCGTCGCCGCGTAACGCGGACGTCACTCACCGTGCGGCGCGTGTCCGCATAGTGGGCAGCCTCTCCCTCTGAGCGGAGAGGCTGCCCAGACTGTGGGCGTTTTTGCCACTCGCACGTAAGGGACCACCCGCTCTCATGTCCCGCACCACCCTCGACGCCCCTCCCGGCACCCCCGACACGGACGTCTCCCTCTCGCACGGCCTCAAGCAGCGCCACCTGTCGATGATCGCCCTCGGCGGTGTGATCGGCGCGGGCCTGTTCGTCGGGTCCGGCGCGGGGATCGCCGCCGCCGGGCCTTCGATCGTCATCGCGTACGCCGTCTCCGGTCTGCTCGTCATGCTGGTGATGCGGATGCTCGGCGAGATGTCGGCCGCTTATCCGTCGTCCGGCTCCTTCTCCGCGCACGCGGAGCGGGCGATCGGGCCGTGGGCGGGCTTCACCGCGGGCTGGTCGTTCTGGGTGCTGCTGTGCACGGCCGTCGGCCTGGAGGGCATCGGCGCCGCGAAGATCGTCACCGGCTGGCTGCCGGGCACGCCCGAGTGGGCGTGGGTGGCGCTGTTCATGGTCGTCTTCTGCGCCACCAATCTCGCCGCCGTGAAGAACTTCGGCGAGTTCGAGTTCTGGTTCTCCGCGCTGAAGGTCGGCGCGATCAGCCTGTTCCTGGTCCTTGGCGTGCTGGCCATCGCGGGCGTCCTGCCGGGCACGGATTCCCCCGGCGCCTCGAACCTCACCGGTGCGGGCGGCTTCCTGCCGAACGGCAGCGAGGGGCTCGTCATCGGCCTGCTCGCCTCGGTGTTCGCGTACGGCGGCCTGGAGACGGTGACGATCGCGGCGGCCGAGTCGGAGAACCCGGTCAAGGGCGTCGCGAGCGCCGTACGCACCGCCATGTGGCGCATCGCGCTCTTCTACGTCGGCTCGATGGCGGTCATCGTCACCCTGGTCCCGTGGGACTCCAAGGAGGTCGTGGAGAAGGGCCCGTACGTCGCAGCCCTCGACCACCTGGGCATCCCGGGCGCCGCGCAGCTGATGAAGGTGGTCGTCCTCGTGGCCCTGCTCTCGGCGATGAACGCCAACATCTACGGGGCCTCGCGCATCGGGTACTCGCTGGTGGCGCGCGGCCAGGGCCCGAAGGCGCTCGGCCGGGTGTCGGGCGGGGTCCCGCGCATCGCGGTGCTGGCGTCCTCCGTCTTCGGCTTCGTGTGCGTCGTACTCAGCTACTGGCGCCCGAACGACGTCTTCCCCTGGCTGCTGAACATGATCGGCGCGGTGATCCTGGTCGTCTGGATCTTCATCGCGGTCTCGCAGCTGCGGCTGCGGCGCCAGGTGGAGCGGGAGGCCCCGGAGAAGCTGGTCGTGCGGATGTGGGCGTTCCCGGTGCTGACATGGGTCGCGCTGGCGGGCATGGCGGCGATCTTCGTCCTGATGGCCCGGGAGCCGGACACCCGCGTACAGCTCTACTCGACGGGCGGGATGACGCTGTTCCTGGCGGCCGTCGGCTACGCCTGGCAGAGGGCGCGGGCCCGTCACTGACGCCCCTCGACTTGCCGAAAGGCCCCCGCGTTGCGCACGCGGGGGCCTTTTTGTTGCTAGCGTGCAGTTGCAAGTAAGTTGCAATAAGAGGTCGGAGGGGACCCCGCATGCCCGTCTACACGCTCCCTGAGCTGCCGTACGACTACGCCGCGCTCGCGCCCGTGATCAGCCCCGAGATCATCGAGCTGCACCACGACAAGCACCACGCGGCCTACGTCAAGGGCGCCAACGACACGCTGGAGCAGCTCGCACAGGCGCGGGACAAGGAGTCGTGGGGCTCGGTCAACGGCCTGGAGAAGAACCTGGCCTTCCATCTCTCCGGCCACATCCTGCACTCGATCTACTGGCACAACATGACCGGTGACGGCGGCGGCGAGCCGCTGGCCGCGGACGGCGTCGGCGACCTCGCGGACGCGATCACGGAGTCCTTCGGCTCGTTCGGCGCCTTCAAGGCCCAGCTGACCAAGGCCTCCGCGACCACGCAGGGCTCCGGGTGGGGCGTCCTCGCGTACGAGCCGCTGAGCGGCCGCCTCGTCGTCGAGCAGATCTACGACCACCAGGGCAATGTGGGCCAGGGCTCCGTGCCGATCCTCGTCTTCGACGCCTGGGAGCACGCCTTCTACCTGCAGTACAAGAACCAGAAGGTCGACTTCATCGAGGCCATGTGGCAGGTCGTCGACTGGCAGGACGTGGCCCGGCGTTACGAAGCGGCCACGTCCCGCGCAGACGTATTGCTGCTGGCCCCCTGAGGCAGGTATGAAACGTCCTGCTCGTGATCGTCTTCTCACCCTTCACGTGGCAGGCGGAGAAAAGGAAAGCCCCCGCGAGGACCTGACTCGCGGGGGCTTTCCCTCATGGTGCGCACGGCACGTTGAGCGACAGCAGGGCGACGCTCCCGTCCGCCACCCGCAGTTCGCTGACCGCCGCGTTGCGCAGGTGCGGAAAGACGCGGCGGTACTCGCCCAGCGGGATGGACAGGACGGAGCAGAGCACCAGGCGGAGCAGGGTGTTGTGGGCGACGACCAGGACGCGTTCGCCGGGGTGCGCGGCCGCGATGCGGCGCAGGGCGCCCGCGCCGCGGGCCGCGGCGGTGCGGGGGTCCTCCGCCTCGGGGAAGGGGTACGACACCGGGTCGGCCCGGAAGGCCTTGGCGCGCGCCGGGTTCTCCGCCTCGAACTCGGCGAGGGTGCGGCCCTCCACGACCCCGAAGTCGCATTCGCGCAGGGCGGGTTCGCGGTGCGGGGTGAGTCCCAGGGCGCGGCAGGCCGGTTCGGCCGTGGCGATGGCGCGGGCGAGCGTGGACGTCCAGATCGCGTCGACCGGGTGTGCGGCGGCCCAGCGGCCGAGGGCCTCCGCCTGGGCGCGGCCCTCGTCGGTGAGGGGGACGTCGCTCACGCCGGCGTAGCGGTTCTCGGCATGCCAGACGGTCTGCCCGTGCCGGGCCAGCAGAAGGGTCGCACCGCGGGTGCTTGTCGTACTCATGAGCCCGCAGTATCCAGGTCCAGGCGCGCTCGCGCGTGCGCCGCGACGGAAGCGGGGAGCCAGCCGCGCCGCTCCAGCTCGTCGACGAACCGCGCGTACGGGTCCGCGAAGAGTGCCGTACGGGCGGGGCGGGGTTCGAGGACCGTGCGGAGCCGGACCATGGCTTCGGCGGCGTCCGCGAGGGTGCGGGCGGCGCCCGTGCCGTAGGCCGCCAACACCGCCATGCCCAGGGCGGGTTCGGTCTGTTCGGGTACCCGGGCGGGGCGGCCGAGGATGTCGGCGCGGAGCTGATTCCAGTACGGGCTGCGGGCCGCGCCGCCGGTGAAGGTGAGCGGTCCGTCCAGCGGGGCGCCGAGGTGGTGCAGGTAGTCCAGGCAGAGCCGCTCGGCGAGGCCGACGCCCTGGAGAAGCGCGGCCCACAGGTCGGCGTCGGAGGCGGGTTCGCCGAGGACGAAGGCGGTGGCGTCCGGTGCGAGGAAGGGAAAGCGTTCACCGGGTGAGGTGAGGGGGTAGGCGAGGACGGACGCGGGCTCGTGGGCCGGGGCGGCCTTGTCCATGGCGGCCGGTGAGGCATGGGGGAAGTACGCCGCCAGCGCGCCCGCGCCGACGCTGGACGCACCTCCGGGCAGCCAACTTCCGTCCGGGGCGAGGTGGTTGTAGACGACGCCGGTCGCGTCCCGTACGGGCTGCGCTGCCGCGCCCTTGAGCACGAGCGTCGTCCCGAGCACCGAGTTCCAGGAGCCCTCGCGCAGGGCGCCCGAGGCGATCTGGGCCGCGCAGCCGTCGGTCATACCGGCGATCACGGGGGTGCCGGCGGGGATGCCGGTGCGCTCGGCGGCGGCCGCGCAGACCTCGCCGAGGCGGGTTCCGGGGCGTACGACCTCGGGCAACAGGTCCTCGGGCAGGCCCAGTTCGGCGAGGGCCGCGTACGGCCAGGTGTCGCGCTCCAGGTCGTAGGCGGTCTTCAGGGCGTGGCTGGAGTCGGTGGGCGTCGGGTGGCCGGTCAGGCGGGCGGTGATGACATCGGCCTGGTGCGCCAGGCGAGCGCCGCCGCACTCCCGCACCAGCCACAGCGCCTTCGGCAGCCCCCAGCCGTTCTGCACAAAGAGCCCCGCCGCACGGGCCCGCCGCCCCTCCGCCGCGGCGCGTCCGTCGTCGTACATCAGGCCCGGTGTCAGCGGACGCCCCGCATCGTCCGTGAGCAGCACCGTGCCGGACGTGGCGCACACGGCGAGCCCACCGATCCGTACCCGGTCGAGCGACCCGAGCGCCGCCCGGGACGCCGCGCACACCGCGCCCCACCAGTCCCCCGCGCCCTGTTCATGGCGCGGACCCGCCCGCCGTCCGGTGAGCGGGGCCGCGCCGCTGCCGAGGACGCGTCCGGCGCCGGTGACGGCGAGGACACGAACCCCTTGTGTGCCCAGGTCGATCCCCAGCCACGCCGTTCCGTCTTCCGCCATCCGGACCTCCTGCTTTTTTGGCTCGCTCGCCTCCGGGGGCGCTCAAGCCGGTGTCGAGAGCCCGAGCGTGCCCACTCGCGGTATCCCGACCCAGACTGTGAACTTCTCACTCTGCCCTGAGATTTTCCCCTGCGCGAGGGATTGACGGTCAACCCCCGCCGTTACACCCTCTGTTAACGAGTCGACTCGACGTGTTAACCGGAACCGGACCGAACCGAACCGACGTGGAGGTCACGGATGGACATGCACGTGCACGACCGCCGGCGCTTCCTCGCGCTGGCCGCCGCGGCGGCCACGGCCCCGCTGCTGACCGCCTGCGGCGCCGGGTTCGGTGGGGACGACAAGAAGAACGACGGGTCGGCGGCCGCCGACGTCACCGGCTCCTTCGACTGGAAGCGGGAGAAGGGGAAGACGGTCAAGGCACTGCTGAACAAGCACCCTTACACGGACGCGCTGATCGCCGACCTCAAGTCGTTCACCGAGAAGACCGGCATCAAGGTCGAGTACGACGTCTTCCCCGAGGACAACTACTTCGACAAGCTCACCGTGGACCTGTCCAGCGGGCGTGCCTCGTACGACGTCTTCATGCTCGGCGCGTACATGGTGTGGCAGTACGGGCCGCCGGGCTGGCTGGAGGATCTCGGGCCCTGGATGCGCAACTCCTCGGCCACCGGCGACGAATGGGACCAGGCCGACTTCTTCCCGAACCTCCTGCAGGCCGACCAGTGGTCCCTGAAGGCGGGCGCGCCGCTCGGGCAGGGCGGACAGTACGCGCTGCCGTGGGGCTGGGAGACGAACGTCGTCGCCTACAACACGGAGGTCTTCAAGAAGCTCGGCCTCAAGCCGGCGGAGAGCTTCGACGAGTTACGGGAAGTGGCGTCCGTCATCAAGAAGAAGGCGCCGGACGCCGGATTCGACGGCATGTACGGCATCGCCGTGCGTGGCTCGCGCAGCTGGGCGACCATCCACCCCGGCTTCATGACGATGTACGCGCGCAATGGACTCAAGGACTTCACCGTCACCGACGGCAAGCTCAAGCCCGCCATGAACACCCCGGAGGCCAGCGCCTTCACCCAGGACTGGGCGGGCATGGTCAAACAGGGCGGCCCGCCGTCGTGGACGTCGTACACCTGGTACCAGTGCTCCAGCGACCTCGGCGCGAAGAAGGCCGGGATGCTCTTCGACGCGGACACGGCCGCGTATTTCCAGGCCGTGAAGGGGGCGAGCCCGGCGTCCGGGAAGATCGCCTTCCATCCGGGCCCGAAGGGGCCCGACGGGTCGCTCGCCACCAATATGTGGATCTGGTCGCTCGGCATGAACGCCAAGAGCAAGAAGAAGAGCGCCGCGTGGCTGTTCCTGCAGTGGGCCACCGGCAAGGAGCATCTGCGCAAGGGCGCGATCACGTACAACCACATCGACCCGGTGCGGAAGTCGATCAGCCAGGACGGCGCCTACAAGGACAAGATGAGGCACCTGGAGGGCTTCATCGACACCTTCGAGGCGGTCGTCGACCAGACGAAGATCCAGTTCACCCCGCAGGCGCAGTTCTTCGACGCGACGACGAGCTGGGCGTCGGCGCTCCAGGAGATCTACGGCGGGAAGAACGCCGAGTCCGTGCTCAACGGCCTCGCAAGTGACCTTGCGACCAAGGTGAGTTGAGCCCGATGACCTCGTTGACGGAGACCGACCACGGGGCGGCCTCTCGCGAGGAGGGGGCACGGCAGGTACGGGCCGTTCCGCGCTGGCGACGCGGTCTGCGCCCGTACCTGCTGATCGTGCCCGCCCTGCTGCTCACCGGCGGGATCCTGTACCCCTTCGGACTCGGCCTCTACTACACGCTGTTCGACTTCTCGGCGAGCAAGCCGCAGCCGGACATGGTGGGCTTCGAGAACTACCGGACGGTCTTCACACAGGAGGCCTTCTGGAACTCCGCCTGGGTGACGGTGCTGTACGCGGTCGGGGCCGCCGCCGTCGAGACCGTGCTCGGGGTCGCCGTCGCCCTGCTGCTGCACCGGTCGTCCCTCATCGGCCGGGTGCTGGAGAAGATCCTCATCCTGCCGCTGATGATCGCGCCGGTGATCGCCGCGATCATCTGGAAGCTGATGCTCCAGCCCTCCGTGGGCGTGATCAATCACTTGCTGAAGCCCTTCGGCCTGGGCGGAGTCCAGTGGACGGACACCCCCACCGGCGCGCTCCTGTCGTCGATCGCGGTGGACGTGTGGGTGTACACACCGTTCGTGGCGATCCTGGCGCTGGCCGGGCTGCGCTCGCTGCCGACCTCCCCGTTCGAGGCGGCCGCGGTGGACGGCGCGGGCTGGTGGTACACCTTCCGGCGGCTCACGCTGCCGATGCTGTGGCCGTACGTCCTGGTCGCGGTGATCTTCCGGTTCATGGACTCGCTGAAGGTCTTCGACATCATCTACGCGCTCACCGAGGGCGGACCCGGCGACTCCACGGTGGTGCTGCAGATCCGCGCCTATCTGGAGGCGATCCGCTTCCAGCGCTACTCCTTCGGGATCAGCTACACGATCGTGCTGTGGGCCGTGGTCTATCTGGCCGCGATGGTGCTGGTGCGCTATCTGGGCAGGCTTCAGAACCGGGCCGCGGAGGTGTCCAAGTGACCCGCAAGGACAGGCGGTCGGAACGGAAGCCGGGCGGGAAGCCGTGGCTCGGATGGCTGGCGGACGCCGCGCTCGTCCTCTACTTCGTCTTCGCGCTCTTCCCGATCGCCTGGATGGTGATCCTCTCCCTGAAGCCCGCGAACCAGCTCTTCAGCACCTACTTCTCCTTCACCCCGACCCTCGACTCCTACCGGACGGTGCTCGGCGACAGCGAGGGCATCCCGTTCGTCCGTTTCTTCGTCAACAGCCTGGTCGTGTCGCTGGGCGCGGTGGCGCTCTCGCTCGTGGTCGGCCTGCCGGCGGCGTACGCGTCGGCGCGCTGGCGGTTCAAGGGCTCCGAGAACCTGATGTTCACGCTGCTGTCGTTCCGCTTCGCGCCCGAACTCACCGTGATCATCCCGCTGTTCGTGCTCTACCAGAAGCTCGGCCTCTTCGACACATACGTCGGCATGGTGTGGGTGCTGCAACTCGTCACGCTGCCGCTGATCGTGTGGATCATGCGGTCGTACTTCGCCGATCTGACACCGGAGCTGGAGCAGGCCGCGCTCCTCGACGGCTACACCCGCAAGCAGGCCTTCTTCAAGGTCGCGCTGCCGCTGGTCAAGCCCGGCATCGCGGCCGTGTCGCTGCTCGCCTTCATCTTCGCCTGGAACAACTTCGTCTTCCCCCTCATCCTCACCTCCTCGCAGGCCCAGACCGTGACGGTGGGCGCGCTGTCCTTCCTCGGCGGCGACCGGCCCAAGTACAACCTCACGGCCGCCGCCGCGCTCGTCTCCGTCGTACCGCCGCTGCTGCTCGCGCTGACGATCCAGCGGTATCTGGTGCGGGGGCTGTCGTTCGGGGCGGTGAAGTCATGAGCATCACTCTGCGAGGCGTGCGGAAGACGTACGGCCGGACCACCGCGCTCGACGGGCTGGAACTGGAAGTCCAGGAGGGCGAGTTCTTCTGCCTGCTCGGCCCCTCCGGCGCCGGCAAGACGACCACCCTCAAGACCGTCGCCGGACTCGAACAGCCCGACTCCGGCACGGTCGAGCTCGACGGCACCGACATGACCGGAGTCGAGCCGTACGACCGGGGCGTGGCCATGTGCTTCGAGAGCTACGCCCTCTACCCGCACCGCTCGGCGTACGACAACCTCGCCTCACCGCTGCGCTCGCCCCGGTACAAGCTGCCCGCCGCCGAGGCCCGCGACCGCATCGGGGCGATCGCCGAACTCCTCGGCATCAGCGGCCTGCTGGACCGCCCGGTGGGCCAGTTGTCGAACGGTCAGCGGCAGCGGATCGCGCTCGGCCGGGTGCTGGTCCGCCCCGCCCGCGCCTTCCTCCTCGACGAACCGCTCTCCCACCTGGACGCCAAACTGCGCCAGTCGATGCGCGCCGAGCTCAAGGCGATCGGCGCCGTGCAGCACACCACCACGCTGTACGTCACCCACGACTCCGTCGAGGCACTGGCCCTCGGCGACCGGGTCGGCGTCATCCGGGACGGCCGGATCGTACAGACGGGGACGCGGGAGGAGATGTGGTACCGGCCATGCGACACGGAGGTGGCGCGGGCGTTCGGGCGGCCGCGGATCAATCTGCTGCCGGGGACGATCACCGAGGACGGCGGCTTCCGGTCGGCGGACGGAGCGGTGGAGCTGCCGGTCAGCGCGCGGGGCGCACCCGGCACCGAGGTGCTGATCGGCGTACGTCCCCGGGATCTCGCGCTCCAGGGTGACGGCCACGAACTCACCGGCACCGTCTACGTCACCGAGGTGCTCGGCCGGGCCGTCGAGGTCACCGTACGGCTGGGCGGGCAGCACGTCTCGCTCGTCGCGCCGCGCGCCGACGCGACACACCTGCGCCCCGACGATCCGGTACGGCTGACCGTACGGCCTGAGAACCTGCTGCTGTTCGAGGCCGACCGGCCGGAGCGTCCAGGACGAAGGATCGAGACGAGCACGCGATGAGCAGCAGCGGCAACACCAGTGGTGCACAGCAGGGGCCCGCGGTCCGGCAGGCCGCCATGGCCGAGCAGGTGCTGGCCGACGGGTCGGCGACCGCGGCCGAGCTGGCCGAACGCTTCGGCGTGAGCCTGATGACCATACACAGGGACCTCGACGAGCTCGAACGGCAGGGAATCGTACGGAAGTTCAGGGGTGGTGTGACCGCGCAGCCGTCCGGGGTCTTCGAGTCGAACGTCCAGTACCGGCTGAAGACGATGCGCCCGCAGAAGGCGGCCGTCGCCGAGCGCGCGCTGAAGATCGTCGAACCCGGCATGGCGGTCCTGCTCGACGACTCGACGTCCGCGCTGGAAATAGCCCGAAGGCTGGGCGAGATCACCCCGCTCACGGTCGTCACCAACTTCCTGGAGGCGATCAACCTCCTCTCCGACCGGCGCGGCATCCATCTGATGGCCCTGGGCGGCGACTACGACCCGCTGCACTCCTCGTTCCTCGGGGTGTCCTGCGTGGAGGCGGTGCAGTCACTGCGCGTCGACGTCTGCTTCGCGTCGACGTCGGCGGTCTTCGGCGGGTACGCGTACCACCAGGAACAGCACATCGTGTCCGTGAAGCGCGCCATGCTCGACTCGGCCGCCCGCAACATCCTGCTGCTCGACCACACCAAGCTCGGCCGGGTCGCGCTGCACCGCGTCGTCCCGCTGTCCCGCTTCGACCTGGTCCTCGTCGACGACGGGGCATCGGCCGACGCGCTGCGCGATCTCGACGAACACAAGGTTCCCTACGAAGTGTGCGCCACCGGCACCGGTGGCTGAGTGACCGGCAGAAAGGGCTGCGGATGGCCGAATTGGCGCTGCGCGGGCTGCGCAAGACGTACAGGTCCCGGGGCCGCCCGGCCGTGGACGCAGTGCGCGGCATCGATCTGGAGCTGCGCTCGGGCGAACTCCTCGGACTGCTCGGCCCGTCCGGGTGCGGCAAGTCCACGACCCTGCGCATGATCGCGGGTCTGGAGACGGTGACCGGCGGCGACATCCTGGTGGGCGGCGCCTCGGTCGTGGGGCGGCCCGCGCAAGCCCGCAACATCGGGGTCGCCTTCGAGAACTACGCGCTGTATCCACCACTGAGCGTCGCCGAGAACCTGGCGTTCGGGCTGAAGGCCCGCAGGCGGGGAGCGCGGGGATCACGGGGGGAGGTCGCCCGCAAGGTCGCCGAGATCGCGGAACGGGTGGCGCTCACCGATCTGCTGCAGGCCCGGCCCGCCGGTCTGTCCAGCGGCCAGAAGCAGCGTGTGGCCCTCGCCCGCGCGCTGATCCGCGAGCCCGACGTCCTGCTCCTCGACGAACCGCTGTCCCACCTCGACGCGGCCCAGCGGGACACCACCCGCCGCGAACTCAAGCGCATCCAACGGGACTTGGGGCACACCACCATCCTGGTCACGCACGATCAGGAGGAGGCCCTCTCCCTCGCCGACCGGATCGCCGTGATGAAGGACGGCGTCATCCAGCAGCTCGGCACGCCGTACGAGATCTACGACAGCCCCGCCAATGTCTTCGTCGCCGACTTCGTCGGGGAGCCGGCGATCAATCTGCTGCCGGGGATCTCGACGGGGGACGGCCACGCCCGGCTCTCGCGGACGGTGAGCTTCGCGCTGCCGGTGAAGGTGGCGGAGGGCCGCGAGGTGGTGATCGGTATCCGGCCGGAGGATCTGGAACTGTCCGGCGAGGGCGGGGTCCCGGCCCGGGTGAGCGCCCACGAGCCGCTCCTGGAGTCGGGCATCGCCACCCTCGCCCTCGAAGGAGTCGTACGACCGCTCGTCGTCCTCACCGCCCCAGAGGTGCGGCTCGCCCGGGACGAGCGGGTCCGGGTGACCGCCGATCCCGGTCTCACCCATGTCTTCGACACCGAGACGGGAGACTCCCTGCGATGACCGGTTCCGTGACTGTGGTGGCCGCCGGCGACCACTTCGTACTGCCGCGGCTGATCGCGGAGGCGGTCCACGCCGAGCTCGGCGAACACCCCTTCTCCGTACGGGAATTGATGCTCGGCTGGCCCCTTGAACCCTTCGGCCCGGTCTCCGAGGTCGAGGAGGCCGGCGACGCCGAGGACGAGCTGATCGAGGCGCTCGCCGACGCGGACGTCCTGGTCACCCAGATGGGCCCGGTGACGGAGCGGGTGCTGGCCGCCTCCCCGCGGCTGCGGCTGGTGGTCGTCTGCCGGGGCGGCCCGGTGAACGTGAACCGGGAAGCGGCCCGCGCACACGGCGTACGGGTGTGTTTCGCGCCGGGCCGCAACGCCGCCGCCACCGCCGAGTTCACCGTCGGCCTGCTCCTCGCGGCGCTGCGGCGCATCCCGCAGGCCCACGATCTCCTCGCACGGCAGGGCAGTTGGGGCGGCGGGGCGACGTACTACACATACGAGCACAGCGGCCTGGAGCTGGAAGACCTGCCCGTCGGACTGATCGGCTACGGGGCCGTCGGCAGCCGGGTCGCGCGGGTGCTCGGCGCGTTCGGGGCCCGGGTGCTGGTGTACGACCCCTATGTGCGCGGCGAGGTGCACGGGCTACGGGTCGGCTCACTGGACGAACTCCTCGGCCGGTCCCGGGTGATCAGCCTGCACGCACGGCTCACCCCCGAGACCCGCGGCCTGGTCGGCACGCGCGAGCTGGCGCTGCTGCCGCCCGGTGCCGTCCTGGTGAACGTGGCGCGCGGTCCGCTGGTCGACGAGGGCGCGCTGTGCGACGCGCTGAAGAGCGGGCAGCTGTCGGCGGCCGCGCTCGACACCTACGAGCGCGAGCCGGTGCCGCCGGACTCCCCCCTCTTCGACCTCGTCGGGACCGAACGGCTCGTGATGACACCGCACTTGGGCGGTGCCAGCCGGGCGGTGGCCGAAAAGGCCGCACGGATCGCGGCGGCGGAGGTGGGCCGCTGGACACGCGGGGAACCGCTGGCACACTGCCTCGACTGAGGCCCACCGGTTTGAGATGGCCGATCCGAAGGAGGCCGAAGGGCATGTACGTCGGGATCGATGTGGGCACATCCATGGTGAAGGCGGCCGCCTTCGACGACACGGGCCGCGAACTGGCCGTAGAGGCACGGCCGGTGGACCTCACCATCCGCGGCGGATTCGTCGAGCAGGACATGGAGGAGGTGTACGCGGCGGTGGTCGCGGTGCTCTCCGCGCTGACCGCCGCCGTGCCGGGCCCCGTCGAGCTGGCTGGGCTCACCGGGCAGGGCGACGGGGTGTGGCTCGTCGACGCCGAGGGCCGGCCGGTGCGGGCCGCGGCGTCCTGGATGGACGGCCGGGCCCACGAGCTGGTCGACCAGTGGCTGTCGGACGGCACCTTCGAGACGGTCTTCCGGCGCACGGGCAGTGCCATGTTCCCCGGCTGCCCGGGCCCGCTGCTGGCCTGGCTCGACCGCTACGAGCCGACGTCGCTCGATGCGGCGACGACCGCCCTGTACTGCAAGGACATGGTCTTCCAGCGGCTGACGGGGGTGCGGGCGACGGACGTGTCGGACGCGTCGATGCCGTTCCTCGACCCGCGCACCCGTACCTACGACAACCGGGTCGTCGAGCTGCTCGGCCTGACCCACCGGCGCGGACTCCTGGCGCCGGTGAGCGATCCGGTGGCCACCGGGCGGACGCGCGGCGCGGGCCTGCCGTCCGGCACGCCGATCGCGGGCGGCCCCTACGACCTCCCCTCCTGCGCGCTCGGGGCGGGCGTCACGGCCCCCGGCGACGGGCTGCTGATCGTCGGCACCTGCCTGGCCAGTCTGGTCGGGACGACGGACCTCGACCTGACCGGCGAACCGGCCGGCCTGTACATCTCGACCGACCGGGCCGGGTACTGGCTGCGCGCCATGCCCGCGATGGTCGGCACGGCGGCACTGGACTGGGTCCTGTCGACGACGGGCGTCCACCACGACGAGGTGGACGCCCTGCTGGACGCGACCCCGCCCGGCGCGAACGGCGTCCGCGTACTCCCCTACTTCGCCCCCTCGGGCGAACGCGCTCCCTTCGTCGAACCACGCCTGCGCGCCGAACTGACCGGCGTCTGCCTGGAGTCGACCCGCGCCGACCTGATCCGCGCCACCTGCGAGGGCATCGGCTACGCCGCCCGCCACTGCCTGGAGGCCGCGGGCCTGACGGGGTCGCTGGCCGTCTGCGGCGGGGGCACGCGCAGCCCCGCGTGGATGCGGCTGCTGGCCGATGTGCTCGGGCGGCCCCTACGGGTCGTGGAGGGCGAGGTGGGGGCGCGGGGGGCGGTGCTTGCGGCCGCGGCACGGTACGGGGTCGCCCTCGACACGGCCGCGTGGACCCGGCCGACAGCGGTCGTCCAACCCGACCCGGCTCGGGCGGCCTACTACGCCAAGGCGTACGAGGACCACTTGGCCCACCTGACGGAAGCCAGGCGCCGGGCTCACCACTGAGTTTTTTCGCCCCCTCCGCCCCTGCCCGTCCCGTCCCTGGGGCTCCGCCCCAGACCCCGTTTGCGCAGTTCCCCGCGCCCCTTTTCAGGGGCGCGGGGAACTGCGCGATCTTTGGCGGGGGTCTGGGGGCGGCAGCCCCCAGGTACGGGAATGGGCAGGGGCGGAGGGGGCGAAACAAGACGCATCAACCACCCACTCCGGAAAGGGAGTTACATGACCCCGCACCCAAGACGTCGCTCCATACTGCTCGCGGCCGCCGCCGGCACGGCGGCCGTCTCCGCACCCACCACGGCGGCAGCCGAGCACCCCCGCGCCCCCCTGGTGGTCGGCCACCGCGGCGCCGCAGGCTGGCGCCCCGAACACACCGCGGCGGCCTACACGTACGGCGTCCAGACGGGCGCCGACTGGATCGAGCCCGACCTGGTGCCGACCAGGGACCACGCCCTGGTCGTCCGGCACGAGAACGAGATCTCGCAGACCACGGACGTGGCATCGCACCCGGAGTTCACCGCCCGCCGCACGACGAAGACGGTGGACGGCCGCAGCGTGACGGGCTGGTTCACCGAGGACTTCACGCTGGCGGAGCTGAAGACGTTACGGGCGGTGGAGCGCCTCCCCCTGGTCCGCAACCGCAACACCGTCTTCGACGGCCGCCACGAGGTGCTCACCTTCCAGGAGGTCGTCGACCTCGCCCGCCGCCTGTCCAAGGAACATGGCCGCACGATCGCCGTCTTCCCCGAGACGAAGCACCCCACCTACTTCCGGTCGATCGGCCTGGAGCTGGAGCCGAAGCTGGCGGCGCTCATCCGCCGCAACCGTCTGGGCCCGCGCGAGTGCGTCGTCCAGTCCTTCGAGCCGACGAGTTTGCAGCGCATCGCCGCCCAGGAGCTCGGCGTACCGCTGTGGCAGGCCCTGGGCACCACGGGCGGCCCCTACGACCTGGTCTCCTCCGGCGACCCGACGACGTACAAGGACATGATGACGCCGACGGGCCTCGCGAAGATCGCCGCGTACGCCGACTGGATCGGCCCCGACAAGACGTCGATCGTCCCGGTGGGCGCGGACGGCGGCCTGGGCACCCCGACGCCCCTGCTCGCCGACGCCCACGCGGCGGGCCTGAAGGTCGGCCCGTACACCTTCCGGGCGGAGAACCAGTTCCTGCCGACGGACTTCCGGCGGGGCACCGGAGCCAATGATTTCGGGGACGCGTTCGCGGAGTACGCGCTGTACTACGGGCTGGGGGTCGACGCGGTGGTGACCGACTTCCCGGACCTGGCGGCGATCGCGAGGAGTGGTTCATGACAGTAAGCCGGGTATGCCCGACCTGCGGCAGCAGGCAGGACTTCCGGAAGCTCAACGCCGACGAGAAGGCGGCGGTCCGTGCGGAGAAGGGGGAGCGCCACTTCGTGGACAACCTCTGGCGATGCACCGCCAAGGGGTGCCTGTGGTACCAGCCGTACCTCCACACGCGAGGCGGCGACCGCCTCCCCGAGAAGTTCCGGGAGGAGCCCGAGCCCGGCTCGGGCTGACACCCCCGTTGTCAGACCCTCCTGGCACGCTTCTTCCCATGGACACCGGAGAGTTCTGGCGCGTCGTCGAAGACGCACGCAAGCAGGCAGCCGACCCGGCGGACGGCGAAGCGGTCGCCGCGCGGGCCACCGCGGTACTGGCCGCTCGGCCCGTGGAGGAGATAGTCGCCGCCCAGCAGGTCTTCTGGGACCTGATGGCGCAGTCCTACCGCGCTCCCCTGTGGGCCGCCGCCTATCTGATCAACGGCGGCTGCTCCGACGACGGCTTCGACTACTTCCGCGGCTGGCTGATCATGCAGGGGCGCGAGGTGTTCGAGCAGGCCGTGGGCGATCCGGACGCGCTCGCGGAGCTCCCGGTCGTGCGGGAGGCCGCAAAGGACTGGATGGAGATGGAGTGCGAGGACGCGCTGGGCATCTCCTGGGACGCCTATAAGGAGGCGACGGGAGAGGAGGTGCCCCAGGACAGCTTCACGATCCGGTATCCGGAGCTGGATCCGTCCTGGGGCTTCGACTTCGACGACGAGGAGGAGCGGTCACGCAGGCTGCCCCGGCTGTCCGCGCTGTACGCCGACCGAGGAGCCGGAGGATCTACAGGTTGCTGAAGTCCGGTCCCGCCGTCCGCGTCCGCTTGATCTCGTAGAAGCCCGGTACCGAGGCGACGAGGAGCGTGCCGTCCCAGAGCTTGGCGGCGTCCTCGCCCTTGGGGGCAGGGGTGACCACGGGACCGAAGAAGGCGAGCTGTTCGCCGTCGGCGCCGGGGACGGCGATGACGGGGGTGCCGACGTCCTGGCCGACCTTGTCGATGCCCTCCTTGTGGGAGGCGCGCAGCTCGGCGTCGAACTCGAAGTTCTCCTGGTCGGCGTAGTCGATCAGGTCCGCGGGGAGGCCGACGTCGGCGAGCGCGCCGACTATCGCCTCGCGGGTCGGGCCCTCGCCCTGGTTGTGGATGCGGGTGCCGAGTGCGGTGTAGAGCGGGCCGAGGACGTCGTCGCCGTGCTTCTGCCAGGCGGCGGTGACCACGCGGACCGGTGCCCAGGCCTTGGTGGACAGCAGCTCCCGGTACTCCTCGGGCAGCTCGTCCAGCTTCGGCTCGTTCAGCACCGCGAGGCTCATGATGTGCCAGCGGACCTCGATGTCCCGGACCTTCTCCACTTCCAGAACCCACCGCGAGGTCATCCAGGCCCAGGGGCACAGCGGGTCGAACCAGAAATCGACGGGGGTCTTGGCGGAGGTGCTCGCGGTCTGGGACATGGCTCTCCTAGAAATACGGTCGTTTCCTCAGGCAACACCAACCGTCGTCCACCCCATTCCCGGGTGCCCGGTGTCAGGGGCACATGGCAGGATCGGGCCTGTCCGCATGCCGAACACCAGCTGAGGGAGTGCCGTCCGTGCCCGGTGAGAATCTGTCCCGCGACGAGGCCCGGGAACGGGCCGCCCTGCTGTCCGTCGACGGGTACGACGTGTCCCTCGACCTGCGCTCCGCCGTCGGCGACTCCCCCGCGGGCGAGGGCGGCGCGGAGGGTCCGCGGACCTTCCGCTCCGTGACCACGATCCGCTTCCGCTGCGCCGAGCCGGGCGCCGCCACCTTCGCCGACCTGATCGCACCGAGCGTGACCGCCGTTTCACTGAACGGGAAGGACCTCGACCCGGGCGAGGTCTTCGACGGCTCCCGGATCCGCCTGGAGGACCTCGCCGCCGACAACGAACTCGTGGTCGACGCCCAGTGCGCCTACTCCCGCACCGGCGAGGGCATGCACCGCTTCGTCGACCCCGAGGACGGCGAGGTGTACCTGTACACGCAGTACGAGCCCGCCGACTCCCGGCGCGTCTTCGCGAACTTCGAGCAGCCGGACCTCAAGGCCCCCTTCCGCTTCGAGGTACGCGCCCCGCAGGGATGGACCGTCTGGAGCAACGGCGTCGGTGAACTCAACGACGGGGTCTGGCAGTTCGCCGAGACCAAGCCGATCTCGACGTACATCACGGCGGTCGCGGCGGGCCCGTACCACTATGTGACCGACTCCTACTCCCGCACCTTCGACGACGGTACGACGCTGGAGATCCCCCTCGGCGCGATGTGCCGCAAGGGCCTGGCACCCCACTTCGACTCCGACGACGTGTTCCTGGTGACCAAGCAGGGACTGGACTTCTTCCACGACCACTTCGACTACCCGTACCCGTTCGGCAAGTACGACCAGGCGTTCGTGCCCGAGTACAACCTCGGCGCGATGGAGAACCCGGGACTCGTCACCTTCCGCGAGGAGTTCATCTTCCGCGGCAAGGTGACCCAGGCGTCGTACGAGGGCCGGGCGAACGTCATCCTGCACGAGATGGCGCACATGTGGTTCGGCGACCTCGTCACCATGGAGTGGTGGGACGACCTGTGGCTCAAGGAGTCCTTCGCCGACTTCATGGGCGCGTTCTCGCTGGTCGGCGCGACCCGCTTCAAGGACGGCTGGATCACCTTCGCCAACCGCCGCAAGGCGTGGGCGTACCGCGCCGACCAACTGCCGTCCACCCACCCGATCACGGCCGACATCCGCGACCTCCAGGACGCCAAGCTCAACTTCGACGGCATCACGTACGCCAAGGGCGCGAGCGTGCTGAAGCAGCTCGTCGCGTACGTCGGGCAGGACGCCTTCCTGGAGGGCGCGCGGCGCTACTTCAAGCGGAACGCCTACGGGAACACGCGCCTCGGCGATCTGCTGTCGGTGCTGGAGGAGACGAGCGGGCGGGACATGGCCGCCTGGGCGCGGTCCTGGCTGCAGACCGCCGGCGTCAACTCCCTCACCCCGCAGGTGATTCTGAGCTCCGAGGGGCGCGTCGACGAACTGGCGATCCTCCAGGAGGCCGCCGAGTCCCACCCCGAACTGCGCCCGCACCGGGTGGCCGTGGGCCTGTACCGCCGCACGCCCGAGGGCGCCGTGGAGCGGTACGCGCGCGCCGAGATCGACGTCGACGGCCCGCGTACGGTCGTCCACGAGCTGGCCGGCGCCGACGCCCCCGAGCTCGTCCTCGTCAACGACGACGATCTGACGTACTGCAAGATCCGTTTCGACGAGGGCTCGTTGGCGACCCTGCGGGAGCGGCTCGGCGAGATCACCGACCCGTTGGCGCGCGCGCTGTGCTGGTCGGCGCTGTGGAACCTCACGCGCGACGCGCTCATGCCCGCTCGCGACTTCATCGACCTGGTGCTGCGCTTCGCGGGCCGTGAGTCCGACATCGGTGTGCTCCAGATGCTGCACGCCTGGGCCAACTCGGCGCTCACGTACTACGCGGCGCCCGGCTGGCGCGCGGAGGGCGGGCGCCTGCTCGCCGAGGGCGCGCTGCGGGAGCTGCGGCTCGCCGAGCCGGGCAGCCAGCACCAGCTGACGTGGGCGCGTTTCTTCGCGACGGTGGCGTCCGAGGAAGCCGATCTCCAGCTGCTGCGGGGCCTGTTGGAGGGCACCGCGAAGATCGACGGCCTTGAGGTCGACCAGGAGCTGCGCTGGGCGTTCCTGGAACCGCTCGCCGCGTACGGAGTCGCCGACGAGGCCGCGCTCTCGGCCGAACTCGCCCGCGACGACACGGCGTCCGGCAAGCGCCACCAGGTCCGCTGCCTCGCCGCCCGCCCCTCGGCAGCGGTCAAGGCGCAGGCCTGGGCGGCCGTGGTCGAGTCCGACGCGCTGTCCAACGCGCTCGTCGAGGCGACCATCGCCGGGTTCACGCAGCCGTCCCAGCGGGAGCTGCTCGCGCCGTACGCCACGAACTACTTCGACGCGATCGAGCGGGTCTGGGCGGAGCGGTCCATCCAGATCGGCATGGACGTGGTGAAGGGGCTGTTCCCGTCCCTCCAGGACTCGCGGGAGACGCTGGACGCGACGGACGCGTGGCTGGCGGCGCACGAGGGGGCGGCGCCCGCGCTGCGGCGGCTGGTGCTGGAGGCGCGGGACGATCTGGCGCGCGCGCTGCGGGGACAGGCGTGCGATGTGGCGGCGGAGGGCTAGCGCTGCTCACTGCTTGGCGACCGAGGGCACCGGTTCCGACCGGTGCCCTCGGTCTGACGCGGCGCGAACGCGGGTGCTGACGCGGGGCGTTGGCGGCGGGTGCGGACGCGGTGCAGCCGCGGCGCCGACGCGGGGCGCCGGCGGCGAGTGCGGACGCGGCGCCGACGCGGGGGCGCCGACGCTCTGGTGACGTAATCCGATGCACGCGGTGGTTACGAAATACAGGTATTCAGAGCCGTAACCCCTATTACTCCCCGTCCGGACCAGGGCCTTTCGGCACTCGAACGTCCGTACTTTAGGACGGGCTTGTCCGGGTTTGTCGACGGGCGTGTAACAGCGGTTAGAGGGCCGGCCCGGAGCGGGAAACCCCGGGTCATGAACCACAACACCCCGCTCTCCCCCCGCCCCCTCCGCCACCTGTCCGACGTACAGCGGCGCGTCCTGACCACCGCCCAGCTGCGCGCCCACGGCGTGACCACCGCCGACACGAACGAGCGGTGCCGACCCGGCGGCCCCTGGCAGCAGATCCTCCCGGGCGTCTTCCTCCTGCACCCCGGCCCGCCCACCTCCGAGGAACGCCTGCACGCGGTCCTGCTGTACGCCGCCCGCTCGCCCGTGCCCGGCCCGGCGACCGCCATTCCGGCCCAGCCGGGCGCCGAGGAACCGCACGCCCCTCAGCCGTACGCGGACGCCCTGATCACGGGCCTGGCGGCGCTGACGCTGCACGGCTTCTCCTCGGCCCCGCCCCTCCTCTCCCTCGACAAGATCGACGTCCTGGTCCCGCGTCTGCGCCGCCTCCGCTCCAACGGCTGCGCCCGCATCCTCCGTACGCCGTCCCTCCCGACCCCCGTACAGGTCACGGGCGTTCCGGTCGCCCCCGTGCCCCGCGCCCTCGCCGACGCGGTCGCGGACCTGGCCGACGCGGGGGCCGTACGCCGGCTGCTGACGGAGGCGGTGCGGGGCGGCCACTGCGAACCCGCGGCGGTGGTGCGCGAGCTGACTGCGGCCCGGCTCCTCGGCCGCCCGCACGTGGTGGACGCGGTGGATTCGCTGCTTGCCGAGGGGCGCGCCATCGCCGAGGACCGCCTGTACCGCATGGTCCGCGAACACGGCCTGCCCGACCCGGTGTGGAACGTGGACCTGCGCCTGCCGGGCGGCCCCCACCTGGGCGGCCTGGACGCGTACTGGCCCGAGCAGGCGGTCGCGGTGGAGCTGGACACCCGGGCTCCCCGCCAGGACGAGGACGCCCTCTGGTCGGAGTACGCCCGCAAGCGCGAACACCTGGAGCGCCTGGGCATCACCGTCGTCTACATCACCCCGAAGAAGCTCCGCGAGGCGATGGAGCAGCAGGCCACGGTGGTACGCACCGCGCTGATGGCCTCGAACGACCGCGATCCGGCGGCGTACGTCGTGGTGCTGCCCCGGTAGTGACGGACCGGGGCGTATCAGGAGGGGAGAGGAGGGGCTCGCGAGATCGTCTCGCGGGCCCCTCCTCACATGCGGGCGGGCTACAGGGCCTTGTCGCTGTTGCTGACGGTGGCGAGCTTCACCGCGCGCACGGGCGCCAGCTCGTCGGAGTGCGCGGCGATCAGGTTCTTCTGGATGCCGACCTCGGCACCGTGCCAGACGGTGAGCAGGCTGGTCCTCTCCTTGCACTGGGCATCGGCGGTGGCCGTCGCGATCTCGTCCTTCGAGGGTTTGTCACCCGTCCACCGGGGGTCGTTGTTCGCGTCGATCGGCGACGCGTACGAGAACCCCTTGTCCTTCATGCACGCCGACCACGAGGCGAAGGCGGCCCGGATCTTCGGGTCGGTGAGGGACTTCTCGTACGACTGGCCGTCCAGCTCTTCCACGAGGGTGTCGTTGAGATAGGTGTCGGCCGAACCGCTGGTCACCTTGTCGAGGGCCTGCCCGTAGCAGCCGTCCTTCGGGATCGTCTCCCCCGCCGCGGTCTTCGTCACCCGCTTCGGGGCCTTGGCGGTGCGCTCGGCGGAGTGGCCGTCGAGCGCGGCCTCCTCAGCGGCGCTGAACTCCGGCTCCTGGCCACCGACTTCGCCGCTGCGGGCGGCGAGGGAGGAGGCGTGGGTGAAGGCGGGCCGGTAGCCGTACTTGGCGGCCTCGGTCGCGTTGTAGGTGCCGTAGCGGAGGTCCTCGTGCTCTTCGAGGCCGTCCGCGACGGGCGCGGGCTTGAAGGTGAAGTCATCGAACCCGAGGTCGACCATGCAGGGCTTCACGAGCGCCCAGGTGGCCTGCTGGCTCTTCTCGTACTCCTCGGGAGAGAGCTGGTAGGCGTCCAGAGGCAGGGTCATGTCGGCGACGGCGCGCACAGGGGCGGCCTGCACGTTCGTGCCGGCCTTGGTGCCGGCGTTGTCGTGGGAGGCGGTGCTCTGTCCCGCGCAGGCGGAGAGGGCGAGCGCGGCCACGGCGGCCGCGGCGGCTGTGGATACGGTTCTTGCACGCATGGGTGGGGGGTTCCTTTCCCGCTCAGTGGCTTCAGTGACTTCAGCGGCGCTCAGTGGCTGGTGCCGTCCTCATGGCGGGGGTACCAGTTCGTGGACGAGTTCTTGTTCTTCAGCGCCGAGCTGAGGTTCTTGCGGCCCTGCGGCTTGAGCGAGTTGTACGGGCCCTTCCACCAGCGGTCGCGGTGCACGCAGAAGGCGGTGTTGCGGGTGCGGCTGTCCCACGAGGCGGCATGGTCCTCCAGCTGCGTGCCCGCGCCCGGCCCGGAGCCGGGCTTGAAGACCTGGCTGTCCAGGTTGTAGCCGCCGTTCCCGATGGTGGCCAGGGCGCCCTGCTGGTTGCTGTTGTAGTAGAAGCAGGCCATGCGGTCGTAGCAGCGGTGCGTCGGGGCGGCCGGCGTGACATCGGCGGAGGCCGGGGAGGCCGCGGCCACCGGGATGGCGAGCAGCACGGCGGCGAGGGACGGAATGAGCAGGCGTGGCTTTCTCACGAGTTCCTCTCAACGGAATTCGGGCATGCGGGAGAGGCGCGAGAACGCCCCCGTAAAAGCGCTCACTCGGACACGGCCTGGTCAGGGCCTTCGAGCGCCCGGTCACTCTAGACACAGCTGGAACAGGCGAAACAAGGAAAATTGATGGCGCGCATGGCCCATGGCGGGAAAGCGCCCCCGGAAGCGGAATGGCCCGTACGCGGACTCCGGGCATGGCCATCAGAACCCAACCTGTATGAAACCTGTGAAGCGGAAGTGGAATTGACCCATCCCCCACCACCAAGATGGCCGACTTCTCCCTGGTCTCAGGGAGTGGGTCGACGCAACGCCAGGGGGCGTTGTCAGTGGCCGGATCTACCGTGGAGCGCACAGGATCGATCCAGGGCGAGAGCCAGACCAGAGACAGGAGATTCCCCATGACGACCCTGCCCGACCGGCCGAACACCGCGCTGCTCGTCATCGACGTCCAGAACGGGGTGGTGGACGGCTCCCACAACCGCGACAGCGTGATCGCGAACATCAACACCCTGGTCGACAAGGCCCGCGCGCAGGACGTGCCCGTGATCTGGGTCCAGCACTCCGACGACGGGGACCTGAAGCGCGACAGCCAGAACTGGCAGTACGTCCCGGAGCTGGTCCGCGCCGACTCGGAACCCCTGGTCCACAAGCTCTACGGCGACTCCTTCGAGGACACCGAACTGGAGACGCTGCTCGCCGACCGCGGCGTGGGCCGCCTCGTCGTCACCGGCGCCCAGACCGACGCGTGCATCCGCTCCACCCTCCACGGCGCCTTCACCCGCGGCTACGACGTGACACTCGTCGGCGACGCCCACACCACGGAGGACCTCACCGCGTACGGCGCACCGTCCCCCGAGCAGGTGGTGGCGCACACCAACCTCTACTGGCAGTGGCAGAGCGCTCCCGGTCGCCGCGGGGGCACGGCGGACACGGGGGACGTCACCTTCACGGCGAACGACGCGGGCTGAGCCCCAACGTCCCATCCCGTCCTGCCCTGGCCTGCGCTGCCCTGTTCTGGACGAGAGCCCGGCCCGCGTGCCACCTCGCGGTCCGGGTTCCGCGCCACAGCGCCTCGCCGCGCGGGGAGGCGTCACCCTCCGTGGGCCCTGCCTGCGCTCAGGCCTGCGGGAGTGTCGCGGCAAGGCAGTTCTACGATCTCGGTCATGACGACTCCCGACTGCTATGCGTGCGGCCAGGAAGCACAGTTCGACGAACTTCCACCACGCGAGTGCGTCGTATTCGACCGGCACTGGCGGGTGGCCCATGACTTCAACACCGCGCTGCCCGGCTGGCTGGTGCTGCTGCCTCGGCGCCACGTCACGGCCGTCCATGACCTCACCGATGCCGAGGCGGCTGCCCTGGGGGCATGGCAAGTCGAGCTCTCCCGCGCTCTGCGCGACGTGACCGGTTGCGTCAAGACCTATGTCGTCCAGTTCGCCGAAGCCCAGGGCTTCGCTCACGTGCACTTCCACATCGTGCCGCGCATGGCGGACCTGCCTCCGGAGCAACGTGGGCCGGGCGTCTTCGGACTGCTTCGGCGCCCGGAGCACGAGCGAGTAACAGCCGACCAGGCAGACCACATGGCCCACTCTCTCCGAGCCCAACTTCACGGGCGCCCGAACGCCCTGTAATCCAGGCTCGGTGCCGGTTCCACACGATCGGGCTACTTGCCGCAGAACTCCGCCTCGATCACCGCGTCGCTGTCCCCCGACCAGTCCCCGTTGAAGTTGAAGGAGAGGGAGTGACGGCCGTCCGCGGTCGTCACGGCGGAGGACGTCGAGCCATGGATGCCGCCGTCGTGGCCCCAGACGTGGACGCCGCAGGTCAGTTTGCGGTCGATGAGGCCGAGGCCGTAGCCCGCGTTCGGGATGTCGTCGACCTTGACCGTGGTCTTCATTTCTGTCAGCTGCTTCTGCGGGAGGAGCTTGCCTCGCAGCAAGGCCGTGTAGAAGCGGTTCAGGTCCGAGGAGTTGGAGATCATCTCGCCTGCCGAGGAGGCCAGGGACGGGTTGAGTTCCGTCACGTCGTACGTCGGGCCCGTCGTCGTCTCGGCCAGCTTCGAGTAGGCGCGGCTGCTGGGGTGCGGGACCGTGACCCTGGTGCCGGGGACGGACGTCGCGCGCAGGCCGAGCGGTTCGATGATGCGGTGGCGGATCTCTGACGCGTACGAGTGGCCGGTGACCTTGCCGATCACCATGCCGGCGAGAACATAGTTCGTGTTGGAGTAGTTCCAGGACGTGCCCGGCGCGAAGTCCGGTTTGTGGGTCATGGCGATCGCGACGAGCTGCTCGGGTGTCTTCGTGTCGTAGCGGTGCTGGAAGAAGCCGTCCTTCAGGAAGTACGTACGGCCGAACTCCTCGTCCGCCGTGTAGTTGAAGATGCCGCTCGTGTGGTTGAGGAGTTGGCGGAGCGTGATCGCGCGGCCGTCGTGGCCGTGGCCCCGCACCACACCCGGCAGCCACTTGCCCACCGTGTCGTCCAGCGACAGACGACCCTCCGCCTCCAGCTGGAGCAGCACCGTGGAGACGAAGGTCTTGGTGATGCTGCCGACGCGGTAGTCGTCCGCCGTCGAGCGCGGCGCCCCCGTCCGGAGGTCGCCCGCGCCCGACGTGGCGGACCACGTACCGTGCCTGTCCTTCGCCGTGGCCGTCACACCCGGCACGCCGTCCTTCACGGCCGCGTCCATCGCCTGCCGGGTCGAGGCATGGTCCCCTCCGGCGGGCACCGCCACCGCGGGTCCCCCCAGAACCACGGCCACCGCCACCGCGGTCGCCCCCACCAGTCCCGTACGCACTGACATGTCGTTCCCCCTTCACCGACGAACTGCTTGGTCGGGTGGAGGGACTCGACGGGCCGGTGTGAAGGTTGCCTGCCCGTGGGCCAGTTGGGCGGGTTTCAGCCCTTCTGCAGAACCAGCTCCGTGTTGCGGTCCCGCGAGGTTCCGGAGAGGTCCGTGCGGGCGCCGGGGGAGTTGAAGGAGAGCTCGCGGTACAGGGCCGCCAGGCCGGTCTGGGTGAGGTCGGAGAAGTCCGTCGTGTGCGGGGCCGAGGACTCGATGAGGGTGGTGAAGAGGGAGAGCGTGCCGTCCTTGTTGTCCACCAGCTCGATCACTCGGGCGAGTTGGGGGAAGTCGACGTGCGAGGCGGTGCAGATCTCCCAGAAGGAGCGGTTGTCGGGGGCGGCGTGCGGGATGATCTCGTTCTTGTGGGTGTGGCCGTTCACCCAGGCCAGCACATTGCTGAAGCTGGCGAGGAGGGCGATGACCTCGTCGCCGCCGTGGCGCTTCTCCGCCGGGTGGGCGGGGTCGGCGTGGCGGTTGCGCATCGTCTTGCTGGTGTGGTGGCTGAAGACGATCACGTACGAGTCCTTGTTCTCGCGCAGCGTCTTCTCCAGCCAGCGGAGCTGGGCCGTGCCGATGGAGCCCTCGTAGTGGCCACCGGGGTCGGTGGTGTCGAGGCTGACGCCGATGACGTCCTCGGCGATGCGGAACGTGTAGTACTGGGTGCCCGCGGCGAGGTTCGCGGAGGAGTATCCGTGGCCGATCGGACCCGGGCCGGTGTACGTGGGGTCGAGGTGTGCCCGGATGTACTCGGCGGGCGTGAACGGGGCCCGGTTCTCGTCGGGCGTGACCGAGCGCATCTGCCGGGCGTGCGCCTTGAGCAGGTCCCGGAACTCCGTGCCCTTCGGGCTGCTGCCGTCCTTGATGCTCTTCGCCAGCGCGGTGCACTCCGCCGCGGGCAGCGACATCAACTTCTTGCCGCCGACGGCGAAGTCGGTGAGGTACGAGTCGCCGCGCGAGTTGTAGCAGCCGAGCGGGAGCGCGTCGTGGTTGCCGACGGTGGAGTACCAGGGCAGCTTGAGGCCGGGGCTCCGCAGCTCGCGGATCGCCGCCTCCAGGAAGCCCTCGATGCGCGGGAAGCCGAGCTGCTTGTCGGCGTCGCGCAGGGCCGCGTCGGGCTGCCAGTAGGTCTTGAGGCCGCTGGCCTGGACGCCTTCGTAGTGGCGCGGGTCTCCGCTGTTGGGGCTGATGCGGCCGCCGCTCATGACCTTCAGGAACCACTCCAGCTCTGTCTTGGAGTTGTTGTCCGTGTTGTCCCCGGTGGTCATGACGAAGTGCAGCGGTGAGCCGGTGACGGGCGCTCCCCGCAGCGAGTTGACCCGCTCGACGAGTGAGACGGCGCCCGCGACGGTCAGGGTCTCCTGCGGACGCCAGGCGCTCTTGTTCTGGGCGCGCAGGTACTCCAGGCGCAGCGGGTGCTGGGCGTCGATCAGGTGCAGATCGGTGAGCTGCACGAACGCGGCGAGCGCGGTGCGCCGCTCGGCCCGGCCGGATTTGGCCGAGGCGAGCTCGCTGCGTACGACGCGCTTCCAGCCGGCGCCGCCGCCGAGCCGCCGGTATCCGGTGGAGCCGGAGCGCGGGGTGGCGACGCTGCTCAGAGTGGTGCCGCGCGTGTAGGGAGCCAGCCTGGCGGGGGCCACCCCGCTGGACTGGGCCCTGGAGTGCGCGAGCGAGTCGGCGACGGGTGCCTGGCCGGCGTGGCTGGTCGCGGCATGCGCGTCCGAGCCGGGCCGCAGGGCCAGACCGATCCCCGCGGAGAGGGACACCGCCCCGGTGGCGGCGAGAAGCGTACGGCGGTTCATGGCAGCGGCAGTGGCGACAGAGCGTATGCGCGACATGGCGCGGTCTCCCCGAGTGCGAACGCGTCGGCAGTGGTCGCGGGGCGCTCGACTCGCGAACTCCCCGCTCACACTGGATCGTTGGCACCGGGGATGACCTGCACGTTAACTGGGCAGCAACGGGCAGCGCCGATCACCGTACGTGGATCTTGGAACACCCTGCGCGTCCATGACACCTCTCCGAACGGCCGGGAGACGGTCACTCCGTGTTCATTTTCCGGGGTAGTGGACCTATTCCCCGGCGCTCGCCGACGGGTTGGCCGGCGAGTACTCGGGCGCCGACCAGCGCAGCGGACTGGCCGCGGGTGTCTCCACGACCTCCGTGAGGGTGAAGCGGACGGTTCGCTCCCCGTCCTTGCTGAACTCCGTGCGCGCCGTGCCCGTGAGCTGGAGCGCCGCCCCGGACTCCCAGTCCAGGAAGAGCAGCCCGGCCCGTGGGTCGACCGCCAGGTTGCCGAGGGTCAGGAACATGGAGTTCCCGGGGTAGTCGCGCCACCGAAGCTCACAGGGCGAGTCGACTCGTACGAATCCGGGGTTGCCGCCCCGATGGCTCACGTCGGCCCCGTGCGCGTGGACCGTAGCGAGGAAGAAGGTGTCGGCGGCCTCGATGAAATCCGCCTGGACGGAGGAGAGTCCGGCGCCGCGCCGTGGCACGCCGGGCGCACGGTCGACCGTCTCGTACGACTCCCTCTTCTGCAGGTACTTCGGGCAGTTGGAGAAGATCTGGTCGGCCTCGACCGCGAACCCGCGGGGCGTCGGGCGGGCCCGTCCGTTGAGGCGCATACGGCGGCGGGTGCGCGGGTCGAGCGCGATCGTGGCGACGGGGGTGCCCGCCGTGGAGAGCGCCGGCGTGAGCGGGTCGCCGGGCCCGACCCCGGCCGCGACCGAGATCTGGCGCGGCCCCGTGGCCCGTACGAAACCGGGCGCCCCGGTGAGCGGCGAGGCCCACACCGCGCCGCTCTCCGGGTCCGCTGCGCCGAGGATCAGCATCGGCTGCAGTTCGAGGAAGGCGGCGGCCACCGGGCGGATGCCCTGTCCGATGGCCTGCCCCACATGATCGGCGAGGTCGCGGACGCCGACCCGGTCCTGCACGGCGCGCGAGCCGGAGTGGTAGGTCATGACAGCCCCTTGAGAGTCGTACCCGTCCCCTAGAAGAAACCGCAGGTCGGCGCCGACTCCGAAGGCGCCGGTGCCTCCTCGGCGCCGCTCGGCGTGTAGATCTCCAGGCGGGTGCCGTCGGGGTCGTGGAAGAAGATGCCGCCGGAGGCCGCGCCCTCGCGGTGGGTGACCACACCCTCGTACGCGAAGTCGACACCGTAGGCGCGCAGGGCCGTCTCATACTCCCTGACCTGGTCGACCGAGTCGACTTCGAGCGCGAGGTGGTGCAGGCCGGCGCGCCCGTTGTCGTACGCCCCCTGCGCCTGCTGCCAGAGGGTGAGCACAGGGCTGCCGCCCTCCCCCAGGAATGCGTACCGCCGCTCCTCCTCCTTGCCCTCGCCGATCACCCCGAAGCCGAGGACGTCCCGGTAGAAGGCGAGCGAGCGGTCGAGGTCCGTGACGTTCAGGCCGATGTGGCCGGTGCGCGGTGCCATGACAGTCCCCTCTATTGGTGGCGCCCCCAGCAGGGCTAACCGTCGTAGTCGAGGTTAAAGGTTAGAATCGATACATGCAACCGGTCACGTAGTCTTGACCGGTTAGCCATGAAGGGAGCCCCGCCATGCCCGCCGCCACCGACCCGCGTCCACTCACCGGTGAGCCGCTCGCGCTCGACCTGCTCAACACCCGCTGGATGCATGAAGGGGCCGTGCGGGACCTGCTCACGGACACCGAAGGGCTCGCGGTGTGGCTGGCCGCGAACGAACTGGACCCTGTCGCCGACGAGGCGACCCTGCGGCACGTGCTCCAGGCCCGCGACGCCCTGCGCGCCGTGGTCGACGGATCCCTGGAGGAAGCGGCGGATCGCGTCGACGCCGTCCTCGCGCACGGGCGGACGCGCCCCACACTGAGCCCCCGAGGGCCGGGCGAGAGCGTCGAGTTCAAGGACACGGCCTGGGGTCCCGCCTGGCTCGCCGCGCGCAACTATCTGGAGCTGCTCGCCACCGCCCCCGACCGCATCCGCCACTGCGCCCACGACTCGTGCATCCTGCACTTCTTCGACACCTCACGGAACGGCACCCGGCGCTGGTGCTCGATGGCGGGGTGCGGTAACCGGGCGAAGGCGTCCCGCCACTACGCGCGTACGAAAGAGAGTTAAGTCGACAAAGAGGGATACCCCTACCGACCGACATCTCTCCCCATAGCGCACTATCACCGGCGTGACGCATGGCGGAATTACGCCATGACTCCATCCCGCCTCGGTCAACTCTCCCCAAACAACTGCCCCTTAGGTAAAGCTGAGCGGTCATCCGGGTCCACATACCGGACTGACGCGATCGCGTTCCGAAGGAACGTCGGGACCGGTCGCTCCACGCTCGTTCCTTTACCTACAAGGGATGCAGATGACCTCCGACCCTCAGCGCGCTCCGATATCGGGCGCGAGACGCGTGGCCCGCATAGCCGTGGCCGCGGGCCTGGTGGCCGCGCTCTCCGCGGCCGGGCCGATACCCATGGCCTTCTCCGCGAACGCCGGCACGGACGCCCCCGCGGCCGACCCGGGCACCAAGTCCGCCGCCGCCAAGCTCGGATCGGCCGACGCCGACCTCCTCGCCGAGGCCAAGGCCGACGGCGACAAGAACGTCACGATGATGATCGCCACCGCTCCCGGCCAGACCGAGCAGGTCGCCAAGGAGCTGGACGCGGTCAAGGGCGGCTCCGTGGGCCGCACCTACGACAAGCTCGGTTACGTCCGGGCGACCGTCCCCACCGGCAAGGCCGACTCGGCCATCGCCGCCGCCGCGAAGCTGTCCTCGGTGCACGGGATCGACCTGCGCCAGGAGATCGCGCTGGACGACCCGACGCCGAGCGCCGACACGGCCAAGGGCGCCAAGGAGCAGGCCACTTCGACGGCCACGTACTCCGGTCCGTCCAAGAGCACCCCCGCCGAGAACCCGTACAACCCGTCCTTCGAGACGGGTGCCGTCGACTTCGTGAAGGACCACCCGAAGGCGGACGGCCGGGGCATCACCATCGGCATCCTCGACTCCGGTGTCGACCTGGGCCACCCCGCGCTGCAGAAGACCACCACCGGCGAGCGCAAGATCGTCGACTGGGTCACCTCGACCGACCCGATCGTGGACGGCGACGCGACCTGGCGAGCGATGGTCACCGCGGTGTCCGGGCCCACCTTCACCTACAGCGGCAAGACGTGGACGGCGCCGGCGGGCTCGTACGAGATCAGCACGTTCAAGGAGTCCGCGACCACGGGCGGCGACGCCAAGGGCGACGCGAACCGCGACGGGGACACCACCGACGCGTGGGGCGTCCTGTACGACGCCGCGGCGGGCACGGTCACCGTCGACCTGAACAACAACAACGACTTCACCGACGACAAGCCGATGAAGCCGTACAAGGACGGCTACCAGATCGGCTACTTCGGCACCGACAACCCCTCGACCGACGTCGTCGAGCGGCAGCCGTTCGTCGTGGAGATCCGCAAGGACGTCCCGATGGACCCGTACGGCGGCGACTGGGTCGGCAAGAAGGCCGACTTCGTCAACATCGGCGTCATCGAGTCCGAGCACGGCACTCACGTCGCGGGCATCACCTCCGCGAACGGCCTGTTCGGCGGCAGGATGAACGGCGCGGCCCCCGGCGCGAAGATCGTCTCCTCGCGGGCCTGCACCTGGACCGGCGGCTGCACCAACGTCGCGCTCACCGAGGGCATGATCGACCTCGTGACCAAGCGCGGCGTGGACATCGTCAACATGTCCATCGGCGGTCTGCCCGCGCTCAACGACGGCAACAACGCGCGCGCCGAGCTCTACACGCGTCTCATCGACACCTACGGCGTCCAGCTGGTGATCTCCGCGGGCAACTCGGGCCCCGGCGCCAACACCATCGGTGACCCGGGCCTCGCCGACAAGGTCATCTCGGTCGGCGCGACCATCTCCAAGGAGACCTGGGCCGCCAACTACGGCTCACAGGTGGAGAAGAGTTACGCGATGCTGCCCTTCTCCTCGCGCGGCCCGCGCGAGGACGGCGGCTTCACGCCGACGCTGAGCGCCCCCGGCGCCTCCATCAACTCCACGCAGACCTGGCTGCCGGGCTCCCCGGTCGCCGAGGCGGGCTACTCGCTGCCGGCCGGTTACTCGATGCTGCAGGGTACGTCGATGGCGTCGCCGCAGGCCGCGGGCGCCTCCGCGCTGCTGCTGAGCGCCGCCAAGCAGAAGGGCATCGAGCTGAAGCCCGCCACCCTGCGCACGGCGCTGACCTCGACCGCCGATCACATCTCGGGTGTTCAGGCGTACGCGGAGGGTGCGGGCCTCATCAACATCGGGGACGCCTGGGACGCCATCAAGGACGGCGCCACCGCCCACGACTACACCGTCAAGGCGCCGGTCGACACCGCGATCGACTACGCGCTGAAGACGCCGGGCTTCGGCACGGGCCTGTACGACCGCGAGGGCGGGCTCAAGGCCGGTGACAAGAAGACGTACGACATCACCATCACGCGTACGTCCGGCGCCGACCGGGCGATCCGCCACGAGCTGTACTTCGAGAACAACGCCGCCGGCACCTTCAGGATCGTCGGCTCCGACGAGGTCAAGCTCCCGCTGAACCAGCCGGTGACCGTCAAGGTCCAGGCCGCCCCGAAGTCGGCCGGTCTGAAGAGCGCGATCCTCGAGGTCGACGACCCGAGGACCGAGGGCATCGACAAGCAGATCCTGTCGACCGTCGTCGTCTCCGCCCCGGTCAAGTACACCTACTCCGCGTCGAGTTCGGTGCAGCGCAACAGCACGCAGTCGTACTTCCTGACCGTCCCCGAGGGCGCCAAGTCCCTCGAGGTCGCGATGAGCGGGCTGAAGGACAAGAGCCAGACGCGGTTCATCTCGATCCACCCGTACGGCGTTCCGGTCGACAACACCGGCACCCCGTACTGCTACAACAACTACCTCGACGGCAACGGCTGCAAGCCCGACGTGCGTTCGTACGCGGACCCGCAGGCCGGCGTCTGGGAGATCGAGGTCGAGTCGCGCCGTACGTCGCCGCTGCTCGACAACCCGTACAAGCTGGACGTCGCCGTGCTCGGCGCGGCCTTCGACCCGGCGGTCGTGACCGTCCCCGAGGCCAAGGTCGGCACCCCGGCCACCGCCTCCTGGAAGGTGACGAACAACTACGCCGCGCTCGACGGCACCCTGAAGGGCGGCCCGCTCGGCTCCTCGCTGACCGCGCGGCCGACCATCGCGGAAGGCGCGACGCAGACCACCACGGTCGAGGTGCCCGCGGGCGCCACGTCCCTCGACGTCGCCATCGGCAATGTCTCCGACACGGCCGCCGACCTCGACCTGACGGTGAAGAACGCCGCCGGGACCGTCGTCGGCTCGTCCGCGGACGGCGACTCCGAGGAGGCGGTCTCCGTCGCGAACCCGGCCGCCGGGAAGTACACCATCGAGGTCGCGGGCTACTCGGTCCCGTCGGGCTCGACCGCGTACGACTACCAGGACGTGTTCTTCTCGTCCGCGCTCGGCACGGTCACGGTCGACACGTCCACGCCGGTGAAGCTCGGCACGGGCGACTCGGCGACGGTGTCCGGCTCGGTCACCGCCGCGGCCGCGGCGCCCGCCGGACGCGAGTTCTTCGGCCAGGTCCAGCTGGTGAACGCGCGCGGCACGGTCGCGGGCATCGGCAGCGTGAAGATCGAGAAGGTCACACCGTAACTTCGTAACTTCTACGGCTGTGGGGCGGGCGTCCGGGAACGGGCGCCCGCCCTCTCTTTCTTCACATGTCAGGCCTTTTCTCATTCACATGCGAGGCCTTGGGACTGGGGCAACGCCTTGAGGATCCAGGCCCGCTCGCGGGCGATGTCCTTCTCCTTCGTGGTCCAGATGTCGGGCGACGCCGAGTTGCGTGGGATGCCGACCAGGACGTGATCATCCTTGTGCAGCCGCGGGTCGACGTCCTGGTCCATCACGAAGGTGACCTGGTCCTTCCCCTTGACCGGCTTGTAGTAGCGGTCCACGTCTAGGGTGATCCGGTCCTGCGCCGTACCGGGGACCGGCTCGACCTCGGTGACCGTGCCCTCGACGATGAGCCGGGAACAGGCGATGTAGCCGGGGGTGCTGAGCGAGGAGTCCCCGCCCTTGTTGTCTGCGCTGTCCGCCTTGGACGACGATGCGGTGTCGTTCCCCCCACCCATCCCGCCCTGCGCGATGAGCCAGCCCATGCCGACGACCATCGTGGCCACGGCTGCCGCGGCGAGGGTTCCCACCGCGAGGGCTAGGGGACGGCGGCCACGGTTCCTGGGGGCCCGTTCCGGACGGCGGGTGCGCTTCCTGGTGGTCCCTCGCGGGACCGGCTTCGTCTCTTCCCCGCGGTCCGCCAACGCGTTCCCGATGGCCTCCAGCTGCTCGCGCAGCAGCGCCACGTCCGCCACCGCGGCGCGGTGTTCCGCCATGAACTCGGCGTCGTCGTGGGCGCCTGCGGGCAGGGGCTCGTCCGTGATCGCGGTCAGCAGCGCGTCGACACCCTCGTACTCGGCCACGTCACACCACCTCGTCCTCGTGCAGGCGGGCGCGCAGGGCGCGGACCGCTGTGTGCAGCCTGCTCTTGACCGTGCCCTCCGGGATGCCGAGCTCCTCGGCTATCCCGCGCACGGAAAGATCGGCGTAGAAGCGCAGGACGAGGACCTGGCGCTGGGTATCGGGCAGTTCGTCCAGGCCCTGCGCGACGGCGAGCGAGAGCACGCTGGAGTCCTCGTCGGCGGGGTGCTCCAGCTGCCGCAGCGAGGCCAGGCGTTCGCCCAGCCGCTCCTGGCGGCGCTTGGCCCGGTGCCAGTCCATCGCCAGGTTCGAGGCGACGACCGCCGCCCACGCGGACACATCTCGCGGCGCCTCGTCCCCCTTCGCCGCGCGCTCCAGCAACCGCAGGCGGACCTGCTGCACCCCGTCCGGCAGGTCCGTCTGCGGTACGCCGCCGAGCGCGAGCACCGCCCGCACCCGGCGTTCCTGGGCCGCGTCCAGGGGGTCGTCCACCCCCTGGGCGCGGCGGGCCTTTCTGCGCAGCACAGCCACCCCTCCCCTCCCGCGTTTCCTCTACGACGCCGGTGCGGGCCAAAACGTTCGGCCCGCGCCCGGGAACTTTCGCCACGGAGTCGTACGTCACACCGGTCCGGCACCCGGGAGGACATTGCCGCAGTACAGCTTGCGGTTCCCGGCCGTCGCCGGGCGGATTTCTTCGGACGCGGGTGAGCGGCCGCCGGACGATCGAGGCCCGGGACCGACCCGTCCCGCGTCCCATTCCTTGGGCCACGTGGCGAAAGGATTGGACACGCGGGGACTGGTCAGACGCATGATGGAAAGGCTGGACCACGTAAAACGCACGCAAAGGGAGTCGCCGTGAGGGTCGGAATCGTCGGAGCCACCGGTCAGGTCGGCACAGTCATGCGCAGGATCCTGGTCGAGCGGGACTTCCCGGTCGACGAGCTGCGTCTGTTCGCCTCGGCCCGCTCGGCCGGGACGGTGCTCGACGGCGTGACGGTGGAGGACGCGGCGACGGCCGACTACTCCGGCCTGGACATCGTCATCTTCTCCGCGGGCGGCGCGACCTCCAGGGCGCTGGCCGAGAAGGTCGCCTCGCAGGGCGCGGTCGTGATCGACAACTCCTCCGCGTGGCGCAAGGACCCGGACGTACCCCTGGTGGTCTCCGAGGTGAACCCGCACGCGATCGCGGACCGCCCCAAGGGCATCATCGCGAACCCGAACTGCACGACGATGGCCGCGATGCCGGTCCTGAAGCCGCTGCACGAGGAGGCGGGGCTCGAGGCCCTCGTCGTCGCCACCTACCAGGCGGTCTCCGGCTCGGGCGTCGCGGGCGTGGCCGAGCTGCACGGCCAGGCGCTCAAGGTCGTCGCCGACGCCGACAAGCTCACCCACGACGGGGAGGCGGTCGACTTCCCCGAGCCGCAGGTCTACAAGCGCCCCATCGCCTTCAATGTGCTCCCGCTCGCCGGCTCCATCGTCGACGACGGTCTGCACGAGACGGACGAGGAGCAGAAGCTCCGCAACGAGTCCCGCAAGATCCTGGAGATCCCGGCCCTCAAGGTCTCCGGCACCTGTGTGCGCGTCCCGGTCTTCTCGGGCCACTCCCTCCAGGTGAACGCGCGCTTCGCGCGCCCGCTGAGCGTGGAGCGCGCCACGGAGCTCCTCGCGGGCGCCCCGGGCGTCGCCCTCTCCGACATCCCGACCCCGCTCCAGGCCGCCGGCCAGGACGCCTCGTACGTCGGCCGCATCCGCAACGACGAGACCGTCGACCACGGGCTCGCCCTCTTCATCTCCAACGACAACCTCCGCAAGGGCGCCGCGCTGAACGCGGTCCAGATCGCGGAGCTGGTGGCAGCGGAGCTGAAGGGCTGACGCCGCCGGGGGCTGAGCCGAGGGTTTCTTCGCCCCCTCCGCCCCTGCCCGTCCCGACCTGGGGCTCCGCCCCAGACCCCGTTCGCGCAGTTCCCCGCGCCCCTGAAAAGGGGCGCGGGGAACTGCGCGATCTTTTATCGGGGGTCTGGGGGCGGCAGCCCCCAGGGACGGGACGGGAAGGGGCGGAGGGGGCGAAAACACTACTCACTGCCCCCGGCGCACCTCGTACAGGAAGCAGCCGTACTCCACGGCCCGTACGTGGACGAGGGCCACGTCGGGGTCGCTGAAGGCGTGGGTGAACGCGTCGTCGAAGGAGTCCGGGGGCTCCACGAGCCGGCCACCGAGGATGCGGCCCTCGGCGGAGTAGCGGCGGACGACGCGGTGGGCGCCCGTGAACGGGTGGCCGTCCAGGTCCGGACCCGGACAGTCGTCCGCGTGGATGAAGACCGGCCCCTGCTCGTCGTACGGACCCGGCTCGGCCCCCGCCTCCGCGGCCCACCGCCGCAACGGCGCGTACGAGACGAGCGCGATCCGCTCCCCGGGCTCACTGCGACGCAGACAGCAGCGCAGCGGAGCACCCCCCTCTTCGTCGGTGAGGGCCGCCGCCGGGCGGCCCGCGTCATCAAGGTCCCGCAGCTGCTTCAGGACGGCCGGCTCGATGGGGCGTGCGGTGTACTTCGTCATGGCGTCCAGGTTCCCGCCCGCCAGGGCTCCTCACCGGCGGGAAACGGACATCGCGTTCCGTGCAGGTCCCGTGGAAGGATGGCGCAACCCACACATAACGAGGAGATGACCGCGTGCCTGGCACAAACCTGACCCGCGAAGAGGCGCAGCAGCGGGCGAAGCTGCTCACCGTTGACTCGTACGAGATCGATCTCGACCTCTCCGGCGCGCAGGAGGGCGGCACCTACAGGTCCGTGACCACGGTGCGCTTCGATGTCGACGACAGCGGCGCGGAGTCCTTCATCGACCTGGTGGCCCCGACCGTCCACGAGGTCACGCTGAACGGGGACGCGCTCGACCCCGCCGAGGTCTTCAAGGACTCGCGGATCGCCCTCCCGGGGCTGCTGGAGGGCCGCAACGTCCTCCGCGTCGTCGCGGACTGCGCCTACACCAACACCGGCGAGGGTCTGCACCGGTTCGTCGACCCGGTCGACCAACAGGCCTACCTGTACACCCAGTTCGAGGTCCCGGACGCCCGCCGCGTCTTCGCGTCCTTCGAGCAGCCCGACCTGAAGGCCACCTTCCAGTTCACCGTGAAGGCGCCGACCGGCTGGACCGTCATCTCCAACTCGCCGACGCCCGAGCCCAAGGACGACGTCTGGGTCTTCGAGCCGACGCCGCGGATCTCGACGTACATCACGGCGCTCATCGTCGGGCCGTACCACTCCGTCCACAGCGTCTACGAGAAGGACGGTCAGTCCGTCCCGCTGGGCATCTACTGCCGGCCCTCCCTCGCCGAGTTCCTCGACTCGGACGCGATCTTCGAGGTGACGCGGCAGGGCTTCGACTGGTTCCAGGAGAAGTTCGACTACGCGTACCCGTTCAAGAAGTACGACCAGCTCTTCGTGCCGGAGTTCAACGCGGGCGCGATGGAGAACGCGGGCGCGGTGACCATCCGCGACCAGTACGTGTTCCGGTCCAAGGTCACCGACGCCGCGTACGAGGTGCGCGCCGAGACGATCCTGCACGAGCTCGCCCACATGTGGTTCGGCGACCTCGTGACCATGGAGTGGTGGAACGACCTGTGGCTGAACGAGTCGTTCGCCACCTACACGTCCATCGCCTGTCAGGCGTACGCGCCCGGCTCGCGCTGGCCGCACTCCTGGACCACGTTCGCCAACTCCATGAAGACGTGGGCGTACCGGCAGGACCAGCTGCCCTCCACCCACCCGATCATGGCGGAGATCCGCGACCTCGACGACGTCCTCGTCAACTTCGACGGGATCACGTACGCCAAGGGCGCCTCCGTCCTCAAGCAGCTCGTCGCGTACGTCGGCATGGACGAGTTCTTCCGGGGCGTGCAGGCGTACTTCAAGGCGCACGCGTACGGCAACACGCGGCTCAGCGATCTGCTGGGCGCGCTGGAGCAGACCTCCGGCCGTGACCTGAAGAACTGGTCGCAGAAGTGGCTGCAGACGGCCGGCATCAACATCCTGCGCCCGGAGGTCGAGACGGACGCGGACGGCGTCATCACGTCCTTCGCGATCCGCCAGGAGGCCCCGGCCCTGCCCGTCGGCGCCAAGGGCGAGCCCACACTGCGCCCGCACCGCATCGCCATCGGCCTGTACGACCTGGACGGCGCGAGCGGCAAGCTGGTGCGCGTCGAGCGTGCCGAGCTGGACGTCGACGGCGAGCTGACCGCCGTACCGGAGCTGGTGGGCAAGCGCCGCCCGGCGGTCGTCCTGCTCAACGACGACGACCTGTCGTACGCCAAGGTCCGCCTGGACGAGGCCTCGCTGGCCTTCGTCACGGAGCACCTCGGCGACTTCGAGTCCTCCCTCCCCCGCGCCCTGTGCTGGGCCTCGGCCTGGGACATGACCCGGGACGCGGAGCTCGCGACCCGCGACTACCTGTCGCTCGTCCTGTCCGGTATCGGCAAGGAGTCCGACATCGGTGTCGTGCAGTCGCTGCAGCGCCAGGTGAAGCTGGCGATCGAGCTGTACGCCGACCCGACGGCGCGCGAGGCCCTGCTGACCCGCTGGACGGACGCGACGCTCGCCCACCTGCGCGCGGCCGAGCCCGGCAGCGACCACCAGCTGGCCTGGGCGCGCGCCTTCGCGGCGACCGCCCGTACGCCGGAGCAGCTGGACCTGCTGGAGGCGCTCCTCGAGGGCCGGGAGACCATCGAGGGCCTGGCCGTGGACACCGAGCTGCGCTGGGCGTTCGTGGAGCGGCTGGCGGCGGTCGGACGCTTCGACGAGGCGGAGATCGCCGCCGAGTACGAGCGCGACAAGACGGCGGCCGGTGAGCGGCACGCGGCCACGGCCCGGGCCGCCCGTCCCACCGAAGAGGCGAAGGCGGAGGCCTGGGCCTCGGTCATCGAGTCCGACAAGCTCCCGAACGCCGTGCAGGAGGCGGTGATCAGCGGCTTCGTCCAGACCGACCAGCGCGAGCTGCTCGCCCCGTACACGGACGCGTTCTTCGCCGTGGTCAAGGACATCTGGGACTCCCGTTCGCACGAGATCGCCCAGCAGATCGCGATCGGCCTCTACCCGTCGATCCAGGTCTCGGAGGAGACCCTCGCCAAGACGGACACGTGGCTGGCCTCCGCCGAGCCCAACGCGGCCCTGCGGCGCCTGATCTCGGAGTCCCGCTCGGGCGTGGAGCGGGCGCTGAAGGCGCAGGTGGCGGACGCGGCGACAGCGGTCGCGTAAGCGGTCGACGCGTAACGGGTGGACGCGTAAGCGCTGGATGCGTAATCGCTGGATACAACCGGTGGCGACGGCGGGCGGGTGACCGAGGTGGTCACCCGCCCGTCGCGCACACCAGACGGGCGGTGTCGATCATCGTCCGCACGTGCAGTCCGGTCTGCGCGGACACGGGCACCCACCGCAGGTCGTACGACTTCTGCAGCTCCTGGCACCACTCGCGCACCAGGTTCGCGAGAGTGTCGGAGACCTCGGGAGCGGTGCGGGCGAGGGCCCGGCGCATCATGGCCGCCGCGCGCAGCGGGATGCGGCGTGCGGCGATGCCGAGGGTCGCGAAGTGGCCCTGATGCGGGCTGTGTTCCTCCGAGGCCCAGGTGTCGACGAGCGACGGTGCCACGTCGACGAGTTCCCGGGCGGCCTCGCGCAGAGGCGCCAGATCCTCGGTGACGGCGGCGGTCGACGCCCGCTCGTCGAGGACGGCCGCGAGCTCCCTGGTCCGGCCCAGCAGCACCTCGCTCACCCGCGCGATCTCCCGCTCCGGGGCGACGGCGGGCCGCGCGTCGCTCACCTTGGGCGCGCACCAGGCGGGCGCCTCGATGAGTGCGGTCAGGGTGCCGTGCCGACGGGGATACAGCCAGGTGCTCTCGGCGACGAAGCCGCTCGGGTCGCGTTCGCCCTCGCGGCGGTCGGCGGGCAGCAGCAGGACACCGGGCGGGTCCAGGTGCCAGTCGGGGCCGTCGCAGGGGTGGCGGTCGAGGGGGATGCGCAGCCGGGCCGCCGTCTCCCGGAAGGCGCGGGCGGCGCCGGGCACCTCCCGTGTCAGCATCACGAAGGCGCCGCCGACTTCGATCCCGTGCAGCGTGAACTGCGCCACCGGCCGCAGCTCGTCGAGCAGCCGGACGAGCGTCGCCGACTCGGGGAGCGGATCCCGTGCCGCGCCCGGCGCGGGCAGCGACTCCGGCTGGCGGGCGAACGCGGGCCGGTAGAAGTGCCGGTGACACTCCTCCAGGGAGGGTTCCGGTTCCTCCGGCTGCCAGCCCTGCGCGAGGCGTGCCCCGTCCGGGTCGAGGCAGAGCAGGAAGTGCCAGGTGCAGCCGAGGCGTTCGAGCGTCTGCGGTCTGCGCGCCAGCAGCCGCGCGAGGCGGAGTGCGGAGGCCCCGCCCACCGGTTCATTGGCGTGTGCACCGGCGACGGTGAGGATCTGCCTGTCGCCGCGCCCGGCGGACAGCAGCCACAGCGGACGCCCGGACCTGCTCTCGCCCACGGTGCGCAGTCGCAGCACCTCGGGCGCGGTGGTGGCCAGCGCGCGGGCCCGCCGCTCCAGTTCGTCCACAGCTGGGTAGAGCGGTGTCCGCACGCCGGCCCTCCGATCAAGCACCCTGGGAATTACTGTCCCCAGTGGTCTCCTTCTTGTCCAGCGGGCGAATCACGATCTTGGTGGGCATACGGACTCCTCTCGGTTCTCGCTAGCTCACTTCGCGTGGGAACGGGACGGGTCAGCCGCCGTTGCCGCCACTGCTGTCGCCCGTGGTCTCCTTCTTGTCCAACGGGCGGATCACAATCTTGGTGGGCACGCCAACTCCTCATCTGCATAGGGATGTTGACCGTTCTGAAGCGATCGTCGACCGCTCTTGTCAAGGCTCGACTCGTGGGACGAGAGTGTCAAGGCATGTTCCTGTAATGGGGAGGGGCCCTGGTGACGGTGACGGTCGAAGCGCTCAACCGGCCCCGGATCAAGCCCGAGCACCGGGCGTACCGCACGGTCGACGGCAACGTCCGCATCGGCAGCGTCATCCACGGCATCGGCGCGGAGATCGCGGATCCGCAGGGCTGGGTCTGGACGCTCGTCGAGGCGATGGACGGGACGCGGGGGCCGTCCGCGGTGGTCGCCGAGGTGGTACGGGCGCACCCGGAGCTGCCCGGCGAGGACGCCCGCCAGGCGATGGCGGACCTGCTCGCCGCCGGGTTCGTGGACGACGCGGGGGCCGTCGTGCCGCTGCCCGAGCGGGAGCGCGTCCGCTACAGCCGCGGGGTGCCGCTGCTGCGCTGGATGGACCTCGGCCCCCGCACCAGCCCCTGGGACGCCCAACTCCGGCTGCGCCGGGCCCACGTCCTCCTGATCGGCATCGGCGGCACCGGCGGCTACGCCGCCCAGAGCCTGGTCGCCTCCGGAGTCGGCCACCTGCACTGCGTGGACCCGGACACAGTGGACCTCTCCAACCTCAACCGCCAGCCCCTGTTCCGCGAGTCCGACATCGGCCGCCCCAAGGTCGAGGCGGCACTGGCCACGCTACGAGCCCTGAACTCGGACGTGACGATCACCGCAGAGCGGCGGGAGGTTCGGGGGCCGGGGGACTTGGCGGAGCTTTTGCGGGCGGGGGATCGGGGCGGGGGTGGGGTGGGCGACGCGGGGGCGGGCGCCGGCGGACCGGGCGCCGGCGGACCAGGTATGGGTGGGCCAAGGCCCGGCAGAGCAGGCACCCGCGAGCGGGACGAGGACGGGTCGAGCGAGAACGGGCCGGGCAACCCACGGCCGGGCGGCTCGGGTGGAGTCGGTCTGAGGGAGACCCTCGGCTCCGGTTATGACCTTCTCGTCCTCGCCGCCGACCGGCCCGATGACATCCGTCGGTGGGCGAACCGGGTCTGCCTGGCCGCAGGCCTCCCGTGGGTCGACGCGGGATACCGTGGTCCCCTGGTGACCGCGGGCGTGTACGTGCCCGGCCGGGGCGCCTGTTGGGAGTGCCTGCGGGCCGGCGAGGCCGCCCGTCGCGATCTGCGCCTCGCGCCGGACCAGGACCCGGAGGTCGCCTCCCCGCGAATGCCGTGGAACCCGGCGACCGCGGTCACCGCGGGTCTCTCCGGCGGCCTCCTCGCCCACGCGGCCCTCGCCCTCCTGACCGGAGTCCCCGCACTGGACCCGGGCTTCCGCTTCGGAGTGAACCTGATGCTGCCGGGCGATCCGGTGCTCCAGAGAACCCCACGCCAACTGGACTGCCCGGCGTGCGGGGAGCGGGCCGGCGGGGTGCGCGAGTGAGCGCGGCGGGATCCGAAGCCCGGGCCGGGGGCGGGGGCGGGGCGGAGACCGGGGACGGGGCGGAGGCCGGGGACGGGGCGGAGGCCGGGGCCGCGCGGGAGTGCAGCGCGCCCGCCGACGCGGCAGGACCCCGCGCTCCTGCCACCGCCGACGCGACGGGACACCCCGCTCGTGCTGCCACCGACCCGACGGGACACCCCGCTCCCGCCGCCGACACGACGGAACCCTCCGCTCCTGCCACCGCCGGCACGGCGGGACCCCCCGCTCCATCGGCCACCAACCCGACCGGCTCCGCTCCTGTCACTGCCGACGCAACGGAACCCGCCACTCCCGCCGCCACCGACGCAACGGAACCCGCCACTCCCGCCGCCACCGACGCAACGGAAGACCCCGCTCCTGCCACCACCGACGCAACGGAAGACCCCGCTCGTGCCGCCTCCGGCACGGCGGGACACCCCCCGCCCGACGGCACCACGCAGCCCTCATCGCCCCCGGGCGCCCCCGGCCACGTACGCCTCCACGAGCTCAACTCCCGGCCCGATGGGGACGAATGGATCGTCGGGCGGATGGACACGGGCCGGTTCGTCGCGCTGCCCGAGGTCGGGAAGCAGGCGTTGGAGCTGCTCGGGCAGGGGCTGAGTGCCGCCGAGGTCGGGGAGCGGTTGCGGGAGACGACCGGGGACGACATCGACGTGCCGGACTTCGTCGAGGCCCTGCTGGGGCTCGGGTTCGTAGCCGAGGTGGACGGGCGGGAGGTTCCGCAGCCCGCCCCGCCGAAACCGACGTTCGCCGGGATCCGACCCCGCCATGTGCGCTGGGTGCTGAGCCCCCTCGTGCCCGTACTCATCGGACTGCTGATCGCGGCGGCCCTGCTCACCCGCCCTCCCGTACCGCTCGGTTACCGCACCCTCCTCTGGAGTCCGCACGGCAGCGCGGTGATCGCGCTCGGCGCGGGCGTGGGCTGGACGCTGCTGCTGCTCCACGAGTGCGCGCACCTGATCACCGCCCGCGCGACCGGCGTACCGGGCCGGATGCGTCTGGGCACCAGGCTCCAGTTCCTGGTCATGCAGACCGACATCAGCGGCATCGAACTCGCCCCGCGCCGCCACCGGTTGACCGCCTACCTCGCCGGCATCGCGACCAATCTGACGGTCGCGTCCCTGGCCGCCCTGGTCGCGGGCGCCACGGACGGCACGGCCCGCCGGATCCTCGCCGCCGTCACCCTCCTCGCCCTGCTCCCCCTCCCCTTCCAGCTCATGGTCTTCATGCGCACGGACCTGTACTTCGTGCTCCAGGACGTGACGCGCTGCCGCGATCTGTACGGGGACGGGGTGGCGTTCACGAAGTACGCGGCCCGGCGCCTGTTCCGTCGTACGACAGCCGTGGACCCGAGCCAAGGGGACCCGAGCCACCCGGACACCGGCCACCCGGACCCCAGCCGCGAACTGCCGCCCCACGAGCGTCGGGCCGTGCGCGCGTACAGCGTCGTGCTCGTCGTGGGCACCACGCTGTGTCTGGCGTTCCTCGCCACCGTCACCCTGCCCGCGGACATCACCCTCTTCGCCCGCGCGGTGACCCGCCTGGGCCCCGGCCACTCGGCCGCGCAGCGCCTCGACGCGACGGCCGTCGTCGTCGCGCTCGGCGGGGTCCACCTGCTGTGGGCCCGCACGTGGTGGCGCAACCGACGCGACCGGCGGCTCAGCCCAGGAGCATTCCAAGAGTGAGACTGCCCGAGCCGGTGGCCCGCACCGGCTCCCGCCTCTACTGCCGGAGCCCGGCGGCCACTTCCCTCAAGGCCGTCAGAACCTGCCCCACCGCGGCCCCTTCCTCCGCCCCGCGCCGCACCGCGGCCACCACATGCCGATACGGCCGCTCCCCCGCGAGCTCCCGCATCACCACGCCCTCCCGCCGCGCCGCGGCCATCCGCGGCACCAGCGCGACCCCCATCCCCGCCTCGACCATCGCGAGGATCGCGGTCCACCCGGCCGCGGAGTGACCCTGATGCGGACTGAACCCGGCCGCCTCACACGCCCCCCGCGTGATGTCCGACCACGGCCCGCTCCCCCCGAAGATCCACGACTCGGCGGCGAAGTCGGCCAGCCGCACGACCGGCGCCCCGGCCAGCGCGTGCCCGTGCGGGAGCGCGAGGTCGAGCGGGTCGGCGAGCAGCGGGACGCGGGTGAAGCGGGGATCGGCCGCGGACGGCGCCTGCGCGGCCAGCGACAGGGCGAGGTCCACCACCCCGGCGCCGAGCAGCTCGTACGCCTCCGCCGCCTCGGCCTCCCGCACCTGTACGGAGATCCCGGGCCGCGCCGCCCGCAACGCCCGCACGGCGGGTACGACGAGTGCGGGCACGGCGGTGGAGAAGGCGCCGACCCGCACCTCCCCGACCTCCCCGTGCGCGTACGCGGCCAACTCGGCGTCGGCCCGCTCCAGTTGCTCGAAGACGGCCTCGGCGTGCCGCAGCACGAGTTCCGCCGCGTCGGTGAGCCGCACCCGCCGCCCCTGTGCCTCCAGCAGGGTCACGTCGAGCTGCTTCGCGAGGTTCGTCAGCTGCTGCGACACGGCCGAGGGGGTCATCAGCAGCGCCTGCGCGGTCGCGGTGACGGTCCCGCGCTCGCGCAGCGTCCGCAGAATCTCCAGCTTCCTGATGTCCCACTTGTCGTACTCGGCCATGGCGGCAACCTATCCCGCGGGCCCGAGGCCCCGACCGGCGGCGGTTCAGCGGGCCCTGGCGGCGGTGCCCAGGACGACTCCGCCCAGGATCAGGGTCATGCAGAGCAGCTGCGTCCAGGTCGTCCGCTCGCCGAGAACCATGTACGACAGGGCGGCGACGCAGACCGGCTGGAGGTAGTAGACCGTTCCGGCGCGGGCCGCGCCGATGAGGGAGACGGCCTTGTTCCAGGCGAAGAAGGCGACCGCGGAGGAGGCGACTCCTACGTAGAGAAGGGGGCCGACCGTGGTGGGGGTGGGGCTGAAGGTCCCCTGCGCGCTCACGCTCAGCGCGTAGGCCGGGAGCAGCATCGCCGTGCCCAGGACGAAGGTGGCGAACAGGAAGGTGAGACCGGTGAGTTCGGCGGGCCGTCGGCGCAGGAGAGCGCTGTACGACGCGAAGCACGTCGCCGCCGCGATCATCCAGAGGTCGCCCGCCGTGAAGTCCCCGACCGACAGCGAACCCTTGCCGACCAGGAGCACGACCCCCGTGCAGGCGATCAGCATCCCGGCGACACGGCGCGCTCCGAGACGTACGCCGCCGATCCGCTCGTACACCGCCATCAGGACCGGCGACGCGGCCATGATCATGCCCATGTTGCCGGCGGAGGTGGAGACGCCCGCCTGGTTGACCAGCGTGTTGTACACGGTGACGCCGAGCAGGGCGGCGAGGACGACATGGCCTAGGTGACGGCGTACCAGTGCCCGCTGCCGCCAGGCCTCGCGCGCGGCGAACGGGGCGACCGCCACGAGCGCGATGACCCAGCGCCAGAACGCGTGCTGGACCGGCGGCACGCTGTCGTGCAGCGCGCGCACGGCGACGAAGCTCCCGGACCAGAGGACCGTGGCGGCGGCCGCGAGGGCGATTCCGAGACCGGCGGCCCCCTTCCGCGCTGCCGTGCGGGTCACGCTGTGCGTACGCGTCCGGTCCAGGACTGCCACGAATATCCCTTGCCTCTCGTGTGGTCGCCAGAAGCTGCCCGCTGGTCGGGCAGCTTCCCGACTACCGTCGCAAGGCGGGAACTGTCACGTCCATCGAATCTTTTCGAGCATTCCTTTCAGATGAACTGAAAGATCCAGATCCGTCGGCGGCCGCGCTCCTTTCGACGGCCGTACGCGGCTCGACGGCCGTACGCGGCTCGACGGCCGTACGCGCCTCGTCGACAGCCGTACGAGGCTTGAGCTGACCGAACACCGTCGCCCCGAACGCCAGCGCCATGCCCGCCAACTGCACCGGCGCCAGCACCTGCCCCAGCGCCGCCCAGCCGATGACGGCCGCGGTCAGCGGTGAGAGCGGGCCGAGGAAGGTGACCTGCGTGGCGGTGAGCCGGCCGATACCGCGGAACCAGAGCCAGTACGCGACCGCCGTGTTCGCCAGCGCGAGGTACAGGTAGCCGCCGACCGCCCGGCCGTCCAGCGCGGGCGGCGCGCCCTCGACGAGCAGGGCGAGCGGCGCGATCAGCAGTCCGCCGGCCGTCAACTGCCAGGCGGTGAGCGCCAGCGGACCGACCCCGTCCGGCCGTCCCCACCGCTTGGTGAGCACGGTTCCGGTGGACATCGAGGCGGTCGAGGCGAGCGCCGCGAGTACGCCCACCAGGTCGAGCGCGCCCGCCGCCCTCAGCACCACGAGGCTGACGCCGACGGCGGCGGCGATGCCGGTCAGAAGCGTACGAAGGGTCGGCCGGTCGCCGAGCAGCAGCACGGACAGCCCTGCAACGAACAGCGGCCCTATCGACCCGACGACCGCCGCCATACCGCCGGGCAGCCGGTACGCGGAGAGGAACAGCAGCGGAAAGAAGGCACCGATGTTCAGCGCGCCCAGTACCGCCGCCTTCCCCCACCAGACGCCGCGCGGCAGCACCCGCGCCAGCGCGAGAAGCAGTAAGCCGGCCGGCAGCGCGCGCATCACCGCCGTGAAAAGAGGCCGGTCGGCAGGCAGGAACTCGGTGGTGACGGCGTAGGTGCTGCCCCAGGAGACGGGGGCGAGTGCGGTGAGGGCTATGAGGGCGGGGCGGTTGCTGTTCGCGGCCATGAGACACCCGGTTTCGAGTAGACCCGCAGGAAGTAGGTCAGTGGAAAGTAGCTTAGCTCTAAGCTACTTTTCGTCAAGTCACTTCCCGCTGAGCTACTTTCTTGCGGGCAACCGACCTCCGACGGATACTCGCCCCATGAGCAACCCCAAGGACCCCGTCGACGCGATCATCGAGCAGTGGGCCGCCGTCCGGCCGGACCTCGACACCGCCGCGATGGAGGTCTTCGGACGGATCTTCCGGCTCTCCCGCGCGATGGGCGACCGGATGGAGAAGGCGTACGCGCGCTACGGCATCTCGCGCGGGGAGTTCGACGTGCTGGCGACGCTGCGCCGCTCGGACGCCCCGTACACACTCTCGCCCCGGCAGCTCTCGGCGACGCTCATGCTCACCACCGGCGGGATGACCGGGCGCCTGGACAAGCTGGAGCGCGCCGGACTGCTGCGCCGCTCACCCGATCCGCACGACCGGCGCGGGCTCCAGGTCACGCTGACCGACGAGGGTCTGCGCCTGATCGACGAGGCCGTCGGGGCCGGTCTCGCCACCCAGACAGAGGCGCTCTCAGCCCTCGACGAGGGGCAGGCCGGGCAACTCGCCGACCTGCTGCGCCAGTTGCTGACCGGCGCCACCGCCTAGACGGCGCTCCCCCGGCGTCCCCACCGCGGCGACCAGTGCCGCCTCGACCTCCGCCGCGTCCGGGGACTCCGCGGCCCAGGCGACGTATCCGTCGGGCCGCACCAGCACCGTCGTACGCCGGTCGCTCGCCCAACTCTCCACGGTGAGGCGGTCGTTGCGGTCCCCGGTCTCGTACGGCTGCGGACTCGACCCCGGTGCGATGAGGACGAACCTGCCGCCGCGCAGGGCCTCGTAGAGGCGGCCGCCCTTCAGGGCGAGGTCCGGGGCGCGCGTGCCGACCAGGGGGTGGGCGCCACGCGGTGCCGCGTACGCGTACCCGATGCCCGTGATCCGGCCCGCCGCCCTGCGGCGAGCGGGGCCGACGTGATTGAGCAACGTGGTGAGCCCGGCGCGCAGCGCCAGCGTCCACGGGTACTTGGCCATCGCGAGCCGTACGATGCCGCCGCTGCTGCGCAGCACGGACCTGCCGACCGGGTGACGCTCGGCCTGGTAGGTGTCCAACAGGGCGGCGTCCACCCGCCCGTTGAGGACGGCCGCCAGCTTCCAGCCGAGGTTCGCCGCGTCCTGGAGACCGGTGTTCATGCCCTGACCGCCGGCCGGGGTGTGCACATGCGCGGCGTCCCCGGCGAGGAAGACACGGCCCACGCGGTAGGCGGGCGCCTGGCGCTCATCGCTGTGGAAGCGGGACATCCAGCGGGCGTCGCGCATGCCGTAGTCGCGGCCGAGGGCGAGCCGGGCGATCTCCTTGACCTCGTCGAGTTCGAGCGGCTCGTCGTCGGGGACATTGCGGCCGCGGTGCCAGCCGATCACGCGGTAGTAGCCGTCACCGAAGGGCGCGATGAAGGCGAAGGCGTCGCCGACGGCGTTGGCGGTCAGCACCGACTCCGGCTCCTCGTCGAGCAGCACGTCCGCGAGGACGACGGACCGGATGACCGACTTGCCGGGGAACGGCAGCCCGATCGCCTCCCGCACCGCGCTGCGCATCCCGTCCGTCCCGACGACGTAAGCGGCCGCCAGCTTCTCCGACCCACGGTCCCTGCGGCGGACGTCGAGCGTCACCCCGTCCGCGTCCTGGCTCAGTCCGGTCACCTCGGTCTCGTACACGAACCGCACCCCGGCGTCCTCAGCCCGCCGCTGCAACACCTTCTCCACCTCGTACTGCGGGATCACGAGCAGGTGGTTGAAGCGGGAGGGGAGGGTGTCGAGCGCGATGCTGAGCCGGCCGAAGAGCCGGATGCGGTCGAGGGGCCGGCCCTTGAGCTCCAGGTCGTCGGCGAGACCGCGGGCGTCGAGCTGCTCCAGGGTGCGGGCATGCAGGACGAAGGCGCGGGAGAGGTTGCTGATCTTGTGCGGGCGCTTCTCGACGAGGGTGACCGGGACGCCGGCGGTGGCGAGGTCACCGGCCAGCAGCAGCCCCGTGGGGCCGGAGCCGACGACGATGACGTCGCGGGGGGTGGTGGGGTGCGTGTTGCGCATGTGGTGCGAGTTGCCGGTGATGCCCGAGCCCGTGGTGCCCATCGTGTCGTTCATGGCGACCTCCTGATGCCAACACCTGTTGGTCAATGCCCGTTTGCCAACACTTGTTGGCCAACGCTTGTTGGCTAACATAGGACGACACTCCTGGACTGTCAACACGTGTTGGCCTACGGTTGTTGGCATGGCACTCGAGGACCACCCCACGCCCCCGTCGACGCCGGCGTCGACGTCGGGATCAGCGCCGGCCGACGCGCCCGCGCCCCGCCGCTCCGACGCCACCCGCACCGCGATCCTCGCCGCCGCCCGCGAGCGCTTCGCGGCCGACGGCTACGAGCGCGCCACCATCCGCGCCATCGCCAAGGACGCGCGGATCGATCCGTCGATGGTGATGCGCTATTACGGCTCGAAGGAGGGGTTGTTCGCCGCCGTGCTCGACGTCGATCTGCGGCTGCCCGATCCGGCGGGCATCGACCCGCACGACGTGGGCCGCGTCCTGGTGAGCCACTTCCTCGACCTCTGGGAGGAGAACGAGGTGCTCACCGCGATGCTCCGGGTCGGCGTCACCAATCAGGCCGGCGCCGAGCGCATGCAGGGCATCTTCAAGGATCAGCTGTCCCCGGTCGCCCAGCGGGCCTGCCCCGACCCCGAGCAGGCGCCGACACGGGCCGCGCTCTGCGCCTCACAACTGCTCGGGCTCGCGCTCGCCCGCTACGTCCTGCGGATCGAGCCGGCCGTCGCGCTGCACCGCGAGGAGATCGTGGCGTGGCTGGGACCGACGGTGCAGCGGTATCTGACGGCGCCGAATCCGTAGTACGCGCAAGAACACCTCGGTACACGCAGAAACACGTCGAGGGAGTCCGCGCACCCTGCGGTGCGCGGACTCCCTCGACGGAAAAACCGGTGAAAGCCGGTGAGAGCCGTGTGGGCCGAGCCGAGCTCAGCTCTGCTTCTGCCGCCTGTCGGACTTGTCCAGGACCATCACGAGGCCGGCGATGATCAGGAACAGCACGATCGGCAGCGCGACGTAGAGGCCCAGCGTGTCGATCACGCTCAGGCCCTGGCCGGGGTCGTCACCGTCGTCGCGGGTCAGCGCGAGCGCGGGGGACGACATGAGCAGCATCATCAGCGTCGTACCGGCGGCCAGGGCGCCGGCGCGCAGGGCGTTCTTCTTGTCCACGGTGCAAACGTAGCGAACACCTGAATGAGTCGCGCGCCCGGGGGTGCCGTACGGAGGTCTCAGCGCGCCGCGTGCCCGCCTCCGCCACCACGCGCGCGCCTGGCGCCGCCGGTCTGCGCCCCGGCCCGCACCACATGGAGCAGCGCGTGCAGCCGGGGCGACGCGGCCAGTTCCTCCAGCGTCACCGGGCGGCCCTCGGCGTCGGCGATGGGCAGGCGCCAGTTGGGGTACTGGTCCCAGGTGCCGGGCAGGTTCTGCGGGCGCCGGTCGCCGACCGTGTCCGGGAGCCAGACGCCGATCAGGCGGGCTGGGGTGAGCAGCAGGAACCGGTGCACGGCCTGGATCTCGGCCTCCTCCGAAACCGTGGGGCACCCGCCGCTCGCGCCCCACAGCAGCCCGAGCCGGGTGAGCAGCGTCAGCCACTCCCCCGTGTCCGAGGCGGCCGCCGCCCGCTCCTCCTCCAGGGAACCGGTCAACAGGCCGAGCCGGTCGCGGAGTTCGACGTGGTCGCCGGTGAGCCGGGAGGCGGTGGGCGGCAGGTCGTGGGTGGTGGCGGTGGCCAGGCAGTCGGCGCGCCAGCGCTCGGGGGGCAGGGGGAGCCCGTCGCCGTCCCAGTCACGTTCGAACCACAGCACCGACGTGCCGAGCACCCCGCGCGCCCGCAGCGTCTCGCGCACGCCCGGCTCCACCGTGCCGAGGTCCTCGCCGATGACCAGCGCCCCGGCGCGCGACGCCTCGAGGACCAGGACCGCGAGCATCGCCTCGGCGTCGTAACGGACGTACGTGCCTTCGGTGGGCGGCCGGCCCTGCGGGATCCACCAGAGCCGGAACAGGCCCATGACGTGGTCGATGCGCACGGCGCCCGCGTGCCGGAAGAGGGCGCGCAGGAGGCGGCGGTACGGAGCGTAGCCGGACGCGGCCAGCCGGTCCGGTCGCCAGGGCGGCAGGCCCCAGTCCTGGCCGCGCGCGTTGAAGGCGTCCGGGGGTGCGCCGACGGACATGCCGGCCGCGAAGTACTCCTGCTGGGCCCAGGCGTCGGCGCCGTCCGGGTGCACCCCGACGGCGAGGTCGTGCACCAGCCCCACCGCCATCCCCGCGTCGCGCGCCGAGCGCTGGGCGGTGGCGAGTTGGGCGTCGGTGAGCCAGGCGAGACGGGTGTGGAAGTCGACGCGGTCCATCAACTCGGCGCGGGCGCGGGCGGTTTCCGGCGAGCGTGGGTCGCGCAGGCCCTCGGGCCAGCGCCGCCAGTCGGAGCCGTACATCTCGGCGAGCGCGCACCAGGTGGCGTGGTCCTCCAGCGCCTCGCCCTCCTCGGCGAGGAAGTCGACGTACGCGGCCCGTCTGCCGGGTCCGAGCGGCACCGTGCTGACCAGTTCCAGCGCCTCGCGCTTGAGCTCCCACACGGCGTCGCGGTCGATCAACGCGCCCTTGTCGAGCACGGATTCCCGCAGCCGCTCGGCGCGCTCCAGCAGCGTACGCACCTGGTCGGGCTCGTCGACGTACCCGAACTCGGGGATGTCCTCGACCCGCAGATGCACCGGGTCGGGGAAGCGGCGAGAGGAGGGCCGGTACGGGGAGGGGTCGGTGGGGGCGCCGGGTACGGCCGCGTGCAGCGGGTTGACCTGAACGAATCCGGCGCCGAGCGCCCGGCCGGCCCAGGCGGTCAGCTCGGCGAGGTCGCCGAGGTCGCCCATGCCCCAGGAGCGCCGGGACAGCAGGGAGTAGAGCTGGACGAGGAGGCCGTAAGCGCGTCCGGGCGGCGTGGGCAGCCGGGCGGGGGCGACGACGAGGTGGGCGTCGGCGGTGCGGCCGTCGGGGGCGGTGGCGCGCAACGCGTGGACGCCGGGCGGAAGTTGTTCGGCCGAGGCGCGGGTCTCGCCCTGTTCGGTGGCGATACGGAGCCGGGTGCCGTCCGGCAGTTCGGCCAGTTCGGCGGGGGCGCGGCCGCCCCAGCACACCACCGTCGGTGGCAGCAGCCGCTCCCGCGCCTCGGCCTCCCGTGCCGCGAGGGCGGCGCTCACGGCGTCCGGGGTGCTCGCGTCGACGCCGAGCGCCGCCAGGGCCGCGACGAGCGCGGTGTCCGAGGCCGCGACCGTACGGTCCGGGGACGGGCTGTAGGAGGTGGCGACGCCGTGCAGTCCGGCGAGCCGGGACAGGGGTGTCGCAGGCGTCGTCTGCGGAGGGTCGGCGGGCCGACGTGGCGCCATCTAGACCCCCGAGGCGGCGCCGGTGGAGGTCGGCTCGCTCGTCAGGTGCGCGGCGTCGGCCAGCGGCGGCTCGCTGGTGAGCGGTTCGGCGTCGGGCAGCGGGGGCTCACTCGTCAGCGGAACCTCCGCGCAGGCGCCTTCCGCGCTGAGCAGGCACAGATGGGCGCCTTCGGGTTCGAGGGACGCATCCGCCGCGCGTTTGGAGAGGGCCGAGAGCAGAAGGTGTGCCGATGCGGCCACGGGGGCCTCCTTGTCGAGTACGGGGGTCGAGGACCTGTCTGGCGGGATACCGCAGCCCTACCCAGTGGGCGCGACCGCAGACGTACGCGGACGAACAACGTGCTTCTGGTCACATTCTGCCCCCATGTCGCACCTCCTGATTGGGGTAAACAGGGCACTTCGGCCACTCTCGTTGACACCCTCACCACGCGGATGGTGGGCTCGACGCCTCCCCGACACGGCCGTCGGGGGCCGAGCTACGAGGAGGGGGAGCGTGCAGCTCCGGCGTAGGAGAGGGACGGCCGCCGTCGCGTTCGCCGTCGTTGCCGGCACGCTGGGCGCGGCTTCCACCGCCGTCGCCGCACCCCCCGCACCCACGGCTTCCGCTGACGACCGCGAGCCCACCGAGGGCGGACTGCCCACGGTCTGGCCCCGCCCGCAGTCCCTGCGCGCGGGCGGCACCGCGGTCGCGGTCACGGACGAGATCGTCCTGGTGACCGACGCGACGCCCGATCCGTACGCCGTCGACGCGCTGCGCACGCTGCTTCGCCAATCAGGCGCGCGAAAGATCACGACAGCGCGCGAGGGGGACGAGCTCCCCGCGCGTGCGCTGGTGGTGCGCGCGGGCACGGAGACGGCGTACGCGAGCCAACAGGGCACCCGGGGGGCGTACTCCTTCGGCGGGCACGCCGGGAGCGCGACCACCGATGGGGCGCACGCCCTTGGTCCGCGCGCCGCCTCCAGCGAGTTGGAGCGGGCGCTCACGGCGCTGGGCGCCGCGCCCCGCGCCGACCTTCCCACCGGTGGCTACCGCCTGGCCGTCGGCCGCGCCGGCGGCCGTGACACCATCGCCCTCGCGGGAGTCGGCGAGGACGGCCTGTTCCACGCGGTGCAGACGCTGCGGCAGCTCGTCGGCGCCGACAAGCTGGTCGCGGGCGTCGTCGTCCGCGACTGGCCCGGCACCGCCGTGCGCGGCACCACCGAGGGCTTCTACGGCACCCCGTGGACCCGCGAACAGCGCCTCGCCCAGCTGGACTTCATGGGCCGCACCAAGCAGAACCGCTATGTGTACGCCCCTGGTGACGATCTCTACCGCCAGGAGCGCTGGCGTGAGCCGTACCCCGCCGACCAGCGCGCGGACTTCCGGGAGCTGGCGGACCGGGCGCGCCGCAACCACGTCACCCTCGCCTGGGCGGTGGCACCGGGCCAGGCGATGTGCTTCTCCTCGGACGCGGACGTGAAGGCGCTGACGCGCAAGCTCGACGCCATGTGGGCGCTCGGCTTCCGGGCCTTCCAGCTCCAGTTCCAGGACGTCAGCTACAGCGAGTGGCACTGCGGCGCGGACGCCGACACGTTCGGCTCCGGCTCCGAGGCGGCCGCGAAGGCGCAGGCCCGGGTGGCGAACGCGGTGGCCCGGCATCTCGCCGAACGCCACCCGGACGCCGCCGCGTTGTCCCTGATGCCGACGGAGTACTACGAGGACGGCTCGACGACCTACCGCCAGGAGCTGTCGAACGCCCTGGACGAGGGCGTCCAGGTGGCGTGGACGGGCGTCGGAGTCGTGCCGAGGACGATCACGGGTCGCGAACTGGCCCGCACCCGCCAGGCGTTCGGCGGTCACCCGCTCGTCACCATGGACAACTATCCGGTCAACGACTACGCGCAGGACCGGGTCTTCCTCGGCCCGTACCAGGGGCGCGAGCCGGCGGTCGCGACGGGTTCGGCGGCCCTGCTGGCGAACGCGATGCCCCAGGCCGAAGCCTCCCGCATCCCGCTGTTCACCGCCGCCGACTACGCCTGGAACCCGCGGGACTACCGCCCTCAGGAGTCCTGGAAGGCCGCGATCGACGACCTCGCGCACGGCGACGCGCGACGCGGCGAAGCGCTGCGCGCCCTGGCCGGCAACGACGCCTCATCCGTCCTCGGCGGCGAGGAGTCGGCGTATCTGCGCCCGCTCGTCAAGGCGTTCTGGCAGGCGCGTACGACCACGGACCGGGCCGCGAACGAGACGGCGGCCGAGCGGCTGCGCGCCGCGTTCACGGTGATGCGCGAGACCCCGAAGCGGCTGGCCGACGGTTCACTGGCAGCCGAAGTGGCGCCCTGGACCGAGCAGTTGGCGCGTTACGGCGAGGCGGGCGACACGGCGGTCGCCATGCTGCGCGCCCAGGCGAGCGGCGACGCGACGGCGGCCTGGACGGCGTACCGCACGCTCGACCGGCTGCGCACCGAGCTCGCGGCGAGCCGGGTGACGGTCGGCAAGGGCGTCCTGGACCCGTTCCTGGCGAAGGCCCGGACGGCGTACGAGACCTGGGCCGGCCTCGACCACGAGCCGGCCGCCGACCGCGGCGCGACGGCGGACGGCCGCACCGTCCGCTTCCCGCGCACCCGCGCCGTCTCCGCGGTCAGCGTCCTCACCGACCCCGGCACGAACGGCTCCGTCGAGGCCCACGTCCCGGGCGGGGGCTGGCGGCCCCTCGGCTCGCTCTCGGCCGGGGGCGCGACGGAGGTCACGGCGGCGGGCGTGTACGCGGACGCGCTCCGCGTCACCGGTCCCGCGCCCTCCCGCGTACGCCATCTCGTGCCGTGGTTCGCCGACTCCCCGGCCGCCGCGGTGGAGTTGGCCCGCTCCGCGACCGACGTGGAGATCGGCGGCACGCAGCGGGTGACCGCCCGGCTGACCTCGCTGCGCCCCGCCGACGTCCGCGGCGAGCTGACGGCGAGGGCGCCGAAGGGCATCGAGGTCAAGGTCCCCCGGGGTGCCTCGACCCTCCCCCGCGGAACCGCCGTCGACGTCCCCGTCGAGGTCACCGTCCCGTCGGGGACACCCTCAGGAACGTACGAGGTCACCGTCGCCTTCGGCCCCCAGACCCGCACTCTGACGGTCCGCGCCTTCCCGCGCACGACGGGCCCCGATCTGGCCCGCACCGGCGTCGCGTCCTCGTCCGGCGACGAGACCCCCGACTTTCCGGCGTCGGCGGCGAACGACGGTGATCCGGGGACGCGTTGGTCGTCCCCCGTCGAGGACGGCGCCTGGTGGCAGGTGCGGCTGGCCGAGCCGGTCCGTCTCGGCCAGGTCGTCCTGCGCTGGCAGGACGCGTACTCCTCCTCGTACCGCGTCCAGGTCTCCGCCGACGGCCGCGTCTGGCGCACGGCGGCGACAGTGCGGGACGGCCGGGGCGGCCGCGAGTCCGTGCGCTTCGACGAGCGCGACGTCCGGTACGTGCGTGTCCAGGGGGTCGAGCGGGCGACGCGGTACGGGTACTCGCTGTGGTCGGTGGGGGCGTACGCGGTGGCGGGGAAAACTGCCGCGGAGTGAGCTGCCCCGGAGAGATCTGCCGCGCAGTGAACAGGCCCGCAGAGATCCGCCGCGGAGTGAACCGATGGCCACGAAGGGGTCGATAGACGGGGTGTGAGACTGTTCCGCCCCATGGGGGGCCACCGGGAGGACGACACGGACGCGGCGCTGCTGCGGGCCGTGGCGGACGGGGACTCGGCGGCGATGGCCGCGCTGTACGACCGGCACGCCGGGTGGCTGCACACGCGGCTGACCCGTCGCTGCGCCGATCCCGAGGTGGTACGCGAGGTGTTGCAGGACACCTTCGTGACCGTGTGGCGGTCGGCCGGCGCGCACCGGGGCACGGAGGCCGGCGGCTGGCTGTGGACCATCGCCGCGCGGCGCCTGGTGGACGCGCGACGGGTGCAGGAGCGGGCGGCGCGCGTGGAGTACGCGGCCCCGGTGCCCGCGCCCTCCGCCGAGGAGCGCGTGCTGGCGGGGCTCGAGTACGGGGACGTGGGCACGGCCCTGGACCGCATCTCCCCCGAACTGCGCGAGGTGCTGCGCGCCACGGTCGTCGACGGTCTGACCACACGCGAGACCGCCCGGCTCCTCGGCATCCCGGAAGGCACGGTCAAGACCCGTGCCATGCGCGCCCGCGCCGAACTCCGCGCGGCCCTCTCCCATCTGACCCCGTCCCCGAATCCATCCCTGGCCCCGTCCCCGCTGGGAGGCCCGGCATGACCGGCTGGCACGCCCCCGACGACCTCGTCACCCGCTATGCGGACGGCTCCCTTCCGGAGACGGACGCCTGGTCCCTGGAGAAACACCTGGAGAACTGCGGGCCGTGCGCCGCACGGGTCTCGCACGCGGCGCGTGCGGGGGCGGCGGGGGTGGTCCTGGCGGAGGTACGGGAGGCGGTCCTGCACTCGGTACGCCAACCGGCGCCGACCACCGCACGGGCCTTCGCCCCCGCGACCGCCCAGGTCCCGGCTTCCGCCGCCGCGCCGGCGGCGCCCAGGGGCGCGCGAGCCGTCGGGGGGCGGCTCGCACGGATCGTCTGGGCCGCCGGGCCCGCCTTGCGCGGGGCCTGGGCCGGGGCCGTGGTGCTGGTGGCCGTGGGGGCTGTCGCACTCGCGTACGGGGGCGGGTCGGCGGGCGCGCGGCCTTTGCTGCTGGCCGTCGCGCCGGTCGTACCGGTGGCGGGGGTCGCCCTCTCGTACGGGCGGCATGCCGATCCGCTGCACGAGATCGTCGCAGCCTCTCCTTCCGGCGGGCTGCGCCTCCTGCTGATGCGGACGTCCGCCGTGCTGGCGGTGAGTCTGCCCTTGCTGACGGTGGCGGGGCTGCTGCTCCCGCCCTCCGGCTCGCGCCTGCCCGCTGGACCGGCCGCGGCCACCTGGCTGCTGCCCGGGCTGGCCCTGACGCTGGCCTCGCTCGTGCTGTCCGGGTACGTGGGCTGCCGTACCGCGACGGCGGTGGTCGGCGGAGGCTGGCTGCTCGCGCTGGCGGCCCCCGTCCTCACGGCCACCGGCCCCGGCCTGACGGCCCGTCTCACGCAGCAGCTCTCCCTCTACTTCACCGGCGCCTCACCCCAGGCGGGCTGGGCGGCAGCGGCCGCGCTCTGCGCCCTCCTCCTCGCCGCGCGCCGCAGCGCATACGACCGTCTGGAGACGATGTGAACACCCCTGATACGACCGGCATCTCGCCCATGGGCGGCGATGGCGGTCCTTGGACCACGACGGCCATGGACGGCCGTGACAATCTCCGGACCGCCGCCATACGGGTCTCCGGGCTGACCGTCCGGCACCGCAGGACCACCGCCCTGGACGCCGTCGACCTCGACTTCGGCCCCGGCGTCCACGGTCTGCTCGGCCCCAACGGCGCCGGAAAGACCTCGCTCATCCGGGTCCTCGCGACGGTCGCGGAGCCCACCGCGGGCCAGGTGGAGATGCTCGGCAGCGGCCTGCGCGGTCACCGGGAGCGCAGCGCGGTGCGCCGGGAACTCGGCTATCTGCCACAGGACTTCGGGTACTACCCGGGCTTCACGGTGCGGGAGTTCGTCGCCTATGTGGCGTGGCTGAAGGAGCTGCCTGCCGCGGCCGCCGCGGCCGCGGTCGAACGGGCCGTGGCCCGGGTCGGCCTCGCCGACCGTATCGACGCGAAGGTCAAGACCCTGTCCGGCGGCACGATCCGCCGCGTCGGCATCGCCCAGGCCATCGTGAACGACCCTCGCGTCCTGCTCCTCGACGAGCCCACCGCGGGCCTCGACCCGGAACAGCGCGTCGAGTTCCGGGCGCTGCTGCGGGAGTTGGGCACGGCCTCGACCGTGCTCGTCTCCACCCACCTGGTGGAGGACGTGGCCGCGGCCTGCACGGACGTGACCCTGATCGAGGCCGGCCAGGTCGCCTACCGCGGCACGCCCCGCTCGCTGGCGGCCCTCGGTGCGGACGGTCACGAGTCCGACGGCAATGCCATCGAGCGCGGTTACACGGCGGCCTTGCGCGGCCACCGCACGGCGACAGCGGCGGGGGCCGGCCGATGAACGTACGCATCCACCCGGACGGCGAGAGCCCGGCCGACAGACACGCCCAAGCCGACGGAGGCCGTCCTACGAGCCGGCGGACCGAGCCGAACGGCAGCCGCCCGACGGACCGGCAACCCCATGGAGGCCACCCGTCGGACGCGCGGCCCCACCAGCCCGGCACAAACCGTCAGCAGACCGCGCGCCCGCAGGCTCCACCTGCCCCGAAGCCCCACCCCGGCTCCGCTCCCCACCCTTTCCGCGTCGAGTCGCTGCGCGGCTTCGCCCCCTGGGCGGGCGCGGGGCTGCTGCTCGCTCTCGCGTGGGCGCTCGCCGCCTCATCGGAGCAGTGGCAGGGGAGCTGGGGGGAGACGACGGCAAAGCTGAACATCGCGGCCGACATGATCGGCGTTCCGTTCGCGCTCGCCGCGGGCGCCTGGCAGGGCGGCCGGGAGCGCAGGCTGCGGATGACGGAGCTGTGTGCCTCCACCGCCCGTACGCCGCTCGTCCAGCTCCTGACGGCCGCCCTGCCTCTCGCCTGCTGGCTGGCGGCGGCGTACTTGGCGGCGGTCGCCGGCGCACTGCTCGCCTGCGCGCCGTACGCCTCGGCGGGCGGCCCGGTGCCGCTCGTCCACGCCGGAACCGCCCTCTCGCTCGCCGCCTGCACGGTCCTCGGTCATGCGGCAGGGCGGACGGCACCCTTCCGGCTGACCGCTCCCGTACTCGCGATCTGCGGATACGTCGTCTCCGGCACCCTCACCAACCACCGGTCCGACCTCCGCTACCTCACGTTCGCCCCGGTCGGCTTCCTCGGTGACAACTTCCTCGCCGTGTGGTGGTATCCGCTCGTGTCGGCCCTGTGGGTGGCCGGGCTCGCCGCCGCCGCGGTCCTGGCCCTGGCCGCGTACCGGCGCGCCAGCGCCTTGCTGCCGCTCGCGGCGGCGCTCGGCGCCGCGGTCCTCCTGGTCCAGACGGGCGACGACCTGCTGTACGACAATCCGCTCGCCCACCGTCAGGTCTGCGACGACTCGACCACCCCGAACGTCTGCGTCAACGCCACCTATCCGGGCCTGCTGCCGGAAGTGACCCACGCGCTGTCCGGTCTCACCGGCCGTCTGAAGGGCGTGCGGAACCTGCCGGTCCGCTACGAGGACCTCTGGCGCTCCCCGCACAAGGACGAGGCGCAGCTGCCGATCCTCACCCCGACCGGATGGAGCGCCGTCCGCGGCAAGGTGACCGATCCCGAGCGGTACGCGTGGGAGGCCGCCCAGACGCTGGTCCGCCCGGACTGCGAGAAGCTGCCGTCGCAGCGGGTCCAGGTCACCGACGAGGCCGTACTGCGCTGGCTCGCCCCGGATTCCGTGTCCGAGGACATACACGAGCAATCCGTGGCGCAGGCCCGGCAGCGGGGCGACACGAAGGAACTCGCGAAGTTCCGCGCCGAGGACAAGGCGTACGCGCACCTCACCGCCATGACCGACGACGAACGCCGCTCCTGGCTCAGTCGCTACTTCGCGACGGCCACGCAGTGCGACCCGAACCCGAGCGAGGTCCCGTCCCTGTGAATGCCGAACGGAGACTCCATGGGAACGCCGTACCCGGCCCCGGGCTCAACCCCCTCGCCCTCTACGCCCGCTCCCGCGGCATCCCGACGACCCTGGCGGCCCTGGTCTGCGCCGCGCTCCTCACCCTGTGGGTGGCGAGCCGTCCGGACGCGTACCTCGACCCGTACCGCAGGGTGCCGTTGGTCTCGCTCGCCCCGCTGCTGGCCTCGTCGGCGATCGGCGTGAGCCTTCACACATACGCGCGCGACCTGGACGACACCGCCGTACGCCCCTGGTGGCCGCGACGCCTGGGCCACCTGCTGGTCCTGACCGGGTTCGCGGCGGCGCTGCTCGCCCTCGCCGTGCCGGGGCACTCCCAGGAGTTCGGCGCGGCGGCGATGGTCCGCAACACGCTGGGAGCCATCGGCATCACGGCGGCCGCGGCGGTGCTGCTCGGCGCCCGGCTGAGCTGGATGCCGACGACGCTCTACTTCAGCGCCGTGTACCTCTCGGCCGCCTCGCCCCGTGTGAGTAAGGCGACATTCCTGGCCTGGTCCATGCAGCCGGGTCCACAGCGCGGTGCCTGGGCCGTCGGCCTCGCACTCTTCGTACTCGGTACGGCACTCTGCGCAGCGCGCGGCACCCGTCCCGAAGGACCCCGCGTCTGACGCGGGGTCGCAGGGGTCAAAACCGCGACGGGTATGCAAAAGCCCGGATCGTCAGGCAGAAATGCCGTCGATCCGGGCCATCGCATCATCCGCGCCGTACGGCTGCAGGTATGGCAGCCAGCGCGGGTCCCTATGCCCGGTTCCGATGATGCGCCACGCGAGCCCCGTCGGCGGGGCGGGTTTATGGCGCAGGCGCCAGCCGATCTCGACCAGGTGGCGGTCGGCCTTGGTGTGGTTGCAGCGGCGGCATGACGCCACCACATTTTCCCAGGCGTGCTGACCTCCGCGGGAGCGCGGGATGACGTGGTCGACGCTGGTTGCGACGCCACCGCAGTACATGCACCGGCCGCCGTCGCGAGCGAACAGAGCTCGCCTGGTCAGCGGAACGGGCCCCCGGTAAGGGACCCGCACGAACCTCTTCAGCCGGACCACGCTGGGCGCGGGGACGGTAACGGTTGCACTATGCATGAAGGCGCCGGATTCCTCGAGGCAGATGGCCTTGTTCTCGAGGACGAGGACGAGCGCGCGGCGGAGCGGTACGACGCCGAGCGGCTCGTACGACGCATTGAGGACCAGGACATGCGGCACGGATGCCTCCTTGTACGCCGGCGGCGCGTGGCTCGCGCCGGGACGATCTGTGGCCAGTGTCCCCGAATGCCTGGTGGAAGCGCCACCATGTCCCGGTAACGGGCTGGGAGTGTTTTCGACCACACCTTCTTCATCCCCAGGTGAGCACAGTCTCTCCCTCGAACATCGCAACGATCCACACACGATGCCCCGTTAGTGTGGTGGTTCTGCCCGACGGTGCCCCTCGTGTGTCCCCTGCCGCGGGCAGACCGCTACGCCTGGAGGTACCTGCCGTGTCCCTGTCCGTCCTATTGGCCGCCGGTTCGACGCCGTCGCCGTCCCCCTCGACGTCGACGGACCCGACGGTCGCCACCCTTCAGGACGCCCAGGAAAGTGCGACCAACGCCGCGAGCTGGGTCCAGCAGAACTGGTCCACGTGGCTCGCCATCGGCCTGCGGGTCCTGCTGATCCTGGTGATCGCGGCGGTACTGAGAGTGGCGGTCCGGCGGGCGATCACCAAGTTCATAGAGCGCATGAACCGCACCGCGCAGGCGGTCGACGGCACGGCGCTCGGCGGTCTGCTGGTGAACGTGGAGCGCCGCCGCCAGCGCTCGCAGGCGATCGGCTCGGTACTCCGCTCGGTGGCGTCGTTCCTGATCATGGGCACGGCCGCGCTGATGATCCTCGCCACCTTCGAGATCAACCTGGCCCCGCTGCTCGCCTCGGCCGGTGTCGCCGGTGTCGCGATCGGTTTCGGCGCGCGCAACCTGGTCACGGACTTCCTCTCCGGCGTCTTCATGATCCTCGAGGACCAGTACGGCGTCGGCGACACGATCGACGCGGGCGTCGCCTCCGGCGAGGTCATCGAGGTGGGCCTGCGCGTGACCAAGCTGCGCGGCGACAACGGCGAGATCTGGTACGTCCGCAACGGCGAGGTCAAGCGCATCGGCAACCTCTCCCAGGGCTGGGCCACGGCCGGCGTCGACGTCACCGTCCGCGCCTCGGAGGACCTGGACCGCGTCCAGTCCGTCCTGAACGAGGTCGCCGAGGGCATGAGCAAGGAAGAACCCTGGAACGAGCGCCTCTGGGGCCCGATCGAGGTCCTCGGCCTCGACAGCGTCCTGCTCGACTCCATGGTCGTCCGCGTCTCGGCCAAGACGATGCCCGGCAAGGCCCTCTCCGTGGAGCGCGAGCTGCGCTGGCGCATCAAGCGCGCCTTCGACGCCGCGGACATCCGCATCGTGGGCGGCCCGGTGCCGGAACCGGAGGAGGACCCGGCCCCGGACCCGACGGAGACCGTAGCGGCCCCGTCGGCCCACGCGAACCCGACGTCCCCACAGACCACGGCGGCCTCGCCGATCGCCTCGCCGACCGCGCCGTCGAGCGCCCCCAAGTAGCACCAGGTACGACGGAGGCGGCGCCCGGGACACTCCGGGCGCCGCCTCCGTCGTACCTACGCCTCGCACGCCTTGTACATGCGCCTCGCACGCCTTGTACATGCGCCTCGCACGCCTTGTACATGCGCCTCGCACGCCTTGTACATGCGCCTCGCACGCCTTGTACATGCGCCTCGCACGCCTTGTACATGCGTCTCGCACGCCTTGTACATGCGCCTCCCGCGGCCGTCATCCGCGGGCAGCCCCTAGGGACTCCAGCCCCGCGGCCCGGGCTATCTGGCACACCGCGGCGAAGGCGGAACCCTTCCCCAGGCCCGCCACTCCCAAGAGGCCTTCCCCGTCGCGGACGTCGAGGCGGACGTCGCCCGAGGTCGCGTCGAAGGCCATCGATCCCCACACGGACTGGTCGCCGCGTCCGGGGCGCCAGCGGAAGTGGATCTCCTCGCGGCCCTTCTCGGCGACGAGGAACGCCCGCTCGGACGCCGTAAGTCGGTCACGGACCCGCTCCTGCCACCCCTCGGAGACGGGCATCGCGCGCAGCACATGCGTCTGCCGCTCGTCCAGGGCTCCGGCGGAGAGTGCCAGGCCCGAGGCGCGGGCCCGCCTTCCCAGCGCCAGAAACCCGATGGCCGCCGCTACGAGGCTCACGACTCCCCACGCCGGCAGGCCGGAGGCCAGCTGCTTGCCCAAGCTCGCCCACGTGAAGCCGTCCTGCCACAGGACGATGAGCAACTGCGTGACCGCCAGCGGGAGGAGTCTGCCGACGACGGTGCGCCAGCACGCCAACAACAGCCTCATGAGCAGTCACTTCCGCAGGGTTCGGCCCGAGTTGGGATGTTCGGGCCAAGGCCCGCCCGGCACCGTACGTCATCAACGAAAAGGGGACCTGTGAAAGGGGCGGCACAGGCGGGCAACCGTCGCCACACGGTGACCTCGAACCGCGCCGACACCCTTGACGCACGAGAAGGGAGAGGACTCGACCGATTCACGGTTGTGATGAAACTGTGCGAACACCGTCGACGTATTCCAGCCACACCGGACAGATGGGCTCGAATGCGCACTGCACCTCCATCGACCTGCACATATGAGGGATCGTGATCGAGTTGTGACACGTGTCGACTCCAACCGGGAGCCACCGCTCACCCCGGGCCGGAATTAATCCTCTTCACAGGCTTTCCGCGTTCCCGCCACATCCGTCCACCCCTTATCGTCACCCCCAACAGCGGGCCCTTGTTCTGGAGCGCAACGCCCAGGGGCCCGTTTCGAATGTGGGGAATTCATGCGCAAGTTCGCCATAGGTGCCGCCGTTTCCGGTGCCCTGGCTCTGTCCGCCCTGGCCGTGCCGACCGCGTCGGCCGCCACGCCGGACCTCACCTTCTCCGGCGTGACGGTCTACGGCGGGAAGGCGATCATCGTCGGCATCACCAGCGCGGTGAAGGTTCCGGTCACGTACACACTGACCCGCCCGGCCGACCTCGTGATCGACTACAGGACGAACGCCGCGGGCATCGCCCTCTACCGGGGCTCGCTCTCCGACATCCTCAACGAGATGGAGCCCACCGACGCTCCCACCTGCACCACCACCGCCACGACCGACACCACGGTGACCGAGTCCTGCACGGAGACGATCGTCATCGATCCGTACGAGGCCCTGTACGAGGCCGCGGACGCCACCACCTGGAAGGCCGCCGGCTTCTACGGGCACGTCGCCCAGGACGACGACGGCTCCGACGGCCACATCAGCTTCGAGTACGGCTACGACATGTGGGGCGGCCTCGGTTCCGCCCAGATCAAGCGCGCCGCCAAGCTCACCGCCAACGCCACCCCGGAACCGGTGACGAAGGGCAAGACCCTCACGGTCACCGGCACCCTGACCCGCGCCAACTGGTCCACCAGCAAGTACGCCGGGTACACGGGCCGGCCGGTCGCGCTCCAGTTCCGGGCCAAGGGCTCGGACACCTACACCACGGTCAAGACCGTGACGTCGGGCACCGCCGGGGCCCTCAAGACCACGGTCAAGGCCTCCGCCGACGGCTACTACCGCTACAAGTTCGCCGGGACGGCCTCGACCGGGGCCAAGACGGCCGCCGGGGACTTCGTCGACGTGAAGTAGTCGCCCGCCACACAGAGCAAGCGCACCGCCCCCGCAGGTAACGAGTCTGTTGCCTCGGGGGCGGTTTCTATTGACGCCTCCTTCGCCCCGGGCTTACGTTCCTTCCACCCAATAGGAAACTTTCCTAACAGTGATCATCGGATGGACTTTCCTCCCAGGTCACTGGGAAGGTGGGCAGTTGAAAGGCAGGTGTCGACCACATGGCAGGATCCGCCGGTACGCCGGGCACACCGCGCGTCCTGCGCGCCATGAACGACCGCGCCGCCCTCGATCTGCTTCTCGCGCACGGACCGCTGTCACGGACCAGGATCGGGAAGCTCACCGGGCTGTCCAAGCCCACCGCCTCGCAGCTCCTCGCCCGTCTGGAGGCGGCAGGGCTCGTAGTCGCCACCGGCACCAGCGAGGGCCGCCCGGGCCCCAACGCCCAGTTGTACGTGGTCAATCCGGGCGCCGGCTACGCGGCAGGCCTGGACGTCACCCCCGAACGCATCCTCGCCGCCGTCGCGGACGTCACAGGGCGGACGGTCGGCGAGTACGAGCTGCCCACTCCCGGCCGGCGCCCCGCGCAGCCCGTCGTACGCCAGGTCACCGACGCCCTCGACGGCGCGGTGAAGGCGGCCGGGCTCGCCAGGGACGACGTCCGGCGCCTCGTCATCGGCACCCCCGGCGCCTTCGACCCGAACACCGGCCGACTGCGCTACGCCTCACACCTGCCCGGCTGGCACTCCCCCAGCCTCCTCGACGAGCTCGCGGCCGCGCTGCCGATGCCCGTCGAGTACGAGAACGACGTCAACCTCGTCGCCATCGCGGAGCAGCGGCTCGGCGCCGCCCAGGGCCACGAGGACTTCGTACTCCTGTGGAACGAGGGCGGTCTCGGCGCCGCGCTCGTCCTCGGCGGACGGCTGCACCGCGGCTGGACCGGCGGCGCCGGCGAGGTCGGCTTCCTGCCGGTGCCGGGCGCGCCCCTGGTACGGCAGGTCACCAAGGCCAACAGCGGTGGCTACCAGGAGCTGGCCGGTTCGCAGGCCCTTCCCAAGCTGGCCCGCGAGCTCGGCATCAAGGACGTACCGACGGGCCCGTACGCCGAGGTCGCCGCGGCCCTCGTCGAGCGGGCCGCCGCCATCAACGAGGGCCCGCACCAGCGACTCCTGGAGACGTACGCGACAGGTCTCGCCACCGGTCTCGCCTCGCTGGTCTCCGTGCTCGACCCCGAGCTCGTCGTGCTCAGCGGCGCGTCGCTCACCGCGGGCGGCGAACCACTGCGCGCCCTGGTCCAGGCCGAGTTGGAGGAGCTGGCCGCGTCCCGGCCGCGCCTCGTGGTCGGCGACGTACACGAACACCCCGTGCTGCGCGGCGCGTTGGAAAGCGCCCTGGCAGCCACCCGCGACGAGGTCTTCGACACCTCCCGCTAGTCCGTTCCCCGCACGCTCACCACCTTCACCGCCCCCGCCCTGCCCTAGGGAGACCCCGTCATGCCCGGAATGTCCCGGAAAGCGGTCACCGCGCTCGCCGCTTCCGCCTCGATAGCCCTCCTCGCCACCGCCTGTACCGGCCAGTCCTCCTCCGGCGCGGACGACGACGCGTCCAAGGACCAGACGATCAACTTCTGGCACGCCTGGAGCGCGCCCAGCGAGGTCAAGGCGGTGAAGTCCCTGGTCGCGGGCTTCGAGAAGGCGCACCCCAACATCCACGTGAACATCGTCGGCAACATGACGGACGACAAGATCAACCAGGCGCTGCGCGCGGGCGGCGACAAGGCCCCCGACGTGGTCTCCTCCTTCACCACCAACAACGTGGGCAAGTTCTGCTCCTCCGGCGCCTTCGTCGATCTGAACCCCTTCTTCAAGAAGGCGGGCATCGACCCGGAGACGACCTTCCCGAAGGCGATGAACGAGTACACCCAGTTCGACGGCAACCGCTGCACGGTGCCGCTGCTCGGTGACGCGTACGGGCTCTACTACAACAAGACCGCCTTCAAGAAGGCCGGAATCACGAGCCCCCCGAAGACCTGGTCGGAATTCGAGAAGGACGCCAAGAAACTCACCATCACCAAGGGCGACTCCTACTCGCAGCTCGGCTTCATGCCGAACTACCACGGCTGGGAGTCGACCACCGAGCACTACTTCGGTCAGTTCTCGCCGACGTATTTCGACAGCAGCGGCAAGTCGAACATCGCCAAGGACCCCGCTTTCACGGCCGGTTTCACCCTCCAGAAGAAGCTCGTCGACGAACTCGGCGGTTACAAGAAGCTGGAGACGTACCGCTCCAAGCTCGGCGACGAATGGGGCCCCAAGCACCCCTTCCACACCGGTCAGGTCGCCATGCAGCTGGATGGTGAGTGGCGGCTCGGCATGGCCGAGGAGGCCAAGCCGGACTTCGAGATCGGCGTCGCCCCGCTGCCCGTACCCGACGACCAGGTCGACCAGTACGGCAAGGGCTACATCACCGGCACCATCGCGGGCATCGCCTCCACCAGCAAGAAGCAGAACGCGGCCTGGGAACTGGTCAAATACATGACCACGGACACGGACGCGGTGGTCGGCTTCGCCAACGACATCCACAATGTCCCGTCGACGCTCGCGGCACTGAAGTCGCCGAAGCTGAAGTACGACCCGCGCTTCAAGACGTTCCTGGACATCGCGTCGAACCCGAACTCGACGACGACGCCCGCGTCCATCAACGGCGGCACCTACCTCGTGACGATCCAGCAGTTCGGATACGACTACGAGAGCGGCAAGGCCAAGGATCTGAAGGCGGGTCTGGAAAGCACCGCCAAGCAGATCGACACGGACATCGCGCAGGCGAAGTAGTACGCGATGAGCGCCACATACACACTGCGCGCGAAGCGCCGGCGGTCGGCACTGAAGACGCTCGCCTTCATGTCGCCCTGGCTGATCGGCTTCGCGGTCTTCTTCGCGTACCCGCTGATCTCGACCGTCTATTTCTCCTTCATGCACTACGACGGCTTCAAACCGCCGACGTGGAGCGGGACGAAGAACTGGACGTACGTCTTCGAGAACTACCCGCTGTTCTGGCCCGCTTTGCGCAACACCCTGTGGCTGGTCGTCGTCATGGTCACGCTGCGGGTCGTCTTCGGGCTCGGCGTCGGACTGCTGATCACGAAGATCAAGACGGGTACGGGCGTCTTCCGCACCCTCTTCTATCTCCCCTACCTCGCCCCGCCGGTGGCGGCCACGATGGCCTTCGCCTTCCTCCTCAACCCCGGTACGGGACCGGTCAATTCGATCCTGGAGAAGGTCGGCATCCCGGCGCCCGGCTGGTTCAACGACCCCACCTGGTCGAAGCCGGCCCTGACCCTGCTGGCCCTGTGGGGCATCGGCGACCTGATGGTCATCTTCATGGCCGCGCTGCTCGACGTACCGAGCGAGCAGTACGAGGCCGCGGAGCTGGACGGCGCCTCGGCGTGGCAGCGGTTCCGGTATGTGACGCTGCCGAACATCTCGCCGATCGTGATGTTCGCCGTGGTCACCGGCGTGATCCAGACCATGCAGTACTACACGCAGCCACTGATCGCCGGGAAGGTCGCCTCGGGCGTCATCCAGGGCGCCGGTACGCAGTTCGAGCCCGGCTATCCCGACAAGTCGACGCTCACCCTGCCGCAGCTCGTCTACAACCTCGGCTTCCAGCGCTTCGACTACGGCTCCGCCTGTGTGGTCGCGCTCGTGCTGTTCGCCCTGTCCATGGTGTTCACCGCGTTCCTGATGCGGCGCCGGGGCGGTCTCATCCAGGCAGGTGACTGACACCCATGACTCAAGTACTCGACAAGCCGGTGGAGTTGCGGGCCCCGGTCTCACCCGCCGAGCGCACCGCACGCCGCAAGGCGCTCCTGGAGTGGGTCGCGATCCACGCGCTGGGCGTCGCGGCCGCGCTCTTCTTCGTCCTGCCCTTCGTGTTCGTGTTCCTGACCTCGCTGATGAGCGACACCCAGGCGCTCAGCCGCGATCTGATCCCGCACACGTGGGAGTGGGGCAACTACAAGAAGGTCTTCGACACCCCGGGCTTCCTGACCTGGTGGAAGAACACCCTGCTGTACGCCGGTGCCGGCACCGTCCTGACGGTCGTGTCGTCGATCCCGGTGGCCTACGCGCTCGCCAAGTTCCGCTTCCGCGGCCGCAATCTGTCGCTGATGCTGGTCATCTCGATGATGATGCTGCCGCCGCAGGTGGTCATCATCCCGATGTACCTCTTCTGGGCGAAGCAGCTGGACCTGTCGGGAACACTCTGGCCGCTGATCATCCCGATGGCGTTCGGGGACGCCTTCTCCATCTTCCTGCTGCGCCAGTTCCTGATGACCATCCCGAACGAGTACGTGGACGCGGCGAAGGTCGACGGCTGCGGCGACCTCAGGACGCTCCTGAAGGTCGTGCTCCCGATGGCGAAGCCCGGCATCGCCGCCGTCGCGCTCTTCCAGTTCTTCTACGCCTGGAACGACTACTTCGGGCCCCAGATCTACGCCTCGGAGAACCCGGGCGCCTGGACCCTCTCCTACGGCCTGGAGTCGTTCAAGGGCGCGCACCACACCGACTGGAATCTCACCATGGCCGCGACCGTGCTGGTCATGGCCCCCGTGATCCTCGTGTTCTTCTTCGCCCAGAAGGCGTTCGTCGAGGGCGTCACGCTCACCGGAGTGAAGGGTTAACCACGTATGAAACTCACCGTGGTCGGCGGAGGATCGACCTACACCCCCGAACTCATCGACGGTTTCGCGCGGCTCAGGGACACCCTGCCGATCGAGGAGCTGGTGCTCGTCGACCCGGCATCCGAACGTCTGGAGCTGGTGGGCGGCCTCGCCCGACGGATCTTCGCGCGGCAGGGGCACTCCGGCCGGATCGTCACCACCTCCGACCTGGACGCGGGAGTCGAGGGCGCCGACGCCGTCCTGCTCCAGCTCCGCGTCGGCGGCCAGGCGGCCCGCCAACAGGACGAGACCTGGCCGCTGGAGTGCGGCTGCATCGGGCAGGAGACGACGGGCGCGGGCGGCCTGGCGAAGGCGCTGCGTACGGTGCCGGTGGTGCTGGACATCGCGGAGCGCGTACGCCGTACGAACCCGGACGCCTGGATCATCGACTTCACCAACCCGGTCGGGATCGTGACGCGCGCGTTGCTCCAAGCGGGCCACAAGACGGTCGGACTGTGCAATGTGGCGATCGGCTTCCAGCGGAAGTTCGCCGGACTACTGGGCGTCGCATCCGCCGATGTGCACCTCGACCATGTGGGCCTCAACCACCTCACCTGGGAAACAGGTGTGCGCCTCGGCGGCCCCGAGGGCGAGAACGTCCTCCCGAAACTCCTTGCCGAGCACGGCGACACCATCGCCGACGACCTGCGCCTGCCGCGCAGCATCGTCGACCGCCTCGGCGTCGTCCCCTCCTACTACCTGCGCTACTACTACGCGCACGACGAGGTCGTACGAGAGCTGCGTACGAAGCCGTCCCGGGCCGCCGAAGTAGCGGAAATGGAACGGCAGTTGCTGTCGCTGTACGCCGACCCTGCGCTGGACGAGAAGCCGGAGCTGCTGGCCAAGCGGGGCGGCGCGTACTACTCGGAGGCGGCGGTGGACCTCGCGGCGTCGCTGCTGGGAGGAGGCGGAAGCCCGTACCAGGTGGTGAACACCTACAACAGGGGGACCTTGCCCTTCCTGCCGGACGACGCCGTGATCGAGGTGCAGGCCGCGATCGGTTCCAAGGGGCCGACGCCGCTGTCGGTGCCGGCCGTGGACCCGCTCTACGCGGGCCTGATGGCCAACGTGACGGCGTACGAGGACCTGGCCCTGGAGGCCGCCCTGCGCGGCGGCCGGGACCGGGTCTTCCGGGCCCTCCTCTCCCACCCCCTGGTCGGCCAGTACGCGTACGCCGACGCCCTCACCGACCAGCTGATCGCGCACAACCGGGAGCACCTCGCGTGGGCATGACGTCATCGGGATCCGGCGCCGGGACGGCCGCCGGGTCCAGCCCCGCGGGCCTGGTCCTGGCCATCGACGCGGGGAACAGCAAGACCGACGTCGCGGTGATCGCCGCCGATGGCGCGGTCGTCGCCGCCGCGCGGGGCGGCGGTTTCCGCCCGCCGGCCGTGGGGGTCGAGGCGGCCGTGGACGTGGTCGCCGAGGCGGTGGGCCGGGCCTTCGCCGAGGCCGGTGTCGCTTGCGTCACCCATGTCTCCGCGTGCCTGGCCAACGCGGATCTCCCCGTCGAGGAGGAGCAGTTGGCGGCCGCGCTGCACGCGCGCGCGTGGGGCGCGAGTGTGGAGGTGCGCAATGACACCTTCGCGATCCTGCGGGCCGGTGTGGCCGAGCCGCGCGGAGTCGCCGTCGTCTGCGGGGCCGGCATCAACTGCGTCGGCATGCGGCCCGACGGCCGCACCGCCCGCTTCCCGGCGATCGGACGTATCTCCGGGGACTGGGGCGGTGGTTGGGGCCTGGCGGAGGAGGCCCTGTGGCACGCGGCGCGGGCGGAGGACGGCCGGGGCGGCCCCACGGCCCTGGCGCGCACGCTGCCCGCACACTTCGGTCTGACCTCGATGTACGCGCTGATCGAGGCGTTGCACCTCGAACACATCGGCAACGCCCGACGCCATGAGCTGACGCCCGTCCTGTTCGCCACGGCGGTGGACGGCGACCCGGTGGCCCGCGCGGTCGTCGACCGGCTCGCGGACGAGGTGGTCGCGATGGCCACGGTCGCCCTGACCCGGCTCGACCTCCTCACCGAGGAGACCCCGGTCCTCCTCGGCGGCAGCATCCTCGCCGCCCGCCACCCCCAACTCGACGACCGCGTCCACGAACTCCTCGCGGTCCGCGCCCCGAAGGCGGTCCCCCAGGTGGTCACAGCGAGCCCCGTCCTCGGCGCCGCCCTCCTGGGCCTGGACCACGTAGGGGCCCGGGAGGAGGTGCACGCACGCGTGCGGGCGTTCTACGAGCGGGCCTGAGGAGCGGGGGTTCGGGTGTCCGCGCCGGAAATTCCCGCACATCCGGGGGAACGAATGGCCCGGACGCCTCCTCTGGTGGGTGTCGATTCCCATCTCAGGAGGGCCCATGTCCGACCGCACGGCCACGCGAGCCGCCCATCTCCTCGCCTCGGTGCTCACCGCGGACGCGCTGTTCCACCTTTACTGGGCGACCGGTTCCACCTGGCCCGCCGCCGACGAGAAGAGCCTGTCGTACGCGGTCCTGGGCACGGAGGTCCCGTTCACCCCACCCGTCGTCCTGCCCCTCGCCGCACTCCTGCTGACGGCGAGCGGCATCGTCGTCGCCCAGTCCCGGCGCCCGCAGCGCCTGTTCCGCCTCGGCACCCTCGCCGTGGCGGCCGGGCTGTCCCTGCGCACACTGGCGGGCGTCTACTGGCTCTTCGCACAGGACACCGGGACCGCCTTCTACTGGCTCAACCTCGGCCTCTACACCCCGTTGTGCGCGCTGCTGTGCACGGCCGCGCTCAAGGTCGCCCGCCAACAGGGCACCGCTGCCCAAGAGGGCACCGCCCGTTGGGAAGATGCCGTACGTGTCCGATGAGGAAACGGTCCGCCGGGTGCGCGCCGCGCAGCGCGGCGACACCCTCGCCATGGCCGAACTGCTGGACGAACTGGCCCCCTACGTAGGCCGTATCTGCGGTCCCATCGCCCTGGACCAGGGGCCGGACGCCGCACAGGAGGCGCTGGTCGCGGTGTTCCGTTCGCTGCGCTCTCTCAAGGACCCGGCCGCACTGCGCGGCTGGGTCCGTGCCATCGCGGTGCGCGAGGCGGTCCGCCTGGCCCGGCGCGCCGCCCGCGCGGTGCCCGCCGATCTGAGCACCCTGCCCTCGCGCGGCGATCCCCAACTCGGCGCCGACATCAGGGACGTACTGGACCGGCTGTCCCCCGAGCACCGGGCCGTGCTCGTCCTGCGTGACGTGGAGGGCCTGGACGAGCGGGCCGCGGCCGAGGTGCTCGGCCTCCGCGTCGGCACCGTCAAGTCCCGGCTGCACCGGGCACGGGACACCTTCCGGAAGGCGTGGACCTCATGACCGGACGTGACACGACCAGCGAGTGGCCCGTCGCCGGCCTCGACCCGGTGCGCCGGCTGCACGTGCTCGCCGCCGGCATCCGCGGCGCTCATGTCACCGAGGGCGTCGTGGCCGCCCCGTACGAGCGCGTATGGACCCTGTTGGGCGACCTGGAGGGCGAGTTCGCACGCGTCACGCCCGACATGCGGGGGCTGCGGGTCCTGCGGCGGGACGGTGCGCGCGTCGAGGCGCTGGCCCGCAGCAAGTACGGGATGCGGGCCTTGCTGCGCGGGGAGCAGCGGCCGGGCTGGTGCTGGCTGCAGAGCCGGTTCCTGTTGCTCGGTGTCGCAGCCGCACCGGAGGGCGACGGCACCCGGGTGGCGTTCACAGGGGGCGTGCGCGTGCCGGGACGCGCCGCGCTGGTGCCGCTGGGTGTGCGGCGCGAAGGGGAGCGCAGTCTGCGGCGGCTGACCGGCCTGCTGTGAACGCGGCGGCGACGGGACGGGAACCGAACAGATCCGAACGGCGTATTCATGGGAAGGGGGGTGGTGCGGGAGCCTTGCGCTGCGCCGGAATTCGACAAGTGCGCTGCGATCCGAACAAGATCGAGTCAAGGCCTGTGCGGATGTCAGTCCCGGCGGCGATACTTGCGGCCGTACGCCTCCGTCCGCTGTCCGTGCTTCCCGCGCACGGGACGGAGGTGAGCTACGGATGACCATGGGGGAGGTCAAGTGACATACCCGCCGAAGGGCAGTGCGGCGCCACCGGCACCGGCCGGCGCGCCGACGATGCCGGCCGTGCCGCCGCAGGCAGGGCCCGCGGCACCGCGGGGCGGCCCGGCGACGCCGGACGAGGCGCTCACGCGCCGTACGGCATGGGCGGAGGGCGTCGACCGCCTGCGCGCCGCGGCGACGACGGAGCCGGGCCGGCTGCGCATCATCGGCGCCGTCCTCGCCCTCCTGGTCGTCGCGTTCGGCGCGGTCACCGCCTGGCAGATGACGGAGCGTTCGGCCGCCGCGGACGACGTGCTGCACAGCAGCCAGCCGCTGAGCGCGAGCGCCGCCGACATCTACCGCTCTCTCGCCGACGCCAACACGGCGGCCTCCAGCGGCTTCCTCGCCGGCGGCCAGGAGACGAAGGCCTCCCGCGACCGGTACGAGCTGGACATCAAGACCGCCGCCGCGAAGCTGATCACCGCCGCCAACAGCTCGGAGCCGGGCTCCCCCTCGGCGGAGACCATCTCCGAACTGAACAAGCTGCTGCCCGAGTACAAGGGCCTCATCGAGCGCGCCCGCGCCAACAACCGGCAGGGCTACCCGCTCGGCGGCGCCTATCTGCGGTATGCGAACGAGAAGATGCAGCAGCAGATGCTCCCGAAGGCCAAGCACCTCTACGAGCGGGAGAACCAGCGGCTGAGCGCCGACTACGCCGACGCGAAGCCCTACCCGTGGGCCGCCATCGGCCTCGGCGTGCTCGCCCTCGGCGGCCTCGTCTGGGCCCAGCGCCGCAACTACCGGCGTACGAACCGGGTGTTGAACCAGGGCATGGTCGCCGCCACCGCCGCCTCCACGGTGGTGCTGCTGTGGCTCGTCGTCGGGCACAGCGTCGCGCGCGCCGGACTCGACGAGTCGTACGACCACGGGGTCCGCTCACTGAACGTGCTGCACGAGGCCCGGATCGCTTCCCTGAACGCGCGGGGCAACGAGAACCTGACGCTGGTCAGCCGCGGCGCCGAGACCAAGACCCTGGCCGACGGCAAAACGACCGTGGACGTCTTCGACTACGACTTCCAGCAGGACATGAAGACGCTCACCAAGGGCCTGGCCCTGGCGGCGGACCTCGCCGACGACAAGGCGGGCGAGGAGCCCGTGCAGAGCGCCACCGGCAACATGAAGGTGTGGAAGTCCCGCCACAAGGAAGCCCGCGCGGCCGACGACGCGGGCGACTACCAGGGCGCTCTGAACAAGGTGATCGGCTCCAAGAGCGACAAGCCGACGGGCGAGTGCTTCGACGGCGTCGACACGAATCTGGCGCTCGCCCTGAAGCACGAGGAGAGCGAGTTCAAGCAGGCGGCGGGCGACGGCCGGGGCGCGATGACCGGCCTCCCCGTGGGCGCGGCCGTTCTCGCGGTGCTCGCCGCGGCGGGCGCGCTGCTCGGCGTCGGGCGCAGGCTTTCGGAGTACCGGTGAGAGGGGGAGCGGCAATGACGGCACGACGCCTGAGGGCGAGCCTGAAGGGCTGGGGCGGCGTGGGCGCGATGGCCGTCGCCTGCGCCCTCGCCGTGGTCTTCGCGCTGCTGCTGCCGCTGAGCAACGCGCGCGGGGACGGCAGCACGGACATCGGCGGTCAGGGGGTGGCCCAGGGCACCCAGGTGAAGGACGACACCTGCACGGATCCGCAGGACCAGAGCCTCTCCCCGTCCAGTGACGAGAGCGGCACGACGATCACGGCCATCAAGAAGCGCGGCTATCTATCGGTCGGCGTCGACCAGAACAGCTACCGCTGGGGCTACCGCGATCCGAACAGCACGAAGAAGAGCAGCGACCTGGAGGGCTTCGACATCGATCTCGCGCACGAGATCGCGAAGGAGATCCTCGGCGACCCGAACGCCGTCCGGTTCCACGCCATCCCCACCATCCAGCGCATCCCGGCGATCAAGAGTGGCCAGGTCGACATGGTGGTCCGCACCATGACGATCAACTGCGACCGCCTCAAGGACGTCGCCTTCTCCGCCCCCTACTTCCTCACCGGCCAGCAGGTCCTGGCCCCGAAGGCCTCGGACATCAAGGGGTACGACAAGTCCCTGGCGAACAAGCGGATCTGCTCGGCGGACGGGTCCACCGCGTACGACAAACTGAAGGCGGACCAGGACCACGGCAAGCTAGCCTCCACCGCCGACATCAAGGACACCGTCCCCAACCAGCTCGACTGCCTGGTGCGGCTGCAGCTCGGCGAGACGGACGCCGTCGTGACCGACGGCGCGCTCGCCGCGAGCCAGGCCGCGCAGGACCCGACAGTGGAGCTCAAGGGCGACCGCTTCACGACCGAGTACTACGGCGTGGCAATGAAGAAGGACGCCCTCGATCTGGTACGCCGGGTCAACCAGGTCCTCGTGGACTACCGCAAGAGCGGCTGGCGCACCTCGTACGACAAGTGGCTGTCGCCGTCCCTGGGCGCGGACTCCGAGTCGGCGAACCCGCCCGCGGCGAAGTACAAGTAACCGACCTGATACGACTGGAGAGTTACCCGCGCGCACCGGACAGGCGCACAGGGAACGACGGAGAGCGAGAGGTGATCGATGGGCGTCACGGGACCCCCCGGGCCGGTGATGGACCGGGACGAGGTGGACCGTGCGCTGGCGCGGCTCGGCGCGGAGCACGAGGCCATCGAGACCTCGCTCCTCGCCCTGCAGGACCACGCGGGCCGCAGACTCCTGGAAGGCGCCGCGCTCACGGGCACGACCAAGGAGCGCTGGACGTCCGCGGAGGCGTCGATCACCTTGCTGTGGGCGTACTTCGACGCGTACACGGACGCGCTGCGCTCCGCCCGCGACATCCGCTCCCGCAGACGCTGGTCCAGCCGTGACGACCTGGTCGAGCTGACCGAGCTGCTGCGCGGCGAGAGCGTCACGGTCGCGGGCAGCGCCACCGCCACGGCGAACGCGCCGACACTGGCCGGCAGCAGCAAGCTCAGCGAGCAGTTCTCGCTGGCCGCGCTGGTGGAGCGGATGAACGAGCTGTACGCGTCCTCGCTCGACATGGTCGTCGCCGCGGACGCCGTATGGTCCGCGCTGCCCGCCCGGATCGATTTACTGGCCGCGGAGCTCGGGCGCACCCGCCAGCTCGCGCACTCCGTGGGCGTACGCCCCGGCGAGCACCCGGCGGGCGACGACCTGGAGCGGATCACCCGGACGCTCACCACGCTGCGTGAGCGTGTCGTCTCCGATCCGCTGGCCTTCTGGGTGCCCGCTCAAGGGAGTTCGGCTCCCGGCGGCGGACGCCCGGACACGACGACGTACGACCGCGAGGCGCGCGCCCTGGAGGAGGTGCGCCGGGAGATCGACGCGGTGCTCACCGTCCGGCAGGACGCGGAGGCGCGGCTGGTGAAGCTGCGGGACGTCCTCAGCCGCGCGGACCGCACACTCGCCGAGGCGCGCAGCGCCCGCGGTGAGGTGCTGGCGAAGATCGCCGCGTCGGAGGTGCCAGCCGTGAGCGGTCCGCCGACCGCGCTGCAGGAGCAGCTGGCGACGGCCGCCGACTACCGCAGACACGCGCAGTGGCACCGCCTCTCCCCGCTCCTGGAGTCGTTGGAGGAGAAGGCGGAGGACGAACTCCTGCGCGCCCGCGAGTCGTTGACCGCGGTCACCGCGCCGCTGGCGGTCCGCGCGGAGCTGCGCGGGCGCCTCGACGCGTACAAGGCGAAGGTCGCCCGGCACGGCCTGGCGGAGGACCCGTTCCTCGTCGAGCGCTACGACGCGGCGCGGCGCATGCTGTGGAGCGCGCCCTGCGATCTGCGCGTCGCGGAGGAGGCGGTGCTGCGCTACCAGCGGGCGGCCGCCGACCTGTTGAGCCCGCGGGTGCCCGAGCAGGGCGGGCCGAATGACCGGGTGGACCGGAGGGGGGAATCGTGAGTCAGCAGGCTGTGGGTGGACAGCAGAAGTGCCAGCGGCCCGGTTGCTCGGGGTCGTACGAGGACGTGGGCGGCGGCGAGCTGTACTGCGACACGTGCGGTCTGGCCCCGGTGGTCTCGGCGAACGGCATGGTGGGCTCGCCCCCGACCGGGATCACGGCGGGCGGGAAGAGTTCCCGTGGCTCCAACAGCAGTAGCGCGCGCAGCAGTTCGCGGGCGAGTTCGCGCAGTTCGTCGCGCTCCTCGCAGTCGCGGCGCTCGGTCTCCGGGCGGCTGTCGCGCTCGCTGTCGGGCAGCTCGACGGGCCGCTCGGTGTCGGTCCGAAGCTCCGGTTCGACCGCCGGTTCCTCCGGGCGCGGCCGGCTCGGTGCCGGCCTGGTCGAGGTCCCGGACGTGCCGCGGCCCGACCCGCGCGAAATGGTCCTGGAGAACCCTGAGGTCCCCGAGCGGAAGCGATTCTGCTCACGCTCCGACTGCGGGGCTCCGGTGGGCCGTTCGCGCGGCGAGCGGGCCGGGCGCACCGAGGGGTTCTGCACCAAGTGCGGCCACCCGTACTCGTTCGTGCCGAAGCTGCACACGGGCGACATCGTGCACGGCCAGTACGAGGTCGTGGGCTGTCTCGCGCACGGCGGGCTCGGCTGGGTCTATCTCGCCGTCGACCGCGCGGTCTCCGACCGCTGGGTGGTCCTCAAGGGCCTCCTCGACACCGGCGACCAGGACGCGATGGCGGCGGCGATCTCCGAAAGGCGCTTCCTCGCCGAGATCGAGCACTCCAACATCGTGCGGATCTACAACTTCGTCGAGCACCTCGACCAGCGGACGGGTTCGCTGGACGGGTACATCGTCATGGAGTACGTCGGCGGCAAGTCGCTGAAGGAGATCGCCAACGGCCGCCGCACGGCGGACGGCAAGCGGGACCCGCTGCCCGTGGAGCAGGCCTGCGCGTACGGCATCGAGGCCCTGGAGGCCCTCGGCCATCTGCACAGCCGCAACCTGCTGTACTGCGACTTCAAGGTCGACAACGCGATCCAGACCGAGGACCAGCTCAAGCTGATCGACATGGGCGCGGTGCGCCGGATGGACGACGACGAGTCGGCCATCTACGGCACGGTGGGCTACCAGGCGCCGGAGGTGGCCGAGGTCGGCCCGTCGGTCGCCTCCGACCTGTACACGGTCGCCCGCACCCTCGCCGTCCTCACCTTCGACTTCCAGGGCTACACGAACGTGTTCGTGGACTCCCTGCCCGACCCGGACAACATCGAGGTCTTCCGCCAGTACGAGTCCTACTACCGGCTCCTGGTCCGCGCCACCGACCCCGACCCGGCCCGCCGCTTCGCCTCCGCGCAGGAGATGTCCGAGCAGCTGACCGGTGTGCTGAGGGAGGTCGTGTCCCTCCAGACGGGGCGGGCCCGCCCGGCGCTGTCCACCCTGTTCGGGCCCGAGCTCAAGGTCACGGACACGGAGTTGTTCGGGAAGCTGGACAGCGACGTGTCGCGGCTGGGGGCTCGGGTGGTGCCGACGGGGCGCCGCCGCGGGGCGCTTGCCGCGGGCAACGGCTCGGTTTCTTCCGGCGCAGCTGGCGTCGTGCTGCCGGGCGGCGGAGCCGCGAGTGCGGTGGGCGGCGGAGCCGCTGGTTTCCTGCCCGGCGGGGCCGGGAGTGCGGGCAGCGGAGCCGCCGGTGTCCACGGGGGCCTGGTCAAGCCCGTGCCGGCCGCCGCCTCCGCGCTGGCGCTGCCCATCCCCCGGGTGGACCCGAGCGACCCCAACGCGGGCTTCCTCGCGGGGCTCATGGCGTCCGCGCCCGGGGAGCTGATCACGGCGCTGCACGCGGCGCCCACCGGCTCACTGGAGCTGCGGCTGCGTGAGCTGCGGGCCCGCCTGGAGATGGGGGAGCTGAACAGCGCGGCCAGGGCGATCGAGGCGCTGGAGGCGGACCACCCCGACGACTGGCGGGTGGTCTGGTACCGGGGCGTCGCGGCGCTGGCGACCGGGGAGTACGAGATCGCGGCGCTGTCCTTCGACGCGATCTACGACGCCTTCCCCGGCGAGCCCGCGCCCAAGCTGGCCCTCGGCCTGTGCGCGGAGGTGCTCGGGCAGCTGGACAACGCCGCCGAGTACTACCGCCTGGTGTGGACGACCGACCCCAGCTATGTGAGTTCGGCGTTCGGCCTGGCCCGCGTGCAGCTCGCCTCGGGCGACCGCCGCGGCGCCGTACGCACGCTGGAATCGGTACCGGAGTCGTCGATCCACTACACGGCGGCGCGGGTCGCGGCCGTACGGGCGCGGCTGCGGCAGCGGATGGCCGAGGAGGCGGCTGCCGCGCCGTTCCTGGACGATCTGACAGCGGCGGCCGGACAGGTCGAAGCCCTCGACGGATACGGTCTCGACGCGGTGCGACGCGAGCAGTTGTCCACAGAAGTCCTTGGTTGCGCGCTGGACTGGGTACTCTCCGGTAGCCAGGGTTCCGCTCCGGCTTCCGGAGGCGGACATGTGCTGCTCGGCAGCAAGCTGGACGAGCGCGGCCTCCGCTTCGGACTCGAGCGTTCGTACCGGACGCTGGCCCGGCTCGCGCAGGGCGGCGAGGAGAGGATCGACCTGGTGGAACGTGCGAATCGTTACCGCCCCCGGACGTGGGTGTGATTGATGTCCCAGATGCCCCAGCCGACGGCCCTTTCGCGGTGCCCCAGTTGCGAGGAGCCACTGGAGGCGGGCGACCGTTTCTGCGGCGCGTGCGGGTACGACCTGTCGGCGGTGCCCGCACCGCCGGCTGACAACCCCACGATCACCATGAACGGCACCTCACCGCTGCCCCCTTCGGCCGTCGCGTCCCTGGACTGGCCCCTCGCGCCGGAGGTGGACAGCTCCGACACGCCGGCGCCGGCGCACCGGGCCACGGACATCCGGGGCACGGATTCGGGCGGCTCCGAACTCCCGCACGCCACGGGTGAGCACCCGCACACTGCGGGTGACCTCCCGCATGCCACGGGCGAGCTCCCGCAAGCTGCCGGTGACCTCCCACAAGCCACGGGTGACCTCCCCCATGGCACCGGTGACCTTCCGCACGCGGTCGCCGCGCACGCCGCCGGTCCGCCCGAGCCTCCTTCGGGCGTACGGTTCGACCGGCCCTCGGAGCCCGACGAGTACCCGCTGGCTCCCCCGGCCGCCGGAGCCCCGGCCCCCGAGGCTCCCGCCGACCCCCGCACCGCCGACCTCGCGACGCCTCCCGCGGGCACCAAGATGTGCGTCGCCTGCCGTGCGGGCAGCGTCGACAGCGACGGCTACTGCGAGAACTGCGGGCACGCGCAGCCGCGCGAACGCGACCACATGGAGCAGGAGTTGGGCGCGGTCGCCGCGGTCAGTGACCGTGGCCTGCGCCACCATCGCAACGAGGACGCGTTCGCGATCTCGTCCACCGCGCTGCCCGACGGCCAGCCCGCGGTGGTCGCGATCGTCTGCGACGGCGTCTCCTCGGCGACCCGCCCGGACGAGGCCTCGCTCGCCGCGTCCCGCGCGGCCAACGAAGCACTGCTGGAGGCCCTGCCGCTCGGCACGCACCCGCAGCAGGCGATGCACGACGCGATCGTCGCCGCCGCGGAGGCCGTCAACTCGCTGGCCGACGCCTCCACCTCGCAGGGCGAGCACGCGCCCCATGTGAACGCGCCCGCCTGCACCCTCGTCGGCGCCGTCGTCACCCCCACCCTGCTGATCGTCGGCTGGGTCGGCGACAGCCGTGCCTACTGGGTGCCCGTCGACCGGAGTTCGCTTCCGGCCCGGCTCACCGAGGACGACTCGTGGGCCGCGCAGATGGTCGCCGCGGGCCTGATGAACGAGGCGGAGGCGTACGCCGACGAGCGCGCCCACGCCATCACGGGCTGGCTCGGCGCGGACGCGTACGAACTGGAGCCGCACACCGCTTCCTTCAAGCCGGACCGGCCAGGTGTAGTGGTGGTGTGCACCGACGGGCTGTGGAACTACGCGGAGGCGGCCGAGGACATGGCCGAGGTCGTGCCCCTCGACGCCGCCGAAAGGCCCCTTCACAGCGCCCAGGTCCTTGTCGGCCACGCCTTGGACGGCGGGGGCCACGACAACGTAACAGTGGCCGTCCTGCCGTTCCCTGCCCCGTCGCAGGGGGCAGGATCGGCCTGAGGCCGCGAACGAACGGGGACGGCCTGGGACCGGAGGGGACCGGTCCGCATACAGTCATCACCTCCGTCAACTACCGGAGGCTTTGAGGGGGACAGAGAAGGCATGGCCAATTTCTCGAAGTCGAACGTGCCGCAGTTCTCGGTCGACGTGTACCAGAACGAGTACCTGCCCGAAGGCGGCCGTGAGGTCAACGCGATCGTCACGGTGAGCGCGACCGGCGGCGGCACCATCGGAAGCGCGGTCGGAGCGCCGCACCTGTACACGGCGGGCCAGGGCCCCGACGCGGCCGTGGCGATCACGGTCGACTGTTCGGGCTCGATGGACTACCCGCCGACCAAGATGCGCAACGCCCGCGACGCGACGGCCGCGGCGATCGACACCCTGCGCGACGGTGTGCACTTCGCGGTGATCGGCGGCACGCACATCGCCAAGGAGGTCTACCCGGGGGGTGGACGGCTCGCGGTCGCCGACGACCGGACCCGCGACCAGGCCAAGCAGGCGCTGCGCAAACTGAGCGCGGGCGGCGGTACGGCGATCGGCACCTGGCTGCGCCTCGCCGACCGACTGCTGTCCTCGGCGGACGTCTCGATCCGGCACGGCATCCTGCTCACCGACGGCCGCAATGAACACGAGTCACCGGAGGACCTCAAGGCCGCCCTCGACTCCTGTGCCGGGCGGTTCACGTGTGACGCGCGTGGAGTGGGCACCGACTGGGAGGTCAAGGAGGTCACCGGGATCGCCTCGGCGCTGCTCGGCACCGCCGACATCGTCGCCGATCCGGCCGCCCTGTCCGCCGACTTCACACAGATGATGGAGACGGCCATGGGCAAGGAGGTCGCGGACGTCTCCCTGCGGCTGTGGACGCCCGTGGGCACCGCGATCAAGTTCGTCAAGCAAGTCGCGCCCACTGTCGAGGAGTTGACCGACCGTCGCTCCGAGGCGGGCCCGCGCGCCGGCGACTACCCCACCGGCTCCTGGGGCGACGAGTCCCGCGACTACCACGTGTGCGTCGAGGTCCCCTCGGCCGAGGTCGGCCGGGAGATGCTGGCCGCCCGGGTCTCGCTGGTGATCCCGCAGGGTGACGGCAGCGTGCAGAACCTCGGCGCACAGGGTCTCGTACGGGCCGTGTGGACCGACGACATGGTGGCCTCGACCTCGATCAACCCGCAGGTCGCGCACTACACGGGTCAGGCGGAACTTGCACAAGTCATCCAACAGGGACTGGATCTGCGTAAATCGGGAGATGTCGATGGGGCAACGGCCAAGCTGGGACGTGCCGTTCAGCTCGCCAGCGCCTCCGGCAACGCCGATACTGCGAAACTGCTTGCGAAGGTGGTGGACGTGGTCGACGCCGCGGCAGGTACTGTGCGATTGAAGGCGAGGGTCGAAGAAGCCGATGAGATGACCCTCGAAACACGGTCCACAAAGACTGTTCGTGTAAAGAAGTAGCGAGCCCGGTTCCCGCGGGGAGCCGGAGAAACCCGGTCATAACGGCCGGAAAGGAAAGGGGGAAGCGCCGACATGCCGACCTGCCCGAACGGACACCAGTCGGGTTCCGACGACTGGTGCGAGGTCTGCGGTCACCGCATGGCCGGTGCCGTGCCCCCGCCACCTCCCCCGCCGCCGCCCGCCGCCGGTTACGGCTATCCGCCGCCGGGCTCGCCACCGCCGCCGCCCGGCGCCGGTGGACCCGGTGGCCCCGGTGGCCCCGGTGGGCGCCCGCACCTCTCCGCCGTGCCCGATCCCGAGCCCGAGCTCTGCCCGCAGTGCCGTACGCCCCGCGAGGGCGCCGCGCCGTTCTGCGAGGAGTGCCGGTGGAACTTCCTGACCAACACCGCGACCTCGTACACCCCGGCCGCGCCACGTCCGCCGGCGCCCGCACCCGGGACGCACGGGAACCCCGGTGGCCCTGGTGGCCCCGGGGGTCCTGGTGGTCCGAATCCGGCGCTGCGGTTCCAGCAGCAGGGGCCGGGACAGCCCACCGGTCCCGGAGCCGGGCCCGGTCATGACCCGTTCGAGTACCAGAGCTCGCGGCCCTCGCAGATGAACCGGCCCGCCGAGCCGATTCCGCCGGGTCCGCCCGCCCCGCCGTTCGGTACCGGCGGCCCGTCGGGCTTCGGTGGCGATCCCTCGGGCTTCGGTGGCGATCCCTCGCGCCCGGTTCCGCCGCCGCCCGGGCCGACGCCCGGAGGCCCCGGCGCCCCACAGGCCTTCACCCAGCAGCCCGCCTCGCCGGCGTTCCCGCCGCAGGCACCCGCGCGCGGCGGCCCGTCCTACGGCGGCGGTGACGACGACTGGGTGATCTCCCCGCCGTCGGCCGGTTCGCCCGGCGGCGGTCCCGGTGGTCCGAACGGTCCCGGCGGGGGCCAGGGCGGCGGTTACGGCTACCCGCAGTCCGGCTCGACGCAGGCCCCGCCCGGTCCCCGGCCCCCCTACCAGCAGCAGCCGCTGTCCTGGACGGCGACGATCGGGCCCGACCGCGAGTACTTCATGGCGATGATGCAGCGCTCCGGCCCCGAGGCCGCGGGCCTGAACCTGCCCGCGTACTCGCCGGAGCAGCAGCGCCCGCTCACCGGCAACCAGATCACGATCGGCCGCCGTCGGCACTCCACCGGCGACACCCCGGACATCGATCTGTCGGTGCCCCCGGAGGACCCGGGCGTCTCGCACCAGCACGCGGTCCTGGTCCAGCAGCCGGACGGCAGCTGGGCGGTCGTCGACCAGAACTCCACGAACGGGACCACGGTCAACGGCGGCGAGGAGCCCATCCAGCCCTTCGTACCGGTTCCGCTCCAGGACGGCGACCGGGTGCACGTCGGCGCCTGGACGACGATCACCATCCGGCGCGGCTGACCCTCCGGCACGGCCGACCACCGCAGGGGTTACGGCAGCGGCCAGGCGTACGGCCCTTCGGGGTCGTCCAGCCACGCCCAGGCGCGCTCGCCGCTGACCGTGATCCCGTACCGCTCGCGCACCGGCTGGTTCTCGCGCTCCCACAGCGTGTAGGCCTCGTAGGGGTCGAGACGCCCCGCCGTCAGGGTCAGCAGGAACCGGAACAGCTCGTGGCCCCTGGCCCGGCGCGGCAGCCCGCCCAGGTGCTGCGGCTCCGGCTGCTCGGGCCGGATCCCGCCGCGGAGGGGCACGAAATACGCGGGCGTGTGCAGGAAGCGCCCCTCGGCGTGCCCGGCGTCCCGGACGCGCAGCGCGATCAGGCCCGTCGCGAACGGCGCGAGGATACGGGCGCCCGGGTTGCACTGGGGAAGCCAGGCGTGCGGGATCGAGGTCAGCGTGCAGGTGGCGATGATCCGGTCGAAGGGGGCGCGCTCGGGGACGCCGCGGGCGCCGTCGCCGGTGACGACGGTGGGGTGGTACCCGGCGGTGTCCAGGTGCCGCCGTGCCGATTCGGTGATCTCCGCGTCGAGGTCGATCGTGGTCACCAGGTCCTCGCCCAGGCGGTGGGCGAGCAGGGCCGCGTTGTAGCCGGTGCCGGCGCCGATCTCCAGGACGGCGTCCCCGTCCCGTACCTCCAGTTCGGTGAGCATCTTCGCCATCAGCGACGGCTGGCTGCTGGAGGACACCAGTTCGCCGTCGCGCACCCGGGTGGCCAGCGGGGCGTCCGCGTAGGCGCCGCGGATCCAGCGCTCCCGGGCCCGCATGTCGGGGTCCTCGCCCCACACGCGCTCGAAGCCGCCCACGACGCCGACGTAGTAGTACGGCACGAAGAGGTGGCGCGGGACCGCCTCGAACGCCTCCCGCCAGACCGGGTCGGCGTCCCAGGCGCCGCTCCTGTCGATCTCGCGCACGAGGGCGGCCCGCGCCAGGGTGGCGAGGTCGTCCAGGTCGTGGTCGAGAGCGTGCGCGCTCATATCTCCACTGTGCTGCGGGACGGGCCACGAGGCGAGCGCCGGACTCGGCCGATCCGGACTGGGCCGTTCGGGTCGGACCGCGTCGGAATCGGCCCCTGTCGGGGAGTGGTCCTAAGCCTTGAGTCCTCCGCCGCCCCGTCTGAGACCATGGTTGATGTGAAAGAGATTCGGCGCGGCACGCTTCAGGAGCAGACCTTCTACGAGCAGGTCGGCGGCGAGGAGACCTTCCGGCGCCTCGTGCACCGTTTCTACGAGGGAGTCGCCGAGGACCCGCTGCTGAAGCCCATGTATCCCGAGGAGGACCTGGGCCCGGCCGAAGAGCGCCTCACGCTGTTCCTGATCCAGTACTGGGGCGGCCCGACGACCTACAGCGAGAACCGCGGCCACCCCCGGCTGCGGATGCGCCATGCCCCCTTCACGGTCAACCAGGCCGCGCACGACGCCTGGCTCAAGCACATGCGCGTCGCCGTCGAGGAGCTCGGCCTCTCCGAGGAGCACGAGCACACGCTGTGGAACTACCTGACGTACGCGGCGGCTTCGATGGTGAACACGGCGGGCTGAACACGGCCGCACCCGCGTACGGCTGTTGACGTCCGTCTACCGCCGGCGCCCATCGGCTCGCACCACTGCCGACATCCATCGACCGCCGGCGTCCATCGGCTCGTACCACTGCCGACCTCCATCGGCTCCTGACGGCTGACGCGCGCATTCCGGTCGTCCGGCGCCGGATTCCGGTCACAATCCGGTCAAGCCCGCGCCACAAACGCTTACCCGGGGCCCGCCCCCTCTGACAGCATCGCGCGAAGGTCCGGAGATCCGGGACTACGGCGGGGGGCCGGGTGACGGGGTTCGTCTTACTGCGTGCGCGGGCGCACCGCCTGCTGCTGGCCGCCGCGCTGCTCACCGTCCTGCTGACGACGGCGGTGCTCTCGACCCTCACGGCGTACTCCGGCGCGATCGGCGACGCCTCCCTGCGGCACGCGCTCCAGGACCCCGGCAACGCCGTCGACACCGCGCTGATCGTCCGGGCCGGCGTTCCCGCGGAGCAGCGCGAGGCCGCCGACAGCGCCGTACGCAAGGGCGCCCGGCAGACCTTCGACGGGTTTCCGGTGACCCTGCGCACGCTGGTGCGCTCCGGCCCGTACGCGCTGCCTCGCTCCTTGCAGGCGCCCGCCGAACGGTCGGGCGACCCGGATCTCACCCACTTCGCCGCCCTCGACCGTACGCAGGTGCGGGTAACGGCCGGGCGGCTGCCTGGCGCGTCCGGCGGCGGTCCGGTCATCGACGTGGCGCTGCCCGAGAGCGCCGCGGGCCGCCTCGGGATGAAGCCCGGCGCGCGCCTCACCCTCGTCGACCGGCTCGGCGGCCCGAAGGTGCGCGTCCGGCTCACCGGTCTGTACCGACCCGCCCGGCCCACGGCGCCCTACTGGCAGTTGGACGAGCTGGGCGGCCGCGGGATCAACAAGGTCGACTTCACGACGTACGGGCCACTGCTGGCCGATCCAGCCGTCCTCGCCGGTGGCCGGGTGAGCGCCGGGGAGTCCGCGTGGCTGGCGTCCGCCGACTTCTCGACGCTGACGCCCGACCGGATCGGCGCCCTGCGGGACGCTGCCCGCGCGGGGCAGCGGGGGCTGCGCAAGGACGCGGCCCTGAGCGGGACGACGGCGGTGGCGACCTCGCTGCCCGAGGTGCTGGACAGTGTCGAGCGCTCGCTGCTCGTGTCGCGCTCGACGCTGCTGATCGTCGCGTTGCAGCTCGCGCTGCTCGCCGGGTACGCGCTGCTCCTGGTCGCCCGGCTGCTGAGTGCCGAACGGACGGGCGAGACACGGGTACTCCGGGCGCGCGGGGCTTCGCGCGCCCGGGTCGGGGGGCTCGCCGCGCTGGAGGCGCTGCTGCTCGCCGTGCCCGCGGCGCTCTGCGCGCCGCTGCTGGCAGGGCCGTTGACCCGACTGCTCGCCGGGCAGGGCGCGTTGGCGAGGATCGGGCTGCGCCTGGACACCTCGGACGGGCGCGGCGGGGTGTGGCTGGTCGCGGCGGGAGTGGCGCTGGGGTGCGCGCTCGCGGTGACGGTTCCGGCGCTCACTTCCCGGGACGAGGCCGAGGGGCGGGCACGCTCGCTGCCCGCTCCGGTGCGCGCGGGCGCGGACGTCGGCCTGCTGGTGATCGCGGGTGTCGCGTACTGGCAGCTGGACCGGCAGACCTCCGGTGCCGTCGGCCACACCGGTTCGGGCGCGCTCGGCATCGATCCGCTCCTGGTCTCGGCTCCCGCCCTCGCCCTGCTCGCCGGGACCGTGCTCACCCTGCGGCTGCTGCCGCCGGTGGCCCGGCTCGCCGAACGCCGTGCCACGAGCGGACGCGGGCTGCCCGCCGCCCTCGCGGGCTGGCAGCTCAGCCGCCGCCCGATGCGCGGCGCTGGCCCGGTCCTGCTCCTCGTCCTCGCCGTCGCCATGGGGATGCTCGCGATCGGCCAGGGCGCCTCCTGGGACCGCTCGCAGGACGACCAGGCAGACTTCCAGGCCGGTACCTCCGTCCGCGTACTCGCCGCTGACGACGGCGAGTTGGGCCAGGCCGGGACGTACGCGGCACTCCCGCACGTCCGCGCGGCCGCACCCGCCGTCCGTACGACCCTGCCGCTGTCCGGCAGCCGTACGGCGACGGTGCTGGCGCTGGACACGGCACACGCGGCGGACGGTGTGCTGCTGCGGAGCGATCAGGCCGACCGCCCGGTGCGGCCGCTGGTGGCGGGGCTCGGCCCGAAGGGTGCGACCGCGGGCACACCGCTCCCGAAGGGCGCGACTCGGCTCGGCATGACGGCGCGGGTGGACAGCAACGGCGGCGGGGAGGGGACGAGCGTGGACGTGTCGGTCACGCTGGAGGACCGCTACGGGACGCCGTACGCGATACGGCTCGGCGGGCTCCCCGCAGACGGAGGGGTGCACGCGCTCGCGCTGGACCTGGCGCCGACCGCCGGCCCCTTGACGCTCACCGGACTGCAACTGGACATGACCCAGCCCACCGACACGGCACAGCAACACCTGTTCTCCGTCGAGGAGTTGAACGCGGTCGGCGCCGACGGCAAGGAGCGGCGGCTGTCGCTGCCCACGGCCTGGAAGGCGGCGTCGCGGACCAACAGCACGACGGGCTCGCCCAACGCGTCCACCCGCCCGACGCCCCCGCGGGTGGAGAAGTCCTCGGACAAGGCCCTGTCCGTCCGCTACGGCACCGGCTACGTCCCGCACGATTTCGCCTGGCAGATCACGTCGTTGACGGTTCGTCTGCAAGTGGTCCAGCCCGAAGTGCCGGAGGTCACCGCGGTCGCGACCGACCGCTTCCTGAAGTCGGCGGGCGCCCGGACCGGGCAGCAGGTGGACGTGCCGCTCGGCGGCGAGACGGTGCCGGTGCGGATCGTGGAGAGCGTAAGGGCGCTGCCGACGACCGGGGCCGGGTCGGGCACCGAAGGGGAGCCGGACGGCGGGGCGCTGCTGATCGATCTCCGGTCCGTGAACCGGGTGTTGGAGGACGGCTACGGGCAGAGCGTCGCGCCCACCGAGTGGTGGCTGCGGACCGCGCCCGGCCAGGCGGCGAGCGTCGCGGCGGCCGTTCGGGAGCGGCCCGACATCGAGCCCACGCAGGTCGTCGTGCGCGACGAGATCGCGGACCGGCTGCGCGACGACCCCTTCGGCGCGGGCCCCGAGGCCGCGTTCGCCGCGGCGGCCGTGGTGGCGGCGGCCCTGGCTGCGGTCGGTTTCGGGGTCAGCACCGCCGGGTCGCTGCGGGAGCGCGGGGCCGAGTTCGCGGTCCTGCGGGCGCTGGGCGCCCCGCGCCGTCAGCTGGCCCGGCTGATCGCCGCCGAGCAGGGGGTCCTGGTGACCCTGGCGGTGGTGGTGGGCGTCGCCCTGGGCGCGGTGCTGACGCGGGCGGTCGTCCCGCTGATCGTGCTGACCTCCGACGCCACCCGGCCGATCCCCGGGGTCCTGGTAGAACTCCCCCTCGCGCACGTCGCCGTACTGCTGGCCGCCGTGGCCGTCACACCGCTGGCCATCACGGCGTTCCTGGCACTGCACCGCCCGGACCCGGCGAGTTCACTGCGCCGGCAGGGGGGTGAGTGACATGGCCGGGACCATGACGACCGCAGTGGCTCCTTGGGTGCGTACGCGACTGCGGGCCGCACCCGGGGCGGCGCTCGCCCTGGCCCTGCTCGTCGCGCTGACCGCGTGTCTGGCCGCCGCCTTCCCGCGGGCCGTCGACCGGTACGAGGACGCGGGCCTGCGTCGGATCCTCGGCGACGCGACGGCCCGGAAGACCATCGTCCAGGTGTACGCCCCGCAGCCCGGCGTCGAACTCCCGCAGCCGGAAAGGGAACAGGCCCTGCGCGGGGCCGCCCTGCGCACGGCGTACGCGAAGGTGCTGGACGCCGTCGAACGCCCCCTCGTCGCCGACCCGGCCCAGTCCTCGTACGGGGTCCGCACCGCCAACCCCACGGCCGCACTGGACGGTTGGCTGCCCCAGCCGACCGGCCTCCCCGCGCGCATGTCGCTCACCGCGCAGAACGGCCTCGCCGACCACGCCCGGCTGCGCTCGGGGCGCCTGCCGCGTGTGACGGGCCCGGTGACCGCGGCGACGGCCGAGGTGGAGGCCGCCGTCACCGCCGAGACGGCGAAGACCCTGCGGATCAAGGTGGGCTCGGTGATCCACCTCCCCGGCGTCGAGCGCGCCCCCTTGTCCGTACGGGTCACCGGCATCGTCGTCCCGCGCGAACCCGGCGGCGCGTACTGGACGGCCATGCCCGTCCTGCGCAAGCCCTCCCTGATGCAACTGCCCACCCCGGGCGGCCCGCCGGACAAGTACTGGCTCGGCGGACTGCTGCTGCCGCCGGACGCGGCGCCCGCGATGCTCGGCACGCCCGGAAAACCGGAACGCTACTGGCAGTTGGCGCCCGACACCTCCATCCTCACCGCACACGAGGTGCCCCGCCTGACCTCCGCGATCGCCGCGCTGGAGACGGGCCCGGGCCTGGGACGGATACGGGGGCGCATCGATCCACTCGCGGACGCGACCACCGACCTGGACGACGTGGTGAAGTCGTTCAGCCAACTGCGCTCGGGAATCGGCCCGTTGGTGGCGGTGGCCGCCTTCGGCACGGGCACGGTCGCCGCGGTCGTCCTGCTGATGGCGGGCGGCCTCGCCGTCGACCGTCGCCAGGCGGAACTGGCCCTGCTGCGCGCCCGCGGCGGTTCGCTGCGTGGCGTGTCGGGAAGGCTGCTGGCCGAGACGGCGGTGGTCGCGGTGCCCGCGGGCGCGCTGGGGCTCGGCGCCGCGCTGCTCGCGGTCCCGGAGGGCCGCCGCTCGTACGCGGCGGCGGCCGCCGTCACGGTGACGCTCCTGGCCTGCGCCACCCTGCCTGTGCGGGCCGCCCTCGCCCACCGTGCCGTACGCGTCCACGGGGCCCGCCAGGACCTGACTGCGGTACGTCCCTCACGGCGCCGTACGGTCGCGGAACTGACTCTGCTGGTGCTGGCGTCGGCGGCGGTGGTGGCGCTGCGACGCCGGGGCGCCTCGGAGGACCAACTGGTCGCCCTGGCGCCGGTGTTGGTGGGCGTCATCGCCGCGCTGGTCCTGGTGCGGCTCTACCCCCTGCCGCTGCGGCGCCTGTCCCGGCCGGCCGGACGGCTGCGCGGCGCGGTCACCCACCTCTCACTGGCGCGCGCCGGCCGCACCTCCGCCTCCACGGTCCTGGCCCTCCTCACCGCCCTCACCACCGCGGCCTTCGGCGGTTCGGTCCTCGCCGGCGTCCACGCCGCCCGTGACCACGCCGCCCTCCTCACCACCGGCGCGGACGCCCGCATCGAGGCGACCCACCCCCTGCCGTCCGCCCTGCCCGAACAGCTCCGCCGCACCCCGGGCGTACGCGACGTCACCCCGGTGAGCATCGCCTACCAGGCCCGGACGGGAGAGGGCTCGGGGACGGAGCAGGAGACGGTGGCGATGGTGGGGGTGGAGCCGGGGGCGTATGCGCGGCTGGCTCGGGGTGTGGGGTTCGGGGGGTTCTCGGGGACGGAGTTGAGGTCTCCTGGCTCGTCCGGCAGCTCCGGCGAGACGCCGCTGCCCGCCCTCGCCTCCCCCGCCGTAGCCGACCGCTACGGTACGCGGCCGTTCCAGGTGCGGCTGGAGGACGGCAGTCACGTCACCGTGCGGATCTCCGTCGTGCGGGAGCGGACCCCGGCCGTCTTCGACATGGACTTCCTGGTCGTGGACCGCGCGGGTCTCGGCGCCCGGCCCGCGCGCCCGACCGCGCTGCTCGTGACCGGCGACCACCTCGACGGAGGTGCGCTGCGCAAGGCCGCGGGCACCGGGGTGGACGTACGGCTACGGGCGGAGGAGGAGGCGCGGTACGTGGACTCGCCGTTGCAGACCGGCGCCGAGCGGATCTACACGGCGGCGGTCGCGGCGGGCGCCGGGTACGCCGTACTGGCCCTGCTGCTTTCCCTCGTACGCGCCGCCCCCGAGCGCGCCGCGCTCCTCGCCCGCCTGCGCACCATGGGGCTCACGCGCGCCCAGGGCCGCCGCCTCCTCGTCCTGGAAGCCCTGCCGCAGGCTCTCCTCGCGGCAGCGGGCGGCGCGCTCACGGGCTGGGCGACCATCCGTCTGCTCTCCCCCGGCATCGACCTGACGGCCATCGCGCTCGCCACCCACAGCTCCCCGTCGGCAGACGCCCCACTCCGCACGGACCCGGCCTCCTTGCTCCTCCCGTCCCTGACCGTCCTCGCCCTCGCGACGGGCATCGCGGCGGCACAGGCGTGGTGGACGGGGAGACGGGGTTCGGTACGAGAACTGAGAGCGGGGGACGGCCGATGAGGTCCGACACCACGGCTGGCGCAGCCGCGGGTACGCGCCCCACACGGGGCGACAGCCCACCCTCGGCGGCCGTAGCCGTGGGCCTGGGTGCCAGTAGGGGCTTCGGCCGTCCCAGGGAGAGCGGCGCCCTGCAAGCGTCGGCCGGCGCACCCACCCCGAGCCCAGCCCCAGCGCCGGGCACCCCCTCGACAAGCGTCCCCATGAGCCCCGCCGGAGGCAGGCGATGACCACCACCGATCCCACCTTCGCCGACCTCGCCCAGCGCGCCGCCGCCCACCGGGACCGCCCCGCCTACGGCCATGACGCCTTGATCACCTGTGACCGTCTGGTCCGGATCTTCTCCACGGACGGTGTGGAGGTCCAGGCGCTCCAGGGCCTCGACCTCCTGGTCCGCGAGGGCGAGTTGATGGCTCTGGTGGGCGCGTCGGGCAGCGGCAAGTCGACGCTGATGAACATCCTGGCCGGCCTGGACACGCCCACCGCGGGCGCGGCGAAGGTCGCGGGCCGCGACCTGCTCACGATGGGCGCGAAGGACCGCCTGCGCTACCGCCGGGAGGTCGTCGGCTTCGTCTGGCAGCAGACGTCCCGCAACCTCCTCCCCTACCTGACGGCAGCCCAGAACGTCGCCCTACCGATGCAGCTCTCGGGCTCCGGCTCGGGTTCCGGCTCCGGCTCCGGCTCCGGCAAAGGCCGCCGCAGTCACCGCCGCGCGCAGTCCGAACGAGCCCTGGAACTCCTGGAGTTGCTGGACATCGCCGACTGCCGCAACCGCCGCCCGCATCAGATGTCCGGCGGCCAGCAACAGCGTGTCGCCATCGCCGTGGCTCTCGCCAACGCCCCCGCGGTCCTCCTCGCCGACGAACCCACCGGCGAACTCGACTCCCACACCGCGGAGCAGGTCTTCGCCGCCTTCCGCACCGCGAACGAACACCTCGGCACCACCATCGTGATCGTCACCCATGACCAGGCGGTGGCCGGCGAGGTCCGCCGCACGGTCGCCATCCGCGACGGCCGCACCTCCACGGAGGTGCTGCGCCGCACCGAGGTCGACGCGGCCACCGGCCAGGAAGCGGTGGTGGCCCGCGAGTACGCGATGCTCGACCGCGCCGGCCGCCTCCAGCTCCCCGCCGAGTACACCGAGGCCCTGGGCATGCGCGACCGCGTGGCGCTGGAACTGGAGTCGGACCACATCGGCGTATGGCCGGACGACAGCGAGCACGAGTGATCCACTGCCGTAACCGAACAGCCATCACACCGAGGTATTGACGCACCCCGACCCCGGTGTCATGGTTACCCGCATCGAGACATCAGATGTCTGACGTCAGAGCTCCAGATCAACAGAGATGGCTCTCGTCCAGGGTCGTCCTCACCCGGGAAAAATCCCTGCCGGCAGTCCCTGATGACAGACTTCTGAATCGCCACTGCCCGTACCCGCCCGCCGGAGGCCCAACGATGTCGCTCTCCGAAGATCTCGCCGAGCGCCTGCTCAGCGCGATCATCGACGGCACCTACCCGCCGGACGCCGCCCTCCCCCCGGAGGCCGAGCTCGCCGAGCAGTCGATGGTGAGCCGTCTGACCGTCCGTGAGGCGGTGAAGCAGCTGCGCGCGCAGAACGTCGTACGGGTGGTGCGCGGCCGCGGCACATACGTGAACCCGCCGGACCGCTGGACCGCACTGGAGCCCGTGATCCGCGCAGCGTCCCGCTCCTCCCACACCTCGCTCTCCGAGCGGCTCATCGAGGCCCGCCGCCTCATCGAGAACGGCGCGACCGAGCTCGCTGCGGTCCGGCGCAGCGATACCGACCTCGCCGAGCTGCGCGAGCACCTCGCCGCGATGCGGGACGCCGCCGACGCAGGCGACACGGAGCAGTTCGTGCAGGCCGACATCGACTTCCACGACACGGTGATGCGGGCGACCGGCAACCTCTTCGTCCCGCTCCTCTTCGAGCCCTTCGGCCCCCTCCTCGCCGAGGGCCGCCGCGAGACCTCCGCGGTCCCGCAGATCCGCGTCAACGCCATCGCCCACCACGAGGCGGTCCTCGCCGCCCTGGAGTCCGGTGACCCGGACAAGGCCCGCGAGGCGATGAACGCCCACATGAACCAGACGGCGAACGACTACCGCACACACGTACTGAAAACGACAGACCCGTCGTAGCTGTGGGCGATCGTGCCCGGCGGCCGCACCGCTCGCCCCAAGGCTCCTCAGCCTGGCCGGCACCCTCGGCCAGAACCTCCTCGCCGAGGGGTCCATCCTCCGCGCCGTCCTCAGGGTCCTCGGCGCCCCCATGGTGGCCCTGCTCCTCGACGTCGCCCTGTGCGCCTACTTCCTGGGCGCCCGCCGCGGCTGGGACCGCACCCGCATCGCGAACGTCATGACCTCGGCTCTCCCGCCGGTGGCCATGGTGATCCTGGTGGCGGGCGCGGGCGGCGTCTTCGGCAAGGTGCTGGTGGCGAGCGGCATCGGCGACGCGATCGCCGACGTACTGGACCGGACGGGTCTGCCCGCTCTCTTCCTGGCCTTCCTGATGGCGCTCGCCCTGAGCGCAGCCCAGGGTTCGACGACAGTGGCCCTGATCACCACGGCGGGCATCCTCACTCCGCTGCTGCGGCGCGCCGACCTGTCCACCGGCCAACTCTCCCTGGTCGCCCTGGCGATGGGCGCGGGCGGCCTCTCCGTCTCGCACATCAACGACGCGGGCTACTGGATGTTCACCAAGCCGGCCGGCCTGGACGTGACGACGGGCCTGCGCACGCACGGTCCTGACGACCACGATGGGCGTGATGGGCTTCGGCCTCACCGCGGCCCTGTGGCCCCTCGTCTGAGGTGATCAGCGGACGCTGACGTCCAACGCCCCAAGTCCCGCCCTGCGTACGGCGATCGACCCGTACGGCGTACGCAGCCGGAGCCACGCGCCCGACGAGTACAGCCCCAACTGGACCTCGTCGGGTGCGGCTTGGCGCCCGGGGTCCCGGGACCGCAGGAATCCCAGCGACTGCGCCGCGTGCGCGGCCCGAACCGGAAGTCCGGTGTCGCCGATCGGCCGGGACCAGATCTCCCGCCCGATACGGTCGAGTTCGGCGCGGGTACGCAGCTCGGGCGCCAACTCCTGTGTACGGGACCGGAATTCGGCGACCGCGGCGGCGACCATCGCGCGTACGGCGTCCGGGACGGGCAGTCCCGGCTCCTGCCGCCAGCCGCCACGGGGCGGCAGCACCCCGGCCCACGGCGGCCCGGTGACGGCCTGCGGTACCGCGGCCGTGGCCGCCGACTCGTCGATGGACTCAAGGAGTTCACCGGCCGAGACGGTCACGTCGAGGGTGACGTCCAGCCCGTTCTCGTACGGCTTGGCGAGGCGCGCCGTACGGATGGCGAGGACCTCGAAGGACGGCGGGCGCCCGAAGACCGCGAGGGCGGTCCCGGCGGCCTGCAGCCGTACCGCCGCCGCCCGGTCGTAATGGATCAGCCGGGCGAGGAACGCGGCGAGGTCCGCCGCCTCCCCCGCGTCGGTGAGGTGCAGGACGGTCATGCCGCGACGGCCTCGTCGGCCTTGTCGTCCCGGTACTCCTCCAGGAACTCCCGCTCCTCGGCGGTGATGCGGCGCGGGCGCTGGGTCTCGAAGTCGAACGGCACGATCACGGTCGAGGCCCGGACGTACACCTGGTCCGGATCCTTGACCTCGTACGTGATCGTGAACGCCGCCGCCCGGATCTCGGTGATCCACAGCTCGATGTCCACCGGGGTATGCCGGTGGATCAGCTGCCTCTTGTAGTCGATCTCATGGCGCGCCACCACGGACCCCTGCTTGAAGTCCTTCTCCGGGCGGAACAGGAAGTCGATGCGCGCTTCCTCCAGGTAGCGGAGGAAGACCACGTTGTTGATGTGGCCGTACGCGTCCATGTCCGCCCAGCGCAGCGGGCAGCGGTAGAGATGCCGCAAGATCGATCAGCCCCGGGTCAGCTTCTTGTAGGTGGCACGGTGCGGGCGCGCCGCGTCCGGGCCGAGCCGCTCGACCTTGTTCTTCTCGTACGACTCGAAGTTGCCCTCGAACCAGAACCACTTGGAGTCGCCCTCGTACGCGAGGATGTGCGTCGCGACCCGGTCCAGGAACCACCGGTCGTGGGAGACGACCACGGCCGCGCCCGGGAACTCCAGCAGCGCGTTCTCCAGGGAGGACAGCGTCTCGACGTCGAGGTCGTTGGTCGGCTCGTCGAGGAGCAGCAGGTTGCCGCCCTGCTTGAGGGTCAGCGCGAGGTTGAGGCGGTTGCGCTCACCACCTGAGAGGACACCGGCCGGCTTCTGCTGGTCCGGGCCCTTGAAGCCGAAGGCGGAGACGTAAGCCCGCGAGGGCATCTCGACCTGTCCGACATTGATGTAGTCGAGCTCGTCCGAGACGACGGCCCACAGCGACTTCTTCGGGTCGATGTTCTCGCGGCTCTGGTCGACGTAGGAGATCTTGACGGTGTCGCCGACCTTGATCTCGCCGGAGTCCGGCGTCTCCAGCCCCTGGATCATCTTGAAGAGGGTGGTCTTACCGGCACCGTTCGGGCCGATGACGCCGACGATCCCGTTACGCGGCAGCGTGAAGGAGAGGTCGTCGATCAGAACCTTTTCCCCGAAGGCCTTGGAGAGGTTGTTGACCTCGACCACGATGGAGCCCAGGCGGGGGCCCGGCGGGATCTGGATCTCCTCGAAGTCCAGCTTCCGCATCTTGTCCGCCTCGGCGGCCATCTCCTCGTAGCGGGACAGCCGCGCCTTGGACTTGGCCTGCCGGCCCTTGGCGTTGGACCGCACCCACTCCAGCTCTTCCTTGAGCCGCTTGGCGCGCTTGGCGTCCTTCTGGCCCTCGACCTTGAGGCGGGAGGCCTTCTTGTCGAGGTACGTGGAGTAGTTGCCCTCGTAGGGGTGCGCACGGCCGCGGTCCAGTTCGAGGATCCACTCGGCGACGTTGTCGAGGAAGTACCGGTCGTGGGTGACGGCGACAACGGTGCCGGCGTACTTCGCGAGGTGCTGCTCCAGCCACTGCACGGACTCGGCGTCCAGGTGGTTGGTGGGCTCGTCGAGGAGCAGCAGGTCGGGCGCCTCGATCAGCAGCTTGCACAGGGCGACACGGCGGCGCTCACCACCGGAGAGGTTGGTGACCGGCCAGTCGCCGGGCGGGCAGCCCAGGGCGTCCATGGCCTGCTCCAGCTGGGCGTCGAGGTCCCACGCGTTGGCGTGGTCCAGGTCGTCCTGGAGCTTGCCCATCTCCTCCATGAGCGCGTCCGAGTAGTCGGTCGCCATCAGCTCGGCGACCTCGTTGAAGCGCTTGAGCTTGCCCATGATCTCGGCGGCGCCGTCCTGGACGTTCTCCAGCACGGTCTTGGACTCGTCGAGCGGCGGCTCCTGCAGCAGCATGCCGACGCTGTACCCGGGCGACAGGAACGCGTCACCGTTCGAGGGCTGCTCGAGACCAGCCATGATCTTCAGAACAGTGGACTTACCGGCGCCGTTCGGGCCGACCACACCGATCTTCGCACCCGGCAGGAAGCTCAAGGTGACGTCGTCGAGAATCACCTTGTCGCCGTGCGCCTTGCGCGTCTTGCGCATGGTGTAAATGAACTCAGCCAAGAGAAACCGTCCGGACGCTTGAAATCGGCAGTGGGCAGATACACCCCATCTTGCCTGACGGCTACCCCTCGAAGGAAACCCGTATCATCCGGGGGCCGTGACCTGGACGTACGCCGAACCCGTCCGTAGACGACCTGTCACTGGCCGTCGCCCCCGGTGGCTGCCGAGCGACTTCGCACGGCCCAGGGACGGCCTCGCGCGAGCTGCGTTCACGCTCTCTGGAACAGGTACCTACCGACGATCTTCCCCTTGACCGCTACACGCTGCCCGGATGAGAACCACTTGTTGCGCGACTCGGCTTCTCGTGACCCTGGGCCTGCTTCCGCTCTGTTTTCGTCTGCCGGCCCGGCTACGCCGCACGTACGAGCGTGCCGCGTGGACGGAGCGCGTCGGCGAGCTGCTGGAGGGGCAGGATGGGGCGCGGCGGCTTTCGCTGCGGCGCGTGCAGGGATTCGTGGGTTCCATGGCCTGCTGGCTGCTGCTCATCGGCCTGGCGACCCATCAGGTGATGCCGCCGGTCATGCTGGTCCCGCCGGCCGTGGTCCAGTGGGCGCGGTCCCGGGCGACCGCGAACTGGGAGCGCGTAAACGCGGCAGCGCTGTGGCAGGCCGTTCCAGGGATGTTCGGCACCCGAGGCCCGGTGTTCCGCGTGCCGGCAGACGGCGGGATCTGAACTCACGACCTCTTCGTCCCGAAGCAACGTGGCTGGGCTCCCGACCTGGAGCCTTCGCGACTCTCACCTGCTGCGACGGTCCGCGGGCGTCCGCAGTTGTGCGCCGCAGTACGTCGGCGTAGTCACGCGGTCGGACACTCGTCCCACCGCTGGGTAGGCCCATCGCTCAGCCCGCAGACTCGGTCTCAGGTGGATCGTCCCTGACCGGAAACAAGAGCACGCTGAGCCGCCCACCCCGCCTCGGTGAGGGCCCACGGATCTCCGCGCTTTTGGTACGGCTTGAGCAGCCCTGCCTTCACCATCCGGTTCCGCTGCCAGGCCGTCCGGTTCTCCCACTTCACCTCCCCGTTCGAGGGTTGGGGCAGATGGTCGGTCCGAGTGAGCTGCGAGCCGTACCGCTCGTGAATCCTCCGGAGCACGGCCTGCTTTGAACCCGCGCCGCCCATCTCGCCAAGGGTTGTGAGAAGCCAACGGCCGAGTACCTCGTGGGGTGTCAGCTGCATGCCGGCGATGGTAGATCTCCGGTCTCGCCTGCTGCTACGCCCTTGGCGTAGAAGCTCGCTTGTTCTATGGCGAGTTGGTGTGAGAGATGACCGGTTGCCGAATGTCGCCACCGGTCGCCACCGAGCGGCCTCGCACGGCCCGGAGACGGCCGGCGAGCGATCACTCGGTCCGGCAGGCTCACCGAGCGACGGGCAACGAAGCCTCTCTTGCCTCAGCCGGCGAGAACCTCTCTCGGACTCCCCTATGCGGCCGTCACCCATGTTGCCGTCGCTCACCTCCGTAGCCACACCGTCACCCCCTGTCGACATCCGTCGCCACCTCGTGCGGAGTCGGCCGAAGGAGCACACTCTGGTATTAGGGGCTGGGCCCGCCCCGGAGGTGATCGTGATGACAGAGACACAGACACGGACCACTGTCGGATGGCACATCGAGCTGGAATTCGAGGAGGACGACCACCGCACCCGTGCGGCCGCCCTCGTACGACTGCCGGATGGGAGCGAAGTGCGCGCCCACGGCTATGCCAGCCGCCACCCCTCCGACACGAATCAGCCGAGAGTCGGCGAAGAGGTCGCGGGCGCGAGGGCGCTGAACGAGTTGGCGATGAAACTGCTCACCAAGGCGCACGACGAGATCGACGAGGCGTCGGGCAGGACGTCGCACCCGCTGACCTGACCCGATCCGACCTCGTCCGACACGACCCGAACAAGACCCGATCCGACCCGAGCGGCCCGACAGGGGGCCGACCTGGGGGCGTCGACCGCCACCGGGGCACTGTCCCGGCGACGGGAGGCGCCCCTGCCCGCGCGCTTGACTTCATACAGAGGCCCAGGCGTACGTACCCGCCGAATCACCCGGCCGGCCACGCCAGTTGCTCAATGTTTACGACCATCAGGTCCGCCGTCCGCGCGCACCGCGGAGCCGGATGTCCCACAGAACACGCGGCCGCCGCAATCATCGGTGCGGATGCCGGCTGCTCTGGGGACACCGGCGTACACGCCCTGCGGACTCAGCCCCTGACGTGCTCGTTGTCCAGCGTTGCCCCGGCGTCTCGCTGGCTCGGGATTGCCGTGAGCGCTCGCACCGCCATACCCGCGCGGTGTTCATCGGCCTCCGCGCACAGCGCACGGGCCGCCTCGTTGAAGCGGACGACGGACGGCGGGTCGGAGGGGCCCAGCAGGTGCAGCTTGAGCTCGGTGCGGGCCTCGGCGTAGGTGTCCTTCTCGGGGTGGCGCACGGACTCCAGCAGGGCCGGTATGCCGGAGGCGTCCGGAGCGAGGACGGCACCTGCCCGGACAGTGGGGAAGGTGCTGCGGAAGTCCTGCTCGGGAATGCCGCTGGTGTTGGCGACAGCGTAGGGCTTCTCGCTCGCCAGATAGTCGGAGATGACGCTGGAGACATCGCTGACCAGCAGGTCGGCCACGTTGAAGCAGGCGTAGACGGTCGGCCGCGCCCCGACGACGATCCGGTGCTCCCACGCGGGGAACGAGGCCCAGTACGCGGCCTCCCAGGCGGCGGTCGCGGCGGCCACGGCTGCGGCCCGACCGGATTCCGGGACCGACTGGATCAGCATCCGCTCCGCGTCATCCGCGCTCGCCCGGAACGAGGACGTGGTCAGTCGGTCGAGTTCGGCGGTCCGGTGGGCCAGTTCCGCCGCAGAGGAGGGCGCGGGTCGCTCATCGGGGTGTTCCGCGGCACGGAGTGCGTTCGCGGCACGGATCATCTCCTGGATCCGGGCGTTCGCGGTTGCCGCCCGGGGATCGACCGAGCCGGTCAGCGGGTGCGGCTTGTACAGGAGCCGGACTCCCGGATCGGCCAGGAGGGCGCGGACTATGTTCTCGCCGGCCTCGATGATCGAGGTGTTGCCCGGGTTGCCGTCCCACCCCTCCCACGTGGGGGCGTAGAGAACCGTGGTGTACGCGGCCGAGGGAGCACCGGCATACGGCTCGATCGCGTGCAGCTGCGGGCGTCCGATCTCCACGACGTCCCTGTCGTCGATACCCACGTTCGCCAGGGCGTACCGCTCGCGCGCCGCGGGACCGGCCACCCACACCTCGTCGTACGCCTTCGCGTAGGGATTGCAGCTGGACAGTTTGTCGCTCTCGCCGTGGTTGACGAACGCGTGCTTGATGGTGGGGATCCGCAGCACCTGCGAGGTCTTCCCCGAGTTCGACGGGTGGATCAGCATCTTCAGCGTGGAGTGCTCCAGCCTCATCAGGTCGGCGACCTTCGGCAGACACACGATCGGGATGTCGGTGGACGCGATGTGCCTCACCATGAAGCGCTCACGCAGCACGATCAGCGGACGGCCCTCCAGCTGGGCCAGCGGCTCCAGCCACATGTTCGCCTGATAGGCCGAGCTCGTGCCGCCGGAGAAGTACATGCCCACCGTCGGCTGGTACTCCGCGAGCCAGGCCTCGAACCACTCCAGCGCCTTCTCGCTCGTCACCGGCCGGCGTGCCGGCAGCAGCCGCAGCACCAGCATGCCGATGGCCACCAGCGCCAGGGCAGCGGACAGGGCGATTCCCGCGGCGGCCCACCGGGCCGAGCCGGTCGCCGCGGTGATCAGCAGGCCGGCCGTCGAGGGCAGACCGAACGTCAGGAGCCGCTGCCCGGCGCGCTGCGTCAGCAGCGCCGGGAGAGCGGGGCTCAGCCGCAGTGACGAGGCGTCGATGTTCCGGGTCACCACGGGCAGGGTGCGGGTGCGGCGTACGAGGATCGCGAGCGCCTGGCATGCGAAATGCAGGGCATAGAAGAGCAGCAGGCCGCAGACGAGAGCCAGGTACCTCGTCTCATAGTCCTGTTCCTCGATGCGGATCAGGCCGGTCACCAGCAGAAGGTCCCGGACCACCTGGCGCACGAACACGGTCGCGTGCAGCTTCCCGAGGGCAGTGGTCATGCTCCGCTGCCACCGGTGCAGGGCGATGTCCGCCGCCAGCCCGACAGCGGTGGCGGCCATGAGCAGGAGGACGCTGGGGAGAAGGGCGCCTACCGCCTGAACGGCGAACGACAGGGCGAGCACCGTGGGGAGGAGGAGGCGTGCCGCTGCGGTGCGCAACCGAGCGGGCAGGGGCGATGCTGACACTTCGCGGGCTCCAGGCAACTCAACATCCTTGAGCACGGGCTTGCTGACTTGCGCGATCAGATGGCCGCGGGCCGGAAGCCGATGCGTACGGATGTTCTCTCATGAAGAAGGTGGTCGGACTTTACCTGCCGGGTGACCGGAATTTGTCTGCCGGGCGTCTGGAATTTACCTGGAACCTACGCACACGGCTCCGCAGAGGATGCGAGGCCTGCGTTTCGGCGAGTGTCCAGCGATTCTTGCGTGGCAGGTCCGACAGCAACCCGAGCACCAGCACCCTTGCCCGGCGCCGCGGTTCGACCGGGGCGAACCGTCCCGCCATGCGGTCCATCAGGGTCTCGAACATGTCCGGCCACCGGGTGGGATCTACGCTGTGAACTGCGCCACGATGTGGGCCGGAGTACCAGTTCTGGAGTTGAGTCGGCCGATGGACATGTCCTCCCGAGAGATCCGGCTGCCCCTCGATGAGGCCGTCGCGGTCCTGCTGGACCTGAACGAGTTCGTGGTTTCCCTCGACCGGCTCGGATCCCGCCAGGGATGCGGAGCCGCCGACGAGTACACCGTCGGCAAGTTCATCGCCGATTGGGATGTTGCGCGGCGACTGGCCCGCGCCCGAGGCGTCATCAGCGTCGCGCTGGATCAGGAACTCAGCGTGGAAGAGAGACTTGAGATCGACGACCTGGGCGAGCAGGGCCGCTTCTACACGGACAACGTCGGCTACCCCTCCCCCGACGAGTCCAGCTGATACGCCGAGCGCGCCGGGCCGGACCCATCGAGACGGGCCGGCGCACGAGCTTCGCCACGTATGTGCCGCAGCCACCCGCGGAAACCCGGTGACAGCCGGACTTCGCCGGATCCTCCCCGCGATCACCGGGTAACCCGGCGCTCTTCCGCGTGTGACCGCACCCGCCCTGAACAGCAAAAACGCCCTCCCGGGGGAGGGCGGAGACTGGCGCCCCCGGCAGGACTCGAACCTGCGGCCAAGCGCTTAGAAGGCGCCTGCTCTATCCACTGAGCTACGGGGGCCGGGTGTGGTGGCCGGTGTCCTGGTGCCCGGGTGTGGGCTGATCCGTGACCTTGCCGGGGACAAGGATAGGGCTCCCGCATCCCTGTCCCTCGCGCTTCGCCTCCGTGGCTCGATGTGGAGGTTCGGTGAAGCGGTCCTGATAATCGCAGGCGGGTACGAATCGTGCACCGCTTTTGGCGTCTCACGCATCGGGTGTTGTGCACTCGTTATGCCTGCGCCCCAGTCATCCCTTCCGCCCCGTGTGTCCTGTCGGCGCGCAGACATACCCATATGCTTCAGAAAGCCTCCAAAATTGGGCATTCTTCGCATGTGGTGACCTTGGACGTACGGCCTCAGCTGCTCGACGCACTCTCCGCCCTGCGCGACCGTGTCGCCGCCGCACGCTTCCCGCTGCCCCTGGCGGGGGCTCCACGCGCGCGCGCCAACCGCGACGAACTGCTCGCACAGCTCGACGACTATTTGGTGCCCCGGTTGAGAGAACCCGAAGCACCCCTCCTCGTCGTCATCGGAGGGTCCACCGGCGCGGGCAAGTCGACCCTCGTCAACTCGCTTGTGGGGCGCCGGGTCAGCGAGGCGGGTGTGCTGCGGCCGACGACCCGTACACCGGTGCTGGTGTGCCATCCGGAGGACCATCACTGGTTCAGCGGAATGCGGGTGCTGCCCGACCTCACGCGCGTGTGGGTGCCCCATCAGGAGCCCGGCGACGACCTCCCCCCGCTCGCCGAACGCGGGGAGCGGGTGCTGCGTATCGAGACCGCCGACACACTCCCCCGCGGCCTCACCCTCCTCGACGCCCCCGACATCGACTCCCTGGTCGCCGACAACAGGGTCCTCGCCGCCGAACTGATCTGCGCGGCCGACATCTGGGTCATGGTCACCACGGCCGCCCGGTACGCCGACGCCGTGCCGTGGCATCTGCTGCGTACGGCCAAGGAGCACAAGGCGACCCTGGTCACCGTGCTCGACCGGGTGCCGCACCAGGTGGTGTCCGAGGTCTCACGGCAGTACGGCGCCCTGCTCACCAAGGCCGGACTCGGCCACGTGCCCCGCTTCACCGTGCCCGAGCTGCCCGAGTCCGCGTGGGGCGGCGGCCTGCTGCCCGCGACCGCCGTCGCACCGCTGCGTACGTGGCTCGTGCACCAGGCACAGGACCCGGGAGCCCGGCAGGAGGCGATGGCTCGTACGGCCTACGGGGTTCTCGATTCGCTGAAGGCGCGGATGCCCGAGCTGGCCAGCGCGGCCGCCGCACAGTACGCGGCCGCCCTGCGGCTCACGGCCGCCGTCGACGGGGCGTACGACAGCGAGCACACGCGCGTGAAGGGGCGTTTGCAGGCCGGCGCCGTGCTCTCCGGCGACGCGCTCAAGCGCTGGCGCGCCTATCCCCTCGACTGCAGCGCCGGCGAGCTGCTCGACGCGCTCGTCGAGAGCCTGAGCGCCCTGCTGCTGTGCGCGGTCACGGCGGCCGACGAGCGCGTGCACGAGGCATGGCGGCGCGAACCGGCCGCGGGCGCTCCAGGGCTGACGGACCGTGATCCGACGCTGGAGAGCGCCGAGCACCGCATCGGGATGGCCGTACGACGCTGGCGGCGCGTCCTGGAGGAGTACGCCGAGGAGGAGGTGCGCGGCCTCGACAAGAGCATCGCGCCCGATCCCGAAGTGGTGGCCGCGCTGGTCGCCACCGCGCTCCTGGGCGGCCGCCGGGCGCGGACGGCGGGCGAGGGGCTGGCCGAGCGGATCGGGGCGCACGGTGCGCTGCGGCTGCGCGACCGGGGCGGCCGACTGCTGACGGGCTACCTCGACAAAGCCCTGCACACCGAGCGCGAACGCCTTCTCGCGCCGCTGGACGCACTCGACGTCCATCCCGAACCCCAGGCCGAACTCATCGCCGCGCTGTCCGTACTGCAGAAGGAGAGGTGACCGCGGTGACTGCCGTCACAGATCGCACGGATCACGCCGACCGTCCCGGAGACGACCACCCTGAGGACGGCCTCTCCAAGGACGCCTCCGACGCCTCCGACGCCTGCTCCGAAGGGGGCACTTGCGAAGTGAACACCTCCGAAGAGGGCACTTCCGAAAATGGCCTCCCCGGGGAGGCGACTTCCGAGGACCAGCCCCAGGAGGGCACCGGGGACAGCGAGCCCTGCGAAGAGGGCCCCCCTGAGAGCGCCGCCTCCGGCGACAGACACGCGCGCGTGGAGGACGATGACACGGCCGCGCGTGCGGAGGGCGGAACCGTCTGGGACGACGGTCTCATCGCGCGGCGCGTCTCCGAGACGGCAGGCGGGCAGGAGGCGCCCGTGATGGAGATCAAGCCTCTAGTACAAGGCCCGCCGGCCCCCCTCGCGTACGACGGACCGCTGCGCTCACGACTGGACGCGCTCCGCGAACTGGTGGGCCTGTCGCGCACCCGGCTCGACAGCAGGACACTCGCCGAGGCGGGCCGGGTGCTCGACGAGGCGGCGGCGCGCCGCAAGCACTCGGGGCAGCACACCGTCGTCGCCATCGCCGGAGCCACCGGAAGCGGCAAGTCGCAGCTCTTCAACGCGCTCGCCGGCGTGGCCATTTCGGAGACCGGTGTCCGCAGGCCGACCACCGCCGCGCCCATCGCGTGCAGTTGGAGCGACGGCGCAGCGACACTCATCGACCGGCTCGGCATCCCCGGTCGGCTGCGCAGGCGTCCGCTGCAGAGCCCGGAGGCGGAGGCGCAACTGCGCGGCCTCGTCCTGATCGACCTGCCCGACCACGACTCCGCGGCCGTCCAGCACCGCGAACAGGTGGACCGCGTCCTGGCGCTCGTCGACGCGGTCATCTGGGTCGTGGATCCGGAGAAGTACGCCGACGCCGTCCTCCACGAGCGCTATCTGCGGCCCCTGGCCGGGCACGCGGAGGTCATGTTCATCGTGCTCAATCAGGTGGACCGACTGCCCGGGGAGGCCGCTCACCAGGTCCTCGACGATCTGCGGCGACTGCTCGACGAGGACGGGATCGCGCTCGGCGAGTACGGCGAACCGGGCGCGACCGTGCTCGCACTGTCCGCGCTCACCGGGGACGGCGTCGGCGAACTGCGCGAGTCCCTCGGCCAGTTCGTGGCCGAGCGAGGTGCCGCCGCACGTCGAATTTCGGCCGATCTCGACGCGGCCGCGGCGCGGCTGCGGCCCATCTACGCGACCGGGCGGCGCGTCGGGCTCAGTGAGGAGGCGCGCGACGATTTCGCGGACCGGCTCGCGGACGCGGTGGGTGCCGTCGCGGCCGGCGAGGCGGCCGAGCGCGCGTGGCTCCGCAACGCCAACCGCGCCTGCGGGACTCCCTGGCTGCGGCTGTGGCGCTGGTGCCAGGACCGGCGTGAACCCCCGACCGGCCGCCTGCCCGTACGGGCCCCCGCGGACGAGGAGGCCACGGCACGCCAGCGCGTCGAACAGGCCGTACGCACGGTCGCGGACCGGGCGGTGTACGGGCTCCCCGCACCCTGGGCGCAGGCGGTGCGCGAGGCGGCCGTACGCGGGTCGCAGGGGCTGCCCGAGGCGCTGGACGAGATGACGGCACGCGCCGTGACCCCGGCGGGGCGTCCACCGCGGCCCGGCTGGTGGCCGGTCGCCGTACTGGCGCAGGCCTCGATGACGATCCTCCAAGTGATCGGCGGGCTCTGGCTGCTGGGCCAGATCATCGGGATCACGTCACCGAATCTCGGGGTGCCGGTGCTGCTGATGGTGGCGGGCATCATCGGCGGTCCGGCCGTCGAGTGGAGCAGCAGGATGGCGGCGCGCGGACCCGCACGACGCTACGGGCTCGAAGCGGAACGACGGTTGCGCGAGGCCGCCGCCGGGTGCGGGAGGGCGCGCGTACTGGATCCCGTGGCCTCGGAGCTGCTGCGCTACCGGGAGGTGCGAGAGCAGTACGGGCGGGTCACGGGGGCGGCGTCGGCGCCCGTCGGGTGACGCGGTTATCCACAACCGGCCGGTAGCCCACAGCGCTCAGCGGGCTCGGCCCGGCGAAGGCAGTCTGAACTCGCGGCGATCGCAGCGCATGCGGTCGCCGCGACAGACGCATTCGTACGGGAGAGGGGTTCGGGATGAACGAGACGATGGTGTGCGTGGTGGGGAACGTCGCGACGCAGCCGGTGTACCGGGAGCTGTCGACGGGAGCGTCGACGAGGTTTCGGCTGGCCGTGACGTCGCGCTACTGGGATCGCGAGAAGAGCGAGTGGACCGACGGACACACCAACTTCTTCACGGTCTGGGCCAGGAGGGCTCTCGCGACGAATGCGGGGGCGTCGCTGTCGGTGGGCGATCCGGTTGTCGTGCACGGCCGGCTGAAGGTGCGCACGGAAACGCGCGACGGCCAGAGCTGGACCTCGGCGGACGTCGACGCGGCGGCGATCGGACACGATCTCTCGCGAGGCACGTCCGCCTTCCGACGAGCGTCCAAGGGGGACATCGGATCGGCTCCGACACCTCAGCCGGAGCCCAGTTGGGAAACGGAGCCACAGGCTGATCCCGATACTGCCTCCCAACAGCGGCCCGAGCCCGCCGGAGTGACGTGATGTCAGGGACGTCCACGTCCTGACCGAACTGCGGCTTATCGACAAATGCGTTGTGAACGGTCCCCATGGATTTGTCGATAAGCCCAGCTCACAGCTGTGTGAGCGATAACGATTCCGAGTCGGATCGGTTATCGGATGACATGTCTGGGGAGCGTGGTGCGCCGCGTCTTTAGGATGCCGGGCATAGCTCTCGGGGCTTCTGATTCTGCTGGCGGGACCGTCCCCCCATGTCAACGGGTCCTGCACGAAGGGGAATTCTGTGTTTTCTGCGTTCTCTGCGTTGTCCGCGCGCAGGCGAGGTGCCGCCCGCCTCGCCGCCGCGACGTTGGTGTCGGGGCTCGTCGCAGCGGGGGCGATCGCCGCCGCCGGTACGGCCGTTGCCGACGAGACCCCGCAGAGCCTGGGCGGTGCGACCGCCACCATAGGTGACCTGAAGACGTACGGGTCCGCGGTCATCCATGACAACGGCGAGGACTCGTGGGTGTCCGCCGGACTCTTCGAGATGTCCGTCGACAACGGCGGCATGCTGCAGACCTACTGCATCGACATCCACAACCCGACGCAGCGGGACGCCAAGTACCAGGAGACCTCCTGGAGCGGTACGTCGCTGAGCGGCAACAAGGACGCGGGCAAGATCCGCTGGATGCTGCAGAACTCCTACCCGCAGGTGAACGACCTCGCGGCGCTCGCCGAGAAGGCCGGCGCCGCCGGCCTCACCGAGAAGGACGCGGCGGCCGGCACTCAGGTGGCCATCTGGCGGTACTCGGACGGCGCCGACGTGGACGCGGTGGACCCGCAGGCGGAGAAGCTGGCGGACTATCTGCAGAAGAGCGCGCGGAATCTGGCGGAGCCCAAGGCCTCGTTGGCCCTCGACCCGGCCGCGGTCTCCGGTCACGCCGGCGAGAAGCTCGGCCCGGTCACGGTGCACACCAACGCGGACAGTGTGACGGTGACGCCGCCCTCGGACGCCACCGCCGGCGGGGTGAAGATCGTCGACAAGGACGGCAAGGCGATCACCTCCGCGGCCGACGGCAGCCGGCTCTACTTCGACGTGCCGAAGGACACCGCGGACGGTTCGGCATCGCTGACCGTGCAGGCGTCCACCACCGTGCCGGTCGGCCGCGCCTTCACCTCGGAGACCCGCAGCCAGACACAGATCCTCGCGGGCTCCAGCGAGTCGACGGTCTCCGCGTCGGCGACCGCGAACTGGGCCGAGAAGGGCGCGATACCGGCCCTGTCCGCCGAGAAGAACTGCGCCAAGGGCGGCGTGGACATCACGGCGGCCAACAAGGGCGACGAGGCGTTCACCTTCGAGCTGATGGGGATCGAGCACACCATCGAGGCGGGCGCGTCCCAGACGGTGACCATCCCGCTGCAGGAGGACCAGGCCTACGACTTCACGATCAACGGTCCGAACGGCTTCTCCAAGCGGTTCAAGGGCGTGCTCGACTGCAAGACCCAAGGCAGTACGAGCGACATCTCGACCCAGACGGTCAGTGAGCCGAGCCCGGCGACGGTGGGCGGCACCTCCACCGGAGACACCGACCTCGCTGAGACCGGCGGCTCCAGCACGACCCCGATCATCGCGGGCATAGCCATCGCCCTCGTGGTGATCGGCGGCGCGGCAGTGCTCTTCGTCCGCAAGAAGCAGGCACGGGTCCAGGACTGAACAACACAGCACCTTGGCAACTCAACAGTGAGTGACCGCACCACGGTGACTCCATGAGCCCGCGGCCCCGGCAAGCCCCCCAGGCGTCCGGGGCCGCACCCATTCCGGCCACCGTCCGCCTGGGGCGGCTCAGCCCTTGTCGGACGCGCAGTGCTCGAGGAGTTCGGCGGTCGGGCCGTCGGTCACCCGGTAGCGCACGACCCGCCCGTCCTTGTCGCCCTCGACCACCCCGGCGGTACGGAGCAGACGCAGGGCCTGGGACACGGCGGGGTCATTCATACCGGTCGCGATGGCGAGGTCGGAGACGGCGAGGGGGCCGGCCCGGTGCAGGGCCAGCAGAAGGGCGAGACGACGCGGGTCGGCGAGGAGCGAGAAGCGGTCGGCCCAGGTGCGTACGTGCCCGGGCTCACCGATGGCGGCGACGGCGTCGCAGACCCGATGGCCGTCGATGGTCCGGCGGTCGGCGCGCTCGGCGGGGACGAGGTGCATGGGGTCATCTTCGCAGGCGACCCCATGTGATCTTCAATACCTGCGCAGCTGTGCAACTTTGCAGGAGACCCCGGCCGCCCCTACGGTGGGTGGGCCGTGGTGTTCGGGAAGACCGGTGACGGCCCCTCAGGGGCCCAGACCGGAGCGGCCCTCGCCACTGTGATCGGGGGGAGTTCCCGTCCCGTGCCGCCCGCGGGCGGCGCCACTGGCCGCAAGGCCGGGAAGGCAGGGGCGGGCACGTGTACCCGTAAGCCAGGAGACCGGCCACGGCATCTCACGAAGTGATCCACGAGGTGCTGGAGCGTGACCGTATGACCCTGCCCACGCAGTCGTCCCCCGCCACCGGGTTCCGGTGGCGCCGCGAGGACACCGTCCGAACCGCTGTACTCCTGGCCGTGATCGCGGCTTTGCACGTCGTCGCGTTCGGCATCCTGTTCCTGCTCGTCGTGCCGGAGCACTACGAGGTCGGGTCCAAGGCGTTCGGCATCGGCCTGGGCGTGACCGCCTACACCCTGGGCATGCGGCATGCCTTCGACGCGGACCACATCGCCGCGATCGACAACACCACGCGCAAACTGATGGCCGACGGCAAGCGGCCCGTGTCGGTGGGCTTCTGGTTCGCGCTGGGGCACTCCAGCGTGGTGGTCGTGCTCGCCGCGCTCATCGCCGGAGGCACCCAGCTGGCCGGGCGCATCATGAACGAGGGCTCCAGCACCCACCAGGTGCTCGGCGTCATGGGCACCACGGTCTCCGGGTCCTTCCTCTACCTGATCGCCGCCCTCAACCTCGTCGCGCTGATGGGCATTCTGCGGGTCTTCCGGGCGATGCGGGCGGGTACATACAACGAGGAAGAGCTCGAACAGCACCTGGATTCCCGTGGGTTCATGAACCGGATCCTCGGTCGCTTCACGAAGTCCATCACGCGGCCGGGGCAGATGTTCCCGCTCGGCTTTCTCTTCGGGCTCGGCTTCGACACCGCCACCGAGGTCACGCTGATGGTGATGGCGGGCAGCGGCGCGGCGGCCGGGCTGCCCTGGTACGCGATCCTGTGCCTGCCGCTGCTGTTCGCGGCGGGGATGAGCCTGTTCGACACGCTGGACGGCACGTTCATGAACTTCGCCTACCAGTGGGCCTTCTCCAACCCGGTGCGCAAGGTCTTCTACAACCTCACCATCACCGGCCTGTCCATCGCCGTGGCCTTCTTCATCGGCACCATCGAGCTGGTGGGCGTGCTGCACGACAAGCTCGCCCTGCGCGACGACGTTACCGACTGGATCGCGGGGCTCGACCTGGACAACGTCGGGTACATCATCGTCGGCCTGTTCGTGGTCGTCTGGGCCGCGGCCGTGGCGTACTGGCGGCTGGCCAAGGTCGAGCAGCGGTGGGCGGTCCGCCCCGCCGACGGGAGTTGAGACCGGCGGGGCGGCAGCCGCATACGGCTGGGCACATCGGCTAGGGGCGGGCGCTCCGGCCGCGTGCGAGGGCGAATCCGGCCGCGGCCAGGCCGAGGACGCCGACGATCAGACCCGCGATGCCCAGGCCGCGAGCGGTCGAGTCACTGCTCTTGCCGCTCGCGGTCGAGGTCTTGGCGTCCGAGGCCGGTGACGAGGCCGCGCCGGAGGGTTCCACGGAGGAGTCCTCCCCCGTGGCCTTGGCGGTGAGCTTGAGCACCGGCGCCGGGTTCTCCGGCTCCTCGCCGCCCTTGGGTGTCTCCTCGATCCACCGGACGACATTGCCGTCCGAGTAGGTCTGCAGCGTCTTGAACTCCAACTGATCGGCATCATCGGGAAGTTGACCGAAGGCGACGTTGAAGTCCTGGAACTCGCCGTGGCGGATCCTGCCGCCCGTCCAGGTGATCTCGGAGACGGCGTCGGTGATCGTGCCGTCGTCGGTCTTGATGGGCTTCTTGAGCTTGGTGGTCGTCACCTTCGCGGTCCAGCCGGACTGCGGAGTGACCAGGACACCCAGGACCGGGTGGTCGGTGGGCAGGAAGACCTGCACCTTCGTGGTGCTCGCGGTGTCCTCCTCGTTGGGGACGCGGAAGGTCAGCACGCCGTCCGTGGCGCCCTTGGCGTAGCTCTCGGGGTGGACCGTCACATGCGCGAAGGCCGCGCCCGCGGCGGTCAGGACTCCGGCCGTGGTGAGCGCGGCGACGAGGCCGGCTCGGCGCAGGGTGGTGCGTATCGGGGACATCAGGGGAACTCCGTACTGGTGTGGATGCGGTCAGGGCTTATACGCGAGCCCGGCCGGCGGTCCCCGACGGGAGACGGCGTGCCGCAGCAGCACCTGCCGCAGCGGCCACGTCTCAAAGGCGTTCCGGCAAACGACGTCCCGTTGGGCCCGTGCGGGAGACGGTCCCGTCCGCACCCGCCACCATGCCGCGAGCCCGGGCACGAACGCCACGGCCCACCGCAGTAGGGACCACAGGGCGGCCTCGCCGCGCCGCAGCCACCAGGTCGCGAGCAGGGCGGCGGCCACATGCGCTGCCGTGGCGTGGGGCGTCATGGCGTGTGCGTGCGCGGGCATCATGTGCGCCCCGTGCATCGTCATCGCCATGCGCGGGCGGGCGGCCTCGAACCCGAGGTGAAGTCCGGCCTGCGCGGCCAGCATTCCGAGGCCGATCCCGAGCAGGGACCGCTCCCGGCCGCCCAGCAGACAGCCGGCCGCGAAGACGGTGAGGAACCCCGCACCGTCCGCCCACAGCGGCGGCGCCTCCCCGGTCGCCAGACCGTGCCCCCCGGCGGCCAGCAGCACGCACAGCACGGCGAACACCGCCGCGCGCAAGCTCCGTACCGCCAAGGACGCACTCATGGAGCCCAGATACTGCCACGGTGAGCGAGCGGCCGTCGCCGCTTCCCCCGGAGCCGCCTCCTCCCGGGCGGCCGAGTGCGCTTTCCTGGCTCGGGTAGGGTCCGGCTGAGCGTGGGAGGGACCTGACATGCAACTTCGCTGTGCCGTGCTGGACGACTTTCAGGGCGTCGCGACCAAGATCGCGGACTGGGCGCCGATCGCGGACGAGGTGGAGGTCGTCAGCTTCCGCGAGCACTTCGCGGACGAGGACGCGCTGGGGGCCGCCCTCGCGGACTTCGACATCGTCGTCACCCTGCGCGAGCGGGTGCCCTTCCCGGCGTCGCTGCTGGCCCGGCTGCCGCGGCTGAAGCTGCTGATCGCCTCCGGGATGCGCAATTCGGTGATCGACCACGCGGCCGCCGAGGCGCACGGCGTGACCGTGTGCGGGACCCCGAGCTCCTCGACGCCTCCGGTCGAAATGACCTGGGCGCTGCTGCTCGGCCTGGCGCGGGGCATCGTCACGGAGAACAACGCGCTGCGGGCAGACGGCCCCTGGCAGAGCACCGTCGGCGCCGATCTGCACGGCCGCCGGCTCGGTCTGCTCGGGCTCGGGAAGATCGGCGGCCGGGTGGCCCAGGTGGGCCTCGCCTTCGGTATGCGGGTCAGCGCGTGGAGCCAGCACCTCACCAAGGAGCGCGCCGCCGAGGTGGGGGTTGAACTGGCCGCCTCCAAGGAGGAGTTGCTCGCGAGCAGCGACTTCGTCTCCGTCCACCTCGCGCTCGGCGACCGCACCCGGGGCCTGATCGGCGCCGCCGAGCTGGCCCTCCTCAAGCCGACCGCCTACCTCGTCAACACCTCACGGGCGGCGATCGTCGACCAGGACGCGCTGCTCGCCGCGCTGCACGGGGGCAGGATCGCCGGAGCGGGCGTCGACGTGTTCGACATCGAGCCGCTCCCCGCCGACCATCCGATGCGCTCGGCGCCCCGCCTGCTGGCCACCCCGCACCTCGGCTATGTGTCGCGGGCCAACTACGAGACGTACTACAGCGCGGCGGTCGAGAACATCCAGGCGTTCCTGTCGGGCACACCGGTACGCCGCCTCGGCTGAGCCGGGCACACCACAGGCACGCCATCTCGGCTGGGGCGCACCCCCTACCGCCACCCCGGCTGACGGGCACCCCCGTACGCCGCCTCGGCCGAACGGCCGCCATGCCTCTCGGGCTACCGCGCCACACCTGGCCACCTCAGGCGGCTTCAGGCGGTTTCAGGCCATTCAGGCCGCCGAGGGCCGCCAGTAGAAGCCGTACTGCCGCGTCAGATGATGCAGGTCCACCAGATAGCGCCGCAGCGTCACATGGTCGACCGGTGCGTCCTCGCACCAGGCACGCAGCTTCTCGTTGACTGTCCGCTCCGGATACTCGACGCCCGGCTCGAAGGTCCGTTCGGCGATGTGCCGGAGCACGACCAGCTTGCGCTGCCACTGGGCGGGCAGCCGGATCAGCCGCCCCTCGCGTACGAAGGTTCGCAGGACCGCCTCGGTCCGCTCGTCCCCGGTGCCGTAGCTCTCGACCGAAGCCGAAGCCCGCGCCGAGCCCTCACGGGCAAGCTGCCTGAAGTGCCCGTAGGCGACGCTCAGTCCCCTGTCGTCCGTCGCCGTGATCACCTCCTGCTCCTGGAGGCGCCGCAGGGCCGACGCGGCGTCCTTCGGGGACAGCCCGGCCGTCTCCATGACCTTCGCGGGCGTGTCGGCGCCGAGGGCTACGGCGGCGAAGGCGCGTACCCGGCTCTCCTCGGCGAACAGACGGATCAGTTGGTCGGTTGCCATGCCCGGAGGCTAGTTGACGGCCCACGCGACGCCGAAACGAATTTCGGGCGGGCTGCGGGCCGCTCGCCGCGGGATCGCCGGATCCGCCCAATGGCCTGTTCGGAAAGGGTGATCCCCCGATGAACGCCCTGCCCGGCCGTGGGCGCATACGGCCCCGACCGTACGCGCACAAGAGCCCCGGCGCCTCGAGCGCCGGGGCTCTTGCCGTGCACGCAGCCGGTCAGGCGTACCGATAGATCCGGCTCACGTCCTCCATCTCGTACGGCGTCACGTCCCACGGCGGCATCTTCTCGTGCCGGGCGACAATCCGCCCGTGCTGCTCACTGCCGGGGCCGGGCGGATTGGCCGGCAGGTAGCGGGCGCCTTGGTGCTGTCGCTGCCAGCGGGTCCACTGCAGATCGATGAAGGCGTGGTGCACCCAGAAGACAGGGTCGTTGACGGAGGCGGCGCCGAGCATGACACCGCCGACCCAGCGGTGGACGCGGTTGTGGTTGCGCCAGGCGACGCGGTCCCGCCCGGTCCGCCACCCCTCCAGCTTGTTGCGGAGACCGTTGGTGCACGTGGAGTCCCAGGGCGAGGTGTCGTAGACCGGGTCGGCTAGCGCGGACTCCAGCTCGGTCCTCGTCGGCAGCGCGATCGGGGCGCGGGCGCGCCCGAGGTCCCGGGTGAGGAACTCCCTGTTGGTGATGCCCTCCCTGATGGTCCAGTGGCCCTGCGCGTAGGCGAACGGCCCGGTGATGACCTGATGGTCCGACCTGCGGCCATTGCCACCGAGGAGGTCCTCGGTCCAGGGCGCGGACGTCGTCGTACGGTCTCGCGTCCAGTCCCAGTACGGCACCGTCACCGACGCGTCGACCCGGCGAAGCGCACCCTCCAGGTCCAGCAGGAAGCGGCGGTGCCAGGGCAGGAAGGAGGGCGCCATGTGGGCCGTACGCAGGCCGTACTCGCCGTCGGAGGTGTAGTACGCGATGTGCATCCGCACGAACTCGTCGTACTCGCCCCGCCGTTTGACCTCGAGCAGCGCGTTGACGAACCGCCGCCGCTCGCTGCGCGTCAGCGTGCTCACGTCTCTACGCACGTACGCCATGCTGTTCCCCCATGTGCAGATACCTCCCGCCGATCGGGCCCGAAGCCAGGTCTCGCAGCCGCTGCCCGGGGCCGAGTTCGTCGACGGCCGCTCGGGTAGCCTCCAGCGAGGTCCGGTACGAGCTGTAGTGGTCGACCATCGTCAGCCAGGTGCCGTCGGCGCGGCGCATCAGGTGCAGCGGGTGGCCGTCCACGGTGACCTGCCACTCGCAGCCGTCGGCGCCGCATCCGGCGACGCGGAGCAGGGTGCCCTGGATGTGACGGCCGTGGTAGATCTCGTCGAAGGCCGCGTCCGCTGCGTCCGCTGGTCCCTCGGGGCCGTCCGCGGGCCGCGAGGCGCGCGAGGCGGCGACAACGGGGGCGAGCGCCAAGGCGGCGACGAAGGCAAGCAGCCCGCGCCCTATCTCCCGCCGCGTCCGCCGCTTCGGCCCGCTTCTCTCCGGGCTCCTGGTCCCCTTTTCCGCACCCATCGGTACTCCACCGGCACCGACGACCATGGCTCGCTCCCTCGTACGGGTTCGGATGTCCGCCGTGGTAACCGCCAGGCGGGCCGTACGGTCACCACCGGTACGGCCATACGGTGCTGTCCGCACCCGGAACGCCGGCGGACCCGGTGCGCTCCCCGGCGCCCGGGCCGGTCCGTGTATCTCCTCGTACCGGCTGCCGCCCGGCGCTCCGGGCTGAACCGCCCCTCTACGTACCGCGGCCCCGCGGGCATGCCCGGCATCGGCACCGACAGCTCTCCACCGACCTCGGGCAGCTCCGCAGCTGGTCAGCTCGTCCAGAAGTCCCACCAACGGGTCAGGATCAGCATTCCGACGACGCCGATGTGCAGCAGCGGCAGTACCCAGGCGAATTCCGCGAAGAAGGCCTTCAGCGGGCCTGGCGCGGGCAGGAATCCGTTGCGCACGATGAAGGACGTCACGTACCAGAACAGCAGGATCATCGCGAGCCAGGCCAGACAGCACCACAGGCACAGCGCGCCGATCCGGTACAGCGACTCGAACTGCAGCCAGGACACGAACCCGATCCCGAACAGGCAGCCCGCCTCGAAGGTCAGCCAGTACCAGCCGGGGAACGCCGCGCCGGCCAGCAGGCTCATTCCGACGCAGATCACGATGCCGTAGGCCACCAGGCCCAGCATCGGGTTGGGGAATCCGAAGGCCGAGGCCTGGTCGCTCTTCATCACGCTGCCGCAGGACACCACCGGGTTCAGGCTGCACCCCGGGACAAAGTCGGGGTCCTCCAGCAGCTTGAACTTGTCGAGGGTGATAACCCAGGAGGCCAGCAGCCCGGCCGCGCCCGTGAGCACCACCAGCAGGGCGAACGCGGTGCCGCCCGCGGCCCGCCGCATCAGCCGTGCAGGCTGAGGGCCGGCAGGACCACATGTGCCGCGGCCTTCAGGGTCCGCTCGGGGGCCTCGTCGCTCCAGGGCAGCGCGACGAGCGTGCTGAGCTCGGCGATGCGGAAGGGGCGCGTTTCGCTTGGGGTTGAGGTCACCGCGCGACCCTATCGACGGGCTGGAGAACGGCCCGGCGCCTTCTCACCCGACCGGCCGATGTCACCGGGGCCGTCCACACGGACGAGGGACACCACTCGGCGTCCCTCGGGCGGCGACGGGAACGTCGTTCACGGTGAGCGGAAGCTGGGTGAGCGTGTTCGGCGCCGTTGAGTCTCGGCAGCTCAAGTCGCCTCCAGGAATTCTGACGCTGAAACACCTCCGCCGTTGGACCGGCCACGACGGCCGACCAACGGCGGAGAACACGGTCCGCTTCAGATCATCACAAGGTCACCAGAGGCTCACTCGAAGATCACCTGACCGGCAAAGGCACCGGCAACGGCAAAGGCACCGGCAGGCTCGGCAGGCTCGGCAGGGCGGGGAGGCCGGCCAGGCTGGGTGCGGGCAGTCCGCCGCCGAGCAGCGTCGCGGCGAGGAAGCCGACCAGGCCCGTCACCACGCCGGTGACCGCCGGGACGACCTTGCTGACGTCGCCGGAAGTGACGGCCGCGAGCAGGGTGTCGACCGCCTTCTGCAGGGCGGCGAGCGCGTCACCCTGGAGGTCCTTGGCCGACGGCGCCTTGCTGCCGTCACTGTGCTTCGTGAGCGAGGCCGGCGAAGACAGCGAGGACACCGTGGACGCCGAGGACGCAGTCGGCGTCGCGGCGGTCGTCGGCGTGGCCGGAGTCGTCGGGATGGCCGCGGTGGTGGGTGCAGCCGCGGTGGTGGGTGTAGCCGTGGGGGTCTTGGAGGCCGCCGCGGTGATCTTGGCGATGGCGTCCTTCACAGCGCTGACGAGCTTCTGCGCCTCGTCCGCGGACAGTTGGCCGTTGTCCGCCTTGAGTACTTCGTTGAGCAGGTTGGTGACCGGAGTGAGCACGCCGCCGAGATCGCCGAGGCTCTTGACCTGGGCGATCAGCGCGTCCGCGCCGGGGACGGGTGCACGGGACGCCGCGTGGGTGCGCTCCCGGGCCGAGTCGGCCGCGACAGCGGCCGGACCGGCGATGCCGACCAGGAGGGTGGCGCAGACAGCGGTGGACGCGATACGCAGTGCGGGCAGACCACGCATGGGTGTTCCTTTCGATGTGCGTCGGATCTTGAGCCCACCGTGAAATCGCCTGTCGCCGTCTGCAACCGCTCACACCCGCTCCGTCACCATCTGTTGCCCATGGCGGCGGCATTGTGCCTGGTGAGGCCGCCTGTCAAGGGCGCCCCGCCGGGGTGCGGCGGTCACCCCCCGTTAGGGGGAACACCCACCGGCCGTCCTCCCATGGGGCAACCACGGGAGGACGTTGCTGGTCAGGACGGTCACCACCAACACGGGGACTCCGCGCACAGAGAGATGCCGCATCCCATGTGGCCGGGACGGGCCTAGCCGTACGCCCAACCGTCGCTCAGCACGAGCGTGTTGATGCCTTTCCTTATGCCTTGCCTCGGTCATCCCGTTGCCTGGGTTGTTGGAGCCAATGCCGAGCGCATTGAATAGGCCGGGGTGCCAAGCGAGTTCCCGCTCCGGAAGGCCGACGTCGACACGAAGGTCGCGTGGTGATGACCCGCGTGGTCGATGCCGGACGCACCATACGATCAATCGATTCACCTATCAGATGCGAATCCCTCCGACGACACCGCACGCAAGGCATTTTTCACTCTTCTGACCTTCATGCGTATGGAGTAACGCGTCGCTTTTGCAGAGGGCGTGGACTGCTATGTTCTCCAGCCGTCGGATCAGAGGTAACTTTCAAACGAGGTGAATCATGAAGAAGGCAGTTTTCACCACTGCGGCGTTGGCCATCGGCGTGGGTCTCGTGGGTGGCTCCGCCGTCGCGGCGTCGGCCGCCCCGGCACCGACCCCCTCGGCCGGTCCGCTCGGTCTCATGTCCCCGACCAAGGTGACTCCGGCGGCCCTGCCCGCGGTCGACACCGTGGCGCGACTGGCCCGCAACGGCAAACTCGCCAACGGTAGCGCGTTCGACGAGAAGAGGCCGGAGGGAGTCTCTGGCCTGTACCTGGACGGTATGGACCCGCACGCCGCCAAGAAGCCCACGATTCCGGTGAAGAACCCGGCCGGAAAGGGCTCGGTTCAGGTCCACCCGCTGCAGGCGCCGACCGCTATCGGGCTCGGCACCTTGCTCGGCAAGTGACCACACGAAAACCGTAAGAGTCGGCCGTACCGGCGAAAGTCCTCACTTCTTGACGATGCTTTCGCTGCCAAGTAGTCCCGTCTGTTCGCGGGGCGCCGGCGGGCCCGGAATTCTGAAGCTCTGATCCGGTTCTCGTCAACCGCAGACCGACACCGCAGCTTTCGCGGGCGGGTCGGCCCGCTGTCGGTCCTGGTTTCACACACGTCCGTCATCTCGGAGACGCAGGCCCGGACGCTGGATCCGCACCGGCAGCTGCACAACCTGACTCGGCGGACCCGAACACCGCCGGGACGCGCAAACCATCTGTCCGGCTCACCGGCCCTCTCCCTTCCGGTGGGCCGGACACACGTCGGCGCTCGTTCCGTACGCCCCGGTGCAGCCCGACGGACGGGGCATTTCTCCTAGCGGCCGTCGGCCGCGGCCTTTCGGATTGTCGTTCACCCTGATAAGCCGCACGGATTCCACCTCCATTCCCCTTCGGCCTGCCGGGACACGCGGCATTGCGCCATCCGATGGAATCAGCCCTGTTTGGACGCTCGTTCCGTGACTTATGTGCGCATATCAAGGTTTCCTGCTATGCAAGCGTGCGAAACCGTGAATTCAGGAAGGAACCGAGTTGCCCAGGAAGTTCGCGGTCATCACTGCCCTCACCCTCGGCGCTGTCGTCAGCAGCGTCGGCGTTGCCTCGGCCAGCGACAACAACACCCAAGTCCAGGGTGGTGGCGGCTTTTCGTCGTCCGAGGTCGTCGTGAACGCCCCTCAGCAGGGGGTTCTCATCGTCAACGGCACGCTCGTTGACGGTCGCTGCATCGCACCGTGGTCCGACGGCGCCGTCCTCGCCGGCGTCCTCGCGCCGAGCTCGCACTACGCCGCGTGCGACACGGCGCCGATCGACCAGTCACAGAAGGCCCCTTACAAGGGCGGCATCCTCTGACCCCTGTCCCGAGCAATTCGGAGCAGGTGAATCCCCCAAACGCAGCCAGGAAAGGCGCATCTCATGCGTAACAAGGTTACGGCCATTTCTGCCCTCGCCGCAGGCATCGTCCTCGCCGCGGCCGGCACCGCCGCGGCCGACAACTGCACCACCGTCACCGGCGGTGACGGCTTCTCGTCGTCCCCGGTCGTCGTGAACGCCCCCCAGCAGGGCGTTGCGGTCGTCAACGGCTCGGTCGCGGACCTCCGTTGCGTCGCGCCGTGGTCCAACGGCGCCGTCCTCGGCGGCGTCTTCGCACCGAACTCGCACTACGCCGCATGCGACACGGCGCCGATCGACCAGTCGCAGAAGGCCGGGTACAACTCCGGCCTCCTCTGACCTGCTCCGAGCAATTCGGAGCACGGAAATCCCAATCGCCCCACCGAAAGGCGCATCTCATGCGTAATAAGGTTACGGCCATTTCCGCCCTCGCCGCGGGCATCGTCCTCGCGACCGGCGGCGCCGCCGCGGCCGACGACAACAGCACCACCGTCAGCGGCGGTGGCGGTTTCTCGTCGTCCCCGGTCGTGGTGAACGCCCCCCAGCAGGGCCTTGCCGTCGTCAACGGCACGGTCGTCGACGGTCGCTGCATCGCACCGTGGTCCAACGGCGCCGTCCTTGGCGTCATCCTCGCGCCGAACTCGCACTACGCCGCATGCAACACGGCGGGTATCGACCAGTCGCAGAAGGCCGAGTACAGCGCCGGCCTCATCTGAGCAGTGCTTCACCCGATGGCGGCCCGCCGGAACTCCAGCGGGCCGCCATCGGCTTTTCCGTGCCCTTTGTTCCAGCGATGGAGCGTTGATTTCTGCTGAGTTCCACAGAAGCCCGCGGGGCCTGTCTGCGTCAGACGCAGACAGGCCCCGCGGTCAGGAGGCGGCCGACGAAGGCCGACAGGCACGTCGCCGGTCGAGGAGGGCGCGCCAACAAGGAGGAAAGAGCGCCCTTCCGCCTACGGCATTCCTGCCGACGCACCGCAAAGCGGCCGACGCCGACGGATGCGCCACCTCAAGAGGTGGCCAACTCCGCAGCGGAAGACCCCGATGCACGAAACGAGGCCATTCCAATGGGACCAACGACGCTCTGCCGCTCAAGGCATCCTGAATCCTTCGTTTGGCCTAGCGCAGAGCGATCGCAGTTCCCTCTATATGCGGTTGCACTCCCCCGCATATACCGAAGGGTCGGCTCCCAGGAATGCGGAGCCGACCCGAATCGTCGAACCCATGGGCGACGAAGTCATCGCTGAGGTGGCATCGGTCTTCTGTGCAGGCGTGGCTGGCGTGGGCTTCCCGGCATTGCCTTGTGGTTGCCTACTTGCCGACCGGAAGCCCACCGAGCAGTCGGCCGTCGCCGAGGCCCGGCAGAGCGGGCTTCGGCAGGGTGCCGCCGACGACAGGAGTCTTCACGACTCCCGACTGCTTCACAGTGTCCTTCACATCCTGCGCCACCTGCTGGACGTTGTTGCCCATGTAGCCCGTCGACACCTTGGCTGCCGTGGGGGCGCTGCTCGCGACCATCATTCCGCTGTCCACGAGGCCCTGCGCCGGCATGTCCGCCGCGACGGCGGGCACGGTGACGCCGGCGATGGCAAGCGAGCCGGCAACAACAGCGGCAGCCTTCAGAGTCTTCATCGTGTGCCTTTCTTTCGTAACTCGTCTTCCGTAACCCGCGGTCGCCAGAGAGTGCTTCTTTCTTCAGACGTCGCGAGAGACTCGGTCTCACTACGCCTGGCCTAACGAGAGTGGAGCTTTCTGGAAACCCTGTTGCCGACAGTTCCAGGAACGGTGCACGCATGAGTGTTCCCCGCGAGCGAATTTCAGATCATGTGACCACTCTCGAACCGGCATGCCGCGCCCGCAGCCGATCACGCTGATGAGAGGCACTTCCGTAGCCGGCCGCCCCGAAACGGAGCACGGCTCCGCCGATCGGGCGGCCGCCCGGGATCACACCTCACCACGACTCCAAGCGGGTGATCCCGCGCTAGAAATAGCCGCAGGGGAAGGGCGGCATTCCGAAACAGTTGACGGGTTCGCAGATAAGTACGGATAAGCGGTTACTGTTGCCTCCCGAATCCGGCGCATTTTATATCGGACGTGCGACCGCACATCTTGTGCTGGGTTCGGAATCTTTCTTCGGAAGGGAAGCCTCGGTCATGCGCATTCCCCTGGGACCCGTCCCGCACCATGCGACGCCGTGCGCTGCACGTGGGCCGCACGTCCTGCACGTCACTCAGCCGGTCGAGGGCGGTGTCGCCCGGCTTCTCACGGACCTGGCGGCGGCACAGCTCGCCGCAGGGCTGCGCGTCACCGTGGCCTGCCCGCGAGGCGGCACGCTGACGGACGCACTGCGCGCGGTGGGCTGCAGGGTGCTGCCCTGGGACGCGACCCGCGCACCGGGCCTTCGGCTCCCGGGCGAGGTACGGCGGCTGGCGCGGATCCTCCGCGACGTGCGGCCTGACGTGGTGCACGCGCACAGTGCCAAGGCGGGGCTCGCGGCGCGGCTCGCGGTGCGCGGCCGACTCCCTACCGTCTTTCAGCCGCACGCGTGGTCGTTCGATGCCGTGGACAGAAATCTGGCCCACGCGGCTCTGCGGTGGGAGCGGTTCGGGGCGCGGTGGGCGGCGCGTGTCCTGTGCGTCAGCGAGGCGGAACGGCGTGCCGGGGAGCAGGGTGGCATCACCGCCCAGTGGCAGGTGGTCCCCAACGGCGTCGACACGTGCAGGTTCCGGCCGGAGGGGAACCGTGCTCGGTCCGGAGCGGGTCCGCTCGTCGTATGCGTGGGACGGCTGTGCCGCCAGAAGGGCCAGGATGTGCTCCTGGAGGCCTGGCCTGCCGTCGTGCGGCAGCTGCCCGCCGCCCGGCTGGTGCTGGTCGGCGACGGTCCGGACGCGGAGCGACTGCACTCCGGTGCGCCCGCTTCGGTGGAATTCGCCGGCGCGGCACTCGACGCCGCCCCCTGGTACCGGGCCGCCGACATCGTGGTCCTGCCGTCCCGCCGGGAGGGCATGGCGCTCGTCCCCCTGGAGGCCATGGCGTGCGCCCGGCCGGTGCTCGTCACGGACGTGGACGGAGTGCGCGAGAGCCTGCCACCCGGCCATCTGCCGCACTGCCTGGTGCCGCCGGAGGACCCCGACGCGCTGGCGCGGGCGCTGACGGCGCTGCTGCGCCGCGCGCCGCTGCGCGCGGCGCTGGGCGCACAGGGCCGCGCCCACGTGCTCGCCGCCCACGACGTACAGCACGCCGCGGACGCGGTGATCGACGTGTACCGAGAACTGCTCGGCGTTCTCACGCCGGTCGTCGTACCCAACCAGAGCAGGGTGTCCATCACCACATGACTGCGGAGAGCACCGTTCCCTCTCCTGACCGGCAGCAATGTATGCGGTGAATCCGGCTATGAAGGCCGACCGGCCGGCTCCAGAGCACGCCATGGCGCACTCAGGTCCGCTGGGCCTGTCGGAAGGGCAAGCGGCTGCAGCGATATCTACGGCATTCTACTGATGGCTGATTTCCCGTCACGGCCGCCGGTCTCGTGAAGTGGCGACGTGGGATTTCCTGATGGCGCCTCGGCGGGATTCCGCTGGGCGAGGAGACCGAGTGCAGAACGCAGCAGCGTGCTTGAGGTATGCGCCGTGTAGGGGAAAAATACGACCTTCACGCCGAACTTCGAGAATTCTGTTTCGAGGGTGTTCCAGCGCTCCGTACCGAGCCAGTCGTCACCTTTGAAAATGACGTCGAAACCTACCTCCTTCCAGATTTCGAGCTTGTCGTCCACGGTGGCGACAAAGGTCTCGTCCACGTAGCGGACGCTGCGGACGATCTCCAGTCGTTCGGAGAGCGGCACGACAGGCGGCCTGCCCTTCAGGCACACCACCAGGTCGTCGGTGCAGACACCGGCGATGAGCCGGTCGCAGTGTTCCCGGGCCCGGCGCAGGATGTTCAGGTGTCCCACGTGGAAGAGGTCGAAAACCCCTGGCGCGTACCCGAGGCGTTCTCCCATCACCGCTCTCCCGTCGGTCGCTTTTTGGTGACTGCGGTCACTTCGAGCGGCTCCGATCGGGGCGTTGTGTGCTTTCCGTCGGTGACGGCGATCGTGTAGCGATGACGAGAGCCGGGAGGGACGGAATCCGTGTACTTCATGTCCGGACGCTGCCACTCGACCGACTGCTGCTTCGGCGCGGCCACGAGAACACCGTCTCGGTAGATCAGATATGTCAGCTCCGCGTCGTCCCTGTCCCATGCGGCACGCCAGGTGAGCGTGACGTTTCCTGTGCGAGAGCTCTCGCCCATGAGTCGGGGAGCCGCTTCTGGGGCTTTGTTCTCAGGGCCGACCCCGAAGCGCGTCAAGCCCTGCTGGGGTTTGCCGTTGACCGTGGTGAACTCGCCACCTGCCCAGAGGATTTCGCCGACCATCACGAGCGCTCGGGGGCCAATTCCCTCACCGAGTCCGTCGTCGGTGTCGGGGAACCAGTGCAGGATGCGGCTGTCGCGGACCGATTGAGCCAGGAAATGCCGACGGGGTCCATCGGGGAATCCCCCCGGTGTAAGGCCGCAGTAGTGGGCGTGGGTTGCGCTGTAAAGGACGCCCTCGTGCACGACAACAGCCTGAGTGGCGCCCAAGCAGGTGTCCTTCCAGGCCATCGTGCCGTCGGACAGACGGCCGGCGATGCGGCCGTCGAAGATACCCGTCCCCGCGCCCTCGGCTCCCAGATAGAAGCGGTCGCCGTCGCGTGCCAGTGAAGTCACCGCCGACCTTTCCGGAAGCCAGTCCGGGAAGGAAGTCACGATCGAACCGTTCGTGGCATTCAAGGCGACCAGGGCCTGCTCCGGCTCGCCGTTGACGTTGTGGAAGTCGCCGCCGACGATCACCTTTCCCTGGTCGGGTACGGCCAGGATGGAGCGGACCGGCTCGTCGATGTCCGCCCTGAACGGCAACAGTGAGCCGCTCCGGCTGAACGACGCGATGCGCTTCCTGGTCTGGCCGTCGACGTCCGTGAATTCGCCGCCCAGGTACACCGTCGTGTCGGTGGTCTCGATGGCCCGCACCGGCCCCGCCATGGCGGGGCGGAAATCCTTGCGCAGCGAGCAGTCGGCCGTGTTGAGGGCGACCGCACTGGCCACCGCGGCGTGGTCGACCTTGCCGAACGATCCGCCGACATACAGCACCTTGCCGTCGCGCGACGCCTTCAGTGCCCGTACGGTCCCAGCGCCCTTCGTGAAGGAAGGGGCACACGGCAGCAGCTTGCCGGTAGTAGCGTCGAACGCCGCGAAGTTCTTCCGGGCGACCTCCTTCTCACCGGGCTCCGCACTCGGCGGGCGGACGCTGTCGAAGGTGCCGCCGACGTACACGACACCGCGTGCGTACTCGACGGACCAGACGATGCCGTCCGTCTGCCATGTCGCCAAGGAGGCGGCAGTCAGAGTCTTTTCGTCGCGCGCCTGCGCGCCGAAAGCGGTGGTGAGCGAAGCGGCCGCGGCTAGAACCACCGCGGAAGCCGTAATGGCGGTCCTGGCCGTGCTTCTTCTCAGGCGCATGGAACATCCCGGGTAGAAGGATAGGGGTGACGAGAAGGGGAGTGGGTGGGGCCGTTTGGATTCTGAGACGGCCTCATGTAGCGCGTCTGCGCAGCACGACGGAGGTCACTTTCCGAAAGTAGACGCCGGGGCCCCACGTCACCTGATTCGACAAGCGGGCTTGCCGCGAGATCCATCCGATTGGCACCCATCTCTGTCGTCGCCGTCTGAGTCCCGGGCGCCCCTTCCAAAACCGTGCGGCCGGTGCGGGCCATCATCACGTCCCAGGTCCAGGACCAGTTGGTCACGTACCGCGGATCGAATCCGACGGTCACGTTTTCCAGCTCAAGTCGGACCGTCCGCTCACCTGCCCAAGCCCTATGAGCCCGGGCTCGACCCTTCGACCGGGTTCAGGTCCCGTGCGTGACCGGGCAGTTGGTGGATGCGTCCGGGCGAAGCCCCTCCGATCGCCCACGCGGAAGAGTCAGTAGCCGTTGTTGCTGAAGCTCGAATGGCCTAGGAAAAGGAGTCGCAAAGCACGATGGCAGTCCCCTCATGCGAATGTTGAGACGCCCGGCAGCGGACGATTGGTCACATCTCGAACTGCCAAAGGAATTGGCGTGGGAGTCCGCACGGGCGAGATCAGGTACCCGAGGTCTGGTACCCAAGCAACCGAGGAGGAGTGCTCGTTATGCGAGTTGCTGCCCGAGCAAAGACGCAGTCGCGACAGTTGAGATGGGGAGCACGGCTCGTCGGCGCCGGCCTGACCACGGCCGTGGCATTCGGCATGGCCGCCAGCCCCGCGTTGGCACAGGCGGTCCCCCGAGCGACGCAGGCGTGCAAGTCGTCGTGCCAGACGAACAACACGTCCTGCAAGCCGTGCCAGACAACCCACACGTCCTGCAAGCCGTGCCAGACGCCTCCCCCGCCTCCCCCGACCTGCCCCGCGGGCGCGACCGCGATCAGGGTGGACAATCCTGTGACCGGACCCGTCACGATCCCCGGCGACGGAACCTTCCAGCTCACCGTCAGCAACACCGCCCAGGGAGAGGTATTCAGCTTCAGCATTCCCGCGACTGATCACCGCGCCGCTGTCAAGGTCACCGCCACGGGCGTGACCGGCGCCGTCAACGTCTACACGTACGACAGTACGACGGGCCACCCCGACGGCATTGCGGCCGACGGACCGCTCCACGCACCGGTCAACCCGAAGACGGGCCTGTACGCGGACCTCAGCCGCATCGATTTCTGCGTCAAGCCCACCAAGTACGTCTGACCCAGCGGCGACAGCATCGCCTGACGGCGCCGCACGACAGTGCCGACGGCAGGCGTGGGCACGTTCACGAACCGCCCGCCGCACACAGATGTGGGGGCCCGGGACATCCCGGGCCCCCACACGCGGGAGTCGGCGCCACTTGTGCGCTCGGCGGGCCGAACGTCAACGACCGCGGGCTTGCTGCGGCTGGGATTCCCGCCGCGGGCCGCGGTTGGGGTCTGAGCCTCGCACTGTCGGCTCCTTCGCCTGACGGGTGTCTTCGGGCCACTGTGCCGGCCCTGGTGCCGGGTCACGGATCCAGCGTTGTCGGGGTAGTCGCCGGCGTCGGTGTCGCCGGGGTGGCCGGTGTCGGTGCGGGGGAAGTGGATGCGGCCGAATCGTCAATACAGTCGACGAAGGTGACGAAACGCGTCCGGTCCGGGTCCTGCTCCACCAAGAAGTCGCTCTCCTTGTGGCTGCGCAGGAGGCACATGTCGTAACGCACTGCCTTGGGGATGTTCTCAATCGGCCCGGACGGCCGGTACTCGTGACAGCCGACCAACTGGCAGGACTCGTAGCGGATGAGCGGTCCGCGCGGACCAATGGCGTAGCGGTGGGGGCGCACCTCGGAGGAGAAGTCCTTGAAGGCGAGGGCGGTGTCGTCGCAGTCGTCAAAACGGACGGTTCCTCCCTTCCACGCGCAGTCGATGACCATCACGTCCGGGTCGCGCACCTCGAAACGGATGTCCTGCGCGTGGAAACGCTGCACGGAATCGTGATGCTGTCCGAGGGGGAAGCGGAAGAACGTGCTGGTCCTGCCGTACTCCGCGCTGTCCGTCGGGCGTCTGCCCGTGATGATGTACGAGCCGCCTTGGCAGGTGATCGACCCGCCATAGGCGAATTCCAGGAAGTTGCCCCACTCGTATTCGACCTTCATGTCGTTGAACCAGTAGTTGAGAAACTGGTCCTGGCTCTTCGGCTCCCGGCTTCGCTGCGAGAGGCCGGAGTAGAGAAACGCCCGGCGGTAGGAGCCACCGACATGGCACGCCTCCCAGCGCATCTCGGAGTTGGTGTCGGTGCCGTCCAGGGCCAGTCCGTACTCCCACTCACCCATCCACTCGCATTCCTGGAAGCGGTAGTCCTGCGCCTGTCCGGTCGAGTACGAGTAGAAGAAGGACGCTCCCGGAGTGGCCGACCGGAACTGCACGTTCTCGAAAGAGACGTTGGCCCACACATCCTCGTTGCGGCACAGATAGGAGCCGGGGCCGGCCTCCGGCTGAAAGACGATCGTGGTGATGCCCTTGCCGGCGCCGCGGAAGCGCAGACCGTTCACCGGACGTTCGGGAGCGGTGCCGTTCATCAGCGCATTCGGGGATTTCACGAGGAAATTGCCCGGCGGGATGTCGATCACCGTACGGCCGACACCTCGGTCGGTCCGGGAGACCGCGTACCGGTACGCCATCTCGAACGCTCCCCCGTCGTCGGTCCGCCCGTCGCCCGTCGCCCCGAAATCAGTGACGACGTTCACCACGGACCGCAACGGGAAGGGGTTGCGAGCGGTACCGGGCCGGTCAGGGCCCGCGAACAGGGCTGTGCCGGCCAGCGTCGAGGCCCCGCGGCGCAGAAGGTGTCTACGGCTGAAGCCAGCTGATTCATCATCAAAGTCCGCCATAATTCATCCAATACCCATTTCTGTCCCTACAGAGACCCCCAAGTAGGGCGAACTGGATGAGTTCGCAGACGTACTCGGACTGCTGTCGACAGCTGGCCGGCGCTGGGCGTTACCTCCGCCCCTCTTCTGCCTGCGGCTACGCCGGATGTTTGCAGTCCCTTCAAAGACCCCGTCTCCGGCACGTCACGAACGCGTGTCGAGGGCGTCGAGCAACCCTGCCGACTGCAGCGACCCGACCTTGCGGACGAAGAACATTCGGGAGCCTTCGATCGCGGGTAGTTCGGCAAGGGTCCGGGTGCCCTTGAGCAGTCGGTCCACGTAGTGGAAGTTGGTGAAGTCGGCGGTGACACGCCCGGCCCTCGGCCGGGGTACCGGGTCCTCCACCTCGTTGCGCCAGCCGGTGTTCCAGAGAAGCGTATGGAAGAACATCTCGTCGGGCGCAAGCGTCGTACGGAACAGGTTCTCCCAGCGGCGGTCCTCGGCCTTGCCGAGAAGGTCCGCGACGCAGTCGGCGGTCAAAGCCGTCCACTGGCTTCCCGCCATCGGCTCGATGTCTCCGAACACAGAAGGCGTGCGCCGAGGGGCCATCTCCGAGATCCCTCTCCGCAACAGGGCGCGGGGGAGGTGGGTCAGCCCCGGTCCGGTCGGAACGGCGTCGAAGTACCACCGCTTGAGGACTCGGCCCGCAGCAGCCGTGTCGTCGAGCACAGTGGCCGCTCGGCAGTGCTGCCGAAACGGAGCCGAAGCAAGATGCGCGGCGAATTCCTCCACCGGCCGCGCGGGGTAGCACTGCCCGGACAACAGAACGATGTGATCGGACGGTTGCGTGAACCGCAGTGCGGTGCGGTACAGAGCAAGCGTTGCCCGGACGACCGAGAAACCTCCCCACCGAACGGCAACCCGCTCTCGGATGTACGTGGTCCGCGGCAACCCCGCGAAGTCGTCACCTGGTGACCGGGCGTCCACGTGGACGACAACCGGGTACGGCGCCAGTCGCTCGACCAGCCGAGGCAGCAGCTCGGGCTCAGTGTGGGCGAGCACGGCGAATACCGGCATCGTTCTTTCCTCCCTCGCTCGTACTGGCATTTTCGCCCACGGTGGACGCAAGTCCCTTGGCCGCGTCATGGGCTCGCTGGCGCCGAGAGGAGATGTCCCACGAATGGCGCCCTGGGAGAAACCCGGGGAAATGAGCCCGTCGTGCGCTGGATCTGTTTGGCCGGGCACTGTCCTGCATGCAGGAGCGTCTCCGATCAGCCAAGCGATCCGACGTGACCGGCCGGGCCGCAACCCCGCGCGCCGGTCGATGAGCGCTACGTTGATCGCGGATGGCCGGCCCGGGGGACGCGCTGTTGGCGGCAGGGCGGCGCGACCAGCAACGATGTTCCGCCGCGCAGAATCCACCGACGGTTGAAGGCCATCTCGCCACCCAGTTCTGTCATAGTTACCCTCCATTCTAAAGTAGTTATGTAAGTAAGGATGGATATGACCGAGTTTGTGGAGACGCTGAGGCAACTGTCGACGGCGCAGAAGCCGGCGAAGGGGGTGTCGGTCTATAGTCGGTTCGTCAATCGCCCGGCCGGCCGCGTCATGGCCGCGCTGGCCTCGCGGATCGGTGCGACCCCCAATCAGCTGACGCTGCTCGGCGCCTTGTTCACCTTTCCGGCCTTGGCGGCTGTGGCCCTGCTGCGACCCGGGCCGGTGATGTCGGTCTGCGTCTGCGTGGCCCTTGCCCTGGGCTTCGCCCTGGACGCGGCAGACGGTCAGCTCGCGCGCAGTCAGTGCTCCGCGAGTCCGTCGGGTGAGTGGCTCGACCATGTCCTGGACTGCTTCAAGATCGTCACGTTGCACCTGGTGGTGCTGGTGACGTTTTACCGATTTTTCGTCCTTCCCAGTCCGGTCTTTCTGCTGGCCCCCATGGTTTTCCAGCTCGCGGCAGTGGTGATCTTCTTCGCCGGCATCCTCACGGAGAAACTCAAGCAGCGGACCGCTGCGGAAACAGGCAGCGGCATTTCGCCGGCGCTGGCGTCCCTGCTGCTCCTGCCGGTCGATTACGGCACAACCTGCATCAGCTTTCTATTTCTGGGCAGCCAGGACATCTTCCTTGCCGTGTACTGCACCCTGCTGATGGCTCATGTCCTGTTCCTGGCCGCCTTCTTGGTGAAGTGGTTCCGCGAGCTGCGCTGAGAGCGGCTGCAAGGCAGGGGCCACCTCGAAGGAAGTGGGGCGGGCAGGCTGAGGGCAACGGCGCGGGTGTGAGCCCGGGCCGTGAGACGTGACGGGCTCATACAGTGCGACGGCGCAGCACTTGGACCAACTCGCTCACTCCCAGAGGCGTGCGATATCGCCACAGGAAAGTCCCGAATACGGACATCCCGAAGACCAGGCCGAGGGCGAGTCCTGACGGGGTATCACCCGACAGGGTGCGCACGGCCGCCAGCACCACCGAGACGGCCAGGCCGATGCCGAGAGCACTTGTGTATCCGGCGGCCACGGTCGTGAAGCCGAGGCTCAGCCGGATGAGCAGGGCAGCCGAGAGGTTTTCCACGATGATTGCCGCAGCCCAGGAAACGGCTGCGCCGAGGATGCCCCACTTCGGCACGGCGAGCACGCCGACGGTGAGCTGCACCGCGAACGCCGCGGCGGTACAGGCCAGGTGCCAGGAGCTCTTGCCGGCCATGAGAAGCACGGTCTGCGCGTTGCCGACCGCAATATTGACCATGGAGGCAGCACACAGCATGACCAGGGCGGGCGCCCCCTTGGTGAACTCCGGCCCGAAGACGGCAAGGACGGTGCGGGGAAAACCGGCGACGAGAACGAACAACGGCCAGGAGAAGAGGACGACCCAGCAGGTCGAGATGCGGTGCAAGTGGTGAGCTTCGGCGACCTCGTTGACAGCGAGGAGGCGGCTGAGCTGGGGTGCGACGGCCAGGCGGACGGCGAGTTGGAGAAGGGTGAGTGCGGTGACGATGCGGCCGATGGCGGTGTAGATACCCGCCTCGGCGTCAGTGGCCAGCGCCGACAGCAGGATCACCCCGACCCAGACTGCGCTGATGTCGAAGATGGAGGAGACTGCGCGGGGTGCGGCGAAGGCCCAGAAGACCCGCCAGGAAACGGACTCTCTGCCCGCGGGGACTGCCGTGGTGCGGCGGACGCGGCAGCGGTGCAGGCCCAGCCATGCGGCCGCGAGGCCGGCCAGCGCAGGCAGCAGCCACGCCGCGGCCAGGGACAGCATCCCAGGAGCCCAGTACGCCACAGGCACGGCGATCAGCACCCGCAGCACGGGCTTGCCGATCTGCTCCACGCAGACGAACGGCACCACGTTGCCGTATCCCTGGGTGGCGCCGAGCAGGACCAGGCTGACGGTGGCAGCGGGCAGGACCAGGCCGAAGAGCCGGATCAGGGCGACCCCGTCGGCGTGCGGCACGTGGGGCAGGAGCGTAGTGGCCACCGCGGGGCACAGCAGCAGGGCCGTGGCAGCCGCGGTAGCTGCCGCCGCCGCCGGCAGCACCGCCGTGCGCAGCAGCGACCCCACCGAGCGGCCGCCGTTGACGGCAAGATCCCCAGGGATGAAGCGGACGAGCCCGGTGTCGGCGCCGAGCTTGCAGACATTGCTGCCAATGGTGAACAAAGCAACGCCCGTGAAGATCGCTCCGGCCCCACTGGCTCCGACCGCTCGGGTGATCAGACCGACCAGGAGGAAGGCGAGCACGGCGTTCGTGGCGGAACCCACCGCCCCCCACAACCCGCCCCGTGCGGCGGCGGCGACTCCGCTGCGGGCGGTGGCCCCGGCAGTGGCGGTGGCGGCCGCCCCGGGCGCCGTCATCCCCTGGAGACCGTGAGCGTGTCGTGTCGCCCCGCAGGCTCCGTGGCCGGCATGACGCTCTCGGCCTGGGAACGGGGCTTCACGCGGCGGAGCACAGCAGAGCTCACACGTCCTCGCGCGCGCCCGGCGTCGACCACGGCCCCCAGCAGGCGTCCGCCGGAGCAGCTGATGAGCTCGCTCACCTGCCTGAGGTCCTCCCGCCGGGTGTGGAGTCCGGTCACCACCAGAACGCCGCCGAAGTGCCGGGCGGCCATCAGCACGTCGGCGTGCTCCAGCAAGGGATGGGCGGCGACGACCGCGGTGGGCGAGCCGGTGCCGGACGCCATCTGGCCCATCGCCTGGGATACTTCAGCCTGAATGGGACGGCCGCTCCTGCCACTGGAACAGGCGGCGAACCACCCCGCAGGGCCGGCGTCGACAAGGACGCCCCCGCCCGGCAGGGACGTCGCCTTCCCGGTGCGGGCTCCCGCCGGCACCAGCGGCAGGCGTGCCGCAAGGCTGGGCGTGTCGGGATCGGCGTCGACAAGCACCACCTTCTTTCCCAACTCCGCGAAGGCCGCGGCCAGATTCGCGGCGACCGCCCCGGCGGCCTCCCAGCGCCGCGGCGCCACCACGAGGAGGCGGTCGCCACTCTCCGAAAACCCGGTCTGCTCCAGGCGGTAGGCCAGGGACCGATAAGCCTCTGTACGGGCGCCGTCCGTGCGGCCGACCGTCAGCAGGGAGTCGCCCGCGGGGCCGTCGTGGGGCAGGACGCCCAGCACGGGCGCGCGCAGGGCGGCCTGGACCTCGCGGGCCGACCGTACCCGGCCGTCGAGGGCCGAGCACAGCCAGGCCAGCAAAATGCCCAGCACAGCACCGCAGGCCAGACCGAGGGCGAGCAGGGTCCGCCACCCGGGGCCCGAAGGCAGGGTGGGCGCCGCGCCCCTGCGGACGATGTCGCCGCCGTTGGTATCGCGAGAGCTGATCTCGGACACGCGTTTTTGCAGGCTGCCGATCTCGCTCTTTACGGCGGAGGTGGCGGTGCCGTTTTCCGAATCCTTCTTCTTCTGTCGGGTGAGCGCGGCAATCTGCTGTTTCATGCCGCCGACGGCCCGCTGCACTGCTGCGTCGTTACGGCTCTTGCGGTCGGCGAGATAAGCCTCGGCGAAGGCGTTGGCGCCGCGCGCTGCGTGCTGAGGTGCGTCGGAGGCGAACTCGAATCGGAGCACCTGGGACTTTGTCGGATTGGTGACCCGCAGACGGTCCTGCAGCGCGGCGGCCCGACTGTCGGGCTGTCCCAGGGTGTGCGCCGCACGGAGGGCGACGGCCGCGCTGGCGGCGATCTGCTGCTCGGTGCTCATGCTGACCTGATTGTCGGCGGGCACGATGACCGTGCCGAAGGGGTCGGCGCTGGCGCGGACAAGAACTTCACTGGTGGAGCTGTAGGTGTCGGCGCCGTACAACGCCAAGGCCAGCCCGCCGAGCAGTCCCAGGACGGCTCCCAGTGCCATCACGACGCGGTAGCGAAGGAGCAGACGCAGTTGCTCGCGGAGCTGGTCCGGTTCGTCGAACCGGTCATCGAAGGGGATGGGACCGGTCACGGGTGCCCTCCTGTTCCAGGAAGTGATGCGTGGCGGGGTGGGAAGTGCTGCCCAATTGACGGTGCTTGGGCGCGTTGGGGAGTGGACGGGTGAGCGCCATGGCTACGGCACGTGCGGCTTCGAGGGAACGAGAGTTCGCGATCAGTGGAAGGCCGTACGCGTGGGTGCCCCGTGGCGGCAAACGGCTGCTGAACACCCGGCAGAACGTGGAGAAGGCGCAGCTCACGGAGGGCGTTCGTCGCCTCCGCCGGGAGGCCGAGCGCCGATTCCTCCAGGCCGACGCGGAGTCGGGCAAGCGGTTGGGGAACGAGACGATCCTCGCCCCGGACGACGAGGTGAGCATCGAACTGCCGGCTTCGCCGGTGCACTTGGCGAACGCCCCCCCTGGCCGGTACGTGCTCGCGGCCCGCAGCACCTTCCGCCACCGCGGCCGGGAGAGCACCGACCGGGTCGCCGCAACCCGGGCCCAGGCACGTGTCAGGGGGCTGCCGCCGTGGCGATCGGAAGGCGCGCCCTGGGGCGTGAGGAAACCCGACCCCGTATGACTGGACCACGCACCGGATGCCTGGGCACTGGATACGGCGAGATGGCGAGGGACCAGTCTGGCCAAGGCCGTTCGGGGCACGTGGCTGAGCATGGGTTCTGGCAAGACCATTCACTCCCGTTCAGTTGTTGGGAACGGTCGGAGCAGACGGTTTTGCCCAAAAAGCGAGTCGGGATGCCGGGCTGGTTGGGGTGGTGATGAGCAGCGGCACGGTCATCGTCAGGAGCATCGGGCCCGTGACGCCGAGCAGGCTGCCACGCAGAAAGATCAACTGGTAGAAGGCGAAGGCCGGTACCAGGAGAACCGCCAAGGTGCCTGTCCGGTCGCGTAGGCGCTCCCGCACCTGGTCCACGCGGCGTCCTGCTGCGCCCAGCAGACAGAACACGAGGGCCACGGCGGCTGGGCCGGCCCACAGGTAACTCTCGATCCACAGGGGCGCCGAGAGATTGAGGAAGTCGTAGCCCGCATACTGTGCCAGTGCGATGCCGGTGTCCTCGGGTTTGTCCGGCCACATCGAGCGCGGCACCATGAACAGTGGTGGGCCCAGCGCGGACTGGGGGGAGAACCCCTCGTCCCGCGCGTAGTCGAGGCCGGTCTGCACCTGCTGGAAGGCGTCGTAGTCGCCCTTGGTGGTGAACTGCTGAGCCAGCGAGACGACGGAGACTGCCCCCCGGGCGTCATAGCGGAAGTAATCGCTGTAGGGAAAGACAACAAGCACCGTGGCAAGAATGGCGCCCGCGAGGGCGCGGAAGGCACGGGGCCGGCACAGCCGGGGCACGGTGAACAGCAGCGTCAGCAGCACCGTGCCGGCCCAGAACCTCGGCTTGCTGATGGGGTTGTTGACGACGATGTTCAGTGCGGCGAGCAGGGGCAGCAGCAGCCAGCGGATGCCGCGCAGCAGGCGGTCACCGTCAGGCAGAGGCGGCAGGCGCAACAGGCCCAGCAGCGCCCAGAAGGCAGGCACGGACACCGACCAGCTGCGCAGCGGCTGCAGGAAGGCATCCGTCGAATCGTCCAGGGCGCCGGTTTCGTGAACGGCCTCACGGCTGGTGAAATACGCGCCGACTCCGCCTGGCTGGCCGGGAATCAGCAGCACCGCGAGTGCCAGCGCGAGCCCGCACAGCACCAACACACGCCAGGGCGCAAGGCGGCGGGCGAGCAGCCGTTCCACCACGCCCGGCCGGGTGGCGGCACGTGTGTGTTCGCGTCGGGCGGCGAAGGCGGTTCCGGCGCTGTAGGCAAGCAGCCCGAGCTCGATGACCGCCACGGCCGCAAAGGCGGTTGCCTCGCTGGCACGGTAGGTCCAGGGGTAGGTGTCGGAGGTAAGCATCGCCAGGGGTGCCAGGCCGAACCAGATGTAGGAGAACATCCAGAAGCCGAGACCGACGAGCCGGACCTTGGGTGCGGTGAGCACTCGGGTGAGGGCACCACCGGTGTGTGCCACGACGACACCCTGCAGCAGAAGGGCCATGGGCATACGCCCGCCATGCGGCTGGAGGACCAGTCCTGGCAGCAGGACGATCAGCACCACGGCCCAGATACAGACCGCAGCGACACTGCGGACGCGACTGTCCCGCATCCGGACCCCTCTGGTGAACGAGTGTTTCGGCAAGCCTCACTGACGGATATACAGCCTCACTGTCTGGTAAGCCTGCTCGGGCGCGCACAAGACGTATGGTTCCTGTCCCTCTTGACTCCGAACGGCAGCAGGGGGTGACGCGCACGAGGCAAGGGCCCACCCGTCGGGGAAATCTGATGAATGGCCGGCCGGCCCGCACCGGGCTCTTTTTCCCCGGCGCGTACTGCGCCCTGGCCCAGAGCGATATCCGGCGGTGGCAAGCATGGCGAGCGGTTATAGCCGATATCGATGCTTGATTCGGCGGAATGAGGAGGGTGTTTCGCAGGAGGATTCAAAGAATATACGGATTATTATGTGCAAATGTCCGAACTCCTTGCGGGTCGCCGCGTCCTCCTGGTGTCGATCAACTACGCGCCCGAACACACGGGAATCGCGCCGTACTCGACCAGGATCGCGGAGCATCTGAGGATGTGCGGTGCCGACGTCGATGTCCTCGCGGGTATGCCGCACTATCCGGGCTGGCGCGTTCACGACGACTACCGGGGACGCTGGCGCATGGTGGAAGACCGGGGCGGTGTCCGCGTCCATCGCCGCCGCGGTTACGTTCCCTCTCGGCAGACCGCGCTGCGCAGGGCGGCCTACGAGGTCAGCTTCCTCGCGCACGGCTCGCTGCGACCGCCGGCCGGACGGCCGGACCTCGTACTGAGTCAGATGCCGGCCCTCGCCGGAGGCGTCATCGGCGGCCGGTCCGCCCGGCACCACGGAGTGCCGCACGTAGTCGTGGTGCAGGACCTCATGGGGGCCGCGGCCGCGCAGAGCGGGATCAGAGGCGGCGGCCGCGTGGCATCCCTCGCGGCCGGCGTGGAGGCGAGGATCCTGAACTCGGCCACCCTGGTCGGTGTGGTGCACGAGTCGTTCGTGGACCACGTCACCGCGGCGGGCGTGCCGGGATCACGCGTGCGGGTCGTGCCCAACTGGACACATGCGACGCCCCCGTCCGGCGACCGCCGGGCGGTGCGGGCACGACTCGGCTGGCGGGAGGAGGAGCGCGTCGTGCTGCACTCCGGGAACATGGGGCTCAAGCAGGGGCTGGAGGTGCTGCTCGACACCGCGCGGCTCTCGGGCCGCGACACCCCACGCATCCGGGTCGTGCTCATGGGAGACGGCAACCGACGGGCACACCTGGCGCGCCTTGCCGAGGAGCTGCCGAACGTCGACCTGCTGCCGCCCGCCACCGACGCGGAGTTCTCCGACGTGCTGGCCGCCGCGGACGTCCTCGCGGTCACCCAGCGGTCGTCCGTGCTGGACATGAGCCTGCCTTCCAAGCTGACGTCCTACTTCACGAGCGGCCGCCCGGTCGTGGCCTCGGTGGCCACGGCCGGAGGCACGGCCGAGGAGGTGCGGCGCTCCGGAGCGGGCATCGTGGTGAGCCCGGAAGACCCCGAGGCGCTGTACGGCGCCATCAGAGCGCTGAGCCGGGATCCCGCCCGCTCAGCCGCGCTCGGCGCGCGTGGCCCTGCCTACGTCCGGGAACGGCTGAGCCCGCAGGCAGGGCTGGGGCGTATCAGCGCGATGCTGTCCGAGGCGCTGCACGGCTAGCGGTCATCGCACGGCCGGGGGCAGGGACATCGACCGGGGCGGCCTCTCCTCCGGGCCTGATGACGTGCCCGAGGGCGCCGAGTTCCGCGTCGACCATGAGACGGGCCAGTTCCGGGGTCCGCACACGCGCGCGCCAGCCCAGGACCTGCTCGGCCTTGGCGGCGTCACCGACGAGGTCGTCGACCTCGGTCGGGCGCAGATAGCGCTCGTCGAAGCGCACGTGGTCGCGCCAGTCCAGGCCCACGTGGGCGAAGCACTGTTCGACGAAGTCACGCACGCTGTAGGTGGTGCCCGTGGCGACCACGTAGTCGTCCGGCTCGTCCTGCTGCAGCATCAGCCACATCGCCTCCACGTACTCGGCGGCGTAGCCCCAGTCCCGGCGGGCGTCGAGGTTGCCGAGGTGGACGACGTCCTGCAGGCCGGCCTTGATCCGGGCAGCGGCCATGGCCACCTTCCGGGTCACGAACGTGGGGCCGCGGCGGGGGGACTCGTGGTTGAACAGGATGCCGTTGACGGCGTAGAGCCCGTATGCCTCACGGTAGTTACGGGTGACCCAGTACGCGTACACCTTCGCCGCCCCGTACGGCGAGCGCGGGTGGAAAGGGGTGTGCTCGTGCTGGGGCGGCGGTTCCGCGCCGAACATCTCCGAGCTGGACGCTTGATAGAAGCGGCAGGGAAGTCCCGTTCTCCTGATGGCCTCCAGCAGCCGCGTGGTGCCGAGTCCCGTGGTGTCCCCGGTGAACTCGGGTTCGTCGAACGACACCCGCACATGCGACTGGGCTGCCAGGTGGTAGACCTCGTCCGGCTGCACCTGTTCCAGCAGCCCCGCGATCCGGGTCCCGTCGGTGAGGTCGCCGTAGTGCAGGAACAGACGCGTTCCGGGGTCGTGCGGATCACGGTAGAGGTGCTCGATGCGCTGGGTGTTGAAGGTGGAAGCGCGACGCACGACGCCGTGCACCCGGTAGCCCTTCTCCAGCAGCAACTCCGCCAGGTACGAACCGTCCTGGCCCGTGATACCGGTGATGAGGGCTGTTTTCACAGTCACCGCTCTCCTTAGCTTGGAACAGATCCTCCGACGGCCGGCGCGTCAGAGGTGCCGATAGAACCCTTCGAGCCGGTCCGCGACAGCGTGGATGGAAAAGGCCTCTTCGACCGCGCGGTGCCCCTCGTTCGCCAGGGCACGGCGCTTGTCCTCGTCGGCAAGCACCTCGCACACGGCGTCGGCCAGGGCCCGCGGACTGCCATCGGTGACCATCGCCGCCCCGCGGCGCGCGAGTTCGTCCGCCATGCCGCAGGTGTCGGTGCACACCACGGGGGTGCCGGCGGAGAGGGCTTCGATCACGGTCATGGGAAAGGGCTCGTCGACGCTCGGCAGCACGTACACGGCCGCCCTCGCGTAGGTGCGCACCGCCTCGGTGTACTCCAGCGCCCCGCCGTAGGTGACGACGTCCTCCAGTCCCCGGGCGGCGATGAGCCGCCGTACCGCGGGCAGCGAACCCTCGTCCGCCCCGTACAGGGTGAACCGTGCTTCCGGGACCCTCAGGTGCACCAGAGCGGCCATCTCGACGAACGCCTCGGGTCGCTTGCGCGGGTGGAGACGGGCAAGGAAGAGCACCTCCGGATCACGCCGGAGCTGGCCACTCGCAGCGCCACGGCGCTGCGGGCGCACCCCGTTGGGCAGGACGAGCAGCGGCGGACCGCCCGGTCCGACGACCTCGGCCACGGCCCTGCGCTCCCGCTCGGTGAGCACCAGGCAACCGCGTGCCCGGCGCAACAGAGGTACGTACGCACGGTCGAAGAGCCGAACGACGGCCGTCCGCCGGGGCTCGACCATGCCGTGTGTCTGGGTCAGAAATCTCTTGCGCCGCAGCGCGGCCACGGCGAGCGCGGTGAGGGAGACGAGGTCGCGCCCGGCGTGGATGTGCACAATGTCGGCCCTGCCGGTGGCGCGCCAGAGGTCCGCGACGAGCAGCGGGTGCATGAGCCCGGTGAAACGCCCCGGAAGCAGACGGCGAGCCGGACGTGTCTGGAACGGCACCGAACCGATGCGTCCCGGTGCCCGCGATCCGCCCCGCCACAGGGACACCAACGAGACGTCGTGGCCCCGTGCCGCGCATTCCTCCAGCTGTCCGGTGGCCACGCTCGCCGGGCCGCCGTACGCTCCGTCGTCACTGACGAGCGTCACCACGTGGACGACCCTCATGCCGCGACTCCCGCCGTGAGGACCGCGCCGGGGTCGACGTCGTGGTGGGCGACGGCCGAGGCGCCCACCACCGCGCCCCGGCCGACGGTGACGCCGCGCAGCACGACGGCCCGCGCCGCGACCCAGGCTCCGGGCTCCAGCCGGATGGGCCCGTTGTCGAACTCGAAGGTAGGGCTGCGGCGTTGGTGGCTCCCCGTGCACAACAGCGCGCCCTGGGAGACGCACACATCGTTTCCGATCGTGATCTGCTCCAGGTTCAACAGCCAGGCGCCCTCACCGATCCACGCGTCGTCGCCGACCTCGAGGCGCCAGGGCCAGTGCACCCGGACTCGCTGACGGATCAGCACCCGCCGTCCGATCCGGGCGCCGAAGGCCCGCAGCAGGGCCGGCCGCCAGCGGGCAGGGAACCACCATTTGACGAAGACAAGATGGAGAACGGCGAACCAGACCGCCTGGACGATCAGCGGGCGCCCCTTGTCGTAGCCGGCTCCGGAAAACCCCCGCAGGGAACGCTCCATGGCGGTGGCTGCCCTTCCTGACGTCGCTCATATATACCTTTTGTTAGTTTCCAGGAATAAAGAGAACGATTACGCACATAAAGGCGTGTTGCTGGCAGAATCGGCCATATGGAAGAACTGCTTGCCACGCCCGCCCGGGTGTACGTCGCCGGCCACCGGGGACTCGTCGGCTCCGCGGTCACTCGCCGCCTGAGGGCCGACGGACATGAGGTCCTCGCCCGGACCCGGTCCGAACTCGATCTGCGCGACCCGACCGCCACGGCGGCCTATCTGCGCGACGCCCGACCGGACGCGGTCGTCCTGGGCGCAGCCAAGGTGGGCGGCATCATGGCCAACAGCACGTACCCGGTGCAGTTCATCGAGGACAACCTGCGCATCCAGCTGAACGTGATCTCCGCGGCCCATGCCGTCGGCGTACGCCGCCTGCTGTTTCTGGGGTCGTCATGCATCTACCCCCGGCTCGCACCGCAGCCGATCCGGGAAGAGGCCCTGCTCTCCGGCCCCTTGGAGGCGACCAACCAGCCGTATGCGCTGGCCAAGATCGCGGGCATCGTCCAGGTCCAGTCCTACCGGCAGCAGTACGGTGCCTCGTACATCTCCGCGATGCCGACGAATCTCTACGGGCCCGGCGACAACTTCGACCTGGAGTCCTCGCACGTCCTGCCGGCCCTCGTCCGCCGCTTCCACGAAGCGAAGCGGGACCGGCTCGACGAGGTCGTGCTGTGGGGAAGCGGCACCCCGCGCCGCGAGTTCCTGCACGTCGACGATCTCGCCGACGCGTGTGTGACGTTGCTGCGCCGGTACGACGGCGACGAGCCGGTCAACGTCGGCCGCGGCGAGGACCTGACGATCCGTGAACTGGCCGAGATCGTCCGGGAGGTCGTCGGTTTCGAGGGGCGGATCGGTTTCGACCCGACCAAGCCCGACGGCACACCGCGCAAACTGCTGGACGTCTCCCGCATGACCGCTCTCGGCTGGCGGCCGCGGATCGGCCTGCGCGACGGCATCGCGGCCACCTACGCCTCATGGCTGAGCTCTGCGGAGCCGGAGACCCTGCCCGGGCCAGCGGCCCGCGTCTGAGGCTCAGTACGCCCCGCGGCCGTCCAGCACGGCGCGGACCGTGCGGGCCATGACACTCACGTCCCACGACCACGACCAGTTGTCCACGTACCGCAGGTCCAGCGAGACGGTCTCGTGCCAGGACAGGTCGGACCGTCCGCTGACCTGCCACAACCCGGTGAGGCCCGGCTTGACGTCCAGTCGGCGCATCTCCACCTCGTCGTAGCGTGCCACCTCCTCCGGGAGCGGCGGGCGCGGACCGACCAGCGACATGTGACCGAGCAGGACATTGACCAACTGCGGGAGTTCGTCGAGGGAGTAGCGGCGCAGGAAGCGGCCCACGGAGGTGACGCGCGGATCCCGGCGCATCTTGAACATGTGCCCGTCGTTCTCGTTTGCCGCCTCCAGATCGCTCTGCAGCCGGTCCGCGTCCACCACCATCGTCCGGAACTTCCACATGGGGAACTGCACGCCGTTCCTTCCCACCCGCGTCTGGCGGTAGAAGACCGGACCGGGTGAGCCCAGGCGGACGGCAAGGGCGAGGACGGCGAACAACGGACCGAGCGCGCCGATGAGAAGGAGTGTGCCCAACCGGTCCATGGCGGCCTTCACGAACGTCTGCGCACCGTCGCGAGTGGGCGGTGCGATGTGCAGCAGGGTGAGTCCGGCCACCGAAGTGAGCCGGACCCGGCGACGGGCCACCTCGATGATGCCGGGCAGCACCATGAGCGGACACCCCCGGTCGTGCAGCGCCCAGGACAGCCGACGCAGCCGGTCCCCGGACAGGTGCCGGCCCGGGGCCACGAAGACCAGGTCGGCGCCGAGTTCCTCGGCCGCCTCCGCCACGGCGGAGTCATCTGCGGGGCCGTCGGGCTCGTCGGCCGCGAGCCTGAGACAGACCGGTACGCCGGACGGCACCTCGCCCTCTCCCACCGCGCAGGCCCCGACGACCACGTATTCGTGGTCGGTGCGCTGGGCGAGTTGCCCGATGACACTCTCCACCGTCTCGGCCTCCCCGACGACGAGGACATGGCGCAGACCGCGGGCGTCCCGGCACGCGGACCGCAGGTGACGGAGGATCAGCCGGCGGGCGACGACGGCAACGACGAGCGCGGGCAGGAGCGCACCGACGGCCGCCGTGGGCACATTGCCGAGACCGCACATGGTGCGCACCACCGCCAGAATGCCGAGCAGCACCAGCCAGTCCCGGAACACCGGCCCGATCGGACGGCCCTCGCCCAAGGCCCAGTGGGCGTAACGCTTGCCGGACCACCCCACGAGCAGCCAGGTGATGGTCACGACCGCCGTCTGGTCCACGACGTGGGCTTCCTCCAGTGCGCAGAGGGTGGCCGCCACCGGCAGCGCCGTCGCGACGACATCGGCGCAGACCGCGACGCGTCCGCACCACCGGGTCTTCGGGTCCGTACGTAGGCCCGGCCGGCGCGACGGGGCGGTGGCCGCCCGTCGTGATGCCGCGGTTCTGAACCGTTGCATGGCTCTCCCTGGTGCCGGGACGGAGATGGACCGGGGCGGCCGTGACGTCCAGCGGGTGAGCGAGGGCGCCCCTGTTCGATATCTCCACCTATGTACCACTACTTATAGTTCATTTACCTCATATCTCTTGGCGCCACATCCACAGACCATCACTCCGCGCGAAACGCAGTGCGCACCTTGCCCGGAGTGGCGGGTGCCGGGCGCGAGGCGTCCGGCACCCGGTGCACTACCGACGGGACGTGGCCCGGCCTCGCCGGTACAGGACGGTCCCGGCGGCCAGCAGCGCCCCGCTGACGGCCGTGGCCGCGAGGACGCTCTCGGCGCCGGTTTCGGCCATCTTCGGAGGCGCGGGCGGAGGGGTCCACGTCACGGGCGGTGTCTTCACGGTAGGCGTGGGCGCCGGGGTGCTCTTCTTGGGAGGCGGTGGCGTCTTCGTCTTGCTGGGTGTGGGCGTGGGCGTGACTTCGTGGTGGGAGCACTCGCAGGAGGGCTTGCCACTCGGCTCGTCGGAACCGTATGCGGAAGTGTCGTCTCCGTAATCTGACGTGTCGTCTCCGTACGCGGACTTGTCGTCTTCGTACCCGGACGTGCCATCTCCGTCTCCGGACCCGCCATGGCCGTACCTGAACCTGCCATGGCCGTACGGGGACCTGACATGTCCGTAGGCGGACCTGCCATGTCCGTATGCGGTCTCCGAGGCAACCGGCTCACCCGGGGCGTCCCGCTGAACCGTGTTGCCCGACAGCACAGCGGGTGACTCGGCCGCGGTCCCAAGCATGAGGGGGGCCGCGGATGCCCATGTGCCGTACAGAGACAGGGCGCTTGTCGCGGCGGCGGCCACGACCAATCCCTTGCTCAGGGTCTGTCGCACTCTCGTTGTCTTCCTCTCAGGCGGGAATGGGAAGCCGGCGTCGGTCGTTGACGCGATCTCGTCGAGCCGGTTCCGCAGGGTCGTCGCAGGGACCGTGATGCCGCACGTTCACACTTGCCACGACCTGCAGACTGTGAACGAGATATGGAGGCCCGAAGAAACCGGTACGCGTCAAATGCCCGGTAAATCACCCGAACGCCCGCCTGCGCCCGAAGGGCTCACTCGCCGTACAACGCCTCGATCTGCTCCCTGTACGCGGTCATCACCGCATGCCGCTTGACCTTCAGGGACGGGGTGAGCAGCCCGTTCTCCTCGCTGAACTCGCCCTCGACCAGCGCGAAGGCGCGGATCGACTCGGCACGTGAGACGGCCTCGTTGGCGTAGTCCACGGCCCTCTGCACGTCGGCGCGCATCCGCGGGTCGCGGACCACCTTCGACATCGGCGTGTCCGGGGGCAGTTTGCGGACCGACAGCCAGTGGGCGACCGCCTCGGGGTCGAGGGTGATCAGGGCGGCGACGAAGGGGCGGTTGTCGCCGACGACGAGGCACTGGCCGATGGGCGGGCGGCTGCGCAGGCGGTCCTCCAGGACGGCCGGGGAGACGTTCTTGCCGCCGGAGGTGACGAGGATGTCCTTCTTGCGGCCGGTGATGGTGAGGTAGCCGTCGCCGTCGAGGGAGCCGAGGTCGCCTGTGGCGAACCAGCCGTCGGTAAGGACCGCGTCGGTGGCCGCCGGGTTGTTCCAGTACGCCCCGAAGACCACCCCGCCCTTGATGAGGACCTCCCCGTCGTCGGCGATGCGGACCGCGGTGCCGGGGACCGGGAGGCCGACCGTGCCTGGACGCGGCTTCAGCGGCGGGACGATGGTGGCGGCGGCGGTGGTCTCGGTCAGGCCGTAGCCCTCGTAGACGATGATTCCGGCCGCGTAGAAGAAGAGGTTGAGGTTGCGGTCGAGCGGGGAGCCGCCGCTGATGGCGTAGTGCGCCCGGCCGCCGAGTTCCTTGCGGATACGGCGGTAGACCAGCAGGTCGTACAGCGCCCAGGCGGCGTACAGGCCGGGTCCCGGACCCTTGCCCACGCCGAGGAATTTGTTCAGGTACGCCTCTGCGAAGCGGACGCCGATGCGGTCGGCGCGGTCGAAGGAGGCGCCCCTGCCGATCTTCTCGGCGGTGGCGCGCCCGGTGTCGTGGATCTTCTCGAAGAGGTACGGGACGCCGACCAGGAAGGTCGGGCGGAACTCCTTGAGCGCCGGGCGGAGTTCGTCGGGCTTGATGCTCGGGCAGTGGCCGATCTCGATGCGGGCCATCAGACAGGCGATCTGGAGGCAGCGGCCCAGGATGTGGGCGAGCGGGAGGAAGAGAAGGGTCGACGCGGTCTGGCCGGTGACCTCCTTGAAGATGGGGTGCAGCAGCTCGACCGTGTTGGCGGCCTCGGCGTGGAGGTTGGCGTGCGTGAGGACGCAGCCCTTGGGTTTGCCCGTGGTTCCGGAGGTGTAGCAGACCGTCGCGATCGTGTCGGGGGTGAGGGCGGCGCGGCGCTTGGCGACCTCCTCGTCCGGGATGTCCCGCCCCAGAGCGGCGAGTTCACCGATCGCGTCCGCGTCCAGTTGCCACACGCGCGGGGATTCGGGATGCCGGGCCGTGCCGGTCGCCACGGTGTCGGCGTTCTCGGCGGTCTCGACGATCACGAAGCGCGCGCCCGAGTCCCGTACGATCCACTCCACCTGCTCGGCGGACGAGGTCGCGTAGATGGGGACGGACTGGCCGCCGGCCGCCCAGATCGCGAAGTCGAGGACCGTCCACTCGTAGCGCGTACGGGACATCACCGCGACCCGGGCCCCCGGTTCGAGCCCCGCCGCGATCAACCCCTTTGCGGCAGCGGTGACTTCGCGGGCGAAGGCCGCTGCGGTCACCGGGTGCCAGGCGCCGTGCTCCCTGCGGCGCAGGACGACCGTGTCGGGCGCCTCGGCCGCGTTGGTGAAGGGCAGGTCGGCGGTGCTGCCGGCGGTGGGGCTCGGTGCCAGCCGGGCGGTGCGCGCCTCACGCACCACTCCGGCCGCGTCCCTGATCAGCTCCACCTTGCTGCGACCGGCCAGGTCGGTGCGCTGCCTGGCCCGTTTCAGATCCTTGCGTACGCCCATGGTGGCTCCCGGTCGCAGGGTTCTTACTCGCAGGTCAACTTACTCGGGCGTAATGGAAATTCAATGGGTTGGACACAGGTCGGCTACCCGGAACAGCCCAGCTCGCAGTTGCTCGCTCGGCGCGCCTGCTCGATCGCGGTCGCCAGGCCGCCTGTCGCCGTGTCCTGCGAGGTGTTCGCCAGTTTGCGCGCGCGGGTGGCGAGTTCGCCGAGGGGCAGGGCGCCGGGCAGGGAGCTGCTCCAGCGGGCGTCGTCGGCGCGCAGGGCGTCGGCGAAGTAGGCGGCCACGGCGGCGACTTGGAAGGAGGTGGGTGAGGTCCACAGGTCGTCGTGGAGGGCGGTCGTCTCCAGCTGGCCGGAGGCCTCGTGCGGGGCGCGGGTGTCCGGGTCGAGCCAGCGGACGCTCGCGGTCGCGAGGTGGCCGGAGGCGCCGGGCCTGGTGCGGACGGCGTAGAGGGCGGTCACGGTGTGGCCGGGGCCCACCTCGCCGCCGTCCACCCGGTCGTTGCGGAAGTCCTCGTCGGCGACCTTGCGGTTGTCGTAGCCGATCAGCCGGAACTTCTCGACCGTCTGCGGGTCGAAGGCGACCTGCGCCTTGGCGTCGCGGGCCGTGAGGTCGATGTTCTGCGGAAGCTGCTCGCAGAAGACTTTGCGGGCGTCGTCCTTGTTCGAGACGTAGGTGGTGTGGCCGTCGCCCTTGTCGGCGAGGCGTTCCATCAGGGCGTCGCCGTAGTCGCTGCCCACGCCGACGCCGAAGAGGGTGATGCCGTGCTCGCGGCGGGCGCCGGAGATCCGCTCCAGGATGCTGTCCGCGTCCGTGTCGCCGGTGTTGGCGAGTGCGTCGGAGATCAGCACGACCCGGTTGGTGGCGCCCTCGCGCAGTCCCTCGACCGCCGCGTCGTACCCGGTGTCCACGCCCGCGCCGAGATTGGTCGACTCCTGCGGCTCCAGGCCGTCGATCGCGTCGTGCACGCGGCCGCGGTGGTCGCCGAGGCGGGTCATCGGCAGGACGGTCTCGGCGTCGTCGCTGAAGGTGACCAGGGCGACCGAGTCGTCGTCGCGCAGCCGGTCGGTCATCACGTCGAGGGAGTCCTTGGCCAGGTCGAGGCGGCCCGGTTCCTCCATCGAGCCGGAGACGTCGATGACGAACGTGAGGGCGGCGGGCGGTCGTTCGCGGTCGTCCTCGGCGGCGCGGGTGGCGAGGCCGACCCTGACCAGCGACCAGCGGTCGTCGTCCGTGCGGGCTCCGTCGACGGTGACCGAGAAGCCGTTGCCGTCGGGGCGCTCGTAGTTCTGGCGGAAGCTGTTGACGAACTCCTCGGGGCGGATGGTGGAGGGGTCGGGGATCCGCCCGTTCGCGAGGGTGCGGCGCGCGTAGCCGTACGAGGCGGTGTCGACGTCGAGGGCGAAGGTGGAGAGGTAGTCGGGGGACGGCGCGACCTCGCGGTCGGGGGCGCCGGTCTGCTCGCCCTCCTGCTGTCCCTGCGCCGTGCCCGATGACGGCTGGGCGGGGGCGGGCAGGGGGAGGTTGCGCCCGCCGGATTTTTCGGCACCGTCCGACGTGTTCGAGTTGCCGCTGCCGCTCGCGCTGCATCCCGTCAGCAGCACGGCGCCCGCCGCCGTCAGCGCGAGCAGGGTGCCGCGGAGCCTACGGCTTCCTGTGGCCTGCGTCCGTATGTGGTCCATCCCCATCTGAGCCCCCTCGGTGAGCGGCCTGTGTGTGGGCCGACGTCTGTGACTGTGACGTCCGAGGGGGCCGGGATGTGCGCTCCGGTGCATTGCGGATGGATCTCGAAGCGGCCACGGCGGGCGGCCGTCGAGACCGGTAGGTGATCCTCCGGAGACCTAGGACACGATGTCCTTGCGCCGGAAACCGCGGAAGGCCAGGGCGAACAGCACGAGCGCATACGTTATGGAAATCGCCGTGCCCTGGATCATGCCGCTCCACTCCGGGTTCGGCTGAACGGCGTCGGCCCAGGCGAACTGCCAGTGCGCGGGCAGGAAGTCGCGCCAGTCGCCGAGAGCGGTGACCGCGTCCAGTACGTTCCCCACGATCGTCAGGCCGACCGCGCCCCCGACCGCGCCCAGCGGGGCGTCCGTCTTGGTCGACAGCCAGAACGCGAGCCCCGCGGTGACCAGTTGGGACACGAAGATGTACGCGATCACCACGAGAAGCCGCTGGGTCGCGGTGCCCGCGGAGAGCGCGCCGCCGGTGGGGATCTCCAGGGGGCCCCAGCCATAGGCCGCAGTGCCCACCGCGATCGCGACGACCGGCAGCAGCGCCATCGCGGCGAGGCTGAGGCCGAGGGCGACGGTGAGCTTCGACCACAGCAGGCGGGCCCGGGGCACGGGAGCCGCCAGCAGATACCGCAGTGACGACCAGCTCGCCTCGGAGGCGATCGTGTCCCCGCAGAACAGCGCGACCGGGATCACCAGCAGAAAGCCCGCCGACACGAACAGGTTCACCGCGGCGAAGTTCGCGCCCGACGCGGTGGCCGTGTCCATCAGGGTGACCTGGCCGTTGCGCGAGCCGGGATCGCCGCCGATCGCGAACGCCACGACGAGGACGAAGGGCAGCGCCGCAAGGATCGCGCCCATGACGAGGGTGCGGCGCCGCTTCAACTGCCGGATCAGCTCCACGCGCAACGGAAGCGTGCGGCGCGCCCGGTACCCGTCGGCCGTCTCGGTGCGCTCCACGAGCGTGCTCATGCTGAGCCTCCGATCAGGGTGAGGAACGCGTCTTCCAGACGGCGATGGGGGCCCACCGACGCCACGGGCACTTCGAGCCGTACGAGCTCCACGACCAGCCGCTCCGCGCTCCCGTCGGGGTCGAGGCGGACCAGCAGCCCGCCGTCGGCGGCGGCGGCCGAGGCCACGCCCGGCAGAGCGCCGACCTTCTCGACGACCGGCTCCTCCACGGGGAAACCGGTGCCGACGAGAAGGGTGTCGCCGGAGCCGACGATCTCGCTCACCGGGCCCGCCTGGATCAGCCGGCCGCGGTCCATGACCACCAGGTGCGTGCAGGACTGCTCGACCTCGGCCAGAAGATGGCTGGAGACGATGACCGTGCGCCCCGCGGCGGCGTAACGGATCATGACCTCGCGCATCTCACGGATCTGCGGCGGGTCGAGGCCGTTGGTCGGTTCGTCGAGGATGAGGAGGTCCGGGAGGCCGAGCATCGCCTGGGCGATGGCGAGGCGTTGGCGCATGCCCTGGGAGTAGGTGCGGACCGCGCGGGCCAGCGCGTCGCCGAGGCCCGCGATCTCCAGCGCCTCCTCCAGGTGCGCGTCCTCGGGCGGACGGCCCGTCGCCTGCCAGTACAGCTCCAGGTTCTCGCGGCCCGAGAGGTGCGGCAGGAAGCCCGCGCCCTCGACGAACGCCCCGACCCGGGAGAGCACCGGTGCGCCCGGCCTGATCTGGTGCCCGAAGACCCGGATCTCGCCGCCGTCGGGCTTGATCAGGCCCATCAGCATGCGCAGGGTGGTCGTCTTGCCCGCGCCGTTCGGCCCGAGCAGGCCGAGGACCTGGCCCTTCTCCACGCGGAAGGACAGGTCCCGTACCGCGTACCGGTCCGCCGACTTCGCGTACCGCTTGCTCAAGTCGGTGATCTGGAGCGGGACTTCGGCGAGCTGTGGATCGGGTGCCCCCGGCGTCGTACGACGGCGGCCCGTCAGCAGCAGCGCCAGCGCGACCAGCGCTCCGGCCAGCGGCAGCCACCACACCCAGGCGGGCAGCGGCGCGGCGGCGGTCCTCACGCCGGGTGCCGTCGGGACCTGAAGGTCGCTCTTCAGGGACACGGTGTACGTCGCCGGGGCCGCCGGTGAGGCATAGCCGAGGTCGGTCGACGCGAGGACCAGCTTCAGCCGGTGGCCCTTCTGCACCTCGTGGTCGATGGCGGGAAGGGTGACCGTGACGTCCTTGCCGGACTTCGCGCCCTCCACCCGCAGCGGCGTGACCAGCTGCGAGGGCAGCACCTGCTGGGCGCCGCCCGGCCCGACGTCGTACACCTTCCCGAACAGGACCGCGTCGTCGCTGCTCGACGTGACGTGCACCGTCACCGTCGGCGAGCCGGTGATCCGCAGATCGCTGCCGAAGGCCCGGGACTCGAACTGTGCGGACTGGCCCGGGAAGTCGAGGGAGATCCCGACGCCGAGGGACGAGAGCTGCGCGAGGCCGCCCGAGCCGCCGAGGCCCGGGAGGGCCGAGATGGCGGGCGGATTCGATCCCGCCGGGTTGTCGAAGCTCTGCTCGCGGCCGCTCAGCGCGATGGCGTGCTGTCCGCTCTCCAGTCCGGGATAGCTGTCCCCGCTCGCACCCCTGAGCAGAGCGGCGCCGTCGGTGGAGTCGATGCCTCCGGTGCGGGTGACGCGGAAGGCGGGGCCCGTGTCGGCGCTCTTGTCGTCCTTCAGATAGCGGTCGAACCACGAGTCGACGCGGGACTCGACGCGGCTCGTCTCCATGTCGCCGCCGTCGTGGCCGCCGGAGATCCAGTCGACGTCGACGGGCGCGCCGTTTGCCCTGATCGCCTTGGCCATCGCGTCGGCGTGGCCGAGCGGGAAGAGGGAGTCGGACTGGCCCTGCACGATGAGCGTGGGCACCTTGATGCGGTCGCCGACGGCGGAAGGGCTGCGCTCCTCGAGGAGCTTCGAGGCCGCCGCGTCCGGCTTTCCGGCCTCCGCGACCCGGTTGTACATCGAGCACAGCTGGGCCTGGAACCGGTCGCAGCCGCCGCCGGAGTTGATGAAGATGCCGGCCCAGAGCTTCTTGAAGACCCCGTTCGGGAAGAGGGCGTCCGACAGGTTCCAGTACGTGATCGCCGGGGCGACCGCGTCGACCCGCTGGTCGTAGGCCGCGGCCAGCAGGGAGATCGCCCCGCCGTACGAGGCGCCGGTGACGCCCACGCGCGGGTCGCCGCTTTTGTCGAGCTGGACCTCCGGGCGCTCGGCCAGCCAGTCGATGAGCTTCGAGACGTCGGCGACCTCGGCCTTGGGGTCGTTCAGCCCGATCTTGCCGGTGGACTTCCCGAAGCCGCGCGCCGACCAGGTCAGCACCGCGTACCCGTCATGGGCGAGCTTCTCCGCCTCGTCCCGTACGTCCCGCTTGCTGCCGCCGAAGCCGTGCGCCAGGAGGACGGCGGGGCGGCGGTCCGAGGACGAGCCCGCGGTGAAGTACGAGGTGTCGATGCGCACCCCGCCGCCCATCGCCATGACGCGGTCGGCGCGGTGCACGGGCGGGGTGTCGCCCGAGGCGACAGCCGTCCACGTGCCCGCGCCGGCGAGCACGACGACGGCGGCGGCCGCGGCCGCGATCCACCGCCGGGGCCCGCGCAGTCGGGGCAGTCGAAGATCCATGCGTCAACGGTACGGGCCGCCACCGACAACCGATGCAACCGCCGGGCTGAACCCTCGCCCCTCCCAGGGGAGTACGGCCCCGGTCCCGCATACCGCGTCCGTGGTACGAACGGCCCATGGAGATGCGCCGCGCCGGCACCGTCGGCGAACTGACCGCCGCCGAGTACCTCTTCGACCACCCCGTGCGCCCCGAGTGGGCCCAGCGTTTCCTGGACACCCAGGGCCACCACATCTTCCTCGCGTACGAGGACGGCAGTCCCGTCGGCTTCATCAGCGGCGTCGAGACGGTCCACCCCGACAAGGGCACCGAGATGTTCCTTTACGAGCTGGCGGTCGGCGAGCCGTTCCGGCGGCGCGGCACCGGACGTGCGCTGATCCGGGAGCTCGCCGCCCTCGCCCGCGAACGCGGCTGCTACGGGATGTGGGTCGGTGTCGACACCGGAAACGACGTCGCCCTTGCCACCTACCGCAGCGCGGGTGGCAAGGACGACGGGTCGTGCACGGTGGTTGCGTGGGACTTCGCGTGACCGTCAGGCCTGCGCGTCCTCCGGGATCGACACCAGCCAGCGGGTCTCGCGGCGCGGCCGCAGGTAGAAGGCCCAGTACAGGGTGGCGACGGCCGTGATGCCGCCGGTCCAGAGCAGGTAGCTCGTCTCCTGCTGGCTCAGGATGTACGCGAGGACCGCGATCAGCAGGACCGGCATCGCGGGCCACAGCGGCATGCGCCAGGCGGGCGTGTCGGCGTGCTTGCCGCGGCGGGCGAGCAGTGCGGCGACCGCGACCAGCAGATACATGCCCGTCACCGACACGCCGGTCACCCCGTACAGGGTGTCCAGGTTGACGAAGCACAGGGCCGCGCCGGGGACGCCCACGAGGAGGGTGGCGACCCAGGGGGAGCCGAAGCGGCCGAGCCGGGAGAGGCCCTTGTTGACCGGCTCGGGCCACGCCTTGTCGCGGGCCGAGGCGAACAGCACCCGGGAGTTCTGGATGACCATGACGATGCCCGCGTTGATGATGGCGAGGGCCACGCAGAGGCTGACGAAGGTGCCGACGGCGGAGTTCGACCAGGCCGTGACCATGCTGCTGATGTCGCCGCCGGTCAGGGTCGACAGGTCGGAGGCGCCCATGGTGATCGCGACGACCGGGACCAGGATGATGACCGTGGAGATGGCCAGAGTGGCGAGGACCGTACGGGCGACGTTGCGGCGCGGATTCTCCAGTTCCTCGGAGAGGTAGACCGCGGTCGAGAAGCCCTGGGTGACGAAGAGGGCGATCGCGAGCCCGGAGACGACCAGCATGGCCGTCACGGTGTCGGTGTGACCTCCGGAGCCCGCCACCTGCATCGAGACCAGGCTGCCGGCGCCGCGCTCGCTGTGCGCGAAGCCCAGGACCGCCACGACGGCCGCCGCGATGACTTCGAGGACCAGGAAGACGCCGGTGATCCAGGCGTTGGCCCGCAGGTCGAGCAGGCCCGCAAGGGTGGCCAGGATCATCACTCCGGCGCCCGCCATCGACGGGTTCAGGTGCACGATGGGCGCCAGGTAGTCCGCCGTGCCCATCGCGATCACCGGTGGCACGATCATGACGACGAGGAGCGAGAGCACGAAGACCAGCCAGCCCGCGAGGCGTCCGGCCATCGTGGAGACCATGGCGTACTCGCCGCCCGCGCTGGGGATGAGGGTGCCCAGCTCCGAGTAGCAGAACGCCACGGCGATACAGAGCAGCGAACCGATCGCGATGGTCAGCGCGGTCGCCGTGCCGAGGGACGAGAACAGGTCGGGCACGACCACGAACAGTGTGGAGGCGGGCGTCACGCAGGAGAGCGTCAGCAGGGTGCCGCCGACGATGCCGATGGATCGCTTGAGCTTTTGGGGGTTCCCGGAGGCCGTGGGGGCGGCGTCCGGGACGGCGGTCTCGACAGGGCGGAGCGTGTCGGTCATGAAGCGGTTCCGATCGACTCGTGCGTCAGGTGATTCGGGCGGGAGCGTTATCGCCTCCGGCGGCTCGCGTCGTACATCTCTTCGTCCGCTCCCGGCGTTGATGGAACCTTGACGGAAACCGTTGCGTCAATGGCGGTTTACCTACGGAATCCGCAGTAGCGGAGCGACGCACGTCACATCACTTTCCCAGGCGTCGACACCCCTGTATGGCAATCATCAAGACTCAGCAGAATGTGACCTTGCTTTCAAAGGTCATATCGGTCTGCAGCCTGCGTCACCCGTTTCATCACCTCATGACGAGAACCGCAGTCGAGGCGCCAAAATTCGCCAGGATTGGTCCGCACTCCGGACGTCTGCCAGCCGGGAGAACGCCGAGGCGCAGCGGAGCCGAGCGCGGCGGTGCCCCGCGCCTCGGATGAGGGGCGGGGCACCGGGAGCAGCCTGGGCGGCCTCAGTGGTTGCGCGGGAAACCGAGGTCGACGCCGGTCGGGGCCTCGGACGGGTCCGGCCAGCGGGTGGTGACGACCTTGCCGCGGGTGTAGAAGTGCGTGCCGTCGTTGCCGTAGATGTGGTGGTCGCCGAAGAGGGAGTCCTTCCAGCCACCGAAGGAGTGGTAGCCGACGGGCACCGGGATCGGCACGTTCACGCCGACCATGCCCGCCTCGATCTCCAGCTGGAAGCGGCGGGCGGCGCCGCCGTCCCGGGTGAAGATCGCGGTGCCGTTGCCGAAGGGGGACGCGTTGATCAGCGCCACACCCTCCTCGTACGTGTCGACGCGCAGCACGCACAGGACGGGGCCGAAGATCTCGTCCTTGTACGCGTCCGCCGTCACCGGCACGCGGTCCAGCAGCGAGAGGCCGATCCAGTGGCCGTCCTCGAAGCCCTCGACCGTGTAACCCGTGCCGTCGAGGACGACCTCGGAACCCTGGTCCGCGGCGCCCTTCACATACGACGCCACCTTGTCGCGGTGCGCGGCCGTGATCAGCGGGCCCATCTCGGAGGTCGGGTCGTTGCCGGGGCCGATCTTGATCTTCTCGGCGCGCTCGCGGATCTTCTCCACCAGCTCGTCGCCGATCGAGCCGACCGCGACCACGGCCGAGATGGCCATGCAGCGCTCGCCCGCCGAGCCGTACGCCGCCGACACCGCCGCGTCCGCCGCCGCGTCCAGGTCGGCGTCCGGGAGGACCAGCATGTGGTTCTTCGCGCCGCCGAGGGCCTGTACGCGCTTGCCGTTCGCGGCGGCCGTCGTGTGGATGTAGCGGGCGATCGGCGTCGAACCGACGAAGGACACCGCCTTCACGTCCGGGTGCTCCAGGAGGCGGTCGACGGCCACCTTGTCACCGTGCACGACGTTGAAGACACCGTCCGGCAGACCGGCCTCCGCCAGCAGCTCGGCGATCTTCAGCGACGCCGACGGGTCCTTCTCCGACGGCTTCAGGACGAAGGTGTTGCCGCACGCGATGGCCAGCGGGAACATCCACATCGGCACCATGGCCGGGAAATTGAACGGCGTGATGCCGGCGACGACGCCGAGCGGCTGCCGGATCGAGGACACGTCGACCCGGGAGGCCACCTCGGTCGAGAGCTCACCCTTCAGCTGCACGGTGATCCCGCACGCCAGGTCGACGATCTCGAGGCCGCGCGCGACCTCACCGAGCGCGTCGGAGTGGACCTTGCCGTGCTCGGCGGTGATCAGCTCGGCGATCTCGTCGCGGTGGGCGTCGAGCAGCGCGCGGAACTTGAAGAGGATCGTGGTCCGCTTGGCCAGCGAGGACTGGCCCCAGGTCGCGTACGCGTCCTTCGCGGCGGCGACCGCGGCGTCGACCTCGTCGACGCTCGCGAAGGCGACCCGCGTGGTCACGGCGCCGGTCGCCGGGTCGGTGACCGGCCCGTACGTACCCGACGCACCTTCGACAGTCTTGCCACCGATCCAGTGGTTGACGGTCTTCGTCATGGCCAAAAACTCCTTCACAGATGGCGGCGTCGGGCGGCGACGTGCCGGTCGTACTCCTCGCGCGCCTTGACCGCCGACGATCGGGTCGCGGTCTCGGCCACGGGTACATCCCACCAGGCTTGGGCCGGAGGCGCGCCCGACACTGTGTCTGCCGTTTCGGTCTCCACGTAGACACATGTGGGAGTGTCCGCGGCCCGGGCCTCGGAGAGCGCGGCCCGCAGGTCGCGGACGGTCTTCGCGCGTAGGACCCGCATGCCCAGGCTGGCCGCGTTGGCGGCGAGGTCGACGGGCAGCGGCGCCCCTGTGTACGAACCGTCCTCGGACCGGTAGCGGTACGCGGTGCCGTACCGCTCGCCGCCCACGGACTCGGAGAGACCGCCGATGGAGGCGTACCCGTGGTTCTGCAGAATGAGGACCTTGATCGCGATGCCCTCCTGAACGGCGGTGACGATCTCCGTCGGCATCATCAGATACGTGCCGTCGCCGACCAGCGCCCAGACGGGACGGTCGGGGGCCGCCATCCGCACCCCGATCGCGGCCGGGATCTCGTAGCCCATGCACGAGTAGCCGTACTCGACGTGGTACTGGTCGCGCGAGCGCGCCCGCCACAGTTTGTGCAGATCACCGGGGAGCGAACCGGCCGCGTTGATCAGGATGTCGTCCTCGGTGACCAGCTCGTCGAGTATGCCGAGGACCTGCGGCTGCGTCGGCCGGATGTCGACGTCCTCCGCCTCGTACGCCGCGTCGACCCGGTACTCCCAGCGCTCCTTGTCGTCCGTGTACTCGGTGACGTACGCGGGCTCGGCGCGGTGCTTGTGCAGCAGCAGCGCCTCGGTGAGCTCTTCGAGTCCCACGCGCGCGTCCGCGATCAGCGTCTGCCCGGAGAGCTTGTGGCCGTCGTAGGGCGCGATGTTGAGGTTCAGGAAGCGGACGTCCGAGGCGTTGAAGAGGGTGCCTGAGGCGGTGGTGAAGTCGGTGTAGCGGGTGCCGACGCCGATCACCAGGTCGGCGGTGCGGGCGAGTTCGTCGGCGGTCGCGGTGCCGGTGTGGCCGATGCCGCCGACGTCCTGCGGGTGGTCCCAGCGCAGGGAACCCTTGCCGGCCTGGGTGGAGGCGACGGGGATGCGGGTGGCGGCGGCGAGTTCGGCGAGCGCCTCCTCGGCGCGGCTGTGGCGGACCCCGCCGCCCGCGACGATCAGGGGGCGGCGGGCATCGCGGATCGCCCGTACGGCGGCGGCCAGTTCACTCCCGTCCGGCGCCGGACGGCGTACGGTCCAGATCCGCTCGGCGAAGAACTCCTTGGGCCAGTCGTACGCCTCCGCCTGCACGTCCTGCGGCAGCGCGAGCGTGACCGCGCCGGTCTCGACGGGGTCGGTGAGCACCCGCATGGCCTGCAGGGCGGCCGGGATCAGCGCCTCGGGACGGGTGATGCGGTCGAAGTACTTCGACACCGGGCGCAGACAGTCGTTGACCGACACATCGCCCGCGTACGGGACCTCGAGCTGCTGGAGCACCGGGTCGGTGGGGCGGGTCGCGAAGACGTCGCCGGGCAGGAGCAGGACCGGGAGGTGGTTGATCGTCGCGAGGGCGGCGCCGGTGACGAGGTTCGTGGCGCCGGGGCCGATGGAGGTGGTCACGGCGTGCGTGGACAGACGGTTGGACTGGCGCGCGTACCCGACGGCCGCGTGCACCATCGCCTGTTCGTTACGGCCCTGGTGGTACGGCATGACATCGCCGTACTCGATGAGTGCCTGGCCGATCCCGGCGACGTTGCCGTGGCCGAAGATGCCCCAGGTGGCGCCGATCAGCCGCTGCCGCTCGTCGTCCCGTTCCGTGTACTGGGCGGCCAGGAACCGCACCAGCGCCTGTGCGACCGTCAGCCTCGTCGTTGAGGTCATCGGTATCCCTCTGTGCTTCCTGTGTTGTCTACGTGTTCCGGGTGGAAGCAGATCCGCCACTCCCGCTCCTCGCCCGGTCCGGCCATCACGTTCAGGTAGTACATCGTGTGGCCGGGCTGGGCGATGGACGGGCCGTGCCATCCGTCGGGGACGAGGACGGCATCGCCGGTGCGGACCTCGGCGAGGACGTCGGATCCGCCCTCGTGCGAAGGGAATACGCGCTGATAGCCGAATCCGTTCGGACCGTCGATCTCGAAGTAGTAGATCTCCTCGAGCCGCGATTCGATACCGGGCCGGTGCTCGTCGTGCTTGTGCGGCGGGTACGAGGACCAGTTGCCGCCGGGGGTGATGACCTCGACGGCGATGAGCCTGTCGCAGTCGAAGGCGTCGGCGGAGGCGAAATTGCGCACCTTGCGGGCGCAGTTGCCGCTGCCTCGGTCTTCGACGGGAACCTCCGGCGCGGGGCCGTAGCGGGCGGGGAGTCGGCGCTCGCACTTCGCTCCTGCCAGGGCGAAGCGGCCTCCCGCGCCGGAGGCGATCTGGGCCCGGGCGTCACGGGGCACGTACGCGAAGTCGGAGACTTTGGCGAACACGCTCTGCCTGCCCAGGAGTTGGAACTCTTCGTCGTCCTCCACCTGCACGGCGCAACCGCCGTTCAGGGGGAGCACGATCCACTCGCTGTCACCGGTGGTGAAGGTGTGCGTACCACCGGGTCCCAGCTCCACGATCCGCAGGCTGCTGTGGGTCCAGCCGGCGCGCTTGGGGTCGATGTCGAGCGCGTAGTTCGCGTCGGCGGTGGTGCCCTTGGGGACGTACAGCTCGTTGGTCTGCTGCTCGTTGCTCATGCGGCCCTCACAGGAGTCCTACGGCGGTGTCCACGGCCGCGGCCACATCGCCGTCCGCCGGGTAGAGCAGCGAACGGCCGACCACCAGGCCCTGGACGGTGGGGAGTTGCAGCGCGCCGCGCCACTTCTCATAGGCGCGTTCCTGGTCCTCTCCGACGTCGCCGCCGAGGAGGACGGAGGGCAGGGTGGAGGTCTCCATGACGCGGGCCATGTCGTCGGGGTTGTCGGTGACGGGGACCTTAAGCCAGGTGTACGCCGAACTGCCGCCCAGGCCACTGGCGATGGCGATGGACTTGGTGACGGCCTCGGCGCTCAGGTCGTTGCGCAGCGTTCCGTCGTCACGGCGGCGGCACAGGAACGGCTCGACAAAGACCGGGAGCCGGCGCTCCGCCATCTCGTCGATGACCCTGGCGGTGGCTTCCAGGGTGCGCAGTGAGCCCGGGTCGTCGTAGTCGATGCGCAGCAGCAGCTTGCCCGCGTCGAAGCCGAGCCGCTCGATGTCCCGCGGGCGGTGCCCGGTGAACCGGTCGTCCAGCTCGAAGGAGGCGCCCGCGAGTCCGCCCCGGTTCATCGACCCGATGACCACCTTGCCGTCGAGGGCGCCGAGCAGCAGCAGGTCGTCGAGGATGTCGGCGGTGGCGAGCACGCCGTCGACCCCGGGGCGGGACAGGGCGAGGCAGAGTCGATCGAGGAGATCGGCGCGGCCGGCCATGGCGAACTTGCGGTCACCGACGGCCAGGGCGCCGCGGGCCGGATGGTCCGCGGCAATGATCATCAGCCGGCCGGAGTCGTCGACGAGGGGGCGGCGGGCCCGGCGGGCGGCGGCCTCGGCGATCGCCTCGGGGTGATGGGTGCGGGTGCGGACGAGGTCGGCGACGTCGACGCGCCGGTGCGGGGATCGGAGCCGCTCGTACGCGACGGGGGCACCCGTGGGCGCGTCTCCCCCTTCTTCGTGCCGCGCTCCCCCGACATGCCCCGCCCTCATAGCACCGCTCCAGCCGTGAGGGCGTCCTCGACCTCTTCGGGTGTCGGCATCGCGGAGGAGCACTCCAGGCGCGACGCGACGATGGCGCCGGCGGCGTTCGCGTGCCGCATGACGCTCTCCAGATCCCAGTTGGCGAGCAGACCGTGGCACAGGGAACCGCCGAAGGCGTCGCCGGCCCCGAGGCCGTTGAGGACCGTCACCGGGAGGGGCGGGACCTCGGCGGAGGTGCCGTCGCGGTGGACGGCGAGGACGCCCTTGGGACCCTGTTTGACGACGGCGAGTTCCACGCCGGCTTCCAGCAGGGCGCGGGCGGCCGCGTGCGGTTCCCGCTCCCCTGTGGCGATCTCGACCTCGTCGACATTGCCTACGGCGACGGTGGTGTGGCGCAGGGCCTCGGCGTAGAAGGGCCTGGCGGACTCGGGGTCCTTCCAGAACATGGGCCGCCAGTCGAGGTCGAAGACCGTCGCGGCGGACTTGGCGCGGTGGGCCAGCGCCGCGAGGGTCGCCGTGCGGCTGGGCTCCTCGCTCAGGCCCGTGCCCGTCACCCAGAAGACGCGGGCCTCGCGGATGGCGTCCAGGTCGAGGTCGTGCGCGTCGATCTCCAGATCGGGGGCCTTGGGCCGCCGGTAGAAGTACAGCGGGAAGTCGTCCGGCGGGAAGATCTCGCAGAAGGTGACGGGGGTCGGCAGGCCGGGGACCGGCGTGACCCAGCGGTCGTCGACGCCGAAGTCGCGCAGCGCCTCGTGGAGGTAGGTGCCGAAGGGGTCCTCACCCGTCCGAGTGATCACCGCCGTGCGCCGTCCGAGCCGGGCGGCGGCCACCGCGACGTTCGTCGCCGAGCCGCCGAGGAACTTCCCGAAGGACGTCACCTGGGCCAGCGGGACCCCCGTCTGCAACGGGTAGAGGTCCACGCCGATCCGCCCCATGGTGATCAGGTCGTACGCCATCGAGTTCCCTTCACGTCGGCTGCCCCCAGGTGTATTCCCGCGCGGGGAGCCCTGTCAATGTTTTGTCCGGACATCCGGACCAGGCCTTGACACCTCCCGGGGGCCGCCGGAAGCTGACGCCCATGACGTCGTTGTCACCGCAGTCATCGCCTCAGTCGTCACAGTCACCGCAGTCGTCGTCTCCGTCCTCACTCTCGCGCATCCGGATCGGTTCGGCTCCCGACTCCTGGGGCGTCTGGTTCCCCGACGACCCCCAGCAGGTTCCCTGGCAGCGCTTCCTCGACGAGGTCTCCGCGTCTGGGTACGAGTGGATCGAGCTGGGCCCGTACGGCTATCTGCCCGCCGATCCGGCCGTCCTCAAGGAGGAGACCGCGCGGCGCGGGCTCACCGTCTCGGCCGGCACGGTCTTCACCGGATTGCACCGTGGCCCCGAGGTGTGGGAGTCCACCTGGGCGCACGTCTCGGACATCGCGGCGCTCACCCAGGCGATGGGCGCCGAGCACCTCGTCGTCATCCCGGCCTTCTGGCGGGACGACAAGACCGGCGAGGTGCTGGAGGACAGCACGCTGACGCCGACGCAGTGGCGCAATCTGACCGCCCAGACCGAGCGGCTCGCCCACGAGGTGCGCGAGCGCTACGGGCTGCGGATCGTCGTCCACCCGCACGCCGACACACACATCGACAGCGAGGAGAACGTCACGCGTTTCCTCGACGCGACCGACTCGTCGCTGGTGTCGCTGTGTCTCGACACGGGCCACTACGCGTACTGCGGCGGTGACAGCGTCAAGCTCATCGAGACGTACGGCGAGCGCATCGGCTACCTCCACCTCAAGCAGGTGGACCCGCTGATCCTGGCCGAGGTCCGCGCGAACGAGGTGCCGTTCGGGCCCGCCGTGGCCCGCGGTGTGATGTGCGAACCGCCGTCCGGCGTACCGGCGCTGGAGCCCGTCCTCGCCGCCGCGCAGCAGCTCGACGTCGACCTCTTCGCGATCGTCGAGCAGGACATGTACCCCTGTCCGCCGGACAAGCCGCTCCCGATCGCGCAACGGACCCGGGCGTTCCTGAGGTCCTGCGGGGCGTAAGGGGCTTCGGGTTCCTGTGGGCGCAAGCCCTTCGAGTTCCTGCGGGACGTAAGCGATTTCGAGGCCCTGCGGGCGTGTACCGCCGTGGTCGTGGGGGCCCGCCGAGAGCCCGGGGCTCGGCGGGCCTTCCGGTCTCCCGTGCCCCGTTGCACCATGGGTTTTCCCCAGGTGCGGGGCGGCGGTGGGAGGGGCGTGACGGATGGCGACGGGGCAGCGGGCACGGGATGAGGTCGTCTCGCGCGGGGGATCCGGACCGGGCGGCGCCTGGGAGACCGTCGTCGCGCTGCCCCATCCGCGGCTGCGGCCCGGGGTGATCAGCTACCGCGGGATCCGGCTCGCCCTCGACGGGCCGCGACGCAGGCTGGAGGCACCGATCGGCGCCGCGACGCTGCTGCTGGGCTTCGAACAGCCGCTGCGTATCTCCCGCGCGGGGCGGCCTCCCGCCACCCTCGTGTCGGTGTTCTCCGGACCGGCCACCACCGCGGCCGTCGGCGAGCACGGCGGACGGCTCGCGGGCATCGAGGTGCTGCTCGCACCGTGGGCCGCGTTCACCCTCTTCGGCACGCCGCAGTACGAACTCGCCGACCGGACGGTCGATCCCGACGAACTGCCGCATCTGCTGGGCGCCCGTTCGAGCCGGAACCGCCGGCGCAGCATCGGTGAACTCTCCGCCGCGCTGGCCGCGTTGCCCGGCTGGGCCGAGCGGTTCGGGCTGCTGGACGACGTGTTCGCGCGCTGGGCCGAGGCGGGAACGCCGAGTTCGGCGCGGGTGGTACGGGCGTGGGAGCACCTCCAGCGGACCTGGGGCACGATACCGGTGCCCCGGCTCGCCGACGAGGTCGGCTGGAGCGTACGGCAGTTGGAGAACCGTTTCCGGGAGCAGATCGGGCTCGGGCCGAAGGCGGCGGCGCGGGTGCTGCGGTTGCAGCGGGCGCGGCGGCTGCTCGCGGCGGGACGGTCGCAGGCGGAGACGGCGGCGGCGTGCGGGTTCTATGACCAGGCCCACCTCAGTGGGGAGTTCAAGACGATGACCGGCTGCACGCCGCGTGAGTTCACGGCGGCGCGGGGGGCTCCGCCGGGGCCGGCGGCCGGGCCTCCGGCGGCTGACCGCATGGCGGGCGAGGCCACCAGCCTGGTGCTCTTGGCCGATCGGCGTGACCAGAGTGACCGGGGTGCGATTTTTTCCAAGACCGGTGGGATCCGTTGACTGCACGCTGGGGTCTTCCGGCCACGGACCCGGGGGGATGCGGGGGGTGCGGGGAGCCGGTGGGCCGGGCCCGGCGCAGCGGGTCCGGCCCATCTTGGCGCGCCCGTACGGGCGGTGCACCTTGACCCTGGTTGAACGGCACCCGGCGCTGCCGGCTGTGCCCACCCTCCCCCAAGCTCTCGGCTTCGCTCGAGCAGGGGGGACCCCCATCGCCCTGCGGGACGATTGCCCACAGCAGTAACAGCCCGGCCGTGCACGCCACGGCGGTAGCGGTGGCCCTTGCCCCCCCAATGCGTCACCCGTGTCACAAAGAACACCCTTCTGTCACGCATGTCGCGTGTACGCGGGTCTTGGGTCACACCCGGTCTACAGGGGCTGCCCTGCGCTCACGCTGTGTCGTTCACGGGGCACAGGCTTTCTGATCGCCAGCGCAGCGCCCGGCTCCCCCGACGGCCGCCCCCGGCCGCCGCCGCGGTGCGCGCAGGGAGGTGCCACCATGACCGACCGCAGGCTCTGGTCGTACAAGGAGATCGCCGCGCACATCAAGGTGCAGCCGGACACCGTGCGGTCCTACCGCAAGCACGGGCTGCTCCCCCCGCCCGACCATGTGGAGGGCGGAAAGCCCTACTGGTACGCGGAGACCGTCCGGGCCTGGGTCGCCTCCCGCCCGGGAAATCGCAGCCGCAGAGACGACTGACGTACGCCAACCCGCCGCGCTCTGTGCCCCGCCCGAGGCGTGCGGGGCACAGTCCTAATTCGTTTGCCCGTACGCCGGTCGGTTGCCGAAGATCCGGAGATGGCCCCCACCGATTTCTCGCTCAAACCCGTGCTCACCGGAGACAGGACTGTCCTGCGGCCCTTCACCGAGGACGACGCCCTCGGTATGGCGGAGATCGTCGAGGACCCGGAGGTCAGCCGCTTCACCGGCGAGCCGTCCGCCGAACTCACCCTGGAACGGCTGCGTTCCTGGTACGGCTCCCGCAGCGCGCAGACCGACCGGCTGGACCTCGCCGTGACCGACCGCGCGAGCGGTGAACTCGTCGGCGAGGTCGTCCTCTACGACTGGAACCCGGCCGGCCGCAGCTGCACCTTCCGCACGCTCATCGGCCCCCGCGGGCGCGGGAAGGGGCTCGGCACCGAAGCCACCCGGCTCATCGTCGGTCACGGATTCGAGCAACTGGGCCTGCACCGGATCGAGTTGGAGCTCTACAGCCACAACCAACGGGCCCGCCGCGTCTACGACAAGGTCGGCTTCGTCGAGGAGGGTGTCCGGCGCCAGACCGAGACGCGGGACGGCGTCTGGGTCGACGAGACGATCATGGCGATCCTCGCCCACGAGTGGGCCGCACACCGCGGGCACCCGAAGACGGGGGTCAGCTCCACGGCTCGATGACCGTCACGCCCGACCCCGGTGCCGTCCCCATCGCCGCCAGCGCCGTCGGCACCGCGTCCAGCGAAATGGTGGAGGTGACCAGGAGGTCGGGCCGGAGCACCCCCGCCCGGACCAGCTCCAGCATCCCCGGGTAGGCGTGCGCCGCCATCCCGTGGCTGCCCAGCAGTTCGAGTTCGAGACCGATCACGCGGGCCATCGGCACCGGGCTGGAACCCGTCGGCGAGGGCAGCAGGCCCACCTGGACATGGCGGCCCCGGCGGCGCAGGCCGTTCACCGAAGCCGCGCAGGTGACGGGGGAGCCGAGGGCGTCCAGCGACACATGCGCGCCGCCACCCGTCAGTTCCCGTACCGCCTCCGCCGTGTCTTCGACGCGGGACGCGTCCACGCACTCCGCCGCCCCGAACTTCCGTGCCAGGTCGAGCGCCCCCGGTGACACGTCGACGGCCACGACCCTCGCCCCCGACGCCGCGGCGATCATCACCGCCGACAGGCCCACGCCTCCGCAGCCGTGCACCGCGACCCACTCCCCCGCGGCCACCCGGCCCTGCGCGACCACCGCGCGAAACGCCGTGGCGAACCGGCAGCCCAGCGAGGCCGCCGTGGCGAAGGACAGCTCGTCGGGCACCGCGACCAGGTTCACATCGGCGTGGTCGAGTGCCACGTACTGCGCGAAGGAGCCCCAGTGCGTGAACCCCGGCTGGGTCTGCCGTTCGCACACCTGATGGTCGCCCGCCGCGCACGAGGGACAGCTTCCGCAGGCGCAGACGAACGGGACGGTGACCCGGTCGCCGGGGTGCCGGCCGGTAACCCGGGCGCCCACCGCCTCGACGACCCCCGCGAGTTCGTGCCCCGGCACATGCGGCAGCGTGATGTCCGGGTCGTGCCCCATCCAGCCGTGCCAGTCGCTGCGGCACAGCCCGGTGGCCTCGACCCGCACCACGACCCCGTGCTCCGCGGGAGTCGGGTCCGCCACCTCGCGTACCTCGGCCGGCTCCCCGTACCGCTCGAACACCACTGCCCGCATCCGCCTCGCCCTCCGCCCGGAGATCACCTTCCGGGTGAACGCTAGCCGCGAGCCTCGGCCTTGTCCCGATCCCGGTCCTGGTCCTTGTCCTGCTTCTTGTCCTTGTCCTTGTCCCGGTCGCCCTCCTCCGGCACCTCCAGGGCCCCGGCCGTCGGCGCCTCCCCCTCACTGAGTCCGAACCGGTCGTGGAATCGCCGCAGCGGCCCCGGCGCCCACCAGGTGGCGCGGCCCGTGAGGCGCATGACCGCCGGGACCAGCAGGCTGCGGACGACCATCGCGTCCATCAGCACGGCGAGCGCGATACCCAGGCCGAGCATCTTGGTGTTGGTCACGCGGGAGGTGCCGATCGCGACCATCACCACCGCGAGGATGACCGCGGCCGCGGTGATCAGCCCGCCAGTGCGCTGCAGTCCGAAGCGGACCGCCTCCCGGTGGTCGCCGGTGTGGTCGTACTCCTCCTTTATTCGGGAGAGGAGGAAGACGCCGTAGTCCATGGAGAGGCCGAACGCGACGCAGAACATGAGCACCGGGAGGGTCGTCTCGATCGAACCCGGGCTGGTGAAGTCCAGCAGGCCGGACAGATGGCCGTCCTGGAAGACCCAGACCACCGCGCCGAACATGGCCGTCAGGCTGAGCGCGTTGAGAAGCACCGCCTGGATCGGGATCAGCACGCTGCCGGTCAGGAGGAACACCAGGAGCAGGGTGACGATCGCGATGAAGGCCGCCGCCCAGGGGAGCCGGTCGGCTATCGCGTGCTTGGAGTCGACCAGGACGGCGGCCGTGCCGGTCACCGACGTGTCGAACGGGGCGTCCGTCGCGCGGAGTTCGCCCACGAGGCGCTGGGCCCCGTCGTCGACGGCCTCACCCTTCGGCAGCACCGTGACGTACGCCGAGTCGCCCTTCACCAGAGGCCCGTCCACCCGCAGTACCTCGGGCAGCGCGGCGATCCGGTCCTTGTACCGCGCGTACTGGGTCTCGGTGGCCCGCCCCTCGGCGAGTACTTCCAGGCTGCCGCCGGGGTTGCCCGGGAAGCCGTCCCGTATGTGCTGCTGGACCACATGCGATTCGGCGCCGGACGGCAGCTGGCGGTCGTCCGCGGTGCCGAACTTCACGCCCAGGAAGGGAAGTCCGAGGACGACCAGGCCGACCGTGGTGGCCACCGCGAAGATCGGCGCCCTGCGCATGACGAGGGAGGCCATGCGACCCCAGGCGGCTCCTCCGCCGGTCGTCGGCGGCTTGCCGCGCCGGAACAGGCGCCGCAGGTCGAGAGCGTTCACCCGGTTTCCGAGCAGCATCAGCGCCGCCGGGAGCAGGATCAGCGCGGCCGCCGCGGCCAGCAGCACCACGGCGATGCCCGCGTACGCGAAGGAGCGCAGGAAGTACTGCGGGAAGAGCAGCATGGCGGCCAGGGACACCGCGACCGTGAGGGACGAGAAGAGAACTGTGCGGCCCGCGGTGCGCAGGGTGGTGCCCACGGCGGTCAACGGTTCGGCGCCCGTGGCGAGCTCCTCGCGGAACCTGCGGACGATGAACAAGGCGTAATCGATCGCGAGGCCGAGCCCGAGGGCCGTGGTGAGGTTCATCGCGAAGACCGAGACGTCGGTGAACTCGGTGAGGCCGCGCAGTACCGCGTTCGTGCCCAGGATCGCGATGATGCCCACCAAGAGGGGCAGCAGGGCCGCGATCGCGCTGCCGAAGACCATCACCAGCAGCACCAGGGTCACCGGCAGGGCGATCACCTCGGCCCGGGTCAGGTCCTCGCGGATGGTGGTCTGCATCTCGTGCTGCACGGCGACCGGTCCGCCGACCTTGACCTCGACCGGGCCGTGCGTCCCCCGGTAGGAGGGTGCCAGGCGGTCCAGGGTCTCGCCGGCGGTCTTCTCGTCTCCCGTCAGCCGCGCGGTGACGAGCGCCTCGTGCCCGTCCTTCGCCTTCAGCGCCGGTGAGCCGGACTGCCAGTACGAACCGACGCCCGTGACGCCCCGCTCGTCGGCGAGCCGCGCCGCGAGCCGATTCGCCTCGGCGGCGATCGAGGGAGCGTCGACCGAGGCGCTACCCGTGTCGACGAGGAGCAGCAGGTTGGGCTGCGAGGCGGGGAACTCCCGCTCCAGCGCCTTGGTCGCATAGGTGGACTCGGCAGTCGGGTCCTGCCAGCCGCCACTGCCCAGCCGGTCGGCGACCCCGCTGCCGGCGACCACGGCGAGCGCGGTGAGCAGCAGCGCGACGAGCAGGGACAGCCGGGGCTGCGCCGTCACGAAACGGGTCCAGCCGCCCACCCGCGCGCCACTCTCCCGTGATCCGCCGCCCGTACCACTGCCGCGGCCATCGCCCGAAGTCGTCCCGCGGCCATCGCCCGTCCCGCTCCCACGACCGCCGGCCGAGCCCTTCCCGCGGTCGTCGCCCTCGCCCTTCTCAGGGCCGTGACCTGCGCTGCTGACATCGGTCATCGTGCGGTGTCCCCTTCACCGTGACCCTGCACCCCACCCATCCGTTCAGGCAGCATGGGTCGCCTCTTGCCATAGACTGGCAAACGCGAGAGATCGCTCGCGTTTCACCAGAATGCGAGCGACCGCTCGCGTTTGTCAATCTCGTTCGGAGAGCTGGGGATAACTCGTGCCCGAGATGCCCGAGAAGCAGCAGGAGGCCGACGAACGGCCCCGCCGTCGGCAGGCCCGCGGCGAGCGCCGTATCGCCCAGCTGCTGGAGGCCGCCGCCTCCGTCTTCTGCACGACCGGCTACACCGCCGCCAGCACGAACGCCATCGCCCGCGAGGCAGGCGTCTCGCCGGGCACGCTGTACCAGTTCTTCCCGAACAAAGAGGCCATCGCGATCGAGCTGGGCGACCGGCTCATGCACGAGATGCGCGCGACGTACGGCGAGGCACTCGCCCCGGTCGACCCCGCGACCCCGCTGGAGGAAGCCGTCGGCGCCGCCGTCGACCGCTTCATCGCCTTCAACTGCGACCACCCCGTGTTCTTCGCGCTGATGCACGGTCCGGACATCCCCGGCCGGATCACCGAGGAGCACGACGCCCTGCACGCGACCCTGGTCTCCCGGATAGAGGCGCTGCTCTCCTCGCTCCTGCCCACCACCCCCACCGCCGAGGTCACGCGCACCGCTCATGTCTGCCTGGGCATGTACAAGGCCGGCCTGGAGCTGGTCCTCGCCCACGAAGGAGCCGAGCGCGAGGCGTACGTCCGGGAGTTGAAGAACATCCTGTTCCGCTACCTCGAGCCGATGTTCGGCGACCGGACGGCCACCTAGGCGAACCGCACCTCACCGCCGACGGGCAGCGCCGTGCCGACCGCGGTGCCGGTGAGGGCCGTACCGATGTAGAGCCGAGCGCCCCCTCGAGACGCCGGTGAGCAGCACGCCCAGCTTCAGCCGGCCGCCGGCGGGATCAGCCACGCCCCGACCGAGCGCTTCAGCGCGTCGCCCGGACCTCGTCGAACTCGATCTCGTATCCGGCGTGGTATTCGATCTCGGATCCGGCGACAAAGACGAGCATCGCGAGGCCGAGGTCGAAGAGCCCGTCGGTGAGCGGCCCCTCACCGGCCCAGCCCAATACGTCAGGGCCGACCGGGATTCCGATCAGGATCTCGAAGATGACCAGCGACACCGGCAGTCAGCGGCTGATTCCGTACGCCGGCAGTGGGGCGAGCACCGCGACGGCCATGATCAGGATGAGCCTCCGGGTCTGCGACATAGGGGCTATTTGCCATAAAGTTCGACCAAATCGACACGTCTGCACCGATTCACCTTCGCCTGCGCCGAATCAACCCGTCCGAGCCCGAGGGATGAGCCGTGACCCAGAATCAGCAGCCCGATGCACCCCGGGCACGCATTCCCGCACCCCAGCGGCCCCCGATGCCGTATCCCCAGATCCGCGCCGGACTCTGGAGGCGCCGGCTGGGAATCGGGCTCGCACTCTGGGCGCTGACCGTGGTGATCACGTACGCGACGAAGAACAACGCGCTCCTGCCGACCCTGATCCTGCTCGGCAGCTTCCTGATACCCGTCACCTTCGCGCTCTGGGCGTACGAGCGGCACAGGCCGAGGCCTCGGAACGTGGCCGCGTTCAACTACTTCTTGGCAGGCGGTGCACTCGGTGTCCCTGACGGGAGCACTACCTGCTCCACCGTTCCTGGACAGCGGGCAGAAACGAGTCCCGACCCGTAGGCACACCCCGAACGGTCTTGGGCGCACCGGTCCACTGCTTCCGCGTTCCGAGCGGCGCCGCACATCGGGTATGCGGTCCGTTCCCGAGCGGGCGGGTCCTCGTCTCGCTCGCGGGGATCGCCCGGACGCGCTGTCGGCACGCCGCGACGCCTCTTGGATTAATACCCCCTAGGGGTATAGTGTGGTGAGCGTCGAGGGGAAACCTGGGACCCCAGGGGCCCCTCCCCCATACGTACGGCACACGCCACACCCCTCATCGAGGAGCAATGACATGACCGCCCAGACCGAAACCCCGGGTTCCGTCACCGCCGTCTACAAGGTCAGCGGGATGAGCTGCGGGCACTGTGAAGGCTCGGTCAGCAGCGAGATCGCCGAGATCGCCGGCGTCAGCTCGGTGAAGGCCGTGGCCTCGACGGGCGAGGTCACCGTCGTCTCCGGGATCCCGCTCGACGAGGCCACGGTCCGCGCCGCGGTGGACGAGGCGGGCTTCGAGCTCGTCGGCACGGCCTGAGCAGACCTCAGGAACCCCTCTCCGCCACACCGGGCCGTACCGACCAGCTGATACTGGCTCCGTACGGCCCGGTTCTTTCACTGGAGCCGGACCATGACCACCGCAGCACCCGCGACACCCATAGCCGGGACATCCGAGACTCCCGCGATCGCCACGATCTCCACGACCTCGGAAGTGGAGCTCTCCATCGGCGGAATGACCTGTGCCTCCTGCGCGGCCCGCGTCGAGAAGAAGCTCAACCGCATGGACGGCGTCACCGCCACGGTCAACTTCGCGACGGAGAAGGCGAAGGTCTCCTACCCGGAGGGCATACAGGTCGCCGATCTGATCGCCACCGTGGTGAAGACGGGATACACGGCCGAGGAGCCCCCACCGCCCGCACCGCCGGAGGAAACAGCCGCGCCCGCAGAGGATCCCGAGCTCGCCTCGCTCCGGGCGCGCCTCGTCGTCTCCGCCCTGCTCGCCCTCCCCGTGGTCCTGCTCTCCATGGTCCCGGCCCTCCAGTTCGACAACTGGCAGTGGTTCTCGCTGACGCTCGCCGCGCCCGTCGTCGTCTGGGGCGGACTGCCCTTCCACAAGGCCGCGTTGACGAACGCGCGGCACGGCGCCGCCACCATGGACACACTGGTCTCGGTCGGCACGCTGGCCGCGTTCGGCTGGTCGCTGTGGGCGCTGTTCTTCGGGGACGCGGGCATGCCGGGCATGCACGACGAGTTCAGCCTCACCATCTCCCGCATGGACGGCGCGTCGACGATCTACCTCGAAGTCGCCGCCGGTGTGGTCGCGTTCATCCTGCTCGGCCGCTACCTGGAGGCCCGCTCCAAGCGGCGCGCGGGCGCGGCGCTGCGCGCGCTGATGGAGCTGGGCGCGAAGGACGTCGCCGTGCTGCGGGACGGACGTGAGGTCCGTGTCCCGGTCGCGCGGCTCACGGTCGGCGACCGTTTCGTCGTACGGCCCGGCGAGAAGATCGCCACCGACGGGACGGTGGTGGAGGGTTCCTCCGCCGTCGACGCCTCCATGCTGACGGGCGAGTCCGTGCCGGTGGACGTGACAGTCGGCGACGCCGTGACCGGCGCGACCGTGAACGCCGGGGGCCGGCTCGTCGTCGAGGCCACCCGGGTCGGCGCGGACACCCGACTCGCGCAGATGGCGCGGCTCGTGGAGGACGCGCAGAACGGCAAGGCAGAGGTGCAGCGCCTCGCCGACCGGATCTCCGGGATCTTCGTGCCGGTGGTGCTGCTGATCGCGCTGACCACGTTCGGGGTGTGGCTCGCGGTCACGGGTGACACCGTCGCGGCCTTCACCGCGGCCGTCGCGGTGCTGATCATCGCGTGCCCGTGCGCGCTGGGCCTGGCCACGCCCACCGCCCTGATGGTCGGCACGGGCCGCGGCGCCCAGCTCGGCATCCTCATCAAGGGCCCCGAGGTCCTGGAGTCCACGCGCCGCGTCGACACCGTCGTCCTGGACAAGACCGGGACGGTGACGACGGGACGGATGAAACTTCAAGAGGTGTACGTCGTCGACGGCGCCGCCGAGAAGGATGTTCTGCGGCTCGCCGGCGCCCTGGAACACGCCTCCGAGCATCCGATTGCCCAGGCGATCGCGGCGGGCGCTCAGGAACGCGCTGGGGACTTTCCGGCGATCGAGCACTTCGCGAACGTGCCCGGGCGTGGCGTACGCGGGCGCGTGGACGGTCACGAGGTCGCCGTGGGCCGGTTCCTGGAGGTACTGCCGGACGAGCTGGCGCGCGCGAAGAGCGCGGCCGAGGCGGAGGGACGTACGGCCGTCGTGGTCGCCCGGGACGGTGTGGCACTCGGTGTCCTGACCGTCGCCGATGCGATCAAGGAGACCAGCGCCGAGGCCGTACGCGCGCTGCGCGGCCTGGGGCTCACACCGGTCCTGCTCACCGGCGACAACCGGGCGGTCGCCCAGGCCGTGGCGCGTGCCGTCGGCATCGACTCCGGGGACGTGATCGCGGAGGTGCTGCCCGAGGACAAGGTCGACGTCGTCAAGCGGCTCCAGAGCGAGGGGCGGACCGTCGCGATGGTCGGTGACGGGGTCAACGACGCGGCGGCGCTGGCCACCGCCGACCTGGGCCTGGCGATGGGCACGGGCACCGACGCGGCGATCGAGGCGAGCGATCTGACGCTGGTGCGCGGGGATCTGCGGGTGGCCGCGGACGCGATCCGGCTGTCGCGGCGGACGCTCGCGACCATCAAGGGAAACCTCGTCTGGGCCTTTGGATACAACGTGGCGGCGCTGCCGCTGGCCGCCGCCGGTCTGCTGAACCCCATGATCGCGGGGGCGGCGATGGCCTTCTCGTCGGTGTTCGTGGTGACGAACAGTCTTCGGCTCAGGACATTCTCATGACGATGGGGTAAGAGTCCCTCTAGAGTCCAACGGCAGGCTCACATAAGCTCTTCACAAGGCTCGCGCATCTTCCTTACGCTTGGGCCCCGATTACCGTATCGGGGCTCTTGCGTATCTTCAGGACATATGCAAGAGACGCAGATCACAGTGATGTGAACGTAACCATCGAAGGGGTTCGTGAGTCTAAGTTGGCGATGTCAGAAGCGTCTTGGGGGGCGTGACTGACATCTGGGGATGTCTTGGGGGACGTTCCCGGAAATTGCGTTGCCGGGGCACGTACACCGGGGAGCTTTGAGCGGCCCTCCCGATCCGTGCGCGTCCCGGCAGATCGCACCGCAGTACCGCGAGTTTTGCTCGTTTGGCTCGCAGACAGTTCGCAGCGATTCAGGCGCTGTCCACAGACGCCCGGCCGGATCCCGTGGGGGGAATCCGTACCGGGACAAGGAAAGCGCCCCGACTGCCGGCCCGTGGGGGGACCGGTAGCGGGGCGCTTTCCGTTTTCGTACGACCAGGCCGCTTCTGTACCGCTACGCAGCGACGTCTCCGTACGACTGCACGCGTACGGAGACGTCAGCGAACTCTCGGGCTCAGCGGGCCTCGACCGGCACGAAGTCGCGCAGGACCTCGCCCGTGTAGATCTGGCGCGGGCGGCCGATGCGGGAGCCGGGCTCCTTGATCATCTCGTGCCACTGGGCGATCCAGCCCGGCAGGCGGCCGAGGGCGAAGAGGACGGTGAACATCTCGGTCGGGAAGCCCATGGCCCGGTAGATGAGGCCGGTGTAGAAGTCGACGTTGGGGTAGAGATTGCGCGAGACGAAGTAGTCGTCGGAGAGCGCGTGCTCCTCCAGCTTGAGCGCGATGTCCAGCAGCTCGTCGGACTTGCCGAGCGCCGAGAGGACGTCGTGCGCGGCAGCCTTGATGATCTTGGCGCGCGGGTCGAAGGACTTGTACACCCGGTGGCCGAAGCCCATCAGGCGGACGCCGTCCTCCTTGTTCTTCACCTTGCGGATGAAGGAGTCGACATCGCCGCCGTTGGCCTGGATGCCCTCGAGCATCTCCAGGACGGACTGGTTGGCGCCACCGTGCAGCGGGCCCCAGAGGGCGGAGATGCCGGCGGAGATCGAGGCGAACATGTTCGCCTGAGAGGAGCCCACCAGGCGCACGGTGGAGGTCGAACAGTTCTGCTCGTGGTCCGCGTGCAGGATCAGCAGCTTGTCGAGCGCGGAGACGACGACCGGGTCCAGCTCGTACTCCTGGGCGGGGACCGAGAAGGTCATGCGCAGGAAGTTCTCGACGTACCCGAGGTCGTTGCGCGGGTAGACGAAGGGGTGACCGATCGACTTCTTGTAGGCGTACGCCGCGATCGTCGGAAGCTTGGCGAGAAGGCGGATCGTGGAGAGGTGACGCTGCTTCTCGTCGAACGGGTTGTGGCTGTCCTGGTAGAACGTCGACAGGGCGCTGACCACCGACGACAGCATCGCCATCGGGTGGGCGTCGCGCGGGAAGCCCTGGAAGAAGCGCTTGACGTCCTCGTGCAGCAGGGTGTGCTGCGTGATCTCGTTCTTGAAGGTGGAGAGCTCGTCGACGGTCGGCAGCTCACCGTTGATCAGCAGGGAGGCCACCTCGAGGAAGGTGGAGCGCTCGGCCAGCTGCTCGATCGGGTAGCCGCGGTACCGGAGGATGCCCTGCTCGCCATCGAGGTAGGTGATAGCGGATTTATAGGCGGCGGTGTTGCCATACCCGCTGTCGAGAGTCACCAGCCCGGTCTGGGCGCGGAGCTTCCCGATGTCGAAGCCCTTGTCGCCGACGGTGCTGTCGATCACCGGGTAGGTGTACTCGCCATCGCCGTACCGCAGTACTACAGAGTTGTCGCTCACGTCATCCCTCACCGACGTTGTGCCTCTTCTTCGAGGTGCCCTGACTGTCTCTACCATCCCCCATTTGGCCCTGGAGAGTGCACTCGGGGTCGACCATTGGGCCTATCGGCGGCACTCAGTGCCGCCAACCTGCTCATCCTGCCCCCCTTCGCCCTGGTTCCGGAAGTGCTCTGTGACCTTTGCGACTCGTTTGATCGATCATTTTTTGTGATGCCTGCCCGAGCGGGCCTCCGAGCCGCCGATTCAAGGCCGTTGTCAGCCCACCGGGAGACCGGGCGTCAGCCCTCCAGAGGGCGGGGTGCGAGCCGGAAGTCCAGGGCCGTGCAGCGTCGTCCGGCCGAGACCGTGCGCACCGCCTGGCCTATCGCCTTGCGGGAGCCCACGAGGACGACCAGCTTCTTGGCGCGAGTGACCGCCGTATAGAGCAGATTGCGCTGGAGCATCATCCACGCACTCGTGGTGACCGGGATCACCACCGCCGGGTACTCGCTGCCCTGGGAGCGGTGGATGGTCACCGCGTACGCGTGGGCCAGCTCGTCGAGTTCGTCGAAGTCGTACGGCACCTCCTCGTCCTCGTCCGTCAGCACCGTCAGGCGCTGTTCGTCCGGGTCGAGCGAGGTGACAACGCCCACGGTGCCGTTGAAGACACCGTTCTTGCCCTTCTCGTAATTGTTGCGAATCTGGGTGACCTTGTCGCCGACCCGGAAGACGCGGCCGCCGAAGCGCTTCTCGGCGAGGTCCGGGCGGCCGGGTGTGATGGCCTGCTGGAGCAGGCCGTTGAGGTTGCCCGCGCCGGCCGGGCCCCGGTGCATGGGGGCCAGGACCTGTACGTCCCGGCGCGGGTCGAGGCCGAACCTGGCCGGAATCCGTCGCGTCGCCACGTCCACCGTGAGCCGGCCCGCCTCCTCGGTGTCGTCCTCGACGAAGAGGAAGAAGTCCTTCATGCCGTCGGTGACCGGGTGCTGCCCGGAGTTGATCCGGTGCGCGTTCGTCACCACCCCGGACTGCTGGGCCTGGCGGAAGATCTGGGTGAGGCGGACGGAGGGGATGGGGCCCCCGTCGGCGAGCAGGTCCCTGAGGACCTCGCCCGCGCCGACGCTGGGGAGTTGGTCGACGTCTCCCACGAACAGCAGATGGGCGCCCGGAGCCACCGCCTTGACCAGCTTGTTGGCGAGCAGGAGGTCGAGCATGGAGGCCTCGTCCACGACCACCAGGTCGGCGTCCAGCGGCCGGTCCTTGTCGTACGCCGCGTCACCGCCCGGCTTGAGCTCCAGGAGCCGGTGCACGGTGGAGGCCTCGGCGCCGGTCAGCTCGGCGAGACGCTTGGCGGCGCGGCCCGTGGGGGCGGCCAGGACGACCTTCGCCCGCTTGGCACGCGCCAGTTCCACGATCGAGCGGACCGTGAACGACTTGCCGCAGCCGGGACCTCCGGTGAGCACGGCGACCTTCTTGGTGAGCGCGAGCCGGACGGCCTCCTCCTGCCCGGGCGCCAACTCCGCGCCCGTACGCCCCTTCAGCCAGGCCAGCGCCTTGTCCCAGGCCACGTCGTGGAAGCCGGGCATCCGGTCCCGGTCGCTGCGCAGGAGGCGCAACAGCTGGGCGGACAGGGAGAGTTCGGCGCGGTGGAAGGGGACCAGGTAGACGGCCGTCACCGGGGCGCCGCCGTCGGGGCCCGGGACCTTCTCCCGTACGACACCGGGGTCCTCGCCCTCCTCGGCCGGCGCCGCCAGCTCGGCCAGGCACTCGATGACCAGGCCCGTGTCGACCTGGAGCAGCTTCACCGCGTCGGCGATCAGCTGCTCCTCGGGGAGATAGCAGTGGCCCTGGTCGGTGGACTGCGAAAGCGCGTACTGAAGACCGGCTTTGACGCGCTCCGGGCTGTCGTGCGGGATGCCGACGGACTGGGCGATCTTGTCGGCGGTGAGGAAGCCGATGCCCCAGACGTCGGCCGCGAGGCGGTAGGGCTGGTTCTTGACGACCGAGATCGACGCGTCGCCGTACTTCTTGTAGATGCGGACCGCGATGGACGTGGACACCTCGACGGTCTGGAGGAAGAGCATGACCTCCTTGATCGCCTTCTGCTCCTCCCAGGCGTCGGCGATCTTCTTGGTGCGCTTGGGGCCGAGGCCCGGCACCTCGATCAGCCGCTTCGGCTCCTCCTCGATGATCTGGAGGGTGTCGAGGCCGAAGTGCTGGGTGATGCGGTCGGCGAAGACCGGGCCGATTCCCTTGACCAGGCCGGAGCCGAGATAGCGGCGGATGCCCTGGACGGTGGCCGGGAGGACCGTCGTGTAGTTCTCCACGGTGAACTGCTTGCCGTACTGCGGGTGGGAGCCCCAGCGACCCTCCATGCGGAGCGACTCCCCCACCTGGGCACCGAGAAGTGAGCCCACGACCGTGAGCAGGTCGGCGGCGCCTCGGCCGGTGTCCACCCGGGCGACCGTGTACCCGTTCTCCTCATTGGCGTACGTGATCCGCTCGAGTACGCCCTCCACAACCGCCAGGTGCACCTGCCGGTTCCCCGCCTGATTGGACATGATCCGACGCTACCGCCCGCCTCCGACATCGCGCCGACGCTGGGGAGGACTTCATCACGATCCGGTCTCGGGGTCTTGTCAACTCTCGTGTAATCGATTCCAATCCCTCGTGTAATCGATTCCACGAGGAGGTGGAGCGGCGATGGCGAGCATCAAGGACGTTGCCGCCGAGGCCGGCGTATCCGTCGCCACGGTCTCGCGGGTCCTGAACGACCATCCGTCGGTCAGCGCGGACGCACGCACCCGGGTGCTGGCCGCCGTACAGACCCTGGGCTACCGCCCGAACGCCGTCGCCCGCTCCCTGCGCACCGACCAGACCCGCACCCTGGGCCTCGTCATCAGCGACGTACTCAACCCGTACTTCACCGAGCTGGCCCGCTCCGTCGAGGAGGAGGCCCGCGCGCTCGGCTACAGCGTCATCATCGGCAACGCCGACGAGCGGCCCGAGCTGCAGGACCACCATGTACGGACCCTGCTGGACCGGCGCATCGACGGCCTCCTTGTCTCCCCCACCGACGGCGGCTCGCCCGGGATGCTGGACGCCGCGCGCGCGGGGACGCCGATGGTCTTCGTGGACCGGTGGATCCCGGGCGTGGACGTGCCCGTCGTACGAGCCGACGGACGGGCCGCCGTACGGGATCTCGTGGCGCATCTGCACGGGCTGGGGCACCGGCGGCTCGCGATCATCGCGGGACCGGCGGCCACCACGACCGGCAGCGAGCGTGTCGAGGCCTTCCGGGAGGCCATGGCCGAGTACGGGATTCCCCTCCCGGACGCCTACATAGGCCAGGGCGACTTCCAGGCCGACAGCGGCCGCCGGGTCACCGAGGGGTTCCTCGACCTGGCCGAGCCGCCCGAGGTCGTCTTCGCCGCCGACAATCTGATGGCGCTCGGCGCGCTGGACGCGATCCGCGCGCGCGGGATGCGTGTTCCGGACGACATCGCACTCGCCGCGTTCGACGACATCCGCTGGTTCGTGCACACCGATCCGCCGATCACGGCGATCGCCCAGCCGACGGGCGAGCTGGGCCGGGCCGCCGTACGCGCCCTGGTCGACCGCATCGAGGGGCGGCCCCCGCAGTCCGTCACCCTCCCCGCCCGTCTCGTCGTACGCCGCTCGTGCGGCGAGTCCCCCGTAACGAACAGGAGCCAGCCGTGAGCAACCTGGACGAGTTGCTGCGCATCGAGGGCATACGCAAAACCTTCCCCGGCGTGGTCGCGCTCGACAGCGTGGACTTCGATCTGCGCCGCGGCGAGGTGCACGTACTGCTCGGCGAGAACGGCGCGGGCAAGAGCACGCTGATCAAGATGCTCTCCGGCGCCTACCACCCCGACGCCGGGCGTGTCCTCGTCGACGGCGAGGAGGTCCGTATCCAGGGTGCGCAGGACTCCGAGCGCCTCGGGATCGCGACCATCTACCAGGAGTTCAACCTCGTCCCCGATCTCACGGTCGCCGAGAACATCTTCCTGGGCCGGCAGCCGCGCCGCTTCGGGATGATCGACCGCAGGACGATGGAGGCCGAAGCCGCCGAGCTGCTGAAGCGGGTCGGGGTGAACGTGTCCCCGCGCGCACGGGTGCGCGAACTCGGAATCGCACGCCTGCAGATGGTCGAAATCGCGAAGGCGCTGAGCCTGAACGCACGCGTCCTGATCATGGACGAGCCGACCGCGGTGCTCACCTCCGAAGAGGTCGAAAAACTCTTCACCATCGTGCGCCAGCTGCGCGAGGAGGGAGTCGGCATCGTCTTCATCACGCACCATCTGGAAGAAATCGCCGCCCTGGGAGACCGGGTCACGGTCATCCGGGACGGCAAGAGCGTCGGCCAGGTCCCCGCGTCCACGCCCGAGGACGAACTCGTACGCCTCATGGTGGGCCGGTCCATCGAACAGCAGTACCCGCGCGAACGGGCGGATGCCGGGACCGCGTTGCTCACCGTCGAGGGGCTCACCAAGGACGGTGTCTTCCACGATGTGAGCTTCGAGGTGCGGGCCGGTGAGGTCGTCGGCATCGCGGGTCTCGTGGGAGCCGGACGCACCGAGGTCGTCCGCGCGGTCTTCGGCGCCGATCCGTACGACAAGGGCGCCGTGAAGGTCGCCGGCTCCGCGCTGCGCCGCCACGACGTGAACGCCGCCATGGAGGCCGGCATCGGGCTCGTCCCCGAGGACCGCAAGGGCCAGGGACTCGTCCTGGACGCCTCCGTCGAGGAGAACCTCGGCCTGGTCACGATGCGCGCCGCCACCCGCGGCGGGCTCGTCGACCTCAAGGGCCAGCGGGAGGCCGCCGCGCGGATCGCCGAGCAGCTCGGCGTCCGGATGGCGGGCCTCGGCCAGCATGTGCGCACCCTCTCCGGTGGCAACCAGCAGAAGGTCGTCATCGGCAAGTGGCTGCTCGCCGACACCAAGGTGCTGATCCTCGACGAGCCGACCCGCGGCATCGACGTCGGCGCCAAGGTCGAGATCTACCAGCTGATCAACGAACTGACGGCCGCCGGTGCCGCCGTCCTGATGATCTCCAGCGATCTGCCCGAGGTGCTCGGCATGAGCGACCGGGTCCTGGTGATGGCCCAGGGCCGGATCGCGGGCGAACTCTCCGCCGACGAGGCGACACAGGACTCCGTGATGGCCCTCGCCGTCAGCACGCACACTGAAAGGGAGGCCCTCGGTGGCCACTGACACGCATCTGCGCACATCGGGCGCGAGTGGCGCCTCGGCGGTCCGCCGCCTCCTGCTCGACAACGGAGCGCTCACCGCGCTCATCGCCCTCGTCATCGCGATGTCGGCACTCTCCGGCGACTTCCTGACGACGGACAACCTGCTCAACATCGGCGTCCAGGCGGCCGTCACCGCCATCCTCGCCTTCGGCGTCACCTTCGTGATCGTCTCGGCGGGCATCGACCTGTCGGTCGGCTCGGTCGCCGCGCTGTCGGCCACCGTCCTTGCCTGGATGGCGACTTCAGAAGGTGTGCCGGTCTGGATCGCGATGATCCTCGCGGTCGCCACCGGCATGGCGTGCGGCCTGGTCAACGGCGTACTGATCGCCTACGGGAAGCTGCCGCCGTTCATCGCGACGCTCGCCATGCTCTCGGTGGGCCGCGGCCTGTCCCTGGTGATCTCGCAGGGCAGCCCGATCGCCTTCCCCGACTCGGTCTCGCACCTCGGTGACACGCTCGGCGGCTGGCTGCCGGTGCCTGTCCTCGTCATGGTCGTCATGGGCCTGATCACGGCCGTGATCCTGGGCCGCACGTACATCGGCCGCTCCATGTACGCGATCGGCGGCAACGAGGAGGCCGCGCGCCTGTCGGGCCTGCGGGTGAAGAAGCAGAAGCTCGCGATCTACGCCCTCTCCGGTCTCTTCGCGGCCGCCGCGGGCATCGTGCTCGCCTCCCGGCTCTCCTCCGCGCAGCCGCAGGCCGCGCAGGGCTACGAGCTCGACGCGATCGCCGCGGTCGTCATCGGCGGCGCCTCGCTCGCGGGCGGTACGGGCAAGGCGTCCGGGACGCTGATCGGCGCGCTGATCCTGGCGGTGCTGCGCAACGGGCTCAACCTCCTGTCCGTGTCCGCCTTCTGGCAGCAGGTCGTCATCGGTGTCGTGATCGCGCTGGCGGTGCTGCTCGACACGGTGCGGCGCAAGGCCGGGGCGACCCCGGTGGCCGCCGGTGCCGGCGCGCCGGGCGGCAAGGGCAAGCAGGCGGCGACGTACATCATCGCGGCCGTGGTCGCGGCGGCGGTCGTCGGTGCGATGTCCTTCCTGCACAACGGCTCGTCCTCGTCGACGACCCAGAAGGTGGGCCTGTCGCTGTCGACCCTGAACAACCCCTTCTTCGTCCAGATCAAGGCGGGCGCTCAGCAGGAGGCCAAGAAGCTGGGCGTGGACCTGACCGTCACCGACGCGCAGAACGACGCCTCGCAGCAGGCCAACCAGCTGCAGAACTTCACCAGCTCGGGCCTCGGTTCGATCATCGTCAACCCGGTGGACTCGGACGCGGCGGGCCCGGCGGTCCGCGCGGCGAACAAGGCCGACATCCCCGTCGTCGGCGTCGACCGCGGGGTGAACAAGGCGGACACGGCCGCACTCGTCGCCTCCGACAACGTCGCGGGCGGCGAGCTGGGCGCCAAGGCGCTCGCCGAGAAGCTGGGCGGCAAGGGCAAGATCGTGATCCTGCAGGGCCTGGCCGGTACGTCCGCGAGCCGCGAGCGCGGCGCGGGCTTCGCCGAGGGCCTGAAGGCCTACCCCGGCATCCAGGTCGTCGCCCAGCAGCCCGCGGACTTCGACCGCACCAAGGGTCTCGACGTGATGACGAACCTGCTCCAGGCGCACCCCGACATCCAGGGCGTCTTCGCCGAGAACGACGAGATGGCGCTCGGCGCGATCAAGGCGCTCGGCTCCAAGGCGGGCAAGTCGGTCTCCGTCATCGGCTTCGACGGCACCCCCGACGGTCTGAAGGCGGTTGAGGCGGGCACCCTGTACGCGTCCGTCGCCCAGCAGCCCAAGGAGCTCGGCCGGATCGCGGTGGACAACGCGCTGAAGGCCGCCGAGGGCAAGAAGGTCCAGGAGACGGTGAAGGTGCCGGTGAAGGTGGTCACCAAGGAGAACGTGGCCGGGTTCGGCGGCTGACCGTCGCCGCCCGGCGGACGGCAGGCGGTACGGGCGGATCCCGACGGGATCCGCCCGTACCCGCGCACCAACTCACCTATACAGGGAGACAGTTCATGTACGACTACGACCTTCTGGTCGTGGGATCGGCCAACGCCGACCTGGTGATCGGGGTCGAGCGGAGGCCCGCGGCCGGGGAGACGGTGCTCGGCTCCGACCTCGCCGTCCACCCCGGCGGCAAGGGCGCCAACCAGGCGGTCGCCGCCGCCCGCCTCGGGGCCCGTACGGCCCTGCTGGCCCGGGTCGGCGACGACGCGCACGGCCGGCTGCTGCTCGACTCGCAGCGGGAGGCCGGCGTCGACACCGTGGGCGTGCTGGTCGGCGGGGCGCCCACCGGGGTCGCGCTGATCACGGTGGACCCGTCCGGGGACAACAGCATCGTGGTCTCGCCGGGGGCCAACGGCCGGCTCACCCCGGACGACGTGCGGGCCGCCGGAAGCCTCTTCCAGGCCTCCCGGGTGGTCTCGGCGCAGCTGGAGATCCCGCTGGAGACGGTCGTGGAAGTCGTACGGAATCTGGCTCCCGACAGCCGCTTCGTACTGAACCCCTCGCCGCCGCGCCCACTGCCCGCCGAGGTCCTCGCGGCCTGCGACCCGCTGATCGTGAACGAGCACGAGGCACGAGTGATCGTCGGCACGGCTCTCGGGGACTCCCCCGAGGACTGGGCGACGGCCCTGCTGGCCCTCGGCCCGCGCTCGGTGGTCGTCACGCTCGGCGCGGAGGGCGCGCTCGTGGCCTCCGCGGACGGCGTCGCCCGAGTGCCGTCGGTGAAGGTCGAGGCAGTGGACACGACAGGGGCGGGCGACGCGTTCACGGCGGCGCTGGCCTGGCGGCTGGGGCGGTCGGAGTCCCTGTCCGACGCCGCCGCGTACGCCGCCCGGGTCGGGGCCGCCGCCGTCACCCGCCCCGGCGCCCAGGAGTCCTTCCCCACCGCCGAGGCGGTCGTGTCCCTGTGAAGAAGGCCGGAATCCTGAACCGTCATCTCGCGGGCGCCCTCGCCGAACTGGGGCACGGGCACGAGGTCCTGGTGTGCGACGCGGGGATGCCGATACCGGCGGGGCCGCGTGTGGTGGATCTGGCCTTCCGGGCCGGGGTGCCGTCCTTCGCCGAGGTGCTCGACGGGCTGCTGGACGAACTGGTGGTGGAGGGCGCGACGGCCGCCACCGAGGTCCGTGACGCGAACCCGCGGGCAACGGCGCTGCTGGAGGGACATTTCCCCACCCTGGAGCTGGTCCCGCACGAGAAACTGAAGGCGCTGTCGGCACACGCGCGCCTGATCGTCCGCACCGGCGAGGCGCGGCCGTACGCGAACGTACTGCTGCGCTGCGGAGTGTTCTTCTGAGCCGCCGCCGAACGGCCTGCAAAAAACTTCGAGGGGCCCGGTCCGTCGACCGGGCCCCTCGGCTTTCCCCTCCGTATCAGAACCCCCGCGATCCCCCCAGATCCCCCTCCAGAAGTCCTGATGCCAAGTACGACCCGCGAGGTGGGGGAAGGGTTGCACGGTCTTCTGAGAAATTTTTCCGACCCTCGGACGGCGTGCCCAGGTCCTCCGACGGCGTGCCACCGACCTCAGGCGGCGTGTCCGAGGAACCGGTCCACCGTCTCCGCCAGAACCTCCCGCCCGTCCCGAGCCCACAGCGCGTCGTTGAAGAGCTCGACCTCGATCGGGCCGTCGTAGCCCGCCGCCTCCACGTAGGAGCGCCACTCGCGCATGTCGATGGAGCCGTCGCCGAGCTGGCCGCGGCCGTTGAGAACGCCCTCGGGCAGTGGGGTGGTCCAGTCGGCCAGCTGGAAGGTGTGGATACGGCCGGAGGTGCCCGCGCGGGCGATCTGGGCGGGGGCCGTGTCGTCCCACCAGATGTGGTACGTGTCGACGGTGACGCCCACCTGATCCGCGGGGAAGCGTTCCGCGAGGTCCAGGGCCTGGGCCAGGGTCGATACGACGCAGCGGTCGGCGGCGTACATGGGGTGGAGGGGTTCGATGGCCAGGCGTACGGCGCGCTCGGCCGCGTAGGGGCCCAGCTCGGCCAGTGCGTCGGCGATGCGCTCCCGGGCGCCGTGCAGGTCCTTGGAGCCGGCCGGCAGACCGCCCGAGACCAGGACCAGGGTGTCCGTGCCGAGGGTCGCCGCCTCGTCGATCGCCGCCCGGTTGTCGTCCAGGGCACGGGCGCGCTCGGCCGGGTCGATCGCCGTGAAGAAGCCTCCCCGGCACAGGGTCGTCACCGCGAGGCCCGCGTCGCGGACCAGCTTGGCGGTCGCCTCGACGCCGTACGACTGGACGGGCTCGCGCCAGAGACCGACGCCCGGTACGCCCAACTCCAGGCAGGCTTCGACCAGTTCGGGCATCGACAGCTGCTTGACCGTCATCTGGTTGATGGAGAAGCGGGCGAGACTCATGGGGTCACTCCGTACAGGGCGAGCAGGGTCTTCATGCGCGCTTCGGCCAGCTCCGGGTTCGGGAACAGGCCCAGGCCGTCGGCCAGTTCGTAGGCACGTGCGAAGTGCGGGAGCGAGCGGGCCGACTGCAGCCCGCCGACCATGGTGAAGTGTTCCTGGTGTCCGGCCAGCCAGGCCAGGAGGACGACGCCCGTCTTGTAGAAGCGGGTCGGGGTCTGGAAGAGGTGGCGGGACAACTCGACCGTGGGGTCGAGGAGTTCGCGAAAGCCCTTGGCGTCGCCCGTGTCCAGGACCCGTACCGCCTGCGCGGCCAGCGGGCCCAGCGGGTCGAAGATGCCGAGCAGGGCGTGGCTGAAGCCCTGCTCGTCGCCCGCGATCAGCTCGGGGTAGTGGAAGTCGTCGCCCGTGTAGCAGCGCACGCCGTGCGGGAGCCTGCGGCGCAGGTCGATCTCCCGCTGGGCGTCCAGCAGGGAGACCTTGATGCCGTCGACCTTGTCCGGGTGGGCGGCGATGACCTGCAAGAACACCTCCGTGGCCGCGTCCAGGTCGCTCGACCCCCAGTAGCCCTCGAGGGCCGGGTCGAACATCGGGCCCAGCCAGTGCAGGATCACCGGGTCGGCGGCCTGGCGGAGCAGATGGCCGTAGACGTCGAGGTAGTCCTCGGGGCCGGAGGCAGCCGCCGTCAGGGCCCGCGAGGCCATGAGGATCGCCTGCGCGCCCGACTCCTCGACGAGGGCGAGCTGCTCCTCGTACGCGGCCCGGACCTGCGCCAGGGACGCCGGGCCCACCAGCTGGTCCGTGCCGACGCCGCACGCGATGCGGCCGCCGACCGCCTTCGCCTCGGCGGCGGACCGGCGGATCAGCTCCGCCGCGCCCGCCCAGTCCAGGCCCATCCCGCGCTGCGCGGTGTCCATGGCCTCGGCCACGCCCAGCCCGTGGGACCACAGGTGGCGGCGGAAGGCGAGGGTCGCGTCCCAGTCGACGGCGGCGGGCGCGTCGGGCGAGACGTCCGCGTACGGATCGGCGACGACGTGCGCGGCCGAGAAGACCGTGCGGGAGGTGAAGGGCGCGCCGGTGGTGAGGGCGAGCGGGGCGATGCGCGGCTCGTACGACCGCAGTCGGCCCGTCGCGTCCGGGAGTTGGATGGTCACAGGGCGATCTCCGGTACGTCGAGACGGCGGCCCTCCGCCGAGGACTTCAGGCCCAGTTCGGCGAGCTGGACGCCGCGGGCGCCGGCGAGGAGGTCCCAGTGGTAGGGGGCGTCGGCGTAGACGTGGCGCAGGAAGAGTTCCCACTGGGCCTTGAAGCCGTTGTCGAACTCGGCGTTGTCGGGGACCTCCTGCCACTGGTCGCGGAAGGAATAGGTGGCCGGGATGTCCGGGTTCCAGACCGGCTTGGGCGTGGAACTGCGGTGCTGGACACGGCAGTTGCGCAGCCCGGCGACGGCCGAGCCCTCCGTGCCGTCGACCTGGAATTCGACCAGCTCGTCGCGGTTGACGCGTACGGCCCAGGAGGAGTTGATCTGGGCGATGGCGCCGCCCTCCAGCTCGAAGATGCCGTACGCGGCGTCGTCGGCCGTGGCGTCGTACGGCTTGTCCTGCTCGTCCCAGCGCTGCGGGATGTGGGTGGCGGTGAGCGCCTGGACGGAGGTGACGCGGCCGAACAGCTCGTGCAGGACGTACTCCCAGTGCGGGAACATGTCGACGACGATGCCGCCGCCGTCCTCGGCGCGGTAGTTCCAGGAGGGGCGTTGGGCCTGCTGCCAGTCGCCCTCGAAGACCCAGTAGCCGAACTCCCCGCGGATGGAGAGGATCCGGCCGAAGAAGCCGCCGTCGATGAGGCGCTTGAGCTTGAGCAGCCCGGGGAGGAAGAGCTTGTCCTGGACGACGCCGTGCTTGATGCCGGCGGCGTGCGCGAGCCGGGCCAGCTCCAGGGCGCCGTCGAGGCCGGTCGCGGTCGGCTTCTCGGTGTAGACGTGCTTGCCGGCGGCGATGGCCTTCTTGATCGCCTCCTCGCGGGCGGAGGTGACCTGCGCGTCGAAGTAGAGGTCGACGCTCGGGTCGGCGAGGACCGCGTCCACGTCCGTCGACCAGTGCTCCAGGCCGTGCCGCTCGGCGAGCGCCTTCAGGGCGTGCTCGCGGCGGCCCACGAGGACGGGTTCGGGCCACAGCACGGTGCCGTCGCCCAGGTCGAGGCCGCCCTGGTCGCGCAGGGCGAGGATCGAGCGGACGAGGTGCTGGCGGTAGCCCATGCGTCCCGTCACGCCGTTCATGGCGATACGCACCGTCTTGCGTGTCACGTCATTCCCTTCGTACGCGGGTTCCGCGCCGCGTACGCCCCACGGTGAGCGTGAGTCCCACGGTAAGTGTGAGGCTCCACTGGTGAGCGCGACAGCAAGCGCTTTCTATCCAAGAAGAAGCTAGCCTCTGTCCAGCCGATTGGACAAGACCATGCGGGCGACGAGATGTTCGACCCTCCGGACGGCTGGACGCGGGGGGCGTACGCGCGGTCGGATGTACCCGCATATGACAGCCGAGCTCGAGGACGTACGACGGCCATGCTTGAGGACGTATGGCAGCCGTCCTTGGGGATGTACGACAGCCGTGCTCGAGGACGTATGACAGCCGTCCTTGAGGACGAGACAACGAGATGCGTGACCGGAGGACGACGAGATGACCGTGACCCTGGCGGACGTGGCGGCGCGTGCGCAGGTCTCGCCCGCGACCGTGTCCCGGGTGCTGAACGGGAACTATCCCGTCGCGGCGTCCACGCGTGAGCGGGTACTGCGCGCGGTGGACGAGCTGGACTATGTACTGAACGGGCCCGCGAGTTCGCTGGCCGCGGCGACGTCCGACCTCGTCGGGATCCTCGTCAACGACATCGCCGACCCCTTCTTCGGGATCATGGCGGCCGCGATCCAGTCGGAGATCGGCGGCCCCGGGGGGCGCGCGGGCGGGGAACGGCTCGGAGTCGTGTGCAACACCGGCGGCTCCCCGGAGCGTGAACTCACCTACCTCACGCTCCTTCAGCGCCAGCGCGCCGCCGCGGTCGTCCTGACCGGCGGCGCCGTCGAGGACACCTCGCACGCCTCCGCCGTCGCCGCGAAGCTGCGCAAGCTGGCCGAGGCGGGCACCCGGGTCGTCCTGTGCGGACGGCCGCCCGCGCCCGAGGCCGTCGACGCGATCGCGCTCACCTTCGACAACCGCGGGGGCGGTCAGCAGCTCACCGAGCATCTGATCGGGCTCGGACACCGGCGGCTCGGCTACATCGCGGGACCCGAGGAGCGGACGACGACCCGGCACCGGCTGGAGGGGCACCGGGCCGCGCTGGCCGCGCACGGCATCGAGGACGATCCGCAGCACACCGTGTACGGCCGCTACGACCGCCGTTCCGGCTACGAGGCGACCCTCGAACTCCTCCGCCGGGACCCGTCGTTGACGGCCGTCGTCGCCGCGAACGACACGGTGGCGCTCGGCGCCTGCGCCGCGCTGCGCGACTCCGGCCTGCGCATCCCGGACGACGTCTCCGTCGCGGGCTTCGACGACCTGCCCTTCAGCATCGACGCCGTGCCCGCGCTCACCACGGTGCGGCTACCCCTCTCCGAGGCGGGCGCCCGCGCCGGGCGGATCGCCATGGGACGCGAGGAGCCGCCGCCGGGCGGGATCGCCACGGTGCGGGGGGAGTTGATGGTGCGGGGGTCCACTGGGGGACCGCGCGCCTGACCGCGCACCCCCGGGCCGACGGGCCCAAACGTTTTCTTCGCCCCCTCCGCCCCTGCTCTCTCTCTCCCCCCCCCCGCTCTCGGCTTCGCTCGAGCGGGGGACCCCCATCGTCCCTGGGGGCTGCCGCCCCCAGACCCCGCCAGAAGATTGCGCAGTTCCCCGTGAAGGGGCGCGGGGAACTGCGCCCGTCCCTTGACCTCAAGTCCGCTTGAGCTGCGAGGGTCGGCCCATGACCACGCAGACCCAGCCCGCGGAAACCTCCCACGCAGAGATCCGCACCCTCATCCACCAGCTCTTCCGCACCCTCGACGAGCGCAAGTTCGCCGCAGCCTGGATCCTCGACTTCGTCACCGAGGACGTACGCATGGAGACCCCCCTCGGCGCCACCGAGGGCCCCGACGCCGCCCGCGCCACGGAGGAGGCGCTGGCGCGTTACGACCGTACCCAGCACATGGCCGCCGGGATCCTCACCGACGTCGACACCGAGGCCGGACGGGCCATCGCCTCCTGGAACGCGCTGATGACCCACGTCCACCACGACGCCACCCTCCGGGAGCGTGGCGCGGACGCCGACCCGTTGTTCACGGTCGGCGGCCACTACGAGGCCGACCTGCGCCGCACCCCCGCCGGCTGGCGCTTCAGCCGGGTCGCGATCCGGGCGATCTGGACGAAGGGGCAGCCGCCGCTGGGCATCAACGACTGACGAAAGAATCCGGGCGAAAGATCCAGACGGAAGATCCAGAGGGAAGACCTGGACGGAAGACCTGGACGGAAGATCTGCACGCGGGAGCGATGATTTCCGCACCCTGCGCCGGTCTTCTCTGCCGTAATCGCCCGCGCGACGAACAGGAGCACCTCCCATGCGCATCGTGGTCAGCGAATTCATCAGCATCGACGGCGTCGTACAGGCACCCGGCGGCCCTCAGGAGGACACCGACGGCGGCTTCGCGCACGGCGGCTGGACGCACCCGTACTTCGACCCGGAGGTCGTCGGCGGTGCCTTCGCCGACGGTCTGGGCAGGGCCGAGGCGCTGCTGTTCGGGCGGCGTACCTGGCAGACGATGGCCGCGGCCTGGCCCGAGCGGGCGGGCGATCCGTTCGCGGACCTGATGAACTCCCTCCCCAAGTACGTGGTCTCCACGACGCTCGGCGAAGGCGACGTGACGAGCTGGAGCAACACCACGCTCATCCCCGGCGACGAGGCCGTCGCCCGCGTCCGGGAACTGCGCGCGGCCGACGGCGGCGACCTGGCGATGATGGGCAGCCCCACGCTCGTGCGCACCCTCCTGCGCGAGGGCCTGGTCGACGAGCTGCAGCTCATCCGGATGCCGGTCATCCTCGGCGGCGGCAAGACGATCTTCCCCGAGGACGGCGTGAAGCGTCCGCTCGAACGGGTCTCCACGGTCGCCGGCAAGACGGGGGTGGAGGTGTGTGTCTACCGGCCGGCCGACGAGGCGTAGAGGGGTAGGCGGCGCGCTGGTGTCCGTTCTATGCTCGGAGCAACGGTATCTCTGACTGAGTCAACCATCCGGGTCGACCCTCCGGACCGACCAGCTGGAGCCCCGACCATCAGAGCCGACCTTCCGGGGCCGATCATGACTGTCCAGGACATCCGCTCCTTCAACCGCTTCTACACGAACGTCATCGGCGCGCTCGACTACGGCCGTCACCTCTACGCCCCGTACACGCTCACGGAGTCCCGCGTCCTCTACGAGCTCGCGCACTCCCCGCGAACGGACGCGGTCGACCTGCGTACCGAACTCTCGCTGGATTCGGGCTACTTGAGCCGCATCCTCAACAAGTTCGAGCAGGACGGGCTGGTCGAGCGGGCCCCGTCCGAGAAGGACCCGCGCCGCCGTCGGATCACCCTCACCGCGCGCGGCCGCGACGCCGCCGACCTGCTCGACGAGCGTGCCCGGGAAACCGTCGGTTCGCTGCTCGCCTCCGTGACCCCCGCCGACCGGGAGCGGCTCGCCGAGGCGATGCGCACGGTGCGGACGATCCTGGGCGACGGCCGGGTCCCCCGCCCGGAGGACGTCGTGCTGCGCGAGCCCGGCCCCGGTGACCTCGGCTGGATCGTGCAGCGCAACGCCGCGCTGTACGGGGCCGAGTACGGGTGGAACACCGACTACGAGGGCCTGGTCGCGAGGATCGTCGCCGACTTCGCCGAGGATCACGATCCGCATCTGGAGCGGGTGTGGATCGCCGAGCTCGACGGACGGGCCGTGGGGTGCGTGATGTGCGTACGGGACGACGCGCCCGGCACCGCCCGGCTCCGCCTGCTCCTTGTCGAGCCGGACGCGCGCGGGCTCGGCATCGGCGACCGGCTCGTCGAGGCCGTCGTCGACTTCGCGCGCGGAGTCGGCTATCGCGACCTCGTCCTGTGGACCAACGACGTCCTCTCCGCCGCCCGCCGTATCTACCAGCGCCACGGCTTCGTCCTCGTGTCCGAGAAACCGCACCGCTCCTTCGGCGCGGATCTCGTGGGCCAGGACTGGCGGCTGGATCTGCACGGCACGCACGAGTGACGAGTAGGGTCCCTGATCATGAAGCTGGCGTTCTCCACCCTCGGTGTGCCCGGGCTCCCCATCCCCGACGTCGTACGACTCGCCGCCACGCACGGCTATCACGGCGTGGAGCTGCGGGCGCATCCGGAGGAGCCCGTGCACGCGGGCATCGGTGCGGCCGAACGGGCCGACGTGGCGGCGGAGTTCAAGGCGGGCGGGATCGAGGTGCTGGGGCTCGCGGGGTACGCGCGGGTCGCGGCGCCGGGGGACGACGAGCCCGTGATCGACGAGATCCGTCGGCTTCTGGACCTCGCACGCGACGTGGACGCCCCGTTCGTACGGGTCTTCCCCGGCGCCGGCACGGACCAGAGCCCGGAAGAGGCCGACGCGACGGCCGCTCGCCGCCTCGGCACGGCCGCCGAGTACGCCGCCGACCTGGGCGTACGGATCCTGCTGGAGACCCACGACTCGCACCGCACAGGCGCCGACGCGATCAGGGTCCTGGGCCTGGTCGGCCACCATCACGTGGGCTCGCTCTGGGACGTGATGCACACCTGGCTGGGCGGCGAGCAGCCGTCGTCGACGTATGCCGCGCTGTCCCCGTACCTCGGATACGTACAGGTCAAGGACATCGCATCCGCCGAGGACACGACCCCGCTGCCGCTGGGCACCGGTGTCCTGCCGCTCGCCGAGTGCGTCGAGGTCCTCTCCCGCCACGGCTGGGACGGCTGGCTGTGCTGGGAGTACGAGAAGCGGTGGTACGAGGCGGCGGCGCCGCTTCCCGGGCTGCTGGGCGCCGGGCGCGAGCACCTCTGCCGTCTGCTGAACGACGCCGCGTGAACCAAAAGCATCACAGAGTTAACTCGAAAACCGTCGGTAGGGGATTGCTCACGCAACCCCGGCGCGAGACCTTTCTCCCTCAAGTAGCCATAACTCTGGGGGGAGTTGGCATATGCAGGGCACTGTCGACGGATTCAGATACGGCGCGGTCACTCCTGTGGCGGCCTATCTCATCGCGTGCCTGGGGAGCGCTCTGGGGCTGCGTTGTGTCGTCCGGTCCGTGCACAACGAGCAGTCGTGGAAACCCGGCTGGCTCGCGCTCGGGGCGACATCGATCGGCTGCGGCATCTGGACGATGCACTTCATCGCCATGATCGGCTTCCGGGTCGAGGAGAGCCGCACCCGGTACGACGTCCGTCTGACGGTGCTGAGCCTCGTCGTGGCGATCGTCGTCGTCGGCGTAGGCGTCTTCGCCGTGGGGTATCGCGGCGCCGACGGCGCCACCCTGGCCACCGCGGGCATCGTCACCGGTCTCGGCGTGGCCGCCATGCACTACATGGGCATGGCGGCGCTCCAGCTGAACGGCTACATCCAGTACGACATGGTCACGGTCGCTCTCTCCGTGGTGATCGCGATCGTCGCCGCGACCGCCGCGCTGTGGGCGGCCGTCTCGATCCGGGGATTCCTCGCGGCCCTGGGAGCCAGTCTGGTCATGGGCATCGCCGTGTCCGGCATGCACTACACCGGCATGGCCGCCGTCGGAGTCCACCTCCACAACACGACCGGTGGGTCGTACGTCGGCGACTCGCCCACCTCACTCCTGCTCCCCATGCTCATCGGCCCGATCGCCTTCCTGATCCTGGCCGGAGTGGTGGTGATGTTCGACCCCCTGCTGGTCCTGGGCGACGGGGAGTGGAGTCGCCCCACCCCGCGACAGTGCGCCGGGGCCGGCGGGGCCGAGCCCCCCGTATCGCACTCCGCATCACTCTTCGAGCCCTCGACCAACCGTGTCCGGCGCCTCCCGGGCCGACGCGAGGCCGACCCGCGCATCGAGGAGTGGTGAGCCCTAAGAGCCCCACGAGCCCTACGCCGGGCGAGCCGTGAGCGGCGCCGTCCCGTCGAGGCACCAGTCCAGCACAGCGGGCCAGGAGCCGTAACCGGCATCCAGGTCCAGGTGCGCGGCCCCGGGGATGATCTCGGTCGGTACGCCCAGGGGGTCGCCGTAGACGGTGCGGGCGCCTTCCGGACAGTACGGGTCGTCGTCGCCGGCGACGAGCCGTGTGGGCCCGGGCAGCTGGATGCCGTCGAGCGGCGGTGGGGCGAACTCCGCGATCTCCGGGTGCCGTACGAGGACGGATGGGGACGGCGGGGCCACGAGGAGCGCCCGGTCGACGTCGAGGCCGGGCACACCGCGCGCGGCGGCGTGCAGCCACAGCACGGCGGACGCGCTGTGGGCGAGTACGACACGCTCGGCGCCGGTCGGCCGGTCGAGGTGACGGGCCAGTTCGCCGAGCCACACCTCCAGGTCGGGGTCGTCGGGATCAGGCAGCTGCGGGTACGTGACGTGATGGCCCAACTCCGTCAGCCGGTCGGCCAGCCAGTGCTGCCAGTGGTCCTTCGGGCGGTGGTTCTGCCAGCCATGGAGGATCAGGAAGTGCTTGGTGGTCATGAGGCGATGGTTTCCGATCACCGGCACACAGGTCCAGTTAATCTTTCCGCGTGGAACAGATAAGTGAGACCTTCACTGTCGATCTGCGCCGCCTGACCGTCCTGCGCGAACTCCGGCGTCGCGGCAGCCTGGCGCGAACGGCAGAGGCCCTGCATCTGACCCCCTCCGCGGTCTCCCAGCAGATCGCCGCGCTGGCCCGCGAGGCGGGCGTACCGCTGACGGAGCGCGACGGCAGAGGCGTACGGCTGACCGGACAGGCGCGCGTCCTGCTGGCCCACGCCGATCTGATCGCCGCCCAACTGGAGCGGGCGCGGGCCGACTTGGCGGCGTACGGGGAGGGCGGGCGCGGGTCGGTCACCATCGGCTGCTTCTCCAGCGGGATACTCGGTCTGCTCCCCGACGCTCTGCGCACGCTGGCCGCGCGACTGCCTCACGTCCGCGTCGACGTCGTCGAGGCCGAGCCGCCGGACCTGTTCACCGCGCTCGACTCGGGCCAGGTCGACGTCGCCGTGGCCGTCGACTTCGCCGCCGCGCCGCCGCACACCGACCGGCGCTACACCCGCACCGACCTGTTCGCCGACGTCCTGGACCTCGCCGTCCCGGCGGATCACCGCCTCGCGGGCCGCGACCGGGTGACTCTGCGCGACCTCGCCACCGACGCCTGGATCGTCGGGGACGCGCGCAGCTGCTGCGGCGCCGTCACCCGTTCCGTCTGCGCGGCCGCCGGGTTCACGCCGGACATCCGGCACGCCGTCAACGACTGGGGTGCGCTCGCCGCGCTCGTCGAGGCGGGCCAGGGGGTCGCGCTGATCCCCCGCCTGGTCCAGCCGCTGTACGCCCATCGCCGCCTCGCGCTGCTGTCCACCGAGGGTGCGCCGCCGTCCCGGAACGTCTTCGTGGCCGTACGCACAGGGTCGGAGCGCGATCCTGTGCTGGCCGCCGTTCGGGATCAACTACGCACCACGGCCGCCGACTTGGTCGGCTGAGCACCCAGGCCCCGACGGTGGCGTTGAGCTCCGGCCAGGGGGCCGACCCGACAGCCCCCGTGACAAGCCCCCGGCGGCTCATCGCTACGTGCGGGACAGGAACCCGCCCACCCGCTGCTCCAACCGCCCCCGGCACTCCGGCCACTCCTCCGCCGTAATCGAATAGATCGCGGAGTCACGCAACAGGCCCTCCTCGCCCGGGGCCCAGGAGCGGGACCAGTTGCGCAGGACGCCCTCGAAGCGGGCGCCCGTGCGCTCGATCGCGGCGCGGGAACGGCGGTTGCGCGCGTCGGTCTTGAGGTCGACGCGGGCCACGCCCCACTGCTCGAAGGCGTGGCCGAAGAGCAGCAGCTTGGACTCGGCGTTCGCGCCGGTGCCCTGGGCCGAGCGGGCGAGCCAGGTGAAGCCGACCTCGATGGCGTCGAGGCGGTCGTCGCCACGCCAGGAGCGGGGCTCCCAGTAGGACGTGGCGCCGATGGCGCGTCCCGTGGACGTCAACACCTGGGCATACGGAGCTAGTTGACCCCTCGCGGCGCGGGCGAGCTGCGCGTCGATGTACTGCCCGACCTCGGCGGCCCGGGGCACCCAGGTGAACTCGTACGAACCCCTGTCCTCCTCGGCCGCGACGGCCAGGTCGGCGGCATGACGATGGCCCAGCGGCTCCAGACGTACGAGCTCGCCTTCCAGGACCGGTCCCTCGAGATGGAAAGTCACCGGCCGAAGTGTTCCGTACGAGATCGTGGCCGTCGAACGAAATTCCCGGCGCCTCGAGCCTCCGGATTCAGCGGCACCAGCCGAGGACGAGATCCTCGAAACCGGGGAACTCCCGCCCGGCCGCCGCGACGACATCCGTCGCCGACTCCCGTGCCCCCGGCGCGTACCGTTCGGCGACGGCGAGCAGCGCCGGGTCGGGGGCCGCGCTCTGCCCCGGGTAGTCGACCGCTTCCATGGGACCGACCCCGTCGGCGAGGACCCGCAAGTAGCCCGCCAGGTCGCTCGCCACCACGCCCAGACTGCCCTCGGAGCCGAAGAAGACGACCGGCTGGTCGACGAGTTCGCGCTCCGGGCGGACACGCCAGAACGCCGCGTAGCCGCCGGTCCCGTCCTGTCCGAACACCCGGAACGCGTCCCCGTCCAGCTCGGAGTTCCCGGTCCAGGCCCGCAGCCAGTCGGTGGTCTCCTCGGCGGTCAGGAAGTCGCCCCACGGCTCGTAGTCGATGCCGTTGCCGTCGTCGTAGTCGAACGCGGCCTCGCTCAGGGCGGCGAGCGCGGGCGGGAAGCGGCGGTCGCCGGTGGGGCTCATGTGTTCCGTCGTCGCGCCGTCCCGGCAGTACACGTCCGCCTCCTTGACCGCGGGGCCCTGCGGGCGGCCGTCGACGTGCCAGGTGTCCGGGGTCCGCCCGACGCGATACCCGAGCCGGGTCAGGCCCTCCGCGAAACCCTCGGTGTCGTCCGAGCGGAGCGGGCGCAGCAGGGTGGTGACCCCGTCGGCCGCCGCCGCCAGGAAGAGGGCGCGGGCGGTGATGGACTTGGAACCGGGGATGTCGACTACGGCCATGCCCTCATGCTGGCTCCCTGACCTGCTCCCTCGCCGGAACGTCCGCCAAGTGGACCTTCGGTGCGGACGCTCCAGGGGCACTGGTCCTCGGTGTCGGAGCACGGCTGAGGCCGGCTGGAGCCGAGGTCGGGGCAGGCGGCTCACCATCCCCGCCCGAAACCCCCGTCCCAACTTCCGGAGTTACCCGGAAACCGGGGAACCCGGAGCAGCTGCCCTTCGTCCAATCCGCATGCTGTCGGATGAGTCTCCGCAGTGCGGTGTCGGCCTCGCTGCTGGCTGCGAACGCTGACCACCCTCTCCGCCGCCTGCGGCCGGCAGCACGCCGTCACCGGCGCGCCCCCCTCCAACTGCGCCGGTGGCGGCCCCAACGCGGGTTACTGTGCACACTCTTGACTGGAAGAAACTTCCCGGATATTCGTGACTCCTCGGAAGTTTCCTTCATGAGGGAAGGAGCGCTCGTGCGCGACTCCAGCACGGGAAGCACCGCAAGACCGTCGAGACCGGCCGGGCCATCCCGACGTACCGTTCTCGCCGCCACCGCCGGCGCCACCGCGGGCGTCACCGCCGCCCTCGCCGCCGGCGGAAGCGCGTACGCCGGCGACGACGTCGACCGGCACGACGACAAGGAACTCCGCGCCCTGATCTCCCGTATGACGCTGGAGGAGAAGGTCGGCCAGCTCTTCGTCATGCGGGTGTACGGCCATTCGGCCACCGCGCCCGACCAGGCCGACATCGACGCCAACCTCAAGGAGATCGGCGTCAGGACGGCCGCCGAGCTGATCGCCAAGTACCGCGTCGGCGGGATCATCTACTTCGCCTGGGCGCACAACACCCGCAATCCGCACCAGATCGCGGATCTGTCGAACGGGATTCAGAAGGTCAGCCTGGACCAGCCGCGCGGGCTGCCCGTCCTCATCTCCACCGACCAGGAGCACGGGATAGTGGCTCGCGTGGGCAAGCCCGCGACGCTGTTCCCGGGCGCCATGGCGCTGGGTGCGGGAGGTTCGCGGGAGGACGCCCGCACGGTGGGCCGCATCGGCGGCGCCGAGCTGCACGCCCTCGGCATCCGCCAGGACTACTCCCCGGTCGCCGACGTGAACGTCAACCCGGCCAACCCGGTCATCGGCGTGCGCTCCTTCGGCGCCGACCCGGACGCGGTGGCCGGCCTGGTGGCGGCCGAGGTGAAGGGGTATCAGGCGTCCGGGGTCGCGGCGACCGCCAAGCACTTCCCGGGGCACGGCGACACGGCCGTGGACAGCCACTTCGGCTTCCCGGTCATCACGCACAGCCGGGAGCTGTGGTCGACCCTCGACGCCGTGCCCTTCCGGGCGGCCATCCGCGCAGGCATCGACTCGATCATGACCGCGCACATCATGGTCCCGGCACTCGACCCGTCCGGCGACCCGGCCACGCTCTCCCGCCCGATCCTCACCGGCATCCTGCGCGAGGAGCTCGGCTACGACGGAGTCGTGGTGACGGACTCGCTCGGCATGGAGGGCGTACGGCAGAAGTACGGCGACGACCGCGTCCCCGTGCTCGCCCTCAAGGCCGGTGTCGACCAGCTCCTCAACCCGCCCTCCCTGGACATCGCGTGGAACGCGGTGCTGAATGCCGTGCGCGGCGGCGAGCTGACCGAGGCCCGCCTCGAGGAGTCGATCCTGCGGGTGCTCCGCCTCAAGGCGAAGCTGGGGCTGCTGAGCGACCCTTACGTCACCGACGGCGGCGTCGACCGCGCTGTCGGCATCCCGGCGCACCTCAGGGCGGCCGACCGGATCGCCGAGCGCACGACGACCCTGTTGGTCAACAAGGAGGGCCTGCTGCCGCTGTCCCGCCGGCGCACCCCGAAGGTGCTCGTCGTCGGCGCCGACCCCGCCTCCCCGTCGCTCTCCGACGGACCGCCCACCACCGTCCTCGCCGGCGCCCTGACCGAGCTGGGCTTCACGGCGACGGCCCTGTCCACCGGCACCGCACCCTCGACGGCGACGATCGCCCGGGCGGTCGCGGCGGCGAAGGACGCGGACGCGGTGGTCGTCGGGACGTACAACGTGACGGCGACCGGTTCCCAGAAGACCCTCGTGGAGCAGCTCGTCGCCACGGGTGTCCCGGTCGTCGCGATCGCCATTCGCAACCCGTACGACGTGGCTCAACTCCCCTCCGTGGGCGCCTACGTGGCGACGTACTCCTGGACGGACGTGGAACTGCGCGCGGCCGCCCGGGCGATCGCGGGCCGCGTCGACCCGCACGGCAGGCTGCCGGTACCGGTGCAGCGGGCGGACGATCCGACGAAGGTGCTGTACCCGATCGGGTACGGGTTGACGTACTAGCAAGTGCTGTAGCCGATCGGGTACGGGTTGACGTACGAGACGTACGTCGCACACCCGGCGCACCACCCCCAAGTAGCGCAAAGCACCCCGCACGTCTGGCGTGTGCCCGCTGTGGCGGGTCACGCTGGACCGGGGTATCGGGGGGAAGCCATGCGAGCCAGCGCGTCGGGTCGGCGTTCCATCGGGGCGCTGTGCGCGCTTCTGCTTGCTCTGGCCGTGCTCTGCGGTTGTCAGCGCTGGTCGTCCGGCTCCGATTCCGGGGACGGCGCGCCCAGCGCTGGAGCGACACCGACGCGGCCCTCCGGCTACGGCGCGGTGTTCCTCGGCGTCGACGAGTGCAGCTCCTTCGGGACGACCAGCTTCACGGAGGTGCCCTGCACGAGCGAACGGGCCGCCGCACGGGTGATCGCCCGCTACGACGGCAAGGTCGCGGACGGCCCGTCCTGCCCCGCGACGACGGACTTCGTCCTGCACATCAGCCAGACCGCACCCGCCTCGGACGAGGACGGCGACGGCGCGGTCCCCCAGGGCTACGCCTGCATGCGCAAGCTCGAACCCCCGCACCCCGGCGACCCGGGCGGCGGCGGAGGCCCCCGCACCATCGTCGGCGACTGCGTCTACAGCGCGGGCAGCGGCCAGGTGCGCGAGACGGCCTGCGACGGCAAGGGCAAGAAGCCCCCGGAGTACAAGGTGACGTCAGCGGTCACCGCCCGGGCGAAATGCCCGGCGTCCACGGCCCTGTACGTCCAACTGGGCGGCAGCAAACCCGTGGGCTGCGCGCGCCCGGTGTGACCCTCGGGGCGGGACATCACTCAGCGGGCTCATTCGCACAGCCCACTCCGGGATGCGGCATATGCCAGAAATGAGCATGCTGGTCAAGATCCCGGACGACTGAACACGAGAGGCAGAGGAGGCGTTTTGGCACCTCTGACTCGGATTCCGTTGGAAGGCGGGGGCTGCGTACTGGTCGAGTCACCGGCCGGCCCGGAGGGGCCGGTGAAGGCCGGTCGCATCAGCGATGCCGTTCACGAACTGCCGGGGACTCTGCAGGAGTCCCTGGAGCCGGTCACGGAAGCGGCCCGGGCCACGCTCGACCAACTGCGCAAGGCTCGGCCCGACGCGATCACGGTCGAGTTCGGTGTCGATCTCGCGGTCGAGGCCGGGGCCGTGATCACCAAGAGCCGCGCCAACTGCCACTTGCAGGTGACCGTGTCGTGGAAGAGGGAGAGCCCCGACCGCTCTCGTGCGGACGGGAGTGCGGGCTGATGGCTGATCCCGTGGACAGCACCGAGAGCCCGGCGGGCGGCGGCCTTGCGTCGGACCTCCTCGCTGCGGTGGCCCAGATCCTCGGACCGGACGGGAGGGTGGCCGGCGCCGGTTTCCTGGTGGACGAGGGCGTCCTGGTCACCTGTGCGCACGTCGTCCAGGCGGCGGGGGGCGGCCCGGGAGAGCAGGTGCGGCTGTCCTTCCCGCATGTGGAGGGTGCGGACGGGGTGGAGGGGCATGTCCTGGACGAGCTGTGGCGGGCCCCGGACGACGAGGACGTGGCCTTCATCCGGCTGAGCGGTGCGTCGGCGGGCATGAGGACTCTGCCGCTGGGCTCCGCGGAGGGGTCCCGGGGCCACCAGGTGCGCTCGTTCGGGTTTCCCGCCCAGGCCCCGCCCGACGGCCACTTCGGCTTCGGCGTGGCCGGAGCCCTGTTGCCGGCCTCGGACGGCACGGGCGCGCATCTGCAGCTGACCGCCGCCAATGACCTCACCACCGGGTTCAGTGGCGGGCCCGTCCTCGACGAGGTGACCGGCCTGGTCATCGGGATGCTCACCGAGATCGCCGCTCCCGACGAATACGAGCGGGGGCAGGGCATCGCGTACGTCACCCCTACGCAGGTGCTGCGGGAGATCCTGCCGGAGCTTGCCGAGCAGGATGTGTGCCCCTACCGGGGACTGGAGCCGTTCACTGCGGAGCAGGCCCGGTGGTTCGAAGGCCGCAAGGACGCGGTACGGCAGGTCGTGACGAACCTGGCTCTGCAACGGCGGCTGACGCTGCTGCTCGGGCCGTCCGGGTCGGGCAAGTCGTCCTTGATCCAGGCGGGTGTGCTGCGGGCGCTGACCGCGGGCGCGCTGCCGGGCAGTGACCTGTGGCTGCCGGTGCTCGCCCGGCCCAGGCAGGACCTGCTGGCGGAGATCGAGCGGGCGGGGCTGCCCGGGGCCATCACCGACGGGATCGCCGCGGCGGTCACCCGTCGATTCGCGGCCGAACCCGCCCACCAGCGCATCCTGCTGATCATCGACCAGTTCGAGGAGCTCTTCACCCAGACCACCAATGGCCACCGGCGGAGCCTCACGGCAGTCGCGGACCAGATCGCCACTGCGGTCGAGTCGCACGCCGACCTCAGTGTGATCCTGGTCATGCGCGACGACTTCTACCCCCAACTAGCCGCTCTGGCACCCAGGTTGCTGGACGCGGCGATGCCAGGCCTCCTCAACGTGCCCGGCACCCTGAGCCAGCAGGACCTGCACGACATCATCACCCTGCCCGCCCAGGACGTGGGCCTCCATTTCCAACCAGGGCTGCCGGAGCGGATCATCACCGACGTCCTGGCCATCACTCCGGAGGCAGCAACGACGCGGCAGGCACCCGTCACCGTGCTGCCCCTGTTGGAGCTGACGCTCAGCCAGCTATGGCTTCGGCGGCAGGACGGATACCTCACCCATGAGGCGTACCGTCGCATCGGAGCGGTCAGCGGCAGCCTGACCACGTGGTGCGACAGCGCCCTCGATGACCTGTCTGACGATCAACGGCGCATCGCACGGCGCACCCTGACCTCCCTGGTACACCCCGCCGACCGCAGCCGCCGCATCCCGGCCGTCCGCGCGCAGGTCCCCCTCGACGAACTCCGCGACCTGGCAGCCGACCCCGGCGACTCCCCCGACGGTGACGTCGACGCCGTCATGGACACCCTCACATGCCATCGCATCATCACCACCCAGACGCTCCGCGACCCCCAACGCCCCGACGCCCCTCCCGGCGAGCCGGTGGCCGAACTGATCCATGACGCGCTCGTCCGTGACTGGGGCACACTGCGCGAGTGGGTCAGGCAGGATCATCGTTTCCACGAATGGCTGGACCGCACGCACGAACGGAGTGCCCGCTGGGCGGAGAAGAACGACGCCGGTGACCTGCTCGGGGGGACGGCACTCGAGGAGGGCCTCGAATGGTCGCGGCGGCGCCGGCTGCCGGGCGACATCACGGCCTTTCTCCGCGCCAGCAAGCAGCGCCAACAGGCGGCCATCCGGCGCAGCAGGCGCCTCAACACCATCCTTGCGGCACTGCTGGTACTCGCGCTCCTCGCCGCAGGGGGCACCCTCTGGCAGTGGCGGACGGCGGTCGACGAACGGCAAGCAGCACTGTCCCGGCAGCTCGCCGCCCAGTCCGACACGCTCATCGGCGCAAACCCTGAACTCGCCTCGCTGTTGGCCGTCCAGGCGTACCGCACCAGCCACACTCCCGAGTCCATCGAAGGCTTGCGAACCGCTGCGGCCCTCCCATTGCATCGGCGTCTGGCCGGCCACACCAAGACGGTGTGGTCGGTGGCGTTCAGCCCCGACGGCCACACCCTCGCCACCGCCGGTGGCGACCACACCGTACGGCTGTGGAACGTTGCCACCGGCAAAACCCGCACCACCCTGATTGGCCACACCGGCGAGGTGACTTCGCTGGCGTTCAGCCCCGACGGCCACACCCTCGCCACCGCCAGCTCCGATGGCCCTGTGCAGTTGTGGAACGTCGCCAGTGGCAAGATCCGCACCACCCTGACCGGACACACCAGCGCGGTGTGGTCTGTGGCATTCAGCCCCGACGGCCACACCCTCGCCACCGCCAGCACCGACCACACCGTACGACTATGGAACCTCGCCACCGGCAAGACCCGCACCACCCTGACCGGACACACCGGCGAAGTGTGGTCTGTGGCATTCAGCCCCGACGGCCACACCCTCGCCACCGCCAGCGCCGACAAGACTGCCCGACTGTGGGACGTCACCGCCGGCAAGACCCGCACCATCCTGACCGGACACACCGGCACGGTGTGGTTGGTGGCGTTCAGCCCCGACGGCCACACCCTCGCCACCGGCAGCGCTGACTTGACCGCGCGGCTGTGGAACGTCTCCACCGGCAAGACCCGCACCACCCTGATCGGCCACACCAACACGGTGGCGTCGGTGGCGTTCAGCCCCGACGGCCACACCCTCGCCACCGGCAGCGGCGACCACACCGTACGGCTGTGGGACGTCACCACCGGTGCCACCCGCACGTCCCTGATCGGCCACACCAACCAGGTGGAGTCGGTGGCGTTCAGCCCCGACGGCCACACCCTCGCCACCGCCGGCGACGACCACACCGTACGGCTGTGGGACGTCACCACCGGTGCCACCCGCACGTCCCTGATCGGCCACACCAACACGGTGTATTCGGTGGCATTCAGCCCCGACGGCCACACCCTCGCCACCGCCAGCGCCGACAAGACTGCCCGACTGTGGGACGTCACCACCGGCAAAACCCGCGCCACCCTGACCGGACACACCGGCGAGGTGACTTCGGTGGCGTTCAGCCCCGACGGCCACACCCTCGCCACCGCCGGCGCCGACAAGAGTGCCCGACTGTGGGACGTCACCGCCGGCAAAACCCGCACCACCCTGACCGGACACACCGACGCGGTGCAGTCGGTGGCGTTCAGCCCCGACGGCCACACCCTCGCCACCGCCAGCATCGACTACACCGTACGACTGTGGGACGTCACCACCGGCAAGACCCGCACCACCCTGACTGAGCACGCTGGCCCAGTGTATTCAGTGGCGTTCAGCCCCGACGGCCACACCCTCGCCACCGCCAGCGGCGACTACACCGCGCGACTGTGGAACGTCGCCACCGGCAAAACCCGCACCACCCTGACCGGACATACCGACACGGTGTGGTCGGTGGCGTTCAGCCCCGACGGCCACACCCTCACCACTGCCAGCGCCGACTACACCGCGCGACTGTGGAACGTCGCCACCGGCAAGACCCGCACCACCCTGACCGGACACACCGGCGAGGTGACTTCGGTGGCATTCAGCCCCGACAGCCACACCCTCGCCACCACCAGTGCGGACACGACTGTCCGGCTGTGGGACGTAGCCACCGGCAAAACCCGCACCACCCTGATCGGACACACCGACACGCTGCAATCGGCGGCGTTCAGCCCGGACGGCCACACCCTCGCCACCACCAGTGCGGACAAAACAGCGCGCGTGTGGGACGTCACCCTCCCCAAACCTTCCGCAGCGATCCAGAAAATCTGCCGCGCCGTCAACCGCGACCTCACCCCACAGGAACGGACGGCCTACCTCCCTGGCCAATCAGTAGGCCCCGTATGCCCGTCACACCACTAGGCCAGCCACTGGCGGCGGAGTCCGGCGATGCCGACCCCGCCGCCAGTGGCTGTCGAACCGGCGTTACGGACGCAGCGCGGGCTCGCGTTCCACGTCCCGCACGTCCAGCTTCGCGTCATACCGCGCCAGCGGCTTCGCCGCCGACGGATCCGACTGGACCGCGGTGGAAGCGACGCCCGCCCACTCCAGGACGCGGGCGGTGGCGAGCGCCTTCTCGTCGGCGACCAGGCCGGCGACATTCGCGCCGTGGTTCAGACCCGGCGCCGTGAAGACGTACGAGTCGCGTGCTCCCGAGCCGAGGCGGAAGCGCTCCGCGCCCCACGGGTCGTTCTGGCCGTAGACGAAGAGCATGTGGTTCGCGTGGTGGCGGACCCAGGTGTCCACGTCGCGCATCGCCCACGGCTGGAACTTCATCGGGATGGAGCGCGGGACGAAGTTCCGCGGCGGCTGGTAGCCGTACTTGATGTACTTCTTCTCGATGTAAGGGAAGTGGATCGTGGGAGCTCCGAGCTGGGTGCCCGCCTGGTAGTAGTACGGCGTGTACGTCTCCAGGCCCTGGTCGGTGTAGGCCGAGAAGCCGGAGATCGTGTCCACCGAGTCCCAGATCTGATCGTCCGTCGCGTGCGCCGCGTCCGCCGGGATCGCGTCGCAGTCCGTGAGCAGGCTGTACTGCCAGAAGCCCCACACGTAGTCGAGCACGACCGCCTCGTACGCCTTGTCGAGGCTGCCGATGGTCGTGAACGTGTAGCCGTTGTCGGCCGCGTACGCCTCGTACTTCTTCTCCAGCGGCTCCCGGCGTACGAGCGCCTCGCGCTGGACCGCGTTCAGCTTGTCGCGGCACTCCTTGGTGCCGACCTGTCCGAAGAAGCGGTCGTACGCCGAGTCCTCGTCGTTCACCACGTCGTTGGGGGCGACGTACGCGACGACGCCGTCCATGTCCCGCGGGTAGAAGCGCTCGTAGTACGTGGCGGTCATGCCGCCCTTGGAGCCGCCCGTGGAGACCCACTTCTGGTGGTAGATCGGCTTGAGGGCCTCGAAGATACGGTGCTGGTCGCTGGCCGCCTGCCAGATGTCGAGCTTGGACCAGTCGGCCGGGTCGGGCCGGGACGGAGTGAAGAAGCGGTACTCCATCGAGACCTGGTTGCCGTCCACGATCTGGGTCGGCTCGCGGCGGCTGGGGTTCGTGGAGACGTTGTAGCCGCCGGTGTAGAAGACCGTCGGGCGCGAAGTGTCCTTGTGCAGCACGGTGATCCGCTGCTGGAACGTGCCCTTGGACGGGTGCCGGTGGTCGATCGGCTGGGTGTAGTTGAGGACGAAGAACCGGTAGCCGGTGTACGGCTTCTCCTGGATCAGGCTCATGCCCGGTATCGCGAGGAGCCGGTCCTTGATGTCGACGTCACTGCTTGCGGTGCCGGTGGTGGCCTCCGGCTGGGCGGCGGTGGCCGCCCCGGCCGTGCTCAACGTGCCTATGAGCACCGTGAGCGCCAGCAGCCATCTGAGCGCCTTGCGCATGCACCCTCCCCTGGGAATACGCAGATGTCCGCCGGAACCTAGCGGAGCAACTGCCGTGACACCAGGGGAGGTTGGGCAATCCTGTGAATTTGCCCTGATCCGGTCCGGGACTCAGCAGAGAATCCAGCCCGTGCTCACCGAGCCCGAGCCGACCGAACCCTTGATCCAGACGCAGCGGTGGCCGGCGTGCACGGTCACCGGGCCCGCGTGATGCGTGAAGCGCCCCGAGTCGACCACCGGCCGGCTGCCGCGCGCCTGCACGCTGACGGACATCGACTTGCGGCCCCCCTGAGTCTTGGGGAAGGTCACGGCGCAGACGTAACCGCTGCGCTTGTAGACCTGCACGTACCCGGTCGAGAAGGGCAGCGTGCGGACCTTGTGTCCCGAGCAGTAGGAGGTCGCCGCCTGCGCGCTGCCGGGGCTCGCGAGCGCGAACAGCCCGGACGCGGCCAGCACGGCCACGCCGAGCGCCAACCGTCGGCGTATCGCACCACTGTCCACTGTCGTCCCTCCCGCAGCAATCAGCGTACTGGTGTACGGACGCACGACGTACGTCGGATGGTTGCGTTCACCCTCGGCTCATCCGGGAGAGTTTTTTCCGTGTTTGGGGCAACCGTGCATGTTTACCCGGTGTCCAACTGGTCACAGGCGAAAGGCGGTAGTCCATGTCCGGCACGAAGCCCGCACGCACGAAGCTCTCCCGTAAGCCCTCCCGTACGACCATCCGCGTACTCGTCGCGGCGGCCCTCCTCACCGCGGCTGGCGCCTCCGTACCGGCGGTCGCCAGCTCCACCAGCCCGCCCCCGGCCCGCAGCGGCGCCAACGGTCCCGTCTACGACCGGGTGGCCGACTTCTACGGCGCCTACATCGACGCGGTGACCGACTCGGGATCCGGTCACCTCGACTCCCAGCTGCGCACCTTCTACCTGACCTCCGACCTCCGGTCGCGCCTGGCCAAGTGGGAGAACCGCGCGCACGCCGACGGTGTGCTGCGCGCCCAGGACGTGCCGCGTGCCTGGAAGGTGACGGCCGGGGACAGCGGAATGGGGCACACCTGGTCGACAGTGCGGCTGACGTGGGGCTCCGCCCAGCATCCGACGTACACGTATCTGACCGTTCAGTCGGACCTGGCGACGAAGAAGATCTCCGACATCAAGGCGAAGTCCTGACGGCGGTCGCGCGGTAGACCGCGGTCGCGCGGTAGACCGACGGACCTCAGGCGGTAGAAGCCACCGGTTCCTCCTGCTCCGGCGTCCCCACAAACGTCCGCCACAACTCGGCGTAATGTCCGTCCAGTTGGAGCAGCTCGTCGTGGGTGCCGTCCTCCGCCACCCGGCCGTGGTCCATGACCACGACCCGGTCCGCGCGAGCCGCCGTCGTCAGGCGGTGGGCGACCACCAGCGTGGTACGGCGGCCCGCCACGCGGTCGGTGGCCTGGTTGACCAGGGCCTCCGTCGCCAGGTCCAGCGCGGCGGTGGCCTCGTCGAGGAGCAGGACGTCCGGGTCGACGAGCTCGGCGCGGGCCAGGGCGATCAGCTGGCGCTGGCCCGCGGAGAGGTTGCGGCCGCGCTCGGCGACCTCGTGGAGGTAGCCGCCGTCCAGCGTGGCGATCATGTCGTGCGCGCCGACCGCGCGGGCCGCGGCCTCCACCTCGGCGTCGGTGGCGGCGGGGCGGCCGTAGGCGATGGCGTCACGGACCGTGCCCTGGAAGAGGTACGCCTCCTGGGGGACGACCCCGAGCCGGTGCCGGTACGAGGTCAGCTCAAGCGACCGCAGATCCGTACCGTCGACCGTCACCCGGCCGCCCGTCGGGTCGTAGAACCGGGCGACCAGCTTCACGAGGGTCGACTTGCCCGCGCCGGTCTCCCCGACGAAGGCGACGGTCTGCCCGGCGGGGATGTGCAACGACACGCCGCTGAGGGCCTCTTCGGCCTCGTCCGCGGATCCGTACGCGAAGTCGACGTCCTCGAAGGCGATTTCGCCCCGAAGGGAGAGGACCTCGAGCGGCTCCTCGGCGGCCTTCGTCGAGGTCGGCTCCTGGAGCAGCTCCTGGATGCGGCCGAGCGAGACGGTGGCCTGCTGGTAGCCGTCGAAGACCTGCGAGAGCTGCTGCACGGGCGCGAAGAAGAGGTCGATGTAGAGGAGGTACGCCACGAGGGCGCCGGTCGTCAGGGTGCCGGAGTCCACCCGGTGGGCGCCCACGATCAGCACGGCCGCCGCGGCCACCGACGACAGCAGCTGCACGAACGGGAAGTAGACGGATATCAGCCACTGCCCGCGGATGCGCGCCTGGCGGTAGCTGTCGCTGCCCTCCGCGAATCGTCGCCCGCCCGAGCGCTCACGCCGGAACGCCTGCAGGATCAGCAGCCCGGACACCGATTCCTGGAGGTCGGCGTTGACCACCGACACGCGCTCGCGGGCGAGTTCGTACGCCTTCACGCTCGCCCGGCGGAAGAAGAACGTGCCGATGATCAGCGGCGGCAGCGTCACGAAGACGACCAGCGCCAGCTGTACGTCGATCACCAGCAGCGCGCCCATGATGCCGAAGAAGGTGACGACGGAGACGAACGCGGTGACCAGGCCGGTCTGCAGGAAGGTCGACAGCGCGTCGACATCGGTCGTCATCCGGGTCATGATCCGACCCGTCAACTCCCGCTCGTAGTAGTCGAGTCCGAGGCGCTGCAGCTGGGCGAAGATCTTCAGGCGGAGCGAGTACAGGACCCGCTCCCCCGTCCGTCCCGTCATCCGCGTCTCGCCGATCTGCGCCGCCCACTGGACGAGCACGGTGACCAGCCCGAGCGCGGCCGCGGCCCACACCGCGCCGAGCGCCATCTGGGTGACGCCCTTGTCGATGCCGTGCCGGATCAGCACGGGCAGCAGCAGGCTCATGCCCGCGTCGACGGCGACGAGGCCCAGGCTCACCAGGAGGGGAAGTCCGAAGCCGCGCAGCAGCCGCCGCAGTCCGTACGAGTCCTCCGGCGTGACCGCGCGCGCCTCGTCGATGCCGGGGGCGTCGGTGGCCGGCGGCAACGCCTCGACCTGGGCCAGGAGTTCGGGGGTGGCGGGCATCCCGGCGAGCGCGTTGTCCTTCGGCTCCCGGTCGCCGGTCCACAGATGCGGCGTGACACCGCGCTCGGCGTCGAACTCGGCGTCCAGTTCGTCCCGTACGGAGGTGTCCTCCTGCGGTGCCGTCGGATGAGCGTGTCCCGGGGAGACCCCGCCCAGCTCGTCCGGGTCGGTGAGCAGCCGCCGGTACAGCGGGGACCGCTGCTGGAGCTCTTCGTGGGTGCCGATGGCGGCGAGGCGCCCGCCGTCGAGCACGGCGATGCGGTCGGCGAGGTTGAGCGTGGAGCGCCGGTGCGCGATCAGGAGGGTGGTGCGGCCCTCCATGACCCCCTTGAGGGCCTCGTGGATCTCGTGCTCGACGCGGGCGTCCACGGCGGAGGTGGCGTCGTCGAGGACGAGCAGCCGCGGGTCGGTGAGGATCGCGCGGGCGAGGGCGACGCGCTGCCGCTGGCCGCCGGAGAGGGTGAGGCCGTGCTCGCCGACCTTGGTGTCGTAGCCCTCGGGCAGCTCGGCGATGAACCGGTCGGCCTGGGCGGCGCGGGCGGCGGTCTCGATCTCCTCCTGGGTCGCCTCGGGGCGGCCGTACGCGATGTTGGCGCGCACGGTGTCGGAGAAGAGGAAGGAGTCCTCGGGGACGAGCCCGATCGCGGCGCGCAGCGAATCCTGCGTCAGCTCGCGCACATCGTGGCCGCCGACGAGGACGGCGCCGTGCGTGACGTCGTAGAAGCGCGGGAGGAGGAGGGAGACCGTGGACTTCCCGGAGCCGGAGGAGCCGACGACGGCGAGGGTCTCGCCGGGCCGGATCTCGAACGACAGCCCGTCCAGTACGGGCCGCCCCGCCTCGTAACCGAACGACACGTCGTCGAACTCGACGGTCGCGGGCGCGTCGGCGGGCAGCGTCTTCGTCCCGTTCTGGATCGACGGCTCGGTGTCGATGAGTTCGAGCACGCGCTCGGCACCGGCGCGGGCCTGCTGCCCGACCGTGAGGACGACGGCGAGCATCCGGACGGGCCCGACGAGCTGTGCGAGATACGAGGAGAACGCCACGAACGTACCGAGCGTGATCTGCCCGCGCACGGCGAGCCAGCCGCCCAGCGCGAGCATCGCGACCTGACCGACGGCGGGGACGGCCTGGAGGGCCGGGGTGTACTTGGCGTTGAGCCGGATGGTCCGCAGCCGCCCCGCGAAGAGCCGCCGCCCGACCTCCCTGAGCTTCCCGGTCTCCTGCTCCTCCTGCCCGAAGCCCTTCACCACGCGTACGCCGCTGACGGCGCCGTCGACCACGCCCGCGACGGCGGCGGCCTGCGCCTGCGCGTACCAGGTGGCGGGGTGCAGCTTGGAGCGGCTGCGCTTGGCGACGAACCAGAGGGCGGGGGCGACGGCGAGCGCCACGAGGGTGAGCGGGAGCGACAGCGCGGCCATGATCCCGAGCGAGATCAGGAAGAGGAGGATGTTCCCGATCGTCATCGGGAGCATGAAGAGCAGGCCCTGGATCAGCTGAAGGTCGCTGGTGGCGCGGCCGACGACCTGTCCCGTGGACAGCTCGTCCTGGCGCCTGCCGTCGAGCCGGGTGATCGTCTCGTACATCTCCGTACGAAGATCGTGCTGGACGTCGAGGGCGAGGCGGCCGCCGTAGTAGCGGCGGATGTAGGTGAGGACGTAGACGACGACGGCGGCGGCTATGAGGGCGCCCGCCCAGACAGCCATGCTCCGGGTGTGATCCCCGACCACGTCATCGATGATCACCTTCGTGATCAGCGGGACCAGCGCCATGACGGCCATGCCGGCCAGCGACGAGCCGAGCGCGAGGACGACGTCCTTCGGGTACCGCCATGCGTAGCCGGCCAGTCGCCGTGCCCAGCCGGCTCCCTGTTCCCGCCGCGCCCGGCCCCGCATTTCCCCCTGCTGCGCTGCCACGCCGGTGCCTTCCGTAGATCTCACTCCGCCGGAAGGCACCAACGCCAAATGAAGCGGATTTCATCCCTCCGCAATATTCGCCCCCCTACGGCAGCCGGACCCGCAGGGAGTAGAAGCGGGTGATCTGGACCGGGTTCTGGTTGTCGTCGCTGACCAGGAGGAGGTTCAGACGGCCGTGGGTGCGGCCGGTGACCGCCAGGCCCTCGATGTTGTCGAGGAGTGGATTGGGCTGGGGCTGCTTGGCCTGGGCGCCCAGTGAAGGACAGTTCACGAGGTCGGCGAGGAGGGTCTTGCGGGCGAGCCGTACGCCGTCCTGACCGGTGAGGGTGTCGACGCCGCTGGTGTCCGTGGCGTGCCGCGGGTCCGCCAGGTAGAGCCGGACCGTGTTGCCGACGCCCGACGTGAAGCCGCGCTCTAGGACGAGGAGGCGCCCGTCGGGGGTGGCGGTGACCTCGGAGACGCCGAGACCGCTGTCGGTGCGGTAGCCGTACTGGGCGGACAGGCGGAAGTCCTCGCGGACGGTGTGCCGGTCCCAGGTCTGGAAGCGGACGATGCCGGTGGTGTCGCCGGACAGCGCGCCCTCCATGGCTGCGAGCAGCCTGTGCCCGCCGGGCAGCAGGGTCAGCCCCTCGAAGGTCTGGTTCGAGGTGGCGCGGCCCGCGGGAGCGACCTTGAGGGCGTCCGGCACGGGGAGGCTGCCGACCAAGGTGCCGTCCGGCTCGTAGCGGCGTACGGACGGCTCGGTCTCGGAGGTGACGAGACGGGTGCCGATGGGGGTCCCCCCGCTCGAGCGGAGCCGAGAGTGGGGGAGGTCGACGACCAGCCCCTCGGAGTCGAGCGCGGCGCCCTTCTCGTCGGCGAGCGGGACGACACCGGTGGGCCGGAGGGTCCTGCGGTCCAGCGTGAAGAGCGAGGACCGGTCGGACAGCGCGGCTATCCGCCCGTCGCGGTCCACGGCGAGCGCGGAGAGGTTGCCGACGAACGTGCCCTCGTACGTCGTCTTGTCGAGCGCGTCGGAGAAGCTCTCGATGGAGACGGAGGGCGAACAGGCGTTGCCCGCAAGGGCGTTGACCGGAGTGGCGGCGGACAGACAAGTGGCCGCCGCCAGCCCGGCGCTGACGGTCGCGAGTACGGATCTCAGGCGCATGGCCGTCACCGTAGAGCGAGTTGATGCCGTCGAGATGGATTCCCCGTGAAGCGTCAGCCGCCGGACGGCACCGCCGGGAACGCCTCCTGCGGCGTGGCCGTCGGCGTGTACCGCTGGGCGCTCGTGGTCACCGGCACGAGGTCCTTGTGGATGGCCCTGGCGACGCCCTGGATGGTGGCGACGCCGTAGTCCATGGTGCTGTTCCCGTGCGTGAGCACGGAGATCATGTAGTCGTGGCCACCACCGTTGAAGGTGCCGATGCTGTGCACCCGCCAGCCGTGCGTGGACCGCGACAGCCAGCCGTTCTTGACGTGCACGGAGACGGAGGAGGGCGCCCCGGCGGGCGTGCCCCACCTCTGGGAGGAGATGACGTTCCCCATCAACTTCAGGATGTACGCGCGGGAGTTGTCGCTCAGCACGGTGTTCTTGGCGGTGACGAGGGCGAGCAGCTTCTGCTCGTCGCGGACGGTGATCTGGGTGAGACCCCAGTAGCCGTTCGCGCCCGGCACGGTCTGGGTCATCCCGGCGGCGGCGATGAATCCCTTGATCTTGGTCATGCCGAGCTGGCGCCACAGGGTGGTGGTCGCGTTGTTGTCGGACTTGGTGATCATGGCGGTGGCGAGGGTCGCCTCGCGATCCGTGAGATACCGATTGTGCTTCTTGGCGTCCCACAGCAGCGTGGCGAGAACGGTCACCTTCACGACACTGGCCGAGTCGAAGGCGGTGCTGCTCCGCAGGGAGCACGTGGTCTTGGTCGTCCGGTCGTAAAGACCGACGGCGATCGTCCCCCTGCGGTTCGCGAGCGCCGCGGTGATGTCCCTCTGCAGCTTCGTGGCCAGGCCCGCCTGGGCCGACGTACAGCTGACCGTCGGTGTCGTCGCGGCGGCGGCGGGCGTGGCGGCTGCCACGAGCGGCACGATCACTCCGGCGCCGAGGCTCGCTGCGAGCACACGGGTACCCCGGGATTTCCGGTGAGTCATGAAGGCTTCCCATCCCCTTGAACCGATACGAATGCGCCAAGGGCGCACTCGCCTCCCTTGACTCACAGGGCCGGCCGAAAGTTGTACGTGCGTTCCCGGGGCGGGGGTTCGGACCGCTCGGACTTATCGGGGCCACCGGGTGGGGCCACCGGGGCGGCCGCTCTCTTACCCGTATCTCACCCACGCACAGCTCACCCCCAGGCAGAGCACAGCCCGCGCCCATCGGGCGTATGCATGGTGCACTGGTGACATCTGCCACCGACCCACTGTCCCCGGCCCCCGGCCGCTCCGTGGCCCCCGGCGTACCGACCGCCGCGCCGCCCCAGGGGCCGTCCCCCACACCCACCGCACCCCGCTGGTCGCTCCCCGCGCTGATCGCGATCACGGTGCTGGCCGGAGTCCTGTACTCCTGGAACCTCTCCTCCTCCAGCCTGAACAGCTTCTACAGCGCGGCCGTGCTCAGCGGTACGCACAGCTGGAAGGCGTGGTTCTTCGGCTCGCTCGACGCGGGCAACTTCATGACCGTCGACAAGCCACCGCTCGTGCTCATGGTCATGGGCCTGTCCTGCCGGGTGTTCGGCTACGGCACCTGGCAGATGATGCTGCCGCTGATCGGGGCCGCGCTCGGCACGATCTGGATCCTGCACGCGTCCGTGAAGCGGGTGTTCGGACACGCCGCCGCGGCGATCGCCTCGCTCGTGCTCGCGCTCACCCCGATCACCGTCGCCATCAACCGCGACAACAACCCCGACTCGCTGCTGGTCCTGCTGATGGTCGGCGGCGCGGCGCTCGCGCTGCGCGCCGTGCAGAACGACAAGCTGCTGCCGCTGATCGGCTCGGCGGTCTGCTTCGGACTCGCCTTCAACACCAAGATGCTCCAGGGCTACATCGCCCTGCCCGCCGTCTTCGCGGTGTACCTGTACGCGTCCCGGCTCGGCCTGGTGAAGCGGATCGTGAACCTGCTGCTCGCGGGCGTCGCCCTGGCCGTCTCCAGCTTCTGGTGGGCGGCGGCCGTGTCGCTGGTGCCCGCGTCCGAGCGGCCGTACATCGGCGGTTCGACGGACGGATCCGCCTGGAACCTGATCATGGGCTACAACGGCCTGGGCCGGGTCTTCGGCGGCGAGGGCAACGGCGGAGGCGGCGGGGGCGGGGGCGGCGGTTTCTCCGGGACCGCCGGCCTCGGCCGGATGTTCAACGACATCCTGGGCGGCCAGATTTCGTGGCTGCTGCCCTTCGCGGGCATCGCGCTCGTGGGCGGTCTGGTGCTGTGCGGGCGGGCGCCGCGCACCGACCTGACGCGTGCCGCGCTGGTGCTCTGGGGCGGCTGGACCGCGCTGCACTATCTGACCTTCGCCATGGCCGAAGGCACCATGCACCCGTACTACACGACCGCCCTCGCGCCCGGTGTCGCGGTGCTGTGCGGAGGCGGCGGCGTCATGCTGCTGCGCGCCTTCCGTGCCGACAAGCGGTGGGTGTGGGTGCTGCCCGTCGCCCTGGGCGCCACCGGCATCTGGTCGATCGTGCTGCTGCGCCGGGCCTCCGGCTGGAACACCTGGCTGTGGCCGACGATCGCGGTGGTCATGGCGCTGGCGATCGCGGGTCTGCTGGTCTTCCGCTCCGGCCGGCGCGTCCAGTTGTTCACGGCCTCCGTGGCCGCAGCCGTCGTCGCGTCCGTCGCCGGTCCGGCCGCGTACGCCGCTTCGGTGCCCTCGGGCTCGGGCGGCGGCATGATGGGCGGCACCAACCCGACGGCCGGGCCGACCACGGGCAGCGGCGGTTTCGGCGGCGGCCGGGGCGGCTTCGGCGGCGGAAACGGCGGTCCCGGTGGCGGTGAGATGCCGGGCGGCACCCAGCAGGGCGCCCAACAGGACGGCGCGAACGGTCAGATGGGTACGCCGCCGAGCGGTGCCCCCGGCGGCGCTCAGCAGGGCGGCGGCGAGCTGCCCGGCGACGGCGAGAACGGTGCCTTCCCCGGCGGCGGGCAGGGGGGCGGCGAGACGGGTACGCCCCCGAACGGCACCGGCGGGACCAGCGGCACCACCGGCCAACGCGGCGGCTTCGGCGGCGGTATGGGCGCAGGCATGGGCGGCGGCGCGAACAGCGAGCTGATCACGTACCTGAAGAAGCACCGGGACGGCGCCAAGTGGCTGCTCGCGGTGTCAGGTTCGCAGAGTGCCGCGCAGCTGATCGTGAGCAGCGGGCAGCCCGTCATCTCCATGTGGGGCTGGACCGGCACCGACAAGGCGATGACACTCGCCAAGCTCAAGGAGCTGGTGAAGAAGGGCGAGTTGCACTACATCCAGCTCGGCGGCGGCATGGGCGGCGGTGGCATGGGCCAGGGCGCCTCGGACAGCGTCAGCTCCGAGGTCACGGCCTGGGTGCAGAAGCACGGTACGGCGGTGAAGGAGAGCGCGTACAGCAAGAGCACGACCTCCTCGACCGGCTCCGACTCCGGCTCCGGCTCCGGCTCCGAGTCCGACTCGCAGACGCAGAACGGCCAGTCGTCGTCGCTCTACCGCCTGGACCCGTCGGACCTCGACTGAGCCAGACCGAACCCCCGTTCACACTGCGGCCCTTGACCGATCAGCCCTCGGTCAGGGGCCGCATTGGTATCCCAAATCACGCGCGCTACGCGCGACTTGCCGGATCCCGACACACAACCGACCCCTCCCGTTCATTCACGGAAACACATGTCCATGTCACGCTCCGGTTGGCCGCTCATTCAACCCGCGTAGAACGGACGCCCCCACATGCCCGCCACGCACATACGCCGCTGGAAGACGCTGGCGCTGACCACCTCCGCCGTGCTCGTCGGCCTCACCATGCCGGCGGTGACCGCCACTCCGGCGAGCGCCACGACGACCGCGTACGACACCACGTACTACAAGAACGCGGTCGGCAAGACCGGCACGAGCCTCAAGTCCTCGCTGCACACCATCATCAGCAGCCAGTCGAAGCTCTCCTACTCGGCGCTCTGGGACGCGCTGAAGGTCACGGACCAGGACCCGAACAACAGCGGCAACGTGATCCTGCTGTACTCCGGCCTCTCCCGCAGCAAGACCCTCAACGGCGGCGACGTCGGCGACTGGAACCGCGAGCACGTGTGGGCGATCTCGCACGGCGACCTCACCACCTCGACGGGCCCCGGCACCGACCTCCACCACATCCGCCCCGAGGACGTGCAGGTCAACGGCATCCGCGGCAACAAGGATTTCGACGAGGGCGGCAGCGCCTTCACCAACGCCGGCGGCAGCCTCACCGACTCCGACTCCTTCGAGCCGCGCGACGCGGTCAAGGGTGACGTGGCCCGGATGATCCTCTACATGGCGGTCCGCTACGAGGGCGACGACGCCTTCGCCGACCTGGAGCCCGACGACAAGGTCGCCAACGGCAGCACCCCGTACATCGGCAGGCTCTCGGTCCTCAAGCAGTGGAACGACGAGGACCCGCCGGACAGCTTCGAGGAGCACCGCAACCAGGTCATCTACGACACCTACCAGCACAACCGCAACCCGTTCATCGACCACCCGGAGTGGGTGGAGGCGATCTGGTAGACCGCCACCACCGGTGGCCGGGCCTCAGTCCAGGTGGGTCGGGGCGAACATCCGCAGTACGGCCGGGAGCAGCACCACCGAAGGCCCGGGCGTGGCAAGCGCCTTCGCCAGGTCCTGCTCCAGCGTCCCGGGGGTCGTACGGACCCCCGGGACGCCGAACGACTCCGCGAGGGCGACGTAGTCCGGGCGGGCCAGCTCCGTCGCCGTCGCCTGGCCGAACGTGTCGGTCATGTACTCGCGCAGGATGCCGTAGCCGCCGTCGTCGACGATCAGCCAGGTGACGTTCAGGTCGTACTGCTTCGCCGTCGCCAGCTCGGCGATCGAGTACAGCGCGCCGCCGTCGCCGGAGACCGCGAGGACCGGGCGGGTGGGGTCGGCGGCGGCCGCCCCGAGCGCGGCGGGGAAGCCGTAGCCGAGGCCGCCCGCGCCCTGGGCGGAGTGCATGGTGTTCGCGCCGCGCGCGTCGAAGGCGGACCACGCCCAGTACGCGAGGATCGTCATGTCCCAGAAGGACGGGGAGTCGTCCGGGAGGGCCCGGCGTACCGACGCCAACACGTCCTGTTCCAGGGTGAGTTCCTGGGATGCGATGCGCTCGGCGACGTTCCCCAGCACCGTGCGTACCCGGTCCGCCGCCGTCGGGTCCGTCCGCTCCTCCACCGTCTCCAGCAGCGCCGACAGCGCGAGGCGCGCGTCCGCGTGGATGCCCAGCGCCGGGTGGTTGGACTCCAGCTTGCCGAGGTCGGCCTCGATCTGGATGACCCGGCCGCGGGGCTTGAACGTGTGGTAGTTCGAGGAGAGTTCGCCGAGGCCCGAGCCCACCACCAGGAGGACGTCCGCGTCCTCCAGGAAGTCGGTGGTGTGGCGGTCCTCCAGCCAGGACTGGAGGGAGAGCGGGTGGTTCCAGGGGAAGGCGCCCTTGCCGCCGAAGGTGGTGACGACGGGGGCGCTCAGCCTTTCGGCGAGCTGACGGAGCTTTCCGGACGCGTCCGCGCGTACGACACCGCCGCCCGCGATGATCGCGGGGCGCGAGGCACGCGAGAGCAAGTCGGCGGCCACCGCGGTCAGTTCGGGGCGCGGGACCACGTCCTCCGGGGTCGCGTCCATCGCGGTCACCACCGGCAGGCGGGTCTCGGCGAGGAGGACGTCCTGCGGGATCTCCAGCCACACCGGGCCGTGCGGAGCGGTCAGCGCCGACTCCCAGGCGGCCGCGATGGCGGACGGGATCTGCGACTGCGTCCGAACGGTGTGAACCGACTTCACCACACCCCTGAACGACGCCTGCTGGTCCGGGAGTTCATGCAGATAGCCGTGGCGGCCGCCGCCGAGTCCCGCGGTGGGGATCTGGCTGCTGATCGCGAGGACGGGGGCGGAGGCCGCCGCCGCTTCCTGGAGCGCGGCCAGCGAGGTCAGCGCCCCGGGGCCGGTGGAGAGCAGCAGCGGGGCCGCCTCACCGGTGATCCGCCCGTACGCGTCCGCCGCGAACCCCGCGTTGTTCTCGACGCGCAGGCCGACGTACTGCAACGAGGACCTGCGCAGCGCGTCGAACATGCCCAGCGCGTGCTGGCCGGGCAGACCGAAGACCGTCGTCGCGCCGAGACCGGCGAGGGTCTCCACGACCAGGTCTCCGCCGTTGCGGCCGGGGGGAGGGTTCAGCGCGGCCTCCGTCTGTGCCGCCGACGGACGGAGAACCAGGTCGTGGTCGTGAGTCACTTCGCGCGGGCCTCGGCAATCTGGCGGGACATGATGGTGGTCAGTTCGTACGCGGTGTGCGACGCGGCCACCGCCGTGATCTCGGCGTGGTCGTACGCGGGCGCGACCTCGACGACGTCGGCCGAGACCAGGTTGCAGGACGCCAGCCCGCGCAGGATCTCCAGGAGCTCGCGGGAGGTCATGCCGCCCGCCTCCGGCGTGCCCGTGCCGGGCGCGTGCGCCGGGTCGAGGCAGTCGATGTCGATGGAGATGTAGAGCGGGCGGTCGCCGATGCGCTGGCGCAGCTGGTCGGCGACCTCGTCGGCGCCGCGGCGGTAGATGTCCGCCGAGGTGACGATGCCGAAGCCCATCTTCTCGTCGTCGGTGAGGTCCTGCTTGCCGTAGAGCGGACCGCGGGTGCCGACGTGCGAGAGGGCGGAGGTGTCGAGGATGCCCTCCTCGACGGCGCGACGGAACGGGGTGCCGTGGGTGTACTCGGCGCCGAAGTACGTGTCCCAGGTGTCGAGGTGCGCGTCGAAGTGGAGCAGCGCGACCGGGCCGTGCTTCTTGGCGACCGAGCGGAGCAGCGGCAGCGCGATGGTGTGGTCGCCGCCGAGGGTCATCAGGCGGGCGCCGGTGCCGAGCAGTTCGTCGGCGGCGGCCTCCACCGTCTCCACGGCCTCGTTGATGTTGAACGGGTTCGCCGCGATGTCACCGGCGTCCGCGACCTGCGCGAGGGCGAAGGGGGAGGCGTCCTGCGCCGGGTTGTAGGGGCGCAGCAGCCGGGACGCCTCGCGGATCGCGTTGCCGCCGAAGCGGGCGCCCGGCCGGTACGAGACGCCGGAGTCGAACGGCACACCGACCACGGCGACATCGGCGGTGCCGACCTCGTCGAGGCGCGGCAGCCGGGCGAAGGTCGCGGGGCCCGCGTACCGCGGGATGCGGGACGAGTCGACGGGGCCGCGGGGCGTCTCGTTGCTGCTCATGGAATTGCCTTCTTTCCTACGCTTCGTCGCGTATGTACAACTGATACGACTCTACTGGTGAACCGGGGCCGGTTCGGACACGGGTTCGGCGGCGACCCGGCCCGCGAGCCGCTCCCGCCAGGCCGCCAGCACCGCCGCGTCGGTCGCGGGCGTGGCCAGCGAGACGACGACGTACACGGCCAGCGAGGACAGCAGCCCGTAGTAGACGGGCTCGTTCGCGAGGATGCCGTAGGTCGCCATCAGGCCGATGACCGCGAGGCCGCCGACGACGACGGAGGCGAGCGCGCCCTGCGCCGTGCCGCGCTTCCACAGCAGTCCGCCGAGGATCGGCACGAGCAGACCGCCGACGAGCAGGTTGTACGCGACGGTCAGGGCCTCGACGACGTTGTTGAGCGCGATCGCCGTACAGATCACCGCGACGCCCATGATCAGGATGAAGGCGCGGTTGCCCCTGACCTCGTCGTGGTCCTCGCCGTCGCGCTTCACGGCCCCGCGCAGTCGCGACCAGATGTCGTTGTTGGCGACGGTGGCGCAGGCGATGAGGGCGCCGGAGGAGGTGGACATCACCGCGGCGAGGGCGGCGGCGAGCACCAACCCCCTTACGCCGACCGGGAGTTCGTCCTTGACGATGGTCGCGAAGGCGGTGTCGGCGCTGGGCAGCTTCGGGTAGAGCACCTTGGCGGCCGTACCGATGACGGCGCCGGCGAGTGCGTACACCAGGCAGTAGGTGCCGGCGACGGTGCCGCCCCACTTCGCCGTGGTGTCGCTGCGGGCGGTGAACACGCGCTGCCAGATGTCCTGGCCGATCAGCATGCCGAACGTGTAGATCAGCACGTATGTGAAGATCGTCTCGCCGCCGATGCCCAGCGGGTCGAAGTACTCGGTGGGCAGCTTGGCCTTCATCTCACTGAACCCGCCGGCCTTGATGACGGCGATGGGAAGCAGGAGCAGCAGCACACCGACGGTCTTGACGACGAACTGCACCATGTCGGTGAGGGTGATCGACCACATGCCGCCGAGCGTCGAGTACGCGACGACGATCGAGCCACCGAGGACGATCGCGAGCGTCCGGTTCATGTCGAAGAGGACGTCGAAGATCGTGGCGTACGCGATGGTCGAGGTGACCGCGAGCATGAGGGTGTACGCCCACATGACGACACCGGAGATGACACCGGCCCGGCCGCCGTAGCGGAGGTCCAGCATCTCGGAGACGGTGTAGACCTTCAGACGGGCTATGCGGGCGGAGAAGAAGACGGAGAGGGCGAGGAGCCCGAGGCCGATGGTGAACACCATCCAGGCGCCCGAGAGCCCGTACTGGTACCCCAGCCCGACGCCACCGATGGTGGACGCGCCGCCGAGGACGATGGCGGCCATGGTCCCGGAGTACATGGCGGGCCCGAGCCGCCGCCCTGCCACGAGGAACTCACTCTTGGACTTGGCGCGGCGCATGCCCCACCAGCCCATGGCCAGCATGCCGGCCAGATAGACGACGATCACTGTGTAGTCGACGGCCATGTGGGGCCCTCCTTCGCGCACTCTCGGTGGCGTGTCGTGCAGATGGATCCGGGGACGCGGCCGGGAGCGTTGCTGTCCGGCCGGGAGACCGGCAGCGGATCGCGGGGACATACGCCCGTACCCGCGGCTGCCGACGGCACTGACCCTAGGTGGCCGGAAAGCGACTCTGAAGTGTACGTTTCATCCACTGCCGCTGAACCGGATGGAGGGAACGTCCACCATGCCGGACACATCTGCCCCACCTGTCCCCCCGACCCCACCGGTCCCCCTTTCCGCTCTCCTGGCCCGGGAGGATCTGGGCCTGCGCCAGATCGCCGGCCCGCTGGACGAGGCGACGGTGATCCACTGGGCGCACACCTCGGAGATGGCCGACCCGTACCCGTATCTGCTGGGCGGCGAGCTGCTCCTGACCGCCGGGGTCCACATCCCCGAGGCGGCGGGCTCGGGCACGTACTTCGACGACTATGTGTCCCGCATCGTCGCGGCGGGCGGCGCGGCCCTCGGCTTCGGCCTGGCCCCGGTCCACGACACGGTCCCGCGGGCGCTGGTCGCGGCCTGCGACGCGTACGGCCTGCCCCTCCTGGAGGTCCCGCCCCAGACCACCTTCTCCGGCGTGGCCCGCGCGGTCTGGCAGCTCATGGCCCAGGCCCGCCTGGCGGAACTGCGCCGTGTGACGGAGGCCCAGCAGAGCCTGGCGGCGGCCGCGGCCCGCCCGGACCCGGTACCGGCGGTGCTGCGTCAGCTGGCCCAGCGGGTGGGAGGCTGGGCTGTGCTGTACGGGCCGGACGGGGTGGAGCTGGCCGGCGCGGGGAGGGTGGCTGAGGCGGCCCCGCCCGGGAGTACCCCCGTAGCGCGGACGCTCGCCGAGCTGGCCGCTGTCGTGCGACCCGGGGAGGGGAGAACCGCTCCCTCCTCGGCCACCGACACCGTCGGCGGTGTCCATCTCGCCGCCTACGCCCTCGGGGCCGGGCAGGGCTTCGTGCTCGGCGTCGGGGCTCCGCACCGTGAATCCGGGGACCACACCATCGCCTCCGTCGCGGCGGTGCTGCTCTCGCTGCTCACGGGGGAGCACCAGAGCGGGAGCGGGGCGGCGCGGCTCGCGGCGCTCGTGCGGGTGCTGCTCGGGGCCTGTCCCGAGGACGTGGCGCCGCTCCTCGGGGGCGAACGATGGGTCGTCGTGCACGCGCGCCCAGCAGGGGACGGCCCCGCACCGGACGCCGTCGCCGCGTCCGCGCTGGGGGCGGCGCTGGGTTCCGCGCTGGTCGACGCGGGCGGTGACGTCGTACGGGTCCTCGTGCCCGGCGACCGTGAGCCCACCGCGCAGCCGGGCTGGACGTGCGGGGTCAGCGCGCCGGTCGGCCCGCACGAGTGGGCAGCCGCCGACACCCAGGCGGCCCGCGCCCTGGCCCGCGCCCGCGCGACCCGGTCGCCCCTGGTCCGCCACGGCGAGCGCCCCGCCCTCGCGGACCTCGTCCCCCCGGCCGACGCCGAGGCCCACGCCCGCACCCTCCTCGCCCCCATCGCCGCCACCCCCGCCCTCACCGAGACCCTCCGCACCTGGCTCTCCCTCCACGGCAGTTGGGACCGCACAGCCGTGGCCCTCTCCGTCCACCGAAACACCGTCCGCCAACGCATCGCGCGGTGCGGGGCGTTGCTGGCCGCGGACCTGGACGATCCTGATGTGCGGATGGAGTTGTGGTTCGCGTTGCGGGAGGGGTGACGGGGTGCGGGACGGCAGGGGGGAGGGCCACGGGGCGACGGGGCGGAGGGCAGCGAGGCCGCCAGGCCGCGAGGCCGCAAGCCCGCCAGGCCGCAAGCCCGCCAGGCCGCCAGGCCGCCAGGCCGCGAGGCCGCAAGCCCGCCAGGCCGCAAGCCCGCCAGGCCGCGAGGCCGCAAGCCCGCCAGCCCGCAAGCCCGCGAGGCCGCGAGGCCGCGAGGCCGCGAGGCCGCGAGGCCGCGAGGCCGCGAGGCCGCGAGGCCGCGAGGCCGCGAGGCCGCGAGGCCGCGAGGCCGCGAGGCCGCGAGGCCGCGAGGCCGCGAGGCAAGCTTTCCAAGTGACCGAGTCGGGTGGGTGGGTGGGAAGCGCCGCCGCGGAGCGGCGGGAAGCGCCCGCACCAGGCGGCAGTGACAAGGCACCCAGGCCCAGCGGGAGGCACCGTCGCGGAGCGGCGGGGAGCCGCGCACCGGGCCGCGGTGGCAAGGCGCCCGGGCCCAGTTGAGGAGGCACCGTCGCGGAGCGGCGGGAAGCGCCCGCACCAGGCGGCAGTGACAAGGCACCCAGGCCCAGCGGGAGGCACCGTCGCGGAGCGGCGGGAGCGGCGCACCGGGCGGCGGTGACAAGGCACCCAGACCCGGGGGGAAGCAACGCCGCGGAGCGGCGGGAGCGGCGCACCGGGCGGCAGTGACAAGGCACCCAGACCCGGCGGGAAGCAACGCCGCGGAGCGGCGGGAGCGGCCGCACCGGGCGGCAGTGACAAGGCACCCAGACCCGGCGGGAAGCAACGCCGCGGAGCGGCGGGAGCGGCGCACCGGGCGGCAGTGACAAGGCACCCAGACCCGGCGGGAAGCAACGCCGCGGAGCGGCGGGAGCGGCCGCACCGGGCGGCAGTGACAAGGCACCCAGACCCGGCGGGAAGCAACGCCGCGGAGCGGCGGGAGCGGCCGCACCGGGCGGCAGTGGCAAGGCACCGGGGGCCCACCCGGCCCCGTACCGCCGAGTGACCCGTGTCCCACGGTTCAGGACACCCGCCCGACGAGCGGAGCGCACCGGCACAATGGGGGGCATGCCGATACCCGGGACCCCCAGCCGCGCCGAGCTCGTCGACCACCTCGTAAGGACCCGTATCGCGGGCGACGTGGCCACGCCCCGCGAGAACAACCTCTCCCACTACCGCAAGCTCGCGAACGGCGACCGCAACTTCTGGCTCGGCCTGGAGCTCGGTGACCGCTGGACCGACGAGCAGGACGTACTCGCGGTGATGGCGGAGCGGTGCGGCGTCAGCGACGACCCGGAGTACCGGTACGGGCAGGACACCATCGACCCGGAGCTGACGGTGGACGCCCTGGAGCGTGCCGCGGCCCGGCTGCGCAAGGCGGCGGACGGCGAGCAGCGGGTGCTGTTCGCCACCGGCCACCCCGGCGGTCTCCTCGACGTGCACCGCGCCACCGCCACCGCCCTGCGCGCCGCCGGCTGCGAGATCGTCGTCATCCCGGACAACCTGCAGACGGACGAGGGGTACGTCTTCCAGTTCGCGGACGTCGCGGTCCTGGAACACGGCGCGACGCTGTGGCACACCCACTCGGGTGAGCCGATGCGCGCGATCCTCACCGGCCTGGAGCGCGAGGGCCGCCCGCTGCCCGACCTGGTCGTCGCCGACCACGGCTGGGCGGGCTGCGCCGGCCAACTCGGCCTGGACTCCATCGGCTACGCCGACTGCAACGACCCCGCCCTGTTCCTCGCCGAGGCCGAAGGCACCGTCCAGGTGACGATCCCTATGGACGACCACGTCAAGAGCCCCCGGTTCTACGACCCGATGACGTCGTACCTGCTCGCGGCAGCGGGACTCGTATAAGCCCCGCAAGCCCGGTCCAAGTCCCGCCCAGGTCTCGTCCAGGTCCCGCCCCGGTCCCGTCCAAGTCCCTTCCGGATCCCGGCGATCGGCGCTAGATCCCGGCGATCGACGCGGGGGCACGCTCCACGCGGGCGAGCCCCCGGATCACGTCCACCGCCCCGTGCCGGCGCACCGCCAGGCGGGCGAGCAGCTCGACCACGGGCGCGGTGACGCGATCGGGGAACTCCGGGGTCGGCAGACCCACGCTGCACGCCAAGTCATCGGCGTGGACGACCAGTTCCATCAGGCGGGTGAGCAGGAAGTCGTCGAGGTCGAGGGACCAGTCGCCCCACGACTTCATCCGGACCGCCCGCCCGGCGGGCACCCGCGGAAGCTCGGCGCCCAGCCACCCGACCGCCTCCCGCGCACGCGCGAGGAGCGCCCCGTGCCCCTCGACGGCCGTCGCCTCGCCCCCTTTACGGATCCGCACATTGACCGCGCCGTCGACACCGGCGTCCAGCCAGGTCACCCGCTCCACGTAGTACTCCCGCAGGGACACCACCGGCTCCCCGGGCTCCGGCTCCTCGAGCAGCTCCGGAAGGGCCAGTTCCTGCCAGGCGGTGTGCCCGGCCAGGCCCCCGACGCTGAAGTCCCGCAGCGCGCTGGGCTTCTCCCACGCGGCCGCGACGGCGGGCTCGGCGACCAGCTCGACCACGGTCCCGGCCGCCTCCAGGAAGACCTCCCGGATCCGTCCCCCGCGCCAGTTCCACGACTCTTCCATACGGCTCATACCGCCCCCTCGGGTCCGCGACGTGAGGCGGGCCCCCTCGGGTCCGCGACGTGAGGCCGCCGATCCTCGCACCCGCACCACCGACCGGCCCAGATCCAATCCCGCACAACTGGACCACGGGACCGCCGGACCGCCGGACCACGGGACCACCTCAAACGGCTTTCACGGCCAGGGATTCAGCCCCTCCGTCCGCCGCTGCGCATAGCCCGGCGTCGGATCCAGATACACCCGGCTCACCGCCGGAAACGCCTCCCGCAGCCGCTGTTCCGCCTGCTCGCAGGCCCACTCGATCTGGGCCGCGGTCGACACGTCCCTGAAGTCGACCTTGGCCGCGACCAGCGCCTCCCGCGGCCCCTGCACCAGCGTCGTCAGCTCCAGTACGGCCTCCACGTGCTCCACGGCCAGCAGTTCGGCCCGGATCCGCTCCCGCGTCGGCTTGGGCAGCGGCCGCCCGATCAACAGCTCCGCGTTGGAACGGCCCAGCACCCAGGCCACGTACAGCAGGAGTCCGCCGATGCACAGCGACGCGATGCCGTCCCAGACGTCGGAGCCGGTGAGCTGGCCGCCGAGCAGGCCGCCCGCGGCGAACAGGAGACCGATCAGCGCGGCCGAGTCCTCCATGACCACGGCCTTCACAGCGGTGTCCGGCGTGTGGCGCAAGTACCTCTTGAAGGGCGCCCCGATGCGCTCCGCCTCGCCCCGCGCCTGCCGTGCCCCGGTCCGCAGCGAGTAGCCCTCCAGCACGAACGCGACCGCGAGCACGATGTAGGAGACCAGAGGGTCGCCCAGCTCCTCGCCCGCCACGAGAGTGTGGATGCCGTCGTAGATCGAGAACACCGCGCCGCCGACGAAGGTCGCGACCGCCGCGAGCAACGCCCAGATGTACCGCTCCGGGCCGTAGCCCAGCGGATGGTCCTCGTCCGCCGGTTTCTCGCTGCGCTTCAGCGCGGTGAGCAGCAGCACCTCGGTGACGGTGTCGGCGACGGAGTGCGCGGCTTCGGACAGCATCGCGCTGGATCCGCTGATCACCCCGGCGACGGCCTTCGCCAGCGCGATCCCCAGATTGGCGACGGCGGCGACGATCACCGTGAAGGTGCTCTCGCCGCCGCCGTTCTGCTCCGCCGCTTCAACCATGCCTCAGTCTTACCTGGGGACCCGGACCACGCCCTCCTGGATCACCGAAATGGCCAGCCGGCCGTCCTGCGTGTAGATGCGCGCCTGGCCCAGTCCCCGGCCACCCGACGCGGACGGCGACTCCTGGTCGTACAGCAGCCATTCGTCGGCGCGGAACGGGCGGTGGAACCACATCGCGTGGTCCAGCGAGGCCCCGACGACGTCACCGGTCACCCAGCCGCCGCGCCCGTGCGCGAGCAGGATGGAGTCCAGCAGTGTCATGTCGGAGACGTACGTGGCGAGGACGACGTGCAGGAGCGGGTCGTCGACCAGCTTGCCGTTCGTGCGGAACCACACCTGGGAGCGCGGCTCACGGACCTCGCCGACGGTGCCGTACGGGGGCGCGTCGACGTAGCGCAGGTCGACGGACTCGCGGGCCTCCAGGAGGCGCTCCACGACGTCGTGGTCCGAGAAGACGTCGGCGTACAGCGGCAGCAGTTCGGCGGCCGTGGGCAGCGTCTCCGGGTCGGGTGCGGGCGGCATCTCGGCCTGGTGCTCCATGCCCTCCTCGTACGTCTGGAAGGACGCGGAGAGATGGAAGATCGGCTGTCCGTGCTGGACCGCGACCACCCGGCGCGTGGTGAAGGAACGGCCGTCGCGGATGCGGTCCACCGAGTACACGATGGGCGCGCCGGGGTCCCCCGCACGCAGGAAGTACGCGTGCAGGGAGTGCGCCAACCGGTCCTCGGGGACCGTGCGCCCCGCGGCGACCAGCGCCTGCGCCGCCACCTGACCGCCGAAGACGCGGGGGACGACGGCGGACTTGGACTGGCCGCGGAAGATGTCCTGCTCGATCCGCTCGAGGTCGAGTAGATCGAGCAGGGACTGAAGTGCCTGACTCATGCCGTCAGTTGTATCGTGAACTTTTTTCGCGGACCTTACAGGCCCATGTCCTTGGCGATGATCGACTTCATGATCTCGCTGGTGCCGCCGTAGATGCGGTTGACGCGGTTGTCCGCGTACAGGCGGGCGATCGGGTACTCGTTCATGAAGCCGTAGCCGCCGTGCAGCTGGAGGCAGCGGTCGATGACGCGGTGCGCGACCTCGGTGCAGAACAGCTTGGCGCTGGCGGCCTCGGCCGGGGTCAGCTCGCCCGCGTCGAGGGCCTCCAGGGCACGGTCGGCGACCGCCTCGGCGGCGTCCACCTCGGCCTGGCAGGCGGCCAGCTCGAACTTGGTGTTCTGGAAGGAGGCGACGGGCTTGCCGAAGACGGTGCGCTCCTGGACGTACTCCTTGGCGAACCGGACGGCCGCCTTGGCCTGCGCGTAGGCGCCGAAGGCGATGCCCCAGCGCTCGGAGGCGAGGTTGTGGCCGAGGTAGTAGAAGCCCTTGTTCTCCTCGCCGAGGAGGTCCTCGACCGGGACCTTGACGTCGACGAACGCCAGCTCGGCGGTGTCGGAGGTCTTCAGGCCGAGCTTGTCGAGCTTGCGGCCGATGGAGTAGCCCTCGGCCTTGGTGTCCACGGCGAACAGGGAGATGCCGAAGCGGCGATCCTCGGCGGTGGGCGCGGAGGTGCGGGCGCAGACGATCACGCGGTCGGCGTGGACGCCGCCGGTGATGAAGGTCTTGGAGCCGTTGAGGACGTAGTGCGTGCCGTCCTCGGAGAGCTTCGCGGTGGTCTTCATGCCCGCGAGGTCGGAGCCGGTGCCCGGCTCGGTCATCGCGAGGGCCCACATCTCCTCGCCGGAGACGAACTTCGGCAGGAAGCGCTTCTTCTGCTCGTCGGTGGCGAGCATCTTTATGTACGGCAGGCCGAGCAGCACGTGCACACCGGAGCCGCCGAACTGGACACCGGCGCGGGCGGTCTCCTCGTACATCACGGCCTCGAACTTGTACGAGTCGATGCCGGCGCCGCCGAACTCCTCGTCCACGCGGATGCCGAAGACGCCGAGCTCGGCGAGCTTGTAGTAGAAGTCGCGCGGCGCCTGGCCCGCGGCGAACCACTCGTCGTAGACGGGGACGACCTCGGCCTCGATGAAGGCCCGGAGGGTCTCCCGGAACGCCTCGTGGTCCTCGTTGAACACAGTACGGCGCACCGCCGCCACCTCCACCTGGGGTTTCTGTCTAAGCGCTTGCTCAGATATCAGGTTACCCGTCGGTCACGACGGTCGTCCAGAGCAACCAGTGCGACCGGTGAGAGACGCTCGTCACGCCGTCCCGCCGTCCACCCCAACCGCCCGACTCGGCCGGACGAGGGCCCAGGTCACCCTCCTCCTGGGGCTCCGCCCCAGCCCCCGCCGGGGCTCCGCAGCGCCCGCCGCGGGCTCAGTCCGTCCCGGCCGCAGCGAATGCCCCCCGCGCCATCCGGTGCAGCAGCGCCGCCATCGTCCCGCGGCCCGGGAGCGCCCCCGGCCGCCCCAGGTGCGGCGTCGAGTTCAGCAGGCCGAAGACCGAGTGCACCGCGGAGCGGGCGGTCGGCTCGGCAAGGGCCGGGTACACCTCGCGCACGACCTCCACCCACAGCTCGACGTACTGCCGCTGGAGCTGGCGTACGAGCTTGCGGTCGCTGTCCCGGAGGCGGTCCAGCTCGCGGTCGTGCAGGGTGATCAGGGGGCGGTCGTCGAGCGCGAAGTCGATGTGCCCCTCGATGAGCGAGTCGAGGAGCGCCTCGGGGTTTCCGTCGGCCTCCGCCACCCGGCGCTTGCCCCCCGTCAGCAGCTGTCCGCTGATCCCCACCAGCAGCTCGGCGAGCATCGCGTCCTTGCCGGCGAAGTGCCGGTACAGACCGGGGCCGCTGATGCCGACGGCCGCTCCTATCTCGTCCACGCCGACACCGTGGAAGCCACGCTCGGCGAAGAGCCGCGCGGCCTCCTTGAGGATCTGCTCGCGGCGGGTGGGGGCGTCGGTTCTGGTGGCCATGGAAGCAATTCTAGACAGGGAGGTTAGCGGTCGTTAACCTGAAGGAAATGCGTTAACGCTCATTAACTGGTGGACCACTGGTGAGGGGACCGCAGGATGCACGAGGCACCGGAGCTCCACAGCGCGGCAGATCCCGCGTCGGAGGCCTGGCGGGCCAACGAGGCGGCGCACCGCGCGCTGGGCGAGGAGCTGCGGCAGAAGCTGGCCGCGGCCCGGCTCGGCGGCGGTGAGCGGGCCCGCGCGAGGCACACCGCGCGCGGGAAGCTGCTCCCGCGCGACCGCGTGGACACCCTTCTCGACCCCGGTTCACCCTTCCTGGAGCTGGCTCCCCTGGCCGCCGACGGGATGTACGACGGGCAGGCCCCGGCCGCCGGCGTCATCGCCGGGATCGGCAGGGTCAGCGGGCGCGAGTGCGTGATCGTCGCCAATGACGCCACCGTCAAGGGCGGCACGTACTACCCGATGACGGTGAAGAAGCACCTGCGCGCCCAGGAGGTGGCCCTCGAGAACCGCCTCCCCTGTGTGTACCTCGTCGACTCCGGGGGCGCCTTCCTGCCCATGCAGGACGAGGTCTTCCCCGACCGCGACCACTTCGGGCGGATCTTCTACAACCAGGCGCGGATGTCGGGCGCCGGCATCCCGCAGATCGCGGCCGTCCTCGGGTCGTGCACGGCGGGCGGCGCGTACGTCCCGGCCATGAGCGACGAGGCCGTGATCGTGCGCAATCAGGGCACGATCTTCCTCGGCGGCCCTCCCCTGGTGAAGGCCGCCACCGGCGAGGTCGTCACGGCCGAGGAGCTGGGCGGCGGCGAGGTCCACGCGCGCGTGTCGGGCGTCACCGACCATCTCGCGGAGGACGACGCCCACGCGCTGCGGATCGTACGGAACATCGCCGCCACGCTTCCCGCGCGCGGACCACTGCCCTGGTCGGTCGAGCCGACCGTCGAGCCGAAGGTGGACCCGTACGGGCTCTACGGGGCGGTGCCGGTCGACTCCCGCACCTCCTATGACGTACGCGAGGTCATCGCGCGCGTGGTCGACGGTTCGCGTTTCGCCGAGTTCAAGGCCGAGTTCGGGCAGACCCTCGTCACCGGCTTCGCCAGGATCCACGGGCACCCGGTCGGGATCGTCGCCAACAACGGCATCCTGTTCTCCGAGTCCGCCCAGAAGGGCGCCCACTTCATCGAGCTGTGCGACCAGCGCGGCATCCCGCTGGTGTTCCTGCAGAACATCTCCGGGTTCATGGTCGGCCGCCAGTACGAGGCCGGTGGCATCGCCAAGCACGGCGCCAAGATGGTGACGGCCGTGGCGTGTACGAGGGTCCCCAAACTCACGGTCGTGATCGGCGGCTCGTACGGCGCGGGCAACTACTCGATGTGCGGCCGGGCGTACTCGCCGCGCTTCCTGTGGATGTGGCCCAACGCCAAGATCTCCGTGATGGGCGGCGAGCAGGCCGCGTCGGTCCTCGCGACCGTCAAGCGCGACCAGTTGGAGGCGCGCGGCGAGTCCTGGCCCGCCGAGGAGGAAGAGGCCTTCAAGGACCCGATCCGCGCGCAGTACGAGCACCAGGGGAATGCCTACTACGCGACGGCCCGGCTCTGGGACGACGGCGTGATCGACCCGATGGAGACCCGGCAGGTGCTGGGTCTCGCCCTGACCGCCTGCGCCAACGCGCCCCTGGGTGACCCCCAGTTCGGCGTCTTCCGGATGTGAGGGACCTCTGACCATGTTCGACACCGTTCTTGTGGCCAACCGGGGCGAGATCGCGGTCCGGGTGATCCGTACGCTGCGGTCGCTGGGCGTGCGCTCCGTGGCCGTCTTCTCCGACGCCGACGCGGACGCCCGGCATGTGCGCGAGGCGGACACGGCGGTCCGGCTCGGCCCGGCGCCGGCGGCCGAGAGCTATCTGTCCGCGCAGCGGCTCCTGGAAGCGGCGGCGCGGACGGGAGCGCAGGCCGTGCACCCCGGCTACGGCTTCCTCGCGGAGAACGCGTCCTTCGCGCGCGCGTGCGCCGACGCGGGGCTCGTCTTCATCGGGCCTCCCGCCGAAGCGATCTCCCTGATGGGCGACAAGATCCGCGCCAAGGAGACGGTGAAAGCGGCCGGGGTGCCGGTCGTTCCCGGCTCCTCGGGCAGCGGGCTCACGGACGCGGAGTTGGCCGACGCGGCCCGCGAGATCGGCATGCCGGTGCTCCTGAAGCCCTCGGCGGGCGGCGGCGGCAAGGGCATGCGACTCGTGCGGGACGCGGCGCTGCTCGCCGACGAGATCGCCGCCGCCCGACGCGAGGCCCGTGCATCCTTCGGCGACGACACCCTCCTCGTCGAGCGCTGGATCGACCGTCCCCGGCACATCGAGATCCAGGTCCTGGCGGACGGCCACGGCCATGTCGTGCACCTGGGTGAGCGCGAGTGCTCCCTCCAGCGCCGCCACCAGAAGATCATCGAGGAGGCGCCGAGCGTGCTCCTCGACGCCGGCACGCGCGCCGCGATGGGCGAGGCGGCGGTCCAGGCGGCCCGCTCCTGCGGTTACCGGGGCGCGGGCACGGTGGAGTTCATCGTGCCGGGCGGCGACCCGTCGTCGTACTACTTCATGGAGATGAACACCCGCCTCCAGGTGGAGCACCCGGTCACCGAACTGATCACGGGGATCGACCTGGTGGAGTGGCAGCTCCGGGTGGCGGCGGGCGAGCAACTGCCGTACGAGCAGCAGGACATCAAGCTCACAGGGCACGCCATCGAGGCGCGCGTCTGCGCCGAGGACCCCGCGCGCGGGTTCCTGCCGTCCGGCGGCACGGTGCTCGCGCTGCACGAGCCGCAGGGCGACGGCGTACGCACCGACTCGGGGCTGAGCGAGGGCACGGAGGTCGGTTCGCTCTACGACCCGATGCTGTCCAAGGTCATCGCGTACGGCCCCGATCGCGCGACCGCGCTGCGCAAGCTCCGGGCGGCCCTCGCGGACACGGTCACGCTGGGGGTGCAGACGAACGCGGGGTTCCTGCGGCGACTGCTGGCCCATCCGGCGGTGGTGGCGGGCGAGTTGGACACGGGGCTGGTCGAGCGGGAGGTCGAGGGGCTGGTCCCGGGCGATGTGCCCGAGGAGGTGTACGCGGCAGCCGCGTTGCTGCGCCAGGCGGCCCTCTCCCCCGACCCCGCTCCCGCCCCTTCCCGAAGCCGGCAGCCCCGTCCCCTGACCCCCGAGTGGGTGGATCCCTTTTCCGTGCCGAGCGGCTGGCGCCTGGGCGGTCAACCCGCCTGGACGGCACACCACTTGCAGGTGCCGGGCCACGATCCCGTGACCGTCCGCGTGCGCGGCACGGCGGACGGAGGCGTCGAGCTGCTGCTCGACGACGAGAAGCCGCCCCTCCCGGGGGCCGGGGCTCTCGCCCCGGCCCCGGGAGAGCAGACCGCACCCCGGTTCACCTTCCGGTTCGACGGCGTCACGCACACCTTCGCCGCCCTGCCGGCAGGCACCTGGCTCGGCCGCGACGGCGACGCGTGGCACGTGCGCGACCACGACCCCGTGGCCGCCTCCCTCACCGGCGCCGCCCACGCCGGAGCCGACTCGCTCACCGCTCCCATGCCCGGCACGGTGACCGTCGTGAAGGTCGCGGTCGGCGATGAAGTGACCGCCGGGCAGAGCCTGTTGGTTGTCGAGGCGATGAAGATGGAGCACGTCATCTCCGCGCCGCACGCCGGGACCGTCAGCGAGCTGGACGTCACACCGGGCACGACGGTCGCCATGGACCAGGTGCTGGCCGTGATCGCACCCCATGAGGAGGCGGAATGACCGTTCAGGGACTGCCCATGGTCGTACCGGCCCAGGACCTGCCCGCCCAGGTGCGGATCCACGAGGTCGGCGCGCGCGACGGGCTGCAGAACGAGAAGGCGACCGTGCCGACCGAGGTCAAGGCGGAGTTCGTCCGGCGCCTCGCCGACGCGGGCCTGACCACGATCGAGGCCACCAGTTTCGTGCACCCCAAGTGGGTGCCCCAACTGGCGGACGCGGAGCAGCTGTTCCCATTGATCAGCGACCTGCCAGGGGTGCGTCTGCCCGTCCTCGTGCCGAACGAGCGAGGCCTCGACCGCGCCCTCGCCCTCGGCGCCCGCCGTGTCGCCGTCTTCGCCAGCGCGACGGAGTCCTTCGCCAAGGCCAACCTCAACCGGACCGTCGACGAGGCCCTGGCCATGTTCGAGCCGGTGGTGGCCCGGGCCAAGGCGGAGAAGGTGCACGTCCGCGGCTACCTCTCCATGTGCTTCGGCGACCCCTGGGAGGGTGCCGTCCCCATCCATCAAGTCGTGCGGGTCTGCAAGGCACTCCTCGACATGGGCTGCGACGAGCTGAGCCTCGGCGACACGATCGGCGTGGCGACGCCGGGCCACGTCCAGAGCCTGCTCGCCGAGCTCAACGAGGAGGGCGTGCCGACCAGCGCGCTCGGCGTGCACTTCCACGACACATACGGCCAGGCGCTCGCCAACACCCTGGCCGCGCTGCAGCACGGCGTCACGACCGTCGACGCCTCCGCGGGCGGCCTCGGCGGCTGCCCGTACGCGAAGTCCGCGACCGGCAACCTCGCCACCGAAGACCTCGTATGGATGCTCCAGGGCCTCGGTATCGACACCGGGGTCGACCTCGGCCGCCTCACCGCCACAAGCGCGTGGATGGCCGGACAACTGGGCCGACCCAGCCCGTCCCGCACCGTCAAAGCCCTCTCCCACCAGGAGTGATCCCCATGTCCCTCGACCACCGCCTCTCCCCAGAACTCGAAGAACTCCGCCGTACGGTCGAGGAGTTCGCGCACGACGTCGTGGCACCGAAGATCGGCGACTTCTACGAACGGCACGAGTTCCCGTACGAGATCGTGCGGGAGATGGGCCGCATGGGCCTGTTCGGGCTGCCGTTCCCGGAGGAGTACGGCGGCATGGGCGGCGACTATCTCGCCCTCGGCATCGCCCTGGAGGAGCTCGCCCGGGTGGACTCCTCCGTGGCCATCACCCTGGAGGCGGGCGTCTCGCTCGGCGCCATGCCGATCCACCTCTTCGGCACCGAGGAGCAGAAGCGCGAGTGGCTCCCCCGGCTCTGCTCCGGCGAGATCCTCGGCGCCTTCGGGCTGACCGAGCCGGACGGCGGCTCGGACGCGGGCGCGACGCGTACGACGGCGCGGATCGACCCCGAGACGAACGAGTGGGTGATCAACGGCACGAAGTGCTTCATCACCAACTCCGGTACGGACATCACGGGTTTGGTGACGGTCACTGCGGTCACCGGCCGCAAGCCCGACGGCAAGCCGCTGATCTCCGCGATCATCGTGCCGTCCGGCACCCCGGGCTTCACCGTGGCCGCCCCGTACTCGAAGGTGGGCTGGAACGCCTCGGACACCCGTGAGCTGTCCTTCTCCGACGTGCGCGTACCGGCCGCGAACCTGCTCGGCGAGGAGGGCCGCGGGTACGCGCAGTTCCTGCGGATTCTCGACGAGGGCCGGATCGCCATCGCGGCGCTGGCGACGGGTCTGGCCCAGGGCTGTGTCGACGAGTCGGTGAAGTATGCCAAGGAGCGGCACGCGTTCGGCCGGCCGATCGGCGCGAACCAGGCGATCCAGTTCAAGATCGCCGACATGGAGATGAAGGCCTACACGGCCCGCCTGGCGTGGCGAGACGCCGCGTCCCGCCTGGTGAGCGGGGAGCCTTTCAAGAAGGAGGCCGCCCTCGCCAAGCTGTACTCGTCCACGATCGCCGTCGACAACGCCCGCGACGCCACCCAGGTCCACGGCGGCTACGGCTTCATGAACGAGTACCCGGTCGCCCGCATGTGGCGCGACTCCAAGATCCTGGAGATCGGTGAGGGCACGAGCGAGGTGCAGCGGATGCTGATCGCACGGGAGTTGGGGCTGGTGGGCTGACCGCGGGGCGCCCCGCCCTCTGGACAAGTAGTGAGGTTAGGCTAACCTACCTTCGAACTTGTCCGGCGGGCGCTCCGCCCCGTGCCGAAAGCAGTCACACTCATGTCCAACGCCCGTGCCACCCACCTCACCCGTCGCGGCATCCTCGCCGCGGGCGGCGCCCTCGGCCTCGGTGCCGTCCTCGCCGCCTGCGGCGACGACAACGACTCGAAAAGCGGTGGCTCGGACTCGACCAAGGCCGCCGAGAAGTCCGGTCCCTGGACCTTCAAGGACGACCGCGGCACGACGGTGAAGCTGGACAAGATCCCGGCGAACATCGTCGCCTTCACCGGTGTCGCCGCCGCGCTGTACGACTACGGCATCGAGGTCAAGGGCGTCTTCGGCCCGACAAAGACCAAGGACGGCAAGGCCGATGTCCAGGCCGGCGACATGGACATCAGCAAGGTGACGGTCCTCGGCAACGAATGGGGTCAGTTCAACATCGAGAAGTACGCGGGCCTCGCCCCCGACGTCCTGATCTCGACGATGTTCGACGACGCGGGCACCCTCTGGTACGTCCCCGAGGAGTCCAAGGCCAAGATCCTCAAGCTGGCCCCGAGCGTCGGCATCTCCGTCTACGACGTGCAGATGCCCAAGCCGCTTGAGCGCATGCTGGCGCTCGCCGAGTCGCTCGGCGCCGATGTGAAGTCCACGAAGATCACCGAGGCGAAGAAGAAGTTCGAGACGGCCGCCGAGCGCCTGCGCAAGGCCGCCAAGTCCCGCCCGGAGATCAAGGTCCTCGCCGGCTCCGCGAGCCAGGACATCTTCTACGTCTCCGGCTCCAACCTCTCCATCGACCTGGAGTACTTCAAGGCCCTCGGCGTGAACCTCGTCGAGCCGTCGGCCAAGGCCCTGAAGGCCAGCGGCGGCTGGTTCGAGAACCTGAGCTGGGAGAACGTCGACAAGTACCCGGCCGACATCATCATCATGGACGACCGCACCTCGACCATCCAGCCGGCCGACATCACCGAGGCCACCTGGAAGAAGCTGCCCGCCGTCAAGGCCGGCCAGGTCGTCGCGCGCACGCCCGAGCCGATCCTGTCCTACGACAAGTGCACCCCGATCCTCGACAACCTCGCCGAGGCCATCGAGAAGGCCAAGAAGGTCGCCTGACACTCCCTGCCGTGATCCCCTGACGATGACTCAGGAGCACTTATGACGACGGCCGTAGCCGCCCCGTTCCGTTTCTTCTCCCTCCAGGTCGTACGGACGAGGCGGCTCGGCCCGTCTCTGCTCCGGGTGACCTTCGCGGGCCCCGATCTGCACGCGTTCCACTCCGACGGACGCGACCAGAGCCTCTCGCTCTTCCTGCCGCACCCGGGCCAGCCCGAGCCCGTCATCCCCATCGAGCTGGGCGACGGCTGGTGGCAGGGCTGGCGCGAACTCCCGGACGACGTACGGGCGGTGATGCGCTCGTACACCCTGCGCGCCCTGCGGCGGAACCCCGACGAGATCGACATCGACTTCGCGCTGCACGGCGTGGAACCGGGGGCGGCGACGCCCGCCGGGCCCGCGTCGCTCTGGGCATCCCGAGCGGCCGTCGGCGACCGCGTCGTCCTGCTCGGCCCGGCGATCGAGGACAACCGGGCGATCCGCTTCCGCCCACCCGAGGACACCGACCTGGTCGTCATCTGGGGCGACGAGACCGCCGCACCCGCCGCCTCGGCCATCCTCGAATCGCTGCCGGAGGGCACCCGCGTCCGCGCCTGGCTGGAGGTCCATCACGCAGGCGACATCCAGGACTTGGTGACCTCGGCCGACGCCGAGATCACCTGGCTCGTGCGCGCCGACGGGTCCCCCATGGCCGTCGACACCGTGCGAGCCGCCCAACTTCCGCCCGCCGAGGCGCCGTACGCCTGGATCGCGGGCGAGTCCGGTCAGGTGAAGGAGTTGCGCCGCCATCTCGTGCGCGAGCGCGGGATCGACCGCAGGCGGGTCACCTTCGTGGGCTACTGGCGGCGCGGGCTGAGCGAGGAGCAACTGCGCGAAACAGAGTGAGCCGTAGGGGCGCGCCGTTGTCGAGAGCGCATGGGGGTCCCTCCCGCTCGAGCGAAGCCGAGAGTGGGGGAGCGCGGACGCCCGAAGGGGTGAGCACGGTCGCGCTCTCGGCACCGGTGCGCCCCGGAGGCGAACGACCAAAAGGGGGGAGTGACGCCGGTCACGGGAGGGGCGGGTTTCGCGGATATTAACTTAGGTTAGGCTAACCTAAGTTGAAGTCCTCGACTTCCGCCCCCTCTCCTGTCCCGCACGGACTGTCCCCACCGGAGGACCCCCACATGCGCTCGCACCTGCTCAATGACACGACTGCGGAGCACTACCGCCGCTCCGTGACGGAAGGCGTAGAGCGGGTGGCGGCCAAACTCGCCACCACCGAACGGCCGTTCACCGGCATCACGGTCGACGCCCTCGCTCCCCGCATCGAGCAGATCGACCTGAACCGCCCGCTGCACGACACCACGGCGGTCCTCGACGAGCTGGAGGAGGTCTACCTCCGGGACGCGGTCTACTTCCATCACCCGCGCTACCTCGCGCACCTCAACTGCCCGGTCGTCATCCCGGCCGTGCTCGGCGAAGCCGTCCTCTCCGCCGTCAACTCCTCGCTGGACACCTGGGACCAGTCGGCCGGCGGCACCCTCATCGAGCGCAAGCTCATCGACTGGACCAACGAGCGCATCGGCCTCGGCCCGGCCGCCGACGGGGTGTTCACCAGCGGCGGCAGCCAGTCCAACCTCCAGGCTCTGCTGCTGGCCCGTGAGGAGGCCAAGTCCGACGGCGTCGCCAAACTGCGGATCTTCGCCTCCGAGGTCAGCCACTTCAGCGTCAAGAAGTCGGCGAAACTGCTCGGCCTGAGCCAGGACTCCGTCGTCTCGATCCCCGTCGACCACGACAAGCGCCTGCAGACGGTCGCCCTCGCCCACGAACTGGAGCGCTGCAAGCGCGACGGCCTGGTCCCCATGGCCGTCGTCGCCACCGCGGGCACCACCGACTTCGGCTCCATCGACCCGCTTCCTGAAATCGCCGAGCTCTGCGCCCAGTTCGGCTCCTGGATGCACGTCGACGCCGCCTACGGCTGCGGACTGCTCACCTCCCTGAAGAACCGGGACCGCCTCGTCGGCATCGAGCGCGCCGACTCCGTCACCGTCGACTACCACAAGTCCTTCTTCCAGCCGGTGAGTTCGTCCGCCGTGCTCGTCCGGGACGCCTCCACCCTGCGCCACGCGACCTACCACGCGGAGTACTTGAACCCCCGCCGCATGGTCCAGGAGCGCATCCCCAACCAGGTCGACAAGTCCCTGCAGACCACCCGACGCTTCGACGCGCTCAAGCTGTGGATGACGCTGCGCGTGATGGGCGCCGACGGCATCGGCGAACTCTTCGACGAGGTCTGCGCCCTGGCGGAGGAGGGCTGGAAACTGCTCGCCGCCGACCCGCGCTACGACGTCGTGGTCGAGCCGTCCCTCTCCACCCTGGTCTTCCGCTACATCCCGGCCGCCGTCACCGACCCGGCCGAGATCGACCGCGCCAACCTGTACGCCCGCAAGGCCCTGTTCGCGACCGGTGACGCCGTCGTCGCGGGCACCAAGGTCGGCGGCCGCCACTACCTGAAGTTCACCCTGCTCAACCCCGAGACCACGACGGACGACATCGCCGCCGTGCTCGATCTGATCGCCGGCCATGCCGAGCAGTACCTGGGAGAGTCCCTTGACCGCGCATCCTGAAGCAACGAACACGACCTACGACTTCGTAGGGATCGGTCTCGGCCCCTTCAACCTCGGCCTCGCCTGTCTCACCGAGCCCATCGCCGAACTCGACGGCGTCTTCCTGGACTCGAAGCCGGGCTTCGAGTGGCACGCGGGCATGTTCCTCGACGGCGCCCACCTCCAGACCCCGTTCATGTCGGACCTGGTCACCCTGGCCGACCCGACATCGCCGTACTCCTTCCTCAACTACCTGAAGGAGAAGGGCCGGCTGTACTCGTTCTACATCCGCGAGAACTTCTACCCGTTGCGGGTCGAGTACGACGACTACTGCCGCTGGGCCGCCGACAAACTCACCAACGTCCGCTTCAGCACGACAGTGACCGAAGTGATGTACGACGAAGGGGCCGGTCTCTACCTCGTACGGACCGAGGCCGGCGAAACGTTCCGCGCCCGCCATCTGGTCCTCGGCACCGGCACCCCGCCGTACATCCCCGACGCCTGTGCGGGCCTGGGCGGCGACTTCATCCACAACTCCCGCTACATGCAGCACAAAGCGGAGTTGCAGCGCAAGGAGTCGATCACACTGGTCGGCAGCGGTCAGTCCGCCGCCGAGATCTACTACGACCTGCTCAGCGAGATCGACGTCCACGGCTACCGGCTGAACTGGGTCACCCGCTCCCCGCGCTTCTTCCCGCTGGAGTACACCAAGCTCACGCTGGAGATGACCTCCCCGGAGTACATCGACTACTACCACGCGCTGCCGGAGCAGACCCGCTACCGCCTCACGGCCCAGCAGAAAGGCCTGTTCAAGGGCATCGACGGCGATCTGATCAACGAGATCTTCGACCTGCTCTACCAGAAGAACCTCGGCGGCCCGGTCCCCACCCGTCTGCTCACCAACTCCTCGCTGAACACGGTCACTTACCGGGACGGCGGCTACGAGCTGGGGCTGCGCCAGGAGGAGCAGGAGAAGGACTACGAGCTGCGCTCCGAGGGCCTGATCCTCGCCACCGGCTACAAATACGCCGAGCCGGAGTTCCTCAAGCCCGTCCACGACCGGCTGCGCCACGACGCACAGGGCAACTTCGACATCGCCCGCAACTACTCGATCGACACCACGGGCCGGGGCGTCTTCCTCCAGAACGCCGGCGTCCACACCCACAGCATCACCTCCCCGGACCTGGGCATGGGCGCGTACCGCAACTCGTACATCATCCGAGAGCTGCTCGGCACCGAGTACTACCCCGTCGAGAAGACGATCGCGTTCCAGGAGTTTGCCGTATGAGCACCACGAGCCGTATGACCACCACCGACATCGGCACGTTCACCATCCGCCCCCTCGACCCCACCGAGGACGCCGAGCTGCTGCACGGCTGGGTCACCCATCCCAAGGCCGCCTTCTGGATGATGCAGGAGGCGAAACTGCCCGACGTGGAGCGTGAGTACATGGCCATCGCGGCCAGCGAGTACCACGACGCGTTCCTCGGGCTGCTGGACGGCGAGCCCGTCTTCCTCATGGAGCGCTACAACCCGGCGCACGTCGAGCTCGTCGGCCTGTACGAGCCGGAGCCCGGCGACGTCGGCATGCACTTCCTCGTCGCGCCGAGCGACACACCCGTGCACGGCTTCACCCGGGCCGTGATCACCGCCGTGATGGAGCACCTGTTCGCCGACCCGGCGACCGCGCGCGTCGTCGTCGAACCCGACGTACGCAACAAGGCCGTGCACGCCCTCAACGAAGCCGTCGGCTTCATACCCGAGCGCGAGATCCAGAAGCCGGAGAAGAAGGCGTTGCTGAGCTTCTGCACCCGGGAGCAGTTCCGGAAGGCGGCGGCCGCATGAGCCTCGCCGACGCCGTCGCCCACCTCTCCCCCGAGCGCTGGGCCCGCGCCAACCGTCTCCTCGTCCGCAAGGCGCTCGCGGAGTTCGCCCACGAGCGGCTGATCACGCCGGAGAGCCTCCCGGACGGCCGCTACGAGGTCCGCAGCGACGACGGTCTCACCCGCTACCGATTCACCGCCCGCCTCCGCTCCCTCGACCACTGGCAGGTCGACGCCGAGTCGATCACCCGGCACCGCGACGGCGGCGAACTCCCCCTCGCCGCCCTCGACTTCTTCATCGAGCTGAAGAAGTCCCTCGGCCTGAGCGACGAGGTCCTGCCGGTCTACCTGGAGGAGATCTCCTCCACGCTCTCGGGCACCTGCTTCAAGCTCACCAAGCCGCAGATCCCGGCCGCGGAACTCGCCAAAAGCGGCTTCCAGGCCATCGAGACCGGTATGACCGAGGGCCACCCCTGCTTCGTCGCCAACAACGGGCGGCTCGGCTTCGGGGTGCACGAGTACCTCTCGTACGCTCCCGAGACCGCGAGCCCGGTCCGCCTGGTGTGGCTGGCCGCGCACCGCTCGCGAGCCGCCTTCACGGCGGGAGTCGGCATCGACTACGAGTCCTTCGTGCGCGAGGAGTTGGGTACCGAAACGGTTCAGCGGTTCGCGGAGACACTGAAGAGCCAGGGCCTCGACCCCGACGACTACCTCCTCATCCCCGTCCACCCCTGGCAGTGGTGGAACAAACTCTCGGTGACCTTCGCGGCCGAGGTCGCCCAGCGGCACCTCGTCTGCCTCGGCGAGGGCGACGACGAGTACCTGGCCCAGCAGTCGATCCGGACCTTCTTCAACCACTCCAACCCCGAGAAGCACTACGTCAAAACGGCGCTCTCGGTCCTCAACATGGGCTTCATGCGCGGGCTTTCCGCCGCCTACATGGAGGCGACCCCGGCGATCAACGACTGGCTGGCCCAACTCGTGGAGAACGACCCTGTGTTGAAGTCGACCGGCCTGTCGCTCATCCGCGAGCGCGCCGCGGTCGGCTACCGCCACCTGGAGTTCGAGGCCGCCACGGACCGCTACTCCCCGTACCGCAAAATGCTCGCCGCCCTGTGGCGCGAGAGTCCGGTGCCCTCGCTCCAGGAGGGCGAGACCCTGGCGACCATGGCGTCCCTCGCGCACGTCGACCACGAGGGCGCGTCCTTCGCGGGCGCGCTGATCGAGCGGTCGGGGCTGACGCCGGTGGAGTGGCTGCGCCGTTATCTGCGCGCCTACCTCACACCGCTGCTGCACAGCTTCTACGCGTACGACCTCGTCTACATGCCGCACGGCGAGAACGTCATCCTGGTCCTCAAGGACGGCGCCGTACAGCGCGCGATCTACAAGGACATCGCCGAGGAGATCGCGGTCATGGACCCGGACGCGGTGCTGCCGCCCGCGGTCGAGCGGATCCGCGTCGAGGTCCCCGAGGACAAGAAACTCCTGTCGATCTTCACGGACGTCTTCGACTGCTTCTTCCGCTTCCTCGCCGCGAACCTCGCCGACGAGGGGATCCTCGACGAGGACGACTTCTGGCGGACGGTCGCCGAGTCCATACGCGAGTACCAGGACGCGACGCCCGAACTCGCCGACAAATTCCGGCAGTACGACATGTTCGCACCCGAGTTCGCGCTGTCCTGCCTCAACCGCCTCCAGCTGCGCGACAACAAGCAGATGGTGGACCTGGCCGATCCGTCGGGCGCGTTGCAGCTGGTCGGCAACCTGAAGAACCCGATCGCGGGTCTGTGAAGCAATCCCTTCGGGGGTCCGAAGCCGGGTGGGGCTCAGGAGACGGTCCTCCTGGGCCCCACCTACGTCACCGGGACGCGGGCCAGGGCACCTGGGGCGACCGGTAGTACCCGATCCCCAGCGCCTCCCACCGCGGCCCCTGCGCCGCGAGCCGCACCTTGTACGTGTCCCAGTCGTGCGTCGACGCGGGCGACCAGCCGAGCTCGGCGGCGCCGGGCAGCCGCGGGAACGTCATGTAGTCGATGTGGGCGGAGTTCAGAATCGTCTCCGTCCACAACGGCGCCTCCACTCCCCGGATCGCCGAACTCGGGGCTCCCGGCAGGTAGTTGCCCGGGTCCCAGTCGTAGGACCGCTTCACCTCGACCAGGCCTGCCCAGTCCTGCCCCAGCGGGGTGTCGGCGGTGTACTTCATGTCGAGGTAGAGCCGGTCTGCGGGCGACAGGACGAGCCCCGTCCCGTTCTGCGCGGCCTTCGCGACCTGCGCCTTCTCCTCGGCGCTGGTGTCGTCGAGCCCCCAGTACTGCGCGATGGCGCCCTTCGCCGGGGTGGCCCCGGTCAGCTGGTGCCAGCCGATCACCGTCTTGCCGTACTTGGCGACGATGGGCTGCACCTTGTCCATGAAGGCCACGTAGTCGGCGTGACTGGTGGAGTGGGCCTCATCCCCTCCCACGTGGATGTATGTGCCCGGCGTGATCGCGGCCAGCTCCCGGATCACGTCGTCCACGAAGTCGTACGTCACCGGCTTCGCCACGCACAGCGAGCTGAAGCCGACGTCCGTGCCGGTGTAGAGGGACGGCGCGACCCCGTCGCAGTTCAGCTGGGCGTACGAGGCGAGCGCGGCGTTGGTGTGCCCCGGCATGTCGATCTCCGGGACGACCTCCAGATAGCGCGAGGCGGCGTACTGGACGATCTCCTTGTACTGGGCCTTGGTGTAGTAGCCGCCCTGTCCGCCGCCGACCTGCGTGGAGCCGCCGTACGTGGCGAGGCGCGGCCACGAGTCGATCGCGATGCGCCAGCCCTGGTCGTCGCTCAGGTGCAGATGCAGCTTGTTGACCTTGTAGAGGGCCAACTCGTCGATGTAGCGCTTGACTTGGGAGACGGTGAAGAAGTGCCGGGAGACGTCGAGCATCGCGCCTCGGTAGCCGTAGCGCGGGGTGTCCTTGATGGTGCCGCCCGCGACCAGCCAGGGTCCGGGCTGCGGGGAGTTCTTCTCGACGGAGGCCGGGAGGAGCTGGCGCAGGGTCTGGACGCCGTGGAAGAGCCCGGCGGGCTTGCCGGCCGTGATGGTGACACCGTCCCGGCCACTGTCCAGGCGATACCCCTCGTCGCCCAGTCCCGTGCCGCCGAGCCGGAGCCGAATGGATCCCCCGTCGTGCGAGGTGACCGGCAGCCGGTAGCCGGTGGAGGGACGCAGGATGTCCGCGAGGTACTCGCCGACCCGGCGGGCCTCCCGCGAGTCGTCGTCGATACGGATACGGGTGTCACTGGTGATGCGGTACGCGGGTCCGCTCGCGTGGACCGAGGCGGGGGCCGGGACCACCTGCCCCAGAGGGGTCGCGGTCCGGTCGGCCGCGGGGGGTGCCGCGCCGACGGCAGAGATACCGGCGGCCGCCACGAGCAGCAGCGTAACAAGAAGGCGGGGCGTTCTGTGGTGCTGTCTCACATGCGCTCCCTTCGAATGGCCCTTCGCACGGGCCCTGCGGATGATCCTGCGCACGGCCCTGCAAATTGGTAAAGACCACTCTCCCGCAGACCCGGTGAAACAATCCCCCTCATGGCGGAAATCATCCAGAGGGACGGCACGTGGACCTTCGACGGCGACGCACTGCGGCTGACACCGGGGCGCGACAAGAACGTCAGTCTGCTCCGCAAGACCCTGGGTGAACTGACCGTCCCGCTCGGCGCGTTGGCGAGCGTCTCCTTCGAGCAGGGCAAGAAGACCGGGCGGCTGAGGCTCAGGCTGCGCGACGGCGCCGACCCGCTGCTCCAGGCGACGGGCGGCAAGCTCGCCGAGCCGAACGACCCGTACCAGCTCACTGTCGAGTCCGACCGCTACGGCGTCGCGGAGTACTTCGTGGACGAGGTGCGCAACGCACTGCTCCTCGACCAGGTGCCGTCCGACCCCGTCGACGGCTACCTGCTGCCCGGCCCCTCCGTGCCGCTGTCCGCCTCCGCGGGTGACGGCACCGCGAGCTTCGACGGCGAGCACGTACGCCTGGAGTGGAACTGGAAGACGGAGGACGCGAAAGCCGCGGCGGGCGCCCGCGCGCTCGCTCTGAGCGACATCACGGCAGTCGAGTGGCACCCCGCGGTCGGCCTGGAGAACGGCTGCCTGCGGTTCGTCGTGCGCGGCGCGGAGACCAAGGCCCCGCCGAAGTACGACCCCAACTCCGTGGAACTGTGGGGCTTCAAGAAGGACCCGCTGATGGCCCTGGTCGCGGCGGCCGTGCAGGCGCGGCTGCCGCATCCGACGGCGCCGACCGACCGGGAGCCGGTGAAGGAACTGCCGCGGGCGCCTGAGCCCCCCACCGAGGCCGACCACGACGCCCTCCTGCGCCGCCTGCGCGAGCTCGGCGACCTGCACAAGGAGGGCGTCCTGACGGACGAGGAGTTCGCGCTGGCCAAGCAGGCGGTCCTCAGGCGCATGTAGCGCGGGTGAGAACCGCCTGCCGGTCGGGCCGTACGCCCCGCCTTCCGGGCGTACGCGTGGCCCTACTTGGCCCGGCGCGCCACCGTGAAGTGGTCGACCTCTTCACCGGTCTCGGCGATGCCGCGCACCTTCAGGGTGGCCAGGTGCCCCTTCGACGCCGGGGTGACATCCACGCGCAGGAACGAGTAGTTGAGGTAGCGCACCCGCGACCAGGCGACCGTCTCGTTCTGCTTGCCGTCCTTCTGGTTGATGAAGGAGGCCACGGACTCGACCTCGTTCTCGTGGCCCTCGTACGACTGCGGGGCGGAGAACGCGTACAGGCTGCGCCCTGCCGCGCCCGCCGTCACATAGACGACGCCGTCGGTCTCGGGGTACGCCGTGCCGCCGATCGGCAGCTTCTTGGTGACCGCGTTGCCCTTGATGACGTCCGTGCGCTCGTACTGGTGGTTGTGGCCGTTGATCACCAGGTCGACGGTGTACTTCTCGAACAGCGGCACCCACTCCTGTCGCACGCCCCCCTCCGAGGCGTGCGCCGTGGAGGTGCAGTAGGCGCAGTGGTGGAAGAAGATCACGACGAAGTCGACGTCCTTGGACGCGCGGAACTTCTTGAGCTGCGCCTCCAGCCACTTCGTCTGGGTGCCGCCGGAGATGCCGAGGTTGGCCGGGATCTCGAAGGACACGTCGTTGGCGTCCAGCGAGATGATCGCCGTGTTGCCGTAGACGAAGGAGTAGACGCCGGGCAGATTGGCCTTGTCGGGGCCGTTGTCCGGCAGGCTCCAGCGGGCCTCTTCGCCGCCGTAGCCGTTGGGCGAGTACCAGGCCTCCATGTCGTGGTTGCCGTACGCCGGCATCCACGGGACCTGCTTGGCGACCGTCTCGGTCTGGGCGAGGAACTGGTCCCAGATGCGCGAGTCGAAGCCGGTGTCCTCCTTCTTGCCCGCGCCGGCCGGGTCGGCGTACGCGATGTCGCCGGCGTGCAGGTGGAAGGCCGGGTTCTGGCCGAGCAGCAGGGCGTCGTTGGCGAGGCCGTGGTAGCCGACGCCCTCGTCGCCGAAGGCCGTGAAGGTGAACGGCTCGGCGTGCGAGGGAGCGGTGGTGAAGGTGCCGAGGGTGCCCAGCAGGTGGGGCTCGGCCGGGTCGAAGCCCGCGTGGCCGACGCCGTAGTAGTAGGTCTTGCCGGGGCGCAGGTGGGTGAGCTTGGCGTGCACGTAGTACTGCGTGTGGTCGCCGCTCGCGCCGACGCCGGCCGGGGTGTAGAGGGTGCGGACCTCGGCCTCGATCTTGCGGGAGAGGTCCCAGGGGTGGGCGCCGATGCGTATGAACGGCTTGTCGACCGCCGTCGGGACCTGCCAGGAGACGGTCATCTCGGTGCGCGGGTCGGCGCCGTAGGCGAGGTGGCGGCCGAAGGGGGCGACGAGCGCGCCGTCGACCTTCTCCGTCGACGTCGAAGCCGCCGTCCGCTGCGACGGCACCGCGGCCTGCGCGACGGCGCCCGGTACGAAGGCGCCGCCCGCGACGGCGCCCAGGGTCACGGCGCCGCCTCTGATCATGTTGCGCCGCGAGAACTTGGCGCGAAGATACTCGTGCTGCTCGGCCATGCTCATTCGCTCGGCGAGCTTCTCCGGTACGCCCATGCGTGGAGTGTCCATGGCCACAGAAGTTGCTCCCGGCAATCGACGCGGCGCAAGACACAGGATGGACAGCTTCCAAACAGCCCCCCATAAGAGTTTCAACAGCCATCTGCCCGATATCGGGCACGATTCTTGCGAATCGGCTCCGCTTACCTCAGGATCAACGGGTGCACGACGAACTTGTTGATCATCTGACGCGGTCCTCGCCCCTGAACCGGGGCGAGGCGCTGCGGGTGATCCAGGACGTGCTCGCCTATTTCGACGAGTCGACCGAGGACTACGTCCGCCGCCGCCATCGCGAGCTCCAGGGCCAGGGCCTGGTGAACGCGGCGATCTTCGAACGGATCGAGGCGGACCTGAAGTACCGGGCGGTCGCACCGCCCGAGCTCACGCTCAGGCAGCTGCGGCGCATTGTCTACGGCTGACCGCCCCGGCTACGACCGACGCCGGGCGAGCACTCATCAATAGAGGGGACAGAAGGACCGTATATGTGCGGAATCGTGGGATATATCGGAAAGCGTGATGTGGCGCCGCTCCTGCTGGAGGGCCTGCAGCGCCTGGAGTACCGCGGCTACGACTCGGCGGGCATCGTCGTCACGACGCCCAAGTCGGCCGGCCTGAAGATGGTCAAGGCCAAGGGCCGGGTCCGCGACCTGGAGGCCAAGGTCCCCGCGCGCTTCAAGGGCACCACCGGCATCGCCCACACCCGCTGGGCCACCCACGGCGCCCCCTCCGACGTGAACGCCCACCCGCACATGTCGGCCGACAGCAAGGTCGCGGTCGTCCACAACGGCATCATCGACAACGCCTCCGACCTGCGGAAGAAGCTCGAGGCCGACGGCATCGAGTTCCTCTCCGAGACCGACACCGAGGTCCTCACCCACCTCATCGCCCGCTCGCAGCAGGAGAAGCTCGAGGACAAGGTCCGCGACGCCCTGCGTGTGATCGAGGGCACGTACGGCATCGCGGTCCTGCACGCCGACTTCCCCGACCGCATCGTGGTGGCCCGCAACGGCTCCCCGGTCGTCCTCGGCATCGGCGAGAAGGAGATGTTCGTCGCCTCCGACATCGCCGCCCTGGTCACCCACACCCGGCAGATAGTGACCCTCGACGACGGCGAGATGGCCACCCTCAAGGCCGACGACTTCCGTACGTACACCACCGAGGGCACCCGTACGACGGCCGAGCCGACCACCGTGGAGTGGGAGGCGGCGTCGTACGACATGGGCGGCCACGACACGTACATGCACAAGGAGATCCACGAGCAGGCCGACGCCGTGGACCGCGTGCTGCGCGGCCGCATCGACGACCGGTTCTCGACCGTGCACCTCGGCGGCCTGAACCTGGACGCCCGTGAGGCGCGCCAGATCCGCCGCGTGAAGATCCTCGGCTGCGGCACCTCGTACCACGCGGGCATGATCGGCGCCCAGATGATCGAGGAGCTGGCCCGCATCCCCGCGGACGCCGAGCCGGCCTCCGAGTTCCGCTACCGCAACGCCGTGGTCGACCCCGACACGCTGTACGTCGCCGTCTCCCAGTCCGGTGAGACGTACGACGTCCTGGCGGCCGTCCAGGAGCTCAAGCGCAAGGGCGCGCGGGTGCTGGGCGTGGTGAACGTGGTGGGCAGCGCCATCGCGCGCGAGGCCGACGGCGGCATGTACGTCCACGCGGGCCCCGAGGTCTGCGTCGTCTCCACCAAGTGCTTCACGAACACGACCGTCGCCTTCGCGCTGCTCGCCCTGCACCTCGGCCGTACCCGTGACCTGTCGGTCCGCGACGGCAAGCGGATCATCGAGGGCCTGCGCAAGCTGCCCGGCCAGATCTCCGAGATCCTGGAGCAGGAGGACGAGATCAAGAAGCTGGCCGAGCAGTACGCCGAGGCCCGCTCGATGCTCTTCATCGGCCGCGTACGGGGCTACCCGGTGGCCCGTGAGGCCTCCCTGAAGCTCAAGGAGGTCTCGTACATCCACGCCGAGGCCTACCCCGCCTCCGAGCTCAAGCACGGCCCGCTGGCGCTCATCGAGCCCGCGCTCCCCACGGTCGCGATCGTCCCCGACGACGACCTCCTGGAGAAGAACCGCGCCGCCCTGGAGGAGATCAAGGCCCGCAGCGGCAAGATCCTCGCGGTCGCCCACCAGGAGCAGGAGAAGGCCGACCAGACGATCGTCGTCCCGAAGAACGAGGACGAACTGGACCCGATCCTCATGGGCATCCCGCTGCAACTCCTCGCCTACCACACGGCGTTGGCACTGGGCCGCGACATCGACAAGCCCAGGAACCTCGCCAAGTCGGTCACGGTGGAGTAAAGATCCACAAGATCACAGAAGCGACATTTGAGGAACCCCCGCGGCGAGCAATCAAGTCCGCGGGAGCGGCGCCGGTTCAGGCGCCAAAGCTGAACGATCCCCTGTGTGTGCCACCTTCACACAGGGGATCGTTCTTTCAAGGGCCAGGGCCGCCCAATACCCCGGCCCGCGCCTGCTTCAGCCGGTGGCCGTCACCCCCCGGCCGGCGGCGCGTCCGGGCAGTGCGGTGGGCCAGTTGGCGAGCGCCGCCGTGGCCCCGTACCAGGCCAGCAGCCCACCGGCCGCGGCGAACCAGCCCGCGACCTTGGCGAGACCGCTGGAGTCGCCGAACTGCCCGATGGCCAGCAGGAGAAGGGCCACGAAGAGCAGCCCGTACGTGCCTCGTGCGAGCGTCGAGGCGCCGGAGGCCGCGACCGTCAGGCTGAGTGCGACGAGCGCGAACAGGAGCAGGAAGAGACCGGCCGCGTTGGCGGAGACCTGCGCGTCGGACGTGACGCCCCAGGTGAACCAGAGCGCGCCGAGTGCGGAGAAGGCCGTACCGGTGAAGGCGTCACGGTCGCGGAAGGCGAACAGACCGGCGACGAAGAGCGCGATGCCACCGACGTAGGTGGCGAGAGAGACGGAATCCGCCGCTGTGACGCCGTCGATCACTTCGGTGTGACCGAGGCCGAAGGCCAGCAGGGTGAGTCCGAGCGCGAGTTGGCCGAGGGTCGATGTTGTGGTGCTTCCCGCAGAGACGTCATTGTCCACGGCGGGCTCCCTTCATGCATGTGCAGTTGTGCTGCGTGGTACCGGCCGTGCGGTTGGTCCGGCGACCGGTATGTACCCTTCACAAGGGCACAAACCACCTCTACGCGCGAGTAGATTTGCGCTGCGGCAAAAGGGAGTTGACCCTGCCCACGGCTCATCTCACCTGGGACAACGTCGAGTTACGGAATGACAACACCTCAGGAACGTCGGACCGCGTGGATCACGGGGCGACGATCACTGGGTGGATCACGGAATGACGATCACCGGGCGCTGCGCGCGCTTGGCGAGGCGTCCGGCCACCGAGCCGAAGATGCGCCCGACGATGCCGTGCGTGGAGCCGACGACGATCGCGTCCGCCTCGTACTCCCGCCCCACCTCTTCGAGTTCGTGACAGATGTCACCGCCGCGCTCGACGAGGATCCACGGCACCTCGGCCAGATATTCGGCACAGGCGAGTTCGAGTCCGAGCACCTCGGTGCGGTGGTCCGGCACGTCGACAAAGACCGGTGGCTCACAGCCGGCCCACACCGTGGTGGGCAGCCGGTTGGCGACATGCACGATGATCAGGCCCGAGCCGGAGCGGTGGGCCATCCCGATCGCGTAGGCGAGGGCGCGCTCGCTGGACGTAGAGCCGTCGAAACCGACGACGACGCCATGCTTGAAGGCGGGATCGCAGGACTGGCGGGGTTCTTCCGCCGCCAGGGGCTCGGCCGCCGTGGGATCGGCGAGCGGGCGCTTGCGGTCCGCGGGATCGAAGAATTCGTGACCGGCCATGGGTATCTCGGCGTTTGGATCCTCGTGGTGGGGACGACAACGATCGGCAGAGCTGTGTCCGGGAATCATCTTCCCAACCCCATACCCCCAAGGGTACGGCGGCACGCCTCCTCTGCCCAGATCCCGCGCGCGCTGTGCGGCGTTCCCCGGAGCATGCATGAGAGGGCGCCCGTAACGCAATGGTTGCTGCCCCGTACAGGCGGTTTGCACAGGGTTCACCCAGGGACGGAGCCTTTCCTCGCGGGAAGGGGGCCTTTCGTCGTCGTACACCGGTGGCCAGGCAGTGACCGGCCGGTCGAACACGCGTTGAACCGGTGAGCCACCGCCATGGAGAGCATGGAGAGCACTGGAGTACTAGGGAGCACAACGTGCCCGGACCCGAGACCGCGCCCCACCACTCCCCCGGAGCCCACTCCGCGCCACCCCCCGTGCCGGACACGGCAAGCGCCGTGGTGCGCTGGGCGGCCTTCAGCTGTGTCCTCGTCCCGGTGGTGCTCCTCTGGTACGGCACCTCGCTGGCCGGTGCGGCCGGTACGGCCCTGGGCCTGGCGGCCGTCACCGGGGCCTGCCGGGTGCTGCTGAGGCAGTCCGAGCGGGGCGCGGCGCAACTGCGGGCCGAGGAGCGGGCCCCGCAGCGCGGCCGGCACGTCAGGGACAGCGCGGGCGTCACGGGCGGCGCGCACGTCAGGGACAGCGCGGGCGTCATGGGCGGCGCGCACGGCAGGGGCGGCGCGGGCGTCATGGGCACCGGGCGCGGCAGGAGTGGCGCGGGCGCCGCGGGCGGCGCGCACGCCCGCAGTGGCGCGGGGGCTCACAGAGGTGGTCGGCACGGTGGGGGAAACAAGCCGGTCGACTGACCGGTTCACGCGCACGCGCCCGCTTCTTTTCAGCCAACTTCTGCATATCGCGCATCCCTTGGTCGAACGACCCTCCAACCCCCGTTCGACCTGCGCTGAAAGGGCCACAGGGGGCGCGCGCACCCTACGTGGATTGGCCACTGCGACGAGGCGCACTTCCCTGCACGGCCCGCGAGTGCAACGCTTCGTGATCGAATGCTTCACGCCAAGTTGCCATGTCGACATTCCGCCGAGTGGAGAACTGGTCACCTTGGCGCCACAGGACACAGTAGATTCGATCTTGTCTTACGGCGGGGGACTCGTGCAGGACCGAGGGGAAACGTGCAGGAGCGACACAACCGAGGAGCCGCGACCACCGAGGGGGGCTTAGCAGTATGAGCCACGACTCCACTGCCGCGCCGGAAGCCGCGGCCCGGAAACTTTCCGGGCGACGCCGCAAGGAGATCGTCGCGGTGCTGCTGTTCAGCGGCGGCCCCATCTTCGAGAGTTCCATACCGCTGTCGGTGTTCGGGATTGACCGCCAGGACGCCGGCGTGCCGCGCTATCGACTCTTGGTATGCGCCGGCGAGGAAGGCCCACTGCGGACCACAGGGGGCCTGGAACTCACCGCACCACATGGCCTGGAAGCGATCTCCAGGGCAGGCACGGTGGTCGTGCCCGCCTGGCGGTCGATCACCTCGCCGCCACCGGAGGAAGCGCTCGACGCACTGCGCCGTGCGCACGAGGAGGGCGCCCGCATAGTCGGGCTGTGCACCGGCGCCTTCGTCCTGGCGGCGGCAGGCCTGCTGGACGGCCGACCGGCGACGACCCACTGGATGTACGCACCGACGCTGGCCAAGCGCTACCCGTCGGTGCACGTCGACCCACGAGAGCTCTTCGTGGACGACGGAGACGTCCTGACATCGGCGGGTACGGCGGCCGGAATCGATCTCTGCCTCCACATCGTGCGGACGGACCACGGCAACGAGGCGGCGGGCGCGCTGGCCCGGCGTCTGGTGGTCCCGCCACGCCGCAGCGGCGGTCAGGAGCGCTACCTCGATCGATCTTTACCGGAGGAGATCGGCGCCGACCCCCTCGCGGAGGTCGTCGCCTGGGCGCTGGAGCACCTCCACGAGCAGTTCGACGTCGAGACCCTGGCGGCACGCGCGTACATGAGCCGCCGCACCTTCGACCGCCGGTTCCGCTCGCTCACGGGGAGCGCTCCTCTGCAGTGGCTGATCACCCAGCGCGTCCTGCAGGCACAGCGCCTCCTGGAGACCTCCGACTACTCGGTCGACGAGGTCGCGGGCCGCTGCGGCTTCCGCTCGCCGGTCGCGCTGCGGGGTCACTTCCGGCGCCAGCTCGGATCGTCCCCGGCCGCGTACCGGGCGGCGTACCGGGCCCGCAGGCCGCAGTCCGACCGTTCGCCGGAGGCGGACGGCTCCCCGGGGCCGGCCGGTCCACCACCCGCGCTGCCCCAGGAGAGCCCGGTCCCGATGCAGACCCGCCGCACGGCGGCGGCCAGCGCCCTCGGCCCGTCCGCATCGTCGGCGTCTCTCTCCACGGACACGGGCAAGCCCGGCCCGGAGCTGTACGCGGCGGGCAGGCCCAGCCTGCCGGGGCAGCGGAGCGCGCCGTAGTACGGCCGTAGTGCGAGAAGGGAAAGGGGTCCGCGCCATGGGCGCGGGCCCCTTCTCCCGTGGTACGAGCCCTCGCCCGGGCGCACGGGCGGGTCCAGTCGGCCGGAGCGAGCCGTAGGGTGAGACACATGAACGATCGCATGGTGTGGATCGACTGCGAGATGACCGGGCTCTCGCTGTCGGATGACGCGCTCATCGAGGTGGCCGCGCTGGTCACCGACTCGGAGCTGAACGTACTCGGCGAAGGCGTGGACATCGTGATCCGCCCGCCGGACGCCGCGCTGGAGACGATGCCGGACGTGGTGCGCCAGATGCACACCGCCTCCGGCCTCCTCGACGAGCTGGCCGCGGGCACGACCCTGGCGGACGCCGAGGAGCAGGTCCTCTCCTACGTACGTGAGCACGTCAAGGAGCCGGGCAAGGCCCCGCTCTGCGGAAACTCGGTGGGCACCGACCGCGGCTTCCTGCTGCGCGACATGCCCACCCTCGAGGACTACCTCCACTACCGCATCGTGGACGTCTCCTCCATCAAGGAGCTGGCCCGCCGCTGGTACCCCCGGGCGTACTTCAACAGCCCGGAGAAGAACGGCAACCACCGCGCCCTCGCCGACATCCGCGAGTCCATCGTCGAGCTCCGCTACTACCGCGAGGCGATCTTCGTCCCCCAGCCCGGCCCCGACTCGGACACCGCCCGCACCATCGCGGCGAAGCACGTCCTGCCCGCCGAATAGGCTTTTGCCGGGGCCCGCCCGGGCCCCCACAAAAGCCGTGCGCGAGCACCCCTTCGGACCCTGTACACTTTTTCTCGGCCGGTCAGGGAAACCAAGACCGGTCGTGGTGGGTGTAGCTCAGCTGGTAGAGCACCTGGTTGTGGTCCAGGATGTCGCGGGTTCAAGTCCCGTCACTCACCCTTGATGAACAGGGCCCGGCCTGCGACAGCAGGCCGGGCCCTGTTTCGTGTCACGGCCGACGTCCCTCGGCGGCTCGCCAGGCCGTCGCGAAGTCGTGGACGTTCTCGAAGCGGTCGGCCGGGTCGGTGCGCGTGGCGCGGACGATCACCGTCTGCTGGGCCGGGGTGCCGCGCCAGGCGCGTTCCTCGTCACCCGCGTCCAGGAGGAGGCGGGCGGTGCGGCCCAGGGTGAAGACGGTCGTGCGGGTGTCGATGACCGCGCCGCGGACGAACTCCTCGGGGGCCATGAAGCGCCGTGAGCCCGGCAGGCGTTCTTCCTCCAGGACGAACGGGCCCGGACGGTACTCGTCGAGGTCGACCAGGTGGATCGCGTCGCGGGCGAAGTCGTACAGGAGGGCGCCGTCGTAGAAGTCGACCGCGACATGGCCGGCGGCCTCCACCGCGAGATGGGCGTCCAGGATCCGGTCGAAGGCGCGCAGTACGCGGCCCGTCGGCAGGGCGCGGAAGCGGGCCATCGGGCTGTCCGGGCTCGTGCGGCCGCGGGAGCCGCCCCGAGTGGCGTGGTACAGCACCTCGCCCTCCCGCCAGGGCATCACCACCGCCCAGCCGCCACCCCGTACGGCGATCCGGTGGACCTGCGGGACGATCGCCGAGTGCCGTACGGCCCGGTGGAAGGCCCAGCCGCGCGCGAGCGAGTGGCGCGCGCGATCCGTGACCGCCTCCTTGACGAACCAACGCGCCCCGTCGAGCAGCCGCACCCCGTACGACACGCACCCCGAGTCCTGCTCCCCGAACGCCCTGAACACCTCGCCCACCCGACCCAAATACGGCTCCACGGCGGGCACTTCGTCGATTCCCAGCAAGGGGTGCAGGACCATGTCGCCAGAGTGCCTCACCAGGGTGCCGTCATGTGGAAAGACGCGGCGGGTGAGGTGGCGGTCGAGGCGAAGTTCAGGGATCCCGTCGGGGCGGACGCGCCGGCCGACACAGAGCTGCGGCTGGGGTGTCGGCTGCCCGCCGAGTTGACCGGGCTGCTCCGGGAGACGAACGGCATCGTGGATCCGTACGGGGTCGACGTCGTCTGGTCGCTGCAGCAGATCGTCGAGCGGAATCTTCTCTTTCGGTCGGACCCGTCGTTCGCCGGGCTGTACATGCCCTTCGAGCCCCTGCTGTTCTTCGGCGACAACGGCGGCGGTGATCAGTTCGCGTTCGTGCGGACGCCGCCGCGCGCGGACATCTTCGTATGGGATCACGAGGACGACAGTCGGCGGTGGGTCGCCCGGGACCTGCGGGACTACCTCGGACGGGCGCTCACCGCCTACGGGGACGACTGGTACCGGTGGACGGACACACGGCGCCTTCCGGCACCCGGCACCTCATGAAGAAGCGCGCACCACCAGCTCCGCGGGCAGCACCAGCTGCCGCTTCTCCAGCCCCCGCGACACCGCCGGGCGGCGGTCCGCGATCTCGCCGAGGAGGAGATCGATCATCGCGCGGCCCATCTCCTCGATCGGCTGGCGGACGCTGGTCAGCGGCGGGTCCATGTGCCGGGCGATGGCGGAGTCGTCGTAGCCGATCAGTGCCACGTCGTCCGGTATGCGGCGACCCGCCTCGCGCAGCACCTGGCGGGCGCCGGCCGCCATGACGTCGGAGCCGGCGAAGACCGCGTCGAGGTCGGGGCAGCGCTCCAGGAGCAGGGTCATCGCGCGGCGGCCGCCGTCCTCCGTGAAGTCGCCGGGAACGATCAGCCGGTCGTCGGCCTCACGGCCCGCGTCGAGCAGCGCCTCGCGGTAGCCGTCGACTCGGCGCTGGGCGCCGAAGACGTCGAGGCGGCCTGCGAGGTGCACGATCCTGCGGCGGCCCTGGGCGATCAGGTGCTCGACGGCCGCGCGGCCTCCGCCGTAGTTGTCGGAGTCGACGGACGGCAGCGTCTCGTCCGCGGAGCGGCGGCCGCTGATCACCGCCGGGATCTCCAGCTGGGAGAGGAGGTCGGGGAGAGGGTCGTTCGCGTGGACGGAGACGAGCAGGACGCCGTCCACGCGGTGCGCCGCCAGGTACTGGGCCAGCCGCTGCCTCTCCCTGTCGCTGCCCGCGAAGATCAGGAGCAGTTGCATCTCGGTGTCGGAGAGCTCGGCCCCCACGCCCCGGAGCATGTCCGAGAAGTACGGTTCGGCGAAGAAGCGGGTCTCCGGTTCGGGGACGACCAGGGCGATGGCGTCCGTGCGGTTGGCGGCGAGGGCTCGGGCCGCCGTGTTGGGGACGTAGCCGAGTTCCGCGACGGCCGCCTCGACGGCGGCGCGGGTCGCGTCGCTGACCCGCGGGGAGCCGTTGATCACCCGGGACACCGTCCCGCGGCCCACTCCGGCCCGCGCGGCGACCTCCTCAAGCGTCGGCCGCCCCCCGCTCCGGCCCCGCGCTCCGTGGCCTGCCATGGTCCGCCTCCCGTCGACACCGCGTGTGGCCTGGAATCTAACAGTCGTTTCCCGGCACCGGCCGGGGGCTGCGACCGCCATGGGGTGTTTTCGCCCCCGCCGCTGCCCTGCCCGTACTTGGAGCCCGCGGTGGAGCCGCTCATGGATGCAGCGCCCCCAGACCTCCGTATCGTGCCGACGCGCTTGTCCTCAAATGCCGGACAGGCTAAAAGACTTCACCTAGCTAACAGGCCGATAACTGAAGACATATCTCCGCGCCTCCACCCTTGACACCCCCGCCCGGACCGACGACTCTTCAACACATCACCTGTGGGAGCGCTCCCACAGTACCTGACACATACACATCCCGCACGTTCCCCGCCCGAGCCGCAGCGAGAAACAACGGGCCCAACAGAGCAGTTGGCCGGGGGGTCGGCACGTCAGGCAACAGGAGGACGCAATGCGCACGAGTACCCGTCGGTCCCGCAGGCTGGGGGCCCTCGCGGCCGTCGCCGCGCTGACCACAGGGCTGCTGGCCGGCTGCGCCAACGACTCGGATGACGGCTCGTCGAACTCGGACGGCGGCGGCAAGGGCGGCGGTGGCAAGACCACGCTGACCATCGGCACCTTCGGTGTCTTCGGCTACAAGCAGGCCGGCCTCTACGACGAGTACATGAAGCTCCACCCGGACATCACCATCAAGGAGAACGTCACCACCCGTACCGACGTGTACTGGCCCAAGACGCTCACCCGTCTGCAGGCCGGTTCCGGCACCGACGACATCCAGGCGATCGAAGTCGGCAACATCACCGAGGCCGTGCAGACGCAGGCCGACAAGTTCGTCGACCTCGGCAAGGACGTCGACAAGTCCCAGTGGCTGGACTGGAAGAACGCCCAGGCCACCACCAAGGACGGCAAGCTGATCGGGCTCGGCACCGACATCGGCCCGATGGCGATCTGCTACCGCAAGGACCTGTTCCAGAAGGCCGGCCTGGAGACGGACCGCACCAAGCTCGCCGAGCAGTGGAAGGGCGACTGGTCCAAGTACGTAGACCTCGGCAAGGACTACATGAAGAAGGCGCCGAGCGGCACCAAGTTCGTGGACTCCGCCTCCTCGGTCTACAACGCGGCCCTCGGCGGCGAGAGCGAGCGGTACTACGACAAGGACGGCAACGTCATCTGGGACAAGTCCTCGGGCGTGAAGAAGTCCTGGAACACCGCGATGGAGGTCGCGACCAGCAACATGTCGGCGAAGCTGAAGCAGTTCGACCCGACGTGGGACCAGGGCTACGCCAAGGGCACCTTCGCGACGGTGGCCTGCCCGGCGTGGATGATCGGCTACATCGAGCAGAAGTCCGGTGCGTCGGGCAAGGGCAAGTGGGACGTGGCGGCGGCTCCGACAGCGTCCAACTGGGGCGGTTCGTTCATCGGCGTGCCGACGGCGGGCAAGCACCAGAAGGAGGCCGTCGCGCTGGCGAAGTGGCTGACCGCCCCCGAGCAGCAGGCCAAGGTCTTCGGCAAGCAGGCGAGCTTCCCGTCGACCCCGTCGGCTTACGCGAGCCTGAAGCCGCAGGCCGACACCACGGCGTACTTCTCGGACGCGCCGATCACGCAGATCTTCTCCGACTCGGCGAAGACCATCCCGACGCAGATCTTCGGCGCGAAGGACCAGCCGATCGGCACGGCCATCACCGACGTCGGCATCCTTCAGGTCGAGCAGAAGGGCAAGACCCCTGACCAGGGCTGGAACGCGGCCAAGTCGGAGATCAAGGACGTGCTCGGCCAGTGACCAGCTCCAAGCAGGCTCTCGCGCAGACCGCGCCGAGCGCCGACGCCGCGCCCGGTGACCAGCCGGGCGCGGCCCGCCGCGCTCACGGTCGCGGTACGCCGCCCCCGGGCACGAGCTCCTGGCGCAGCCGGCTGTACCGCTGGGACATGAAGGCGTCGCCGTACGCGTTCATCGCCCCGTTCTTCATCGTCTTCGGGGCCTTCGGGCTCGTGCCGCTGCTGTACACGGCCTGGTACTCGCTGCACAACGTGCAGTTGTCCGGCCTGGACCACCAGACCTGGGTGGGCCTGGACAACTACCAGAACCTGCTGTCCTCGGAGTTCTTCTGGAACGCCCTGGAGAACACCTTCACCATCGGTGTGATCTCGACGGTGCCGCAGCTGGTCATGGCGATCGGGATCGCGCATCTGCTCAACTACCGGCTGCGCGGCTCGACCGTGTGGCGGGTCGTGATGCTCACCCCGTACGCCACCTCGGTGGCGGCGGCGACGCTGGTCTTCACGTTGCTGTACTCGTGGGACGGCGGCATGATCAACTGGCTGCTGCACTTCGTCGGGGTCGACCCGATCAACTGGCGCGAGTCCGACTGGGGCGGTCAGTTCGCCGTCTCCTCGATCGTGATCTGGCGGTGGACCGGCTACAACGCGCTGATCTATCTGGCGGCGATGCAGGCGATCCCCACCGATCTGTACGAGTCGGCCGCACTCGACGGGGCGGGCCGCTGGCAGCAGTTCCGCCATGTGACGGTCCCGATGCTCCGGCCGACGATCCTGTTCACGGTGGTGGTCTCCACGATCGGCGCGACCCAGCTCTTCGGTGAGCCCCTGCTGTTCGGCGGGGTGAGCGGCTCGAAGGGCGGCTCCGCGCACCAGTACCAGACGCTCGGCCTGTACATGTACGACCAGGGCTGGGGCATCGGCAACCTCGGTAAGGCGTCCGCGATCGCCTGGACGATGTTCCTGATCCTGCTGATCGTCGCCGCGATCAATCTTCTGATCACCCGACGGCTGAGGAAATCCCAATGACCACAAGTGAACTGACGCTCCCCGAGGCGAAGGGGAGCCGCGCGGACGGCGGGAGGTCCGGACGTCGCCGCATGCTCGGCGCGGGCAAGCAGCTGCACGCGGGCCCGGTCACCTATGTCGTCCTGACGGTTCTCGCGCTGGTCTCGCTGGCGCCGCTGCTGTGGACCGCGATCGCGGCCTCACGCAACAACGAGCGGCTCGCACAGACACCGCCGCCGCTGTGGTTCGGCGGGAACCTGTTCAAGAACCTCCAGACCGCGTGGGACCAGGCCGGGCTCGGCACCGCGATGGTCAACTCCGTGATCGTCGCCGGGACCATCACCTTCGGTACGGTCCTGTTCTCCACGCTCGCCGGGTTCGCCTTCGCCAAGCTGCGGTTCAGGTTCTCCAGCACCCTGCTGCTGCTCACCATCGGCACGATGATGATCCCGCCGCAGCTGGCCGTCGTACCGCTGTACCTGTGGATGAGCGACCTGGGCTGGTCCAACCAGCTGCAGACGGTCATCCTGCCCACCCTCGTGAGCGCCTTCGGCACGTTCTTCATGCGGCAGTACCTGGTGCAGGCGCTGCCCACCGAGCTGATCGAGGCGGCGCGGGTCGACGGAGCGAGCAGTCTGCGCGTCGTATGGCACGTGGTCTTCCCGGCGGCGCGGCCTGCGATGGCGGTGCTCGGGCTGCTGACCTTCGTGATGGCCTGGAACGACTTCCTCTGGCCGATCATCGCGCTCAATCAGCAGAACCCCACCGTCCAGGTGGCCCTGAACGGCCTCGGCACCGGCTACATCCCCGACCAGTCGGTGATCATGGCCGGCGCGCTGCTCGGCACACTGCCGCTGCTCATCGCCTTCATCCTGTTCGGCAAGCAGATCGTGGGCGGCATCATGCAGGGCGCGATCAAGGGCTGACCCTTCCGTCTTCAGGGGGCCGGGTCATCGCCGCCCCGGCCCCCTTCCTCCCCCTCCCCTCCTCCGACTCGTCGGTCTCCACGACCCCCAATGGGAGCGCTTCCATGCCTGAGCCCGTTACCCCCGTGACCTTTCCTCCCGCCTTCCTCTGGGGCGCGGCGACCTCCGCGTACCAGATCGAGGGGGCGGTGCGGGAGGACGGCCGCACGCCCTCGATCTGGGACACCTTCAGCCATACGCCGGGCAAGACGGCGGGCGGCGAGACCGGTGACGTGGCCGTCGAGCACTACCACCGCTACCGCGACGACGTGGCCCTGATGGCGGAGCTGGGCCTGACGGCGTACCGCTTCTCGGTCTCCTGGCCGCGCGTGCAGCCGACGGGGCGCGGGCCCGCCGTGCAGCGCGGTCTGGACTTCTACCGGCGGCTCGTCGACGAGCTCCTCGCCCACGGCATCAAGCCCGCCGTCACCCTCTACCACTGGGATCTCCCGCAGGAGCTGGAGGACGCGGGCGGCTGGCCGGAGAGGGACACGGCGCTGCGCTTCGCCGAGTACGCGCAGATCGTCGGCGACGCGCTGGGCGACCGCGTCGAGCAGTGGATCACCCTCAACGAGCCCTGGTGCAGCGCGTTTCTGGGGTACGGCTCCGGGGTGCACGCTCCTGGCCGTACGGACGCGGCGGCGTCGCTGAAGGCGGCACACCACCTGAACCTGGCGCACGGGCTCGGCACTTCCGCCCTGCGCGGCGCGATGCCCGCCCGCAACACGGTCGCGGTGAGCCTCAACTCCTCGGTGGTCCGGCCCCTGTCGCAGGACCCGGCGGACCTGGCGGCGGTGCAGCGCATCGACGACCTCGCCAACGGCGTCTTCCACGGCCCGATGCTGCACGGCGCGTACCCGGAGACACTGCTGGCGGCGACGTCGTCGGTCACCGACTGGTCGTACGTCCTGGACGGCGACCTGGCGGCGATCAACCAGCCGCTCGACGCGCTCGGCCTCAACTACTACACGCCGGCGCTGGTGTCGGCGGCAGACGCCACCGCGGCGGGCCCGCGCGCCGATGGTCACGGCGCGAGCTCGTACTCCCCCTGGCCCGGCGCGGACGACGTCGCCTTCCATCAAACCCCGGGCGAGCGTACGGAGATGGGCTGGACGATCGACCCGACGGGCCTGCACGACCTGATCATGCGCTACACGCGGGAGGCGCCGGGCCTTCCGCTGTACGTGACGGAGAACGGCGCGGCCTACGACGACAAGCCGGACCCGGACGGCCGCGTCCACGACCCCGAGCGGATCGCGTACCTGCACGGCCACCTGTCCGCGGTGCGCCACGCCATCACCGACGGCGCGGACGTCCGCGGCTACTACCTCTGGTCCCTGATGGACAACTTCGAGTGGGCGTACGGCTACGGCAAGCGCTTCGGCGCGGTGTACGTGGACTACGCGACCCAGACCCGTACGCCGAAGTCGAGCGCCCTCTGGTACGGGCAGGCGGCGCGGACGGGGACGCTGCCGCCGCCGGCGGCCGCCGAGTAGACCATGTGACGGGGGATGGCGGGGGGCGGGGCGCGGCACCTGAGGGGGTGCCGCGCCCCGGTTGTGCGTGTGCGTCCACGACGAGTGGACCCCGGTCAGCGGGTCAGGCCCGCGACGATGGTGGTGAGCGTGCACTCGACCACCGCATCGCGCTGGTCGGCGGGGAGCAGGGCCAGCGGTCCGTCGAGGATGAGCAGGGACAGGCCGTGGACGGCCGCCCAGGCGGCGACCTCGGCCGCGGGCCGGTTCTCCGGCCGCATCCGGCCGGTGGTCACCAGCGTGTCGAGTGTGTCCGAGAGTTCTCTGAACGCCGCGAACTCCGGGCTGCCGTCGGGCGCTTCGAGGCCGGTGAAGTCGCTCTCCTCCGCCGCGGACGTGCGACAGAAGGCGGTGCGGTAGAGCCCGGGGTGCTCGATGGCGAACCGGACATACCCGCGCCCGATCGCCTCGGTCCTGCGCACGGCTTCCTCACCCGGGTCGTCGAGCCCGGGCAGCACGCGCACGGCTTCGGACATCGAGGCGGCGAGCGCCTGCTGGCCGTGGATCTTCACGGCCTCCAGGAGTTCTCCTTGGCCGTTGAAGTGGCGGTACGCGGCGGTGGGTGACACTCCGACGCTGCGGGCCGCCTCACGCAGGACGACACGCTCGGGGCCGCCTTCGGCCGCGAGTTCGACTGCGGCCTCGATCAGCGCGTTGCGGAGGTCGCCGTGGTGGTAGCGGGACTTGCCGCCCGTGATCGACTCCATGATCCCCATCCTGCCCGAATCCCGAGCCCGTCCCGCCGGGATCCATGAACCGAACCTGCGGATCCCGCACCCCCCGTCCTTCCGGGATCCATGACCCCATCCTGCCCGAAGTTGACGCCATTAACATCTCCATGTTGACGCCGTTAACTTCCTATGCCAGTGTCGATGTTAACGCCGTAAACATCGCGGCGTACACATCCGGAGGCGATCACCGTGTTCGACCGCATCGCCGAGCTGGCCCTCCACCGGAGCCGGCTCGTACTGACACTCACCGTGGTGGCCGTGGTCGCCATGGGAGCCATTGGCTTCGGGGCCTTCGGCAAGCTCCTCGGCGGCGGCTTCGAGGATCCGAGCGCGCCCTCGGCCCGCGCGCAGCAGCTCATCGACGACAAGTTCGGCGGCGAGAGCAACCTGGTCCTGCTGGTCCGGTCCGACAAGGACGGCGGCGGCATCGACTCCCCCGCCGTGGAGCGCGCGGGGCAGTCCCTCACCTCTCGGCTCAAGGGCGAGTCCACCCTGGCGAACGTGATCTCGTACTGGGACACCGGCAGCTCGGCACTGACCTCCCGGGACGGTCGGCAGGCGCTGGTCCTGGCCCACGTGAAGGGTGACGACACCGAGCAGGGCGACAACGCCTCGTTGATCATCAAGGAGTACACCGGCGACCGGAACGGACTGACCGTGCGGGCCGGCGGTGAGGCCGCGGTCGGCGACGAGGTGCCCACACAGGTCGCCAAGGACCTCGCGGTGGCCGAGTCGATCGCCGTACCGCTGATCCTGATCCTGCTGGTGATCGCCTTCGGCAGCGTCGTCGCGGCGCTGCTGCCCCTGGTCATCGGGCTGATCGCGATCGTCGGCACCTTCGCCGAGCTCTACGTGCTCGGCAGCCTCACCAACGTGTCGGTGTTCTCGATCAATCTCACCACCGCGCTCGGCCTGGGCCTCGGCATCGACTACGCGCTGCTGATGATCAGCCGGTTCCGCGAGCACCTCGCCGAGGGAGCCGACGTCCCCGACGCACTCCGGCACACGGTACGGACGGCCGGGCGGACCATCACCTTCTCCGCCGCGACCGTCGCCGCCGCACTCGCCGCGCTGCTGGTCTTCCCGCAGTTCTTCCTGCGCTCCTTCGCCTACGCGGGCATCGGCGTGGTGGCCATCGCCGCCGTCAGCGCCCTGCTCGTGATCCCCGCGCTGCTCGCCGCGCTGGGCCACCGGATCAACAACGGCCGACTGCCCTGGGCGCAGACGGTACGGAGCGCCGAGGCCCCCCTTTGGGCCCGGCTGTCCCGCACGGTCATGCGCAGGCCCGCCCTGACCGCACTGCCGGTCCTCGCCGTGCTGCTGCTCGCCGCGAGTCCGCTGCTCGGCGTCACCTTCGGCACACCGGACGAGCGGGTGCTGCCCAAGAGCGCGCAGAGCCGCCAGGTCGCCACCGCGGTGCAGCACGACTTCACCGGCAGCGACGAGTCGGCGGTGCAGATCGTCACGACGGGGCCGGTCGCCACGGCCGACCTGCGCACATACGCGACCGCTCTCTCGCGGCTCCACGGCGCGGCCCGGGTCGAGACCTCCGCCGGTACCTACACCGACGGCCGGTCCGCCCAGCCCGGTCCCGCGGCCGCCGCGCTGAGCCGTCCCGACGCCCAGCGCATCACCGTCGTCACCGGCCTGACGCCCAAGTCGGACGAGGCGCAGGACCTGGTCAAGGCCGTACGGGCGGTGGACGCGCCCGGCGGAACGGAGGCCCTGGTCGGCGGCACCGACGCACGCCTCGTCGACTCCAAGGCATCCATCGCGGACCGACTCCCGTACGCCATCGGCCTTGTCGCCGGCACCACCTTCCTGATCCTCTTCCTCTTCACCGGAAGCGTGGTGCAGCCCCTGCGGGCGCTGGTCCTCAACGCCATCAGCCTCACCGCGGCCATCGGCGTCATGGTGTGGATCTTCCAGGACGGCCACCTGGCCTCCCTGCTCGGCTTCACCCCGCAACCCATGGACACGTCCATGACGGTGCTCATGTTCTGCATCGCCTTCGGCCTGTCCATGGACTACGAAGTCTTCGTCACCAGCCGCATCAAGGAACTCCACGACGCGGGCGCCGACACGGAGACCGCCGTCACCAGCGGCCTCTCCCACACCGGCCGGATCGTGACCATGGCGGCCGGCCTCCTCGCGGTGAGCTTCTTCGCCTTCGGCACGGCCCACGTCAGCTTCATCCAGATGTTCGGCCTCGGCAGCGGTCTGGCGATCCTGATCGACGCGGTGGCGGTGCGCGGGGTGCTCGTCCCGGCGGCCATGCGGCTCCTGGGCCGCTCGGCCTGGTACGCCCCGAAGCCACTGCGCGCGGTGCACGGCAGGCTGGGCCTGACCGAGGGCGCGGAGGAGCGTTCGCCGGCCAAGGCCTGACAGCCCTCACCCAGAGGCCACGCCCCACCTCGGACCTGGTTGCGTTGCCGCGGCCTGGTCCGTGCGCGCACACGCCCCGGGCGCCGGCGCGATGGCCACCACCACACCCGATGCCCTGGTCGGACTCCTCGGGGCCGTCAAATCTTGCCTGTTCACCGGGCGTTGAGCTTGCTGAGACCGGTCGGTCTCGAGGGACGCGGCCCCCGTCGCAACCGAGAGCGCCGGCCGAGGCGCGCACCCCAGCAGTTGGCGCAGGTCGCCGCCCGTGCCGGTCCATGAACCCGGCCACGATGGCGGAGCAGGTCCCGACGAGCATCGGGACCTGGAAGGCCTCGGCACGGACGCGGCGAAACGCGTGCGGGCCAGGGCGAGTGTCTCCGGCTCGTACGTGACACGCGAGCCGTACGCCCGCGCCGGCTCCTTCAGGGCCACAACCAAACCCGAAGCGCGCCCCGGCCGGGTGGGGGGATAGCCGGCCGGGGCGCGCAACCCCCGTTTCGGTGATGGCTACTTGTAGGCGCCGAAGGCCTTCGAGAAGGCGCCCGCGTCCTGGACGATCGACGAGCAGGTCGCGTCGGCGGAGTTCTTCGCGCCGCCCGGGCACTGCTTGTCGCGGGTCCCGGACCACATCGACAGCCAGCCGAGGCCCTTGGACTTGGCGAAGGTCACCAGCTGCGAGGCGTCGTCGACCTTGAAGATCTCGGACGCAACGTCGTTCACGCCGATCATCGGGGTGATGGCGACGGCCTTCCACGCCGCACTGTCCGACAGCCCGAGGACGCTTTTGACCTGCGCCTGCGTGGCCGTGGCGGCCTGCTCTGCGTAGGTGCCCATGTCACCGCTGTACGAGGCGCCGTAGTCCATCGCCATGACGTTGACGGTGTTGATCTTCACGCCGTTCGACTTGGCGTTGGACAGGAGGTTCACGCCGTCCTGGGTGAGTCCCTCGGGCATGACCGGGAGGGTGAAGGACACGTCCAGGTTCGGGTGCTGCTGCTGGAGCTTCGCGATGGCCTTCGCTCGGTTCGTGTTCGCGGTCGTGTTCGGCAGCGCGCCGCCCTCGACGTCGAAGTCGACCTTCGTGAGGTTGTACGCGTCCACGACCTTCCCGTACGCCGTCGCCAGCGCGTCCGCCGAGGAGCAGGTCGTCGCCAGCTCCGAACCGGAGGCCCCGCCGAAGGAGACCCGGACGTCGCCGCCCTTGGCACGCAGCGCGCCGATCTGCGACGCCACCCCGTCACTGGCGAGGTCGGACACACCGCCCCACTTGGGGGTGCAGCCGCCGCCGTCGGTGATGAAGGCCAGGTTGTAGTCCTTCACGCCGGTGGCCGTGGCGCTCGCGACCAGGTCGAAGGCCGGATAGAGGGAGGTGTCGACGTAGGGCGCGAAGCCCGCGGTGGTGGTGCTGCCGCTTCCGGAGGTCTCCGAGGCGGAAGGAGTCGGCGTCGCGGTCGGGGTCGCGCTCTGCGAGGTGGTGGCCGTGGCGGTCGGGGTGGGCTTCGCGGTCGACGTCGGCGTCGGGGTCGCCGACTCCGTGGGGCGGCCACTCGGCTCGGGCGTCGCGCCGTCGTCCACCGAGCACTTGGCGCTGTCGATGAGACAGCCCGTCGGGTCCGCGGTGCCGTTCACGACGAAGCCGACGGTGACGGACTCGCCGGCCTTCAGGCCGTCCTTGTCCCAGGACGGCGGCTTCACGGTGACGTGCTGCCCGCTCACGCTCGACTCGCCGTTCCACAGCGAGCTGAGCTTGGCGCCGGACGGCAGGTCGAACTCCAGCGTCCAGTCCCCCTTCACCTGGCTGCTGTCGTTCGTGATGACGTACTGCGCGGTGTAACCCGTCGACCAGTCACTGGTCTTGGTGTACGCGGCGCCGACGCCGGCCGCCTGCGCGGTCCCGGTGAACAGGATGGCGCCACCGCCGACCACGGCCGCGGCGACGATGCCGCCTATCGCCTTGTTCCTGCCACTGACCTTGCGCCGGTGCGTGCTGCTCATCGCGTGCCTGCCTTCGCGGTTTCACGGGGGTTCACAGGGGATTCCCAGGGGTGGGTGCGGCAGCACGCTAGCGATCCGGAATCGGGCAAACCGCTTCATCCGGACGTCGGTTGAGGATCTTAGGGTGCGCTTAAGGAAGCCATCGGGGGCGGTTAAAGGTAGAGACCAATTGGGGCGACCGATGGGACGACCGATGGGGGACGCGGCGGAATGCCCGAAGTCGCCGCGGAGCGGCGGGAGTCCGGTCCTGCGGATCAGGCAAAAAGCGCGGGCGGGCGGGAAACCCGCCGCGGAGCGGCACAGAGAACCGCCGCGGAGCGGCACAGAAGAACGCCCGCGCGGCGAAGGCGGACACCAGCAAGGCCCGGCGGGCCAAAGCGCAGACACCAGCGACGCCTGGCGCCACCGAAGCGCAGACACCAGCGAAGCCCGGCGCCACCGAAGCCCGGACACGAGCCGAAGCCCAGGCGGCGAACGGCACACGTCAGCCAAAGCCCGCGCAGCGAACCGCACACGTCAGCCGAGGCCCGCGCAGCGAACCGCACACGCCAGCCAAAGCCCGCGCAGCGAACCGCACACGTCAGCCGAGGCCCGCGCAGCGAAACGTCAGCGCACGCCCGCCCCGCGGCGTCGCCGGCGTACGGTCCCACGGTGCCCCCGCCGGAGAGGCGCCCCCCGCCCGTCCAGTTGGATCCAGATCCGCACCTCGGTCCCGCCCAGCACGGACGAACCGATGCGTACGTCCCCGCCCGTCGACTCCGCGAGCCGCCGCACGATGTCGAGGCCGAGCCCCGTCGACCCGTCGCTCCCGGAACCGCGGCCGCGCGCCATGGCCGCCTCGGGGTCCACGATCCCTGGGCCCGCGTCCGACACCAGCACGATCACGGCGTCCTCGCCGTTGTGCACATCGACCGCGAAGGCCGTGCCCTCCGGGGTGTGCCGGAAGACATTGCCGAGGAGCGCGTCGAGCGAGGCGACCAGGTCGGCGCGGGCGACGGGTATGCGGACCGGCCGGTCGATCCCGGCCACCCGCACCTTGCGGCCCTCGTCCTCCGCGAGCGCCGACCAGAAGTCCATCCGCTCGCGCACGACTTCGGACGCGTCGCACCCGGCGCCGACGCCTATCGCCGCGGTCTGCGGCTTGGCCTCCCGGGCGGTCCGGATGATGGTGTCGACCTCGCGCTCCAGCTGCGCGACGGCGGCCCGGGTCTGCTCGGCGGCGGGTCCATCGCCGAGCGAGGCCGTGTTGAGCCGCAGCACCGTCAGCGGAGTACGCAGACGATGGGAGAGGTCCGCCGCCAACTCCCGCTCATTCGCGAGCAGTTGTACGACCTGATCGGCCATCGAGTTGAACGCGACCGCCGCCAGCCGCAGTTCCGTGGGCCCCTCCTCGGGCACCCGCGCCCCCAGCTTCCCCTCCCCCAGCTCGTGCGCGCTCTCGACCAGGCGCTGCGCGGGCTGCACCATCCGTACGCCCAGCCGGTCGGCGACCGCGACCGAGCCGATGATGAGCGCGACGCCGACCGCGGCGAGCACCGCCCAGGCCGTGCCGACGCCGTTGCTTACCTCTGACTCGGGGACGTACACCTCGACGACCGCGATCTCGCCGGAGCTCAGCGCGACGGGCTGGAGCAGCGTGGAGCCGCCGGGGACCTCCGTGGTGGAGGCGCGGCCCAGCTTCCGGGTCGTGGTGATGTCCTTGCCGACGGCGCGCTGCTTGCCGATCTCGACCGCGGCGGCGCCGTCGGCGGCGGGTATGTGCACGGCCATCCCCGAGTCGGAACCCGCGGAGGCGACGACCCGCTCCAATTGGTCCCTGTCGGTGGTGATGGAAAGCGCGGGCGCGATGGCCGCCGCCTCCCGCTCGGCGTTCGAGAACGCCCGGTCCCGCGCCATCTCCTTGATCACGAGACCCAGCGGGACCGCGAAGGCGACCACGACCATCGTGGTCACCGCCACGCACACCTTGACCAGCGCCCACCTCATGACGCCCACCCCTCGCCCGGCGCCCACCTCATAGCGGCGGCTCCAGCTTTACGCCGACCCCCCGCAGGGTGTGCAGATAACGCGGTCGCGCCGCCGTTTCGCCCAATTTCCGCCGCAGCCACGACAGATGGACGTCGATGGTCTGATCGTCCCCGTATGCCTGCTGCCACACCTCGGCGAGCAGCTCCTTGCGCGCTACGACGACGCCGGGCCGCCCGGCCAGGAAGGCGAGCAGGTCGAACTCGCGTCGCGTGAGATCCAGCCGTACGCCGTCCAGCTCCGCCTGGCGCCGCAGCGGGTCGATGGCGAGCCCGCCGACCCGGATGACCGTCGACGGCGGCGCGTCCCCGGCGCTCGTGCGCGAGCGGCGCAGCACCGCCGCCATCCGCGCCGACAGGTGCTCGACCGAGAAGGGCTTGGTGAGGTAGTCGTCCGCGCCGTCGTTCAGCAGGCGGACGATCTCCGTCTCGTCGTCCCGCGCGGTGGCGATGATCACAGGGACATCGGTGATTCCGCGCAGCATCTTCAGCGCCTCGGACCCGTCCAGATCGGGCAGACCGAGGTCGAGGATGACGACGTCGAAACGGAAATGGGCGACCTCGCGCAGCGCCTCAAGGGCGGTGCCGACACTGCGCACGGTGTGCGCGGCATCGGTCAGATGCCGGATGAGGGCCGAGCGTACGAACTGGTCGTCCTCGACCACGAGCACACTTGCCATGGGCGGCACCGTACGCCATGCGGGCGAGGCGCTCCGGGCCCTGTGGACAACTCGGTTCGCCACCATGTGGACAACCTGGGCTGTGACGCACCCATGAGACACCCGTGGGGCTCGTGGTGCAGTATGGCCGCGATGCGCAGAGCACTCGTACACGTACTCGCTTGGTCGCTCGCCACGGGCGCGGCGGTCACGCTGTCGTGGTGGGGTGTCCACACGGTGATGGCGGGGACGGCGTACGACCCGCCGCGCGCCCTGCCCATCACGGCGGGCGACGCGACGACGCAGGAGTCGAAGCCGCTCGCCTCCTCGACGCGGCGGGCCGAGCCGTCCAAGAGCCCGTCGAGCAAGCCGCCCACGAGCCGGAAGCCGAGCCCGACGCCCTCCAGGTCGACGCCCCCGAGCCTCTCCCCCTCCCCGACCTCGTCCGGGCAGATCAAGAGTTACGACACCGACGGCGGCCGTGCCGTCTTCGACCTCGGCAAGACGTCCGCGACGCTGGTGTCCGCGACGCCGGGCGCCGGCTGGTCGATGCAGGTGTGGAAGACGGAGACCTGGATCCGCGTGGAGTTCGCCTCGGGCGCGGACCGGGTGTCGGTGTTCTGCACCTGGCACGACGGACCGCCGCACGTGGAGATCGGGACGTACTAGACCCATTGGGCCTACTGGGCCTACCGGACGTACTGGCCGGGCCTGCCGGTCGGTCCGGGCCTGCCGGTCAGCGGAAGACCGACGGGGGCGGCGCCGGTGACGCCACCGCCGCCGCGTCCGTGACCGGGGTCGCGCCTCCGGTGAAGTCGGTGAGCTGCTTGCCGTGTTCGACCCGTCCAGGGTGCGGGTCGGAGGCCGCGCGGCGGGTGAGTTCGGCGATCGGCAGCGGATGGCCGGAGGCCACGAGGACCGCGTTTCCGAAGCGCTTGCCGCGCAGCACCGTCGGGTCGGCGACCAGGGCGAGTTCGGGGAACGCGACCGCCACCGTGGCGATCTGGCCGCGCAGGTGGGCGAGCGGGGGCCCGTCCGCGAGGTTCGCGGCGTAGACACCGCCGGCCTTCACCACCCTGCGTACCTCCATGACGAATTCGACGGACGTCAGATGCGCCGGCGTCCGCGCCCCGCTGAACACATCCGCGATCACCAGGTCCGCCCAGCCGCCAGGCACCTTCGCGAGCCCTTCGCGGGCGTCCAGGGAGCGCACCCGGATGCGGGCGTTCGGGTCCAACGGCAGCTCGCGGCGGACCAGTTGGACGAGGGCCGCGTCGCGTTCGACGACCTGCTGGGTGGAGCGGGGGCGCGTGGCGGCGGTGTAGCGGGCGAGGGTGAGGGCGCCGCCGCCGAGGTGCACGGCGTGCACGGGCTTGCCGGGCGGGGCGACGAGGTCGATGACATGGCCGAGGCGGCGCTGGTACTCGAAGCTCAGGTAGGCGGGGTCGTCGAGGTCGACGTGCGACTGCGGGGCACCGTCGATCAGCAGGGTCCAGGCGCGCGCCCGGTCCCGGTCGGGGATCAGCTGGGCGAGCCCGCCGTCGACCGGCTCGACGACGGCTTCGGCGGACGCCTGCCCGCGGCGCGCGCTCCGCCCCGCCTCGCGCCCGTCGTCCGACCGCTTGTTCCTCGCCCTTGCCATCCCGCCATTATCGGGGCGTACGGGCGGGTCGGCTCAGCGGCGGCTTCCTGAGCCCTTCGGCGGCTCACTGGCAGTTGTCCGCCGCCTCGATGAGCCGGGCCGCCTCCCCCAGCGCGGCCCGCAGTACGGCCGGGTCGGTCGCGAGGTCCGCCTCGCCGGGCGGCAGCAGCCAGTCCGAGCCCTCGACCGGAGGTTCCGGGGCCAGGCTGAGGCCGCGGCCGTTGGTCTGCGTACAGGTACTGCCCGGCACGTCCCAGGCGTCGGCGGTGCCGGGCGGCACCAGGAAGCCGAGGGTGTCGCAACCGTCGTCGTGGAGCACGGGTCCGACGGCGTCGCAGGAGCCGCGGCGGAGGATGTCGACCGCCTCCAGGCCCTGTCGCGCGGGAACGGTCACCAGGTCGCACTCGGCGACCGGCTGTGGCGGGGCGCTGCACTCCGGGGACGGCCTGTGCTGCGCGGTCGACAGCGATGTACGGAACTCGGTGCTCTGCCTGGTCTCCATCCCGGCCTCCAACGGAACCCCTCCTCGTGACGAGTGGGTCGGGAGTTCGGGCGGCTCCCGGTCCGCAGGGTTCAACGCGCCAGGTCGTCAACGGCTACGGCGGAACACCGCCGCAAAGGATGGCAGTTCATGGCAGATCGTGGATGAGATATCCGGTTTGTAGCCAAACCCAACGTGGCGACGTCGTCACAGCAGGTACGTTCTTGCCCCGCCGGAAGCAGGGCACCCACTGGGCACAACCCGGGTAACTCGCCTTGAATCCGGCATGGTTCGACGGTTCGCAAGAGAGGGCCCGGCCATGGCGTCGTCAACGGTGACCTCGTCCCAGTCCCCCCGGCCACCGCGGCCGAATCTCGCCTTCCGGCGGCTGCGCGGACTGCGCTCGCCGGGCGAGTTCGCCGCGGCGGTGCGGCGGGCCGCGCGCGAGATCGGCGAGCGGGTCAGCTGCGACGCGCGCTACATCGGGCGCGTCGAAGCGGGCGAGATCCGCTGTCCCAACTACGCGTACGAGCGGGTGTTCCTGCACATGTTCCCCGGCCGCACGCTGACCGATCTGGGTTTCGCGCCCCGCTCGTCGGTACGCGGGCGCGGGGCGCGCGACATGGACGAGGCGCCCCCTCCGCACACCACGAGCCTCTCGCACGCCTCGCATGAGACGGAGGGGGCGTACGCGACGTATGAAACGCCGGACCCGCAGCACATCCAGATCCCGCACGACCTGCACCACATCCAGATTCCGCACGACCCGCACCACATCCACTTCCCGCACGACCCGCACCACACCCAGATCCCGTACGACCCGCATGACACGTACGACGCGTACGACCCGTACGAGGACCACGATCAGAACCACGAGGAGAGCGACGTGCAACGTCGCGCATTCATGACCGGAGGCACCGCCACCGTGGCGGCGGCCTCACTGGGGCCCTTCGCGGTCGCGTTGGGCTCCACCGCCGCGGCCGCGGAACGGCGCGTCCACCGGGCGGGTACGTCCGAGGCGGGCGCCCTCGAGGAGGCCGTACGAAAGATCCGGCTGCTCGACGACCGGCACGGGGCCGATGGCCTCTACCGGCGCGCGGCGGCACCGCTGCGGACGGCGTACGCGCTGCTCGACGCGGGCACCACCCGGCAGTCGACCACCGACCGGCTGTACGCCGGGGCGGGCGAACTGGCCATCTCGGTGGGCTGGTTGGCGCACGACTCCGGGCGCTTCGACGACGCGCGCTCGCACTACGCGGAGGCCCTCGCGACCGCCCGGATGTCGGGCGACCCGGGCCTGGAGGCGCACGCCTTCTGCAACACGGCGTTCCTGGCGCGCGACGCGGGGCGCCCGCGCGAGGCCGTGCGCGCGGCACAGGCGGCACAGCGCGCCGCGCGCCCCCTCGGCTCGCCGCGTCTGCTCTCCCTGCTCGCGCTGCGCGAGGCGGGCGGCTGGGCCGGGCTCGCCGACCGCACCGGGTGCGAACAGGCGCTGGCGCGCGCGCAGGCACTCTACGAACGGGGCCCTTCGGAGATGGATCCCGAGTGGATGACCTTCTACGGAGAGGCCGAACTGGAGGGTCTGGAGGCGCAGTGCTGGTCGATGCTGGGCGACTGGCCCCGGGCGGCCCGCCACGCGCGCCGTGCCGCCGAGCTCCAGGACCCGCACTTCACCCGCAACATCGCCCTCTACACCGCCGAACTCGCCGACGACCTCGCCCGCGGCGGCCGCCCCGACGAGGCCGCCCTCGCCGGCCTGCGCGTCCTGGACCTCCTCGGCGAGGTCCAGTCCTCCCGCATCCAGACCATGCTGGCGGGAACGGCCCGCGTACTGCTCCCACACCGCAGGGCCTCGGGCGTCTCGACGTTCCTGGAACGCCACGCGTCCTTGCCGCGCACGGCGTAAGGGCCGTCGGGGCGGGACTTTGCTTCCGCCGTGCCCGGCGTGGGTGCTGGGCGGGGGCGGGTCGCGCAGCCCGGCGCTCATGGGGTGCCGCCTTCTTCGGGACGGGTGCCGCCCTGGCGGCACGCATGCCCGCCGCTGCCTCAGCTGCTACCCCGCCAGATGACCGCAGTCGTTCCACGTCTCGATCGCGGGCTCCCCGTAGGCCCACCCCAGCACCGACAGCGAGGTCGGATTGAGCCGGATCCGGGCCGCGAAGTCGAGGGGAAGGCCCAGCCAGCGAGCGCCTATGGAGCGCAGGATGTGCCCGTGGGCGAAGACCAGGACGTCACGGTCCTCGGCCCGGGCCCAGGCGACGACGGCGTCCGCGCGCGCGGAGACCTGCTCCAGGGTCTCCCCCTCGGGGACGCCGTCGCGCCAGATGAACCAGCCCGGGCGCACCCCCTGGATCTCGGCCGGTGTCATGCCCTCGTACGCGCCGTAGTCCCACTCCATGAGCGTGTCCCAGGTCGTCGCACGCTCCCCGAACCCGGCGAGTTCGCACGTCTCACGCGCGCGTGCCAGCGGACTGGTGCGCACCTCGACCCCGGAGAGGCCGTCGAAGGGTGCCCGGTGCAACCGCTCTCCCAGCAGCTTGGCGCCGCGTCGGCCCTCCTCCAGGAGCGGGACGTCGGTCCTGCCGGTGTGCTTGCCGGACAGCGACCATTGCGTCTGTCCGTGCCGGGCCAGCAGGATGCGCGGTGCCATGAAGAAGTGCCTTTCCGGAGCGGGAGACGGGACCACAGGCGCGAGTGCGAAGTGGGTCACTCCATCATCGCTCACGGGCGCATCGGGCAACCCGTCGGGCGATCTCCGCGTCTTTGAGGACCGGGGGCGCCCCTTCAGGGCGTTCACATACACCGTAAAATCCGATGTGGCCACGGATCGTCGTCAGCAGACTGAGCAGACCGGCGGGTCACCGCAAGCAGATGGGGGAGGGCGATCGGATGCCGCAGACCGATGCACCGCGCACCGAGGCGGCACCTCGCGCCCGGCTTCGCCGGTGGACGGACCTGCGCAATTCCGCGGCTCCGCACGCCCGGCTCCGCTGGTGGACCGAGTTGCCGCTGATCGTGTTGGTGTACGCGTCGTACTCGGCGGGCCGGCTGCTCGCCCGGGGCGACACCTCCAGCGCCGTCCACCACGGCCTGGAGATCCTGCGCATCGAGAAGTTCTTCCGCCTCAACGCCGAGCACCCGCTGAACCGGCTGTTCACCCGCGAGGCCTGGCTGGGCGTGCCCGCCGACTTCTGGTACGCGTCGCTGCACTACTTGGTGACGCCCGCGATCCTGATCTGGCTCTTCCGCTCCCGGACCGTGCGCTACCGCGCGGCGCGGACCTGGCTGATGACGTCCACGTTCATCGGCCTGATCGGCTTCACGCTGCTGCCGACCTGCCCGCCCCGGCTGCTCTCCCCCGGCCACGGCTTCGTCGACACGATGGCGCAGTACAGCTCGTACGGCTGGTGGGGCGGCGAGGCGAGCGCGCCGCGAGGTCTGGGCGGCATGACGAACCAGTACGCGGCGATGCCGAGCCTGCATGTGGGCTGGGCGCTGTGGTGCGGAGTGATGCTGTGGCGGTACGGCCGCACGCCTGCCGCCAAGGTCGCGGGTGTCGCGTATCCGCTGCTCACCACGATCGTCGTGATGGGCACGGCGAACCACTACTTCCTCGACGCCGCCGCGGGGGCCTGTGTGATGGGGGTCGGGCTGCTGCTGACCCCGTTCGTCATGCGGCTCGCGGACCGGCTGAGGACACTGCTGGGCGCCCGTTTCCCGAGGGTCGCGGGTGCCTCGCGGGGCGCGGGTTCCTCAATTGTCAGTGCGGGGTGCCAGACTTCGACGGGTGAGCGAATTCCCCGACAGCGCGAGTCCCGAACCGGGCCAGGAGCAGCCGAGCCGGGTGCCTCTCCCACGGATGCGGGGGACGGCGCTCCGGCAGCGGCTCGCTGAGCTGCGCGGCCCGGCGGTACCGCCCAAGGCCCTCGACGCGCGCGCCCTCGCGGCGCTCGCCGCGAACCCCGGGTGCGATCGACGCGCGCTCCTGGACGGTGCGGGCGTCGACAAGGCGAAGCTGGCGGGCGCGCTGGGCTCGCCGTCCGCCTTCGGGCAGTCCCAGTTCGCCTTCATGCGGGGCAACGCGTTCGAGGCACGGGTCAAGGCCGACGGCGGCGCGGAGCTGCTGCGGCTCGTGCACGAGAAGCTGGACCCCGGCGCCGAGCCGCCCACGGCCGGTGTCGTCCCCGACCTGAGCGCCGTCGGCCCCGAAGGACGCGCGGCGCGTACGGCGCTGGCGCTGCGCGAGGCCACCGCGGCCGGCGTCTGGACGCTGCTCGACCACCCGATGCTCGCGCTCGACGTCGCGGGCTCTCCCGCCTTCCTGGAGCCGGACGCGGTGGTCGTGCACCCCGACGGCGGCTGGACGGTCGTCGAGATCAAGTCCTTCCCGATGCTTGACGGTTCGGCGGACCCGGCGAAGGTGGGCGCGGCCGCACGCCAGTCCGCGGTGTACGTCCTCGCCCTGGAGGAGGTCGCCGCGCGCCTCGACCCCGTCCCCGAGGTCCGCCACCGGGTCCTGCTGGTCTGCCCCAAGGACTTCTCCAACCTGCCGACCGCGTCCGCCGTCGACATCCGCAAGCAGCGCGCGGTCACCCGCCGCCAGCTCGCGCGTCTCACCCGCGTCGAGGACATCGCCGCTGCCCTCCCCGAGGGCACCTGCTTCTCCCCCGACCTGCCCACCGCCGACCTGACGACCGCCGTCGAATCCGTCCCGGCGACCTACGCCCCCGAGTGCCTCTCCGCCTGCGAACTGGCCTTCCACTGCCGGGACCGCTCCCGCACCGAGGGCGCGGTGACGTCCCTGGGGCGCTCACTGCGCGCGGAGCTGGGCGGGCTGACGACGGTGGGGGACGTGCTGGCGGCGGCTCACGGTGAGGCCGGGGATCCGGACGACCCGGCGGTCGCGGCATTGAGGAGAGCGGCGAGGCTGCGGGCCGAGGCGCTGGGAGCCCAGGCGTCGGCAGTGCAGGAGGGGGTCGTATGTCGCTGATCGCCACCCTCGCCCGGCTGGAGGCCGTCGAGAGCGGGCGGGCCCAGGCCGCCGCCACCGTGCGGCACCGCCATCTCACCGAGCGGCCGCTGGTGTTCGTGCCGCTGATCACCGCCGGTGAGGCCGGGGCCCCGCTGGGAGCGCTCGTCGGGACGGAGCGGGACATGCCCCGGCTGCTCGTCGTGCCACAGCCCCGCGACCGGGATCTGCGGTTCGCGTTTCTCGCGGAGCTGGCGGACGTCGTACTGCCGTACATCGACACGTACGCGGACGTGGTCGAGGCGGCCGAGCGCAACGAGACCGATCCGGAGACCGGGAAGCGGGTCAAGGTCGAGGTCGAACTGTGCGCCGACGCCCCGCAGTTGATCGTGCCGAGCCGGGCGGGCATCGAGTTCGTACGGCTGCTCGGGCGCTCCATGCGCTTCAGGCGCACCGCCGAGCAGGAACCCGAGACGCCCCATCCGGCGCCGCCCCGGGTGCCGTTGCTCGGGCGGTGGCTGACGCACTACGGGGAGCGGGCCCGGGTGCCCGGCTCCTCCCTCCTCCTCGCCCTCACCGACGTACTGTCCCGGCACTGGGCCACCGGGCAGAGCAGCCTGGAGGACCAGCACCTGGGCGCGCTGCTCGCCTGGATCGACCCGCCGGAAGGCGGGTCGGGCGCGGAGGCCGCGCTGCGGGCCGAGCTGCGGCGGGACTCCCGGGGGCAGCTCGTCTGCCCGCCCGCAGGACCCGCCACCGACCCCGCCTTCGACAACGCGCTGCTGGCCCCCGCCATCGAGCGCTACGACCGCGCGCGTACGGCACTCGCCGCCGCCGAGGACGGCATCCAGGCGGACGACCGGCTCGGCGCGCTCACCTCCGCGGAGCGGGAGATCCGTGCTCTCGTCGAGAGTGTCACCCGGCCCACCTGGGACGCGGTGTGGCGCGGACTCGACCTGCTGCGCGCGCTCCCCGAGGGCGCGCACGCCGCCGACCGCTGGACCCGCGACCGCTGGTCGTTCACCAGCCACCGGGACCGCGTCGTCGCCGGCGAACCGCCGCAGCCGCGCCGCGACGACGCGGTCACCGCGGCGAACAAGCTCGCCACGCGCGAGCGCGAACAGGCCCGCGTGGAAGCCCAGGAGGCCCTCGACGACCCGCTCGTCATGGCGGGGCGGCGGCTCGCCGGAGAGGCGTTCGCGGGCGAGGTCACGGATGTCGTGATGGCGTACAGCGAGGGCAAGCGGCCCAGCCCGCGCCCACTGGTGACGGTCCGCACGGAGGACCGGCCGCATCTGGGGAAACGGGCCAAGGTGTACCGGTCGTTGGGAGGAAAGCCGCAGGCCGCGGAGTTCGTGGGATACGACGGGTCCGAGGATTCCGGGGGTGCCGCTGTAGTGCTGCGGATCGTCGACAAGATGGGCCGCGGCAAGGAGCCCGAGGCCGGGTCCGTGCCCGAGAAGGGGGACCTCGTCTGCTTCACGCTCTTCGAGCACGAGCAGCGCGGCGGCGCGAAACTGCCCGACCCGGAGGAGACACCGTGGACCCACGGGGGGCCGCCGGGTGAGGCGACGGCTCCGGACGCCGACCCGGTGACCGAGGAGGACGTCCTGTGAGCCCGGCGACTGAGGTGGACATCTCGTGGAGCCCTGCGACCGAGGTCCTGCGGAGCCCCGCGACCGAGGCGGACGTCCCGCGGAGCCCTGCGACCAAGGTCCTGCGGAGCCCCGCGACCGAGGCGGACGTCCCGCGGAGCCCTGCGACCAAGGTCCTGCGGAGCCCCGCGACCGAGGCGGACGTCCCGCGGAGCCCTGCGACCAAGGTCCTGCGGAGCCCCGCGACCGAGGCGGACGGCCCGTGGAGCCCTGGGACCGAGGTCCTGCGGGGCCCCGCGACTGAGACGGACATCCGGTGCGGCCCCGCAGCCGAGGAGGACGTCCGATGAGCCACGTGACCGAAGAGGACGTTCCCGTGAACCCCGTCGCCGCTTTCGACCCCGGTGGCGAAGCCACCCGCGCCACCGAGGCGATCCTGCGCGACACGCTGCACGGCTCGCACCGCGGAGTCGTGGTCGACTCCCCGCCCGGCGCCGGGAAGTCGACGCTCGTCGTACGCGCGGCGCTGGAACTGGCCGCCGCCGGGCGCCCGTTGATGGTCATCGCGCAGACCAACGCCCAGGTCGACGACCTTGTGCTGCGGCTCGCCGAGAAGGATCCCGAGCTGCCCGTCGGGCGGCTGCACAGCAGTGACTCCGACCCGTACGACAAAGCGCTCGACAGCCTGGAGAACGTGCGCAAGTCCACCAAGGCGGCCGACCTGGCGGGCCTCGACGTCGTCATCTCGACCGCCGCCAAGTGGGCTCACGTCAAGGGCGTCGAGCCGTGGCGGCACGCGATCGTCGACGAGGCGTACCAGATGCGGTCGGACGCGCTGCTCGCCGTGGCCGGGCTCTTCGAGCGGGCACTGTTCGTGGGCGACCCCGGCCAGCTGGACCCGTTCGCGATCGTCGGCTCCGAGCAGTGGGCCGGGCTGTCGTACGACCCGTCGGCGTCGGCGGTGACGACGCTGCTCGCCCACAATCCGGAGCTGCCGCAGCATCGGCTGCCGGTGTCGTGGCGGCTGCCCGCGTCGGCGGCGCCGCTGGTCTCGGACGCGTTCTATCCGTACACGCCCTTCCGCAGCGGGACGGGACACGGCGACCGGCGGCTGAACTTCGCCGTCCCGTCGGACGGTTCGGGTCCCGACCGGGTCATCGACGAGGCGGCGGAGGCCGGTTGGGGGCTGTTGGAGCTGCCGGCCCGGCACACGCCTCGTACGGATCCCGAGGCGGTGCGGGCCGTGGCCCAGGTCGTACGCCGGCTGCTGGACCGGGGTGGCGCGGCCACGTCGGAGCGGGCGGACGATCCGGTGCCGCTGACGGCCGACCGGATCGCCGTCGGTACGGCACACCGGGACCAGGCCGCGGCCGTACGGGCCGCGCTGTCGGACCTCGGCGTGGCGGACGTCACCGTCGACACGGCCAACCGGCTTCAGGGGCGGGAGTTCGATGTGACGGTCGTGCTGCATCCGCTGTCGGGGCGACCGGACGCGACCGCGTTCCACCTGGAGACCGGGCGGTTGTGCGTCCTCGCCTCCCGGCACCGGCACGCGTGCATCGTGGTGTGCCGGGCGGGGGTGACCGAGCTGCTGGACGATCATCCGTCGACGGAGCCGGTGCAGCTCGGGGTCACGGTGAAGTTTCCTGATGGGTGGGAGGCGAATCACGCGGTGCTGTCCCATCTGGGGGAACATCGGGTGGCTTGGCGGCCATAGATCCTGGGGATCCATGCCCGGTGGGCCCTGCGGATCCCTGCCCGGTCCGGCCCCCCGGTCCCACTTGCGCGGGCGGGGGACAATAGAGGGTGGCCCACCCACGAGGGGGGCGGGCCCCTGAACCGTACGAGGAGGAGAAGACATGGCGGAGCCCACGCCGCGTCGGAACGAACCGCGGCTACGCCCCGCGCCCCTGCTCTTCGAGCCCGCGGAGGCCGCCGGGGATCCGGAGCATTTCTTCGATCTGGAGTCGATCGATGATCCGCTTGCGCTGCTGGATCGGGCCACGGAGCTGACGCAGGCCTTTCGCGCCGCGGCGGACCGGGCTGTCGAGTTCCAGGCGATCGCCGCGGCGCAGCTCGCCGATCCTCGGCGGTTCGACCGGCTTACGCCGGCTGCCATTGGGGAGCGGGCCGAGTGGACCGAGGATTACGCGAAGAAGATGGTGGAGTTCGGACGGGATCTGTTGCGAGGGGTGGAGGGGAACGGGCATGGGCACGGGGTGAGTGATCTCGCCTGACCCCGGGTGCACCGCCGAGTTTTTCGCCCCCGCCGCCCCTACCCATTCCCGTACCTGGGGGCTGTGCCCCCCAGACCCCCTGGGTTGTTCTTTTGGTGCGGAACGGTGGGGGCTTGTCGCGCAGTTCCCCGCGCCCCTGACGGGGCGCGGCGAGGCGAAGAAACCCCTCGTCATCCCGTCGCCGCGTCGATCACCTCGTCCAGTACCTCTCGCGACCGGACCAGGTCCGCGATCGTGCGGTCGATGCGGTCGCGCTCGGCGGCGAGGTCGGCGACCAGCCGGGGCGTGGCGATGGCGGAGGGGCCGCCGTCGGCGTCGCGCATGCAGGGGAGGAGCTGGGCGATCTTCTTGCTGGTCAGCCCGGCCGCGTAGAGCGCCTGGATGCGGATGACCCGGTCCACCGCCCAGTCGCCGTAGTCGCGATGTCCACCCGGCGTCCGCCCGGCCCGCAACAGCTCCTGCGTCTCGTAGTAGCGCAACGACCGCTCGCTCACCCCGGTGCGCCGGGCCAGTTCACCGATCCGCATGTTCCACCTCGCCTGCCGACAAAGGGGCCTAGAAGTTGACACTGATGTCAACTTTTACCGTACCCGCATGACGCATACGGCAGCAGTTACGGCAAGCGCCCCGCGGCTCTTCGCACAGCGCGCCTCCACCGGACTGATCATCGCCGAGAGCGCCGCCAGGGCCTCCTTGGCCGCCGAGCGTCACAAGATTCGCTGGCATATGCCAGCGGGGCAAGATACTCCCCCTCACCCCCTCCTGTCCCGATTTCCGGCAACCCTTCGAGACGGAACGCTTACCGCCGGTAGATGTAATCGGCATGAGCAGCACACGGAACCCGGCAAGCACCTCCCCCCACGGCCCCGGCGCACCGTTGCCCGACCGGTTCGACATCGCGGGCGTCACCTCCGAGGGCGCCGCCTGGCTCGCCTCGGCAGAAACGTGTCCGCGCAGCACGCTCGCCCTCTGGGCGGAACGCCCGAACGCCCCGGTCGTCCTGCCCTGCGGCAGTACGTTCGACGTCGTCAACGCTCCGGCGATCTTCGGGCGGCGGATGCTCGACCGGTTATGGGACGACGGGCCCGGCTCCGGCCCGGTGGCGGCGTACCGCGGGCGGATGCTGCTGTTGGCCGCGCCCGGTACGGCTCAGCGGCTGCCGTCACTCCTGGAGTGGGAGGAGTGGGGTTCCCGCGGCGCCGAGGGCCAGGAGGGCACCGGGCACGTGGGGCGGTGCGGAGCGGTGCCTCCGCTGCTCTGCCACGGCACGGGGGACGCGGTCACCGTCCCCGCGCTGAGCACCGACGGCACCGGACCGAACGCCACCGGCACCGGGCCGAGCGCCGCCGCCCGCCTGGAATCCCGCTGGCTCGTCGCCCCCGACACCCGGCATCCCTGGCTTCCCGGCCCCGAGATCCTGCTCTGGGCGGCCGTCCGGGCGGCCCGCGGGGCCGCCTCCGCCGCGGTGCGGATATCGATTTTTCCTCCCGCCGATCAGGATGCTAAGGTCTACGACGTCAGCAGGCGCCGCTAGCTCAGTTGGTTAGAGCAGCTGACTCTTAATCAGCGGGTCCGGGGTTCGAGTCCCTGGCGGCGCACGCTAGCGATGGCGAGGCATGTTCGCGGAAACGCGAACGAGCCTCGCCATCGTTGTTTTGCGCGGCTTCGCCGCGTGTTGTGGGGGCTCCGCCACGCATACCCCCGTGAGGTCGGCCCGGTGACGGGAGTCGCAAGGGGCCGGCTCACCCCGTCGTGATCTTCACCGTCCACGCCCCCGAAACCGTCCGGTCCTCCACCTCGATCCGGACCTTCTCGCCCGGCACGGTGTAGCTCTCCCCGAGTGCCACCGGCGCGTCCGCGAGTGGCGGGTAGACCGAGTCCTCCCAGCAGGACTCGGTGTGGGGGTGTGCGTCGAGGACCTCGATCGGGCCGCCGCCCGACTCGGCCTCGCTGCGGACGCGGTAGACGAGGACGCCCTGCGAGCACGTCGTACCGTCGTTGCCCGCCGAGCCGCGCACCTCGAAGGCGAGCGCGCTGTCGGCGCCGGTGGGGACCACCGCCAGCTTGGTGCCCCGGCCGGAACCGAAGGCCTGCGGACCCGGGGCATCCGCGGCACCAGGCGAACCCGACGCCCCCGGCGGCACCGAGGACCCGGGCGAAGCCAAGGGCCCGGAGGAGGCCAAGGACCCGGACGAAGCCAAGGACCCGGACCGACCCAAGGACCCCGACGCCCCCAGGGCCCGCAGCGAACCTGAGGCCCACGACGAACCCCGGTCCTTCGACGAACCCCGGGCCTTCGACGAGCCCGAGGCGCGCGACGAGCCCAGGGCTCGCGACGGCCCCGACGCCCCAGCCCCGGCCGCGCCCACCACCCCCGGCCCCGCCCCCAGCGGCTCCAGCGTCAGCAACGTACTGCCGGTGCCTCGCACGCACGCCACCTGGTGCGGTTCCAGCCAGCCCAGCTTCCACTTGTGCCAGCCGAACAGGTCGGGGGCGAGTCCGAACTGGCTGCCCATGAGATCCCAGTCGCCGACGTAGGTGTCCCAGTCGCCCTTGCCGTCGGAGGGGCGGTGGTAGAGGTCGGGCAGGTCGAAGACGTGGCCGGTCTCGTGGGCGAGGACGAGGCGGTCGGGCGGGTGCTTCTCGAAGAGCGTGACGACGCGGCGGATGTCCTTGCCGTCGGCCTGCAGGGGTGTGTCGAGGTTCACGACCTTCGTGGCGTCGGAGTCGACGCCCGGCGCGTCCGGGTCGGCCACGAAGTAGACGATGTCGTAGCGAGAGAAGTCGACCTGCCGGTCGGCCGCGGCGAGCGCGTCGCGCAGATAGGCGGTGCGGTGCGCGGAGTTCCAGTCACGCTGTATGGCGTACGACTTGGAGGTGTGCGGCATCCGGATCCAGTCGCGCACGGGATGCGGGCGCACCGTGAACTTTCCGTACGAGGCGCGCTCGAAGAAGTCGCTGGTGGTCGGGAAATAGTCGGCGGTCAGCTCGGCGGGCGTGGTCCGTGGCGTGGAGTCCGGGAAGGACAGGAAGACCATCACCGCGTCGAGCGGGCGGGTGGGGCGCACATACGCGGAGTTCCAGGTGTCGACGCCCTCCGAGTGGTGTGCCTCGGTCCGCTCCAGGGCGCACGGGGCCGAGCGGGGTTCGGCGAGCGCGGGGCCCGGCATCAGGGAGGTCGCGGCGAGCGCGGTCATCGAGGTGAACACGGCCGCGGTGCTGCGCCAGCGTGGCGTCCCGTCACGGGTGAGGCCCCGCAGGGTCTCACGGGTGAATCCCTGAAGAGCCTCACGGGTGAGACCCCTCAGGGGGAACGGACGCGGCACGTCGACCTCCGGATGCGGACTTCGGGACACCGCACCCAGCCTGGGCGAGTTTGTATTACTTCGCCCTGTTTGTCTGCACCAGAAGGGTGAGTGGCCACGTGACGCCGACACCCCGAACACTCACGGAACGTCACATGCGATCGGCCAGGGAAGGAACCCGTCCAGATGGAGGCAGAAACGATCTGTCAGAACCGGCAGTTGTTCCGGGACACTGGACAGTGGCTGCAACTCCCCGAGGCCACCCTCTATGATCGGCACACTTTCCTGCACGGACACGGCTTGTTCGGCCGTCCAGCACCGGCCGACCACCCCGAAAGACCCATACGAAGAACGAGTGCACTGCGGGAGCGAGCGGTGAGCGGAACGTCCGAAGGGCCGGCGCCCGCGGCAGACCTCGTCCGGCCGGCCGTCACAGAGCGTCACATCGGCACATCTCCTCGTATGTCCGCCGGGGCGCCTCCCGGTGCATCTGTCTCCCCCGGGTCACCTCCTGACCCGTACGCCTCTGCCGGAACGCCCCCCGACACGCCCGTACCCGACGGAACGTCACCCCGTGGCTTCCAGGCCGCCTTCGCCACCGCGCCCCTCGCCATGGCCGTCGTCGACCGCGACGGCCTGGTCGTCACCGCCAACGAGTCGCTGGGCACGCTGCTCGGCGGCGGCGCGGACACGCTCACCGGGCGGATCGCCGCCGATCTCGTGGACCTGGCGTCCGACGCCCGCACCTGGCACTCGTACCGCGAGGTGCTGCGCGGCCGGCAGGCCCGGCTGCGCTGCACCCGGCGCCTCAAGCACCCCGACGGGCACTCCCTCTGGGTCCAGGTGACGGTCGCGCCGCTGCCCCCGCAGGAGCAGGCCGTGCTGCTGTCCGTCGCCGACATCAGCGCCCGGCGTGAACTCCAGGCACGGCTGCGCCACTTGCAGATGCACGACCCGGTGACCCGGCTGCCCAACCGCACCCTGTTCTTCGAGCGCCTCTCGGCCGCCCTGGAGGCGGAGGCGTACGAGGAGGGCGGCACCGGCCGGGTCGGGCTCTGTTATCTGGACCTCGACGGGTTCAAGGCGGTCAACGACACGCTCGGCCACCGCGTCGGGGACCGGCTGCTCGCGGCCGTCGCCGAACGCCTGACGCGCTGCGCCGACGAGGCGGGTTACGCGAGAGCGGCCACCCCCCTGGTGGCGAGACTGGGCGGCGACGAGTTCGCGCTCCTCGTCGAGGACTCCACGGGAACGGACCAGTTGGCGGACCTCGCCGAATCCGTCCTGAAGGCGCTCCAGGCGCCGTTCGACCTCTCAGGTCAGCGGCTGTCCCTCTCCGCGTCGATCGGGGTTGTCGAGCGGCGCGCCGCCGGGACCAGCGCGACCGGTCTGATGCAGGCCGCGGACACGACGCTGTACTGGGCGAAGGCCGACGGCAAGGGCCGCTGGACCCTCTTCGACCCGGAGCGCAATGCCCACCGGATGACCCGCCAGGCACTGTCCTCCACCCTCCGCGCGGCCGTCGAGCGCGGTGAATTCGCCCTGGAGTACCAGCCGTTGGTGGGCATGGAGGACGGCGGCGTACGCGGTGTCGAAGCCCTGGTCCGCTGGAACCACCCGCAGTTCGGAACGCTGACGCCGAATCGGTTCATCGGATTGGCCGAGGAAGACGGTTCGATCGTGCAGCTCGGCCGCTGGGTGCTCGCCACCGCCTGCCGGCAGGCCCGCCGCTGGCAGCTGGACCACCCGGACGCGCCACCGATCTTCGTCAGCGTGAACGTGGCGGTGCGCCAGGTCTGGGACTCCGACCTGGTCGCCGACGTGGCGGACATCCTCGCGGAGACGGGCCTCGCCCCGCACCTCCTCCAGCTGGAGCTGACGGAGTCGGCGGTGATGGGCTCGGCCGGCCGGCCCCTCCAGGCCCTGCAGGCCCTCAGCGACATGGGCGTCCGCATCGCCATCGACGACTTCGGCACCGGTTACTCGAACCTGGCCTACCTCAGCCGCCTCCCGGTCTCCGTACTGAAGCTGGACGGCTCCTTCGTACGGGGCTTCCAGTACGAAGACGCGGGGGCTCACCCCAATCCCGCCGACGAGGTCATCGTCGAGGCCCTCATCCAACTCGCCCACCGGCTGGGCCTGACGGTCACCGCCGAGTGCGTGGAGACCGCCTCGCAGGCCTCCCGTCTGCGCGGCATCGGCTGCGACACCGGCCAGGGCTGGCTGTACTCGCGGCCGGTGGCGCCGGATCGTATCTCCGCACTATTGACGGCGACCGACTGCCGCCAGGCCTGAGATCCGCGCAGGCCTGAGGTCCGCGTAGGCCTGAGGTCCGAACGGGCCTGAGGTCCGAACGGGCCTGAGACTACTGAGGCTTCGGCAACCCGTATGCGTCCGCGATGAGTTCGTACGAGCGCAGGCGTACGTCGCCGCTGTGGGCGTTGCCCGTGATCATCAACTCGTCGGCGCCGGTGCGCTTTTGCAGGTCGTCGAGGCCGGAGCGGACCTCGTCTGCCGTGCCGTGAATGACGTTGGCGTTCCAGCTGGTGATGAACTCCCGCTCCATGGGGCTGAATGCGTACGCCTCCGCCTCCTCGGGTGTCGGGACCAGACCCGGGCGGCCGGTGCGCAGGCGGACCATGTTCAGGGCGGCGGCCATGACCTGTCGGCGGGCTTCCTTCTCGTCGTCCGTGGCGAGGGCGGAGACGCCGATGAGGGCGTAGGGGGCGGACAGGACCGCCGACGGCTGGAAGGACTCGCGGTAGAGGTCCAGCGCCGGGATGGTGTTCTGGGCCGAGAAGTGGTGGGCGAAGGCGAAGGGCAGGCCCAGGACTCCGGCGAGGCGGGCGCTGAAACCGGAGGAGCCAAGGAGCCAGATCGGGGGGCGGTGCGGGGACTGTACGCCGCCGGGGGACGTCGACTGGACGGGGCCGGGGACCGCGTGGATGCGGGCGTAGGGGTGGCCGTCGGGGAAGTCGTCGTCCAGGAAGCGGGTGAGCTCCGCGAGTTGCTGGGGGAAGTCGTCGGCGCCCTCGCCCAGGTGGTCCGTGCGGCGCAGGGCCGCCGCGGTCGCGCCGTCCGTGCCGGGGGCTCGGCCGAGGCCCAGGTCGATGCGGCCCGGGGCCATCGCCTCCAGTGTGCCGAACTGCTCCGCGATGACCAGGGGGGCGTGGTTAGGGAGCATGACGCCGCCCGAGCCGAGGCGGATGCGGGTCGTGTGGGCGGCCAGGTGGGCCAGGATCACGGCGGGCGAGGACGATGCCACGCCCGGCATCGAGTGGTGTTCGGCGACCCAGTAGCGGTGGAAGCCGCGGGACTCTGCGAGGCGGGAGAGTCTGACGCTGGTGCCCAGGGCGTCGGTCGCGGTGCGGCCCGCTCCGACGGTGACCAGGTCCAGGACCGACAGGGGTACGGGGGCGGTGCCCGTCGCCGTGCCTCGGATCTCGTCCGTCTCGTCCACCGGGGTGCCTCCTGATGCGTGCGCGATGTTGTCCGCCGGGTACGAACAGGAGGCGGTCTCCGTTTATTCCCGGGTGCGGCGCCGCGTGGGGCTGGGGGTTTTGTTTCGCCCCCTCCGCCCCTACCCGTCCCGTCCCTGGGGGCTGCGCCCCCAGACCCCCCTAAAAGATCGCGCAGTTCCCCGCGCCCCTAAAAGGGGCGCGGGGAACTGCGCGAGCAACCCCCACGCACCCGCAGCCGAAAGGCTGGTCGGGACGGGTAGGGGCGGAGGGGGCGAAAAACCCCTCACACCTGCACGATCGGCTCCCTCGTGAAGAGCGTCCCCAGCTCGGGGGCGTTCACGCGGCGGTCGGCCAGGCGCAGGGCCTCCCAGACCGTGACCTGGTTGGCGGTGAGGACGGGCTTGGACAGGGCCTTCTCCAGGGCCAGGATGTGGGACGCCGTATGGAGGGCCGTGTCGGGGAGGAGGATCGCGTCCGCGTCGGGGTGGTCGGCCTCGCGGGCGAGGGCGAGGATCTGCTCGGGCCCCCAGGTGGCGACCTCCGCGGCGGTGATGACACCGGCGCCGCTCACGGCGACCACCTCCACCCCCGCGTCCTTCAGGAACGCGGCGAAGAGCGCGGCCACATCCTCCGGATAGGTCGCCGCGACAGCGACCCGCCGCGCACCGATCTCCGGCACCGCGTGCGCGAAGGCGAAGGACGTGGAGGAGGCGGGCAGCCCCGCGGCCCGGGCGAGGGCACGCACCTGGTCATGGGCGCCCTGCCAGCCGTACACGAAGCTGCCGCTGGTGCAGGCCCACACGATCGCTTCGGCACCGGAGAGGCGCAGCTCCTCCACGCCCGCCGCGAGCCGCGACGCCGAGCCCATCTCGAGGAGCGCGTCCACCCGGTGCGCGTCCTCGCCGATATCCGTGTGGACGAGGGGAAGGCGGATGTCGCTGCCGAGCAGCTGCTCCATGCGCGGGTAGTCGTCCTCGCCCGAGTGACCGGGGTAGAGGAATCCGAGTGCGGTCATGCCCAACCTTCCTGTTCTTCCGGCAGTACGGGCCCTTCCGGCAGTACCGGCCCACGACGAGCGGACTCGTCGAGCAGAGCCTGATAGGGACCCACGGCCCGGGTACCCAGCTGACGCAGCGCCGCCCACATCGTCACCTGGTTGGCCGAGAGAACCGGGATGCGCAGTTCCGCCTCCAACTGGGGGATGACGTCGTACGTCGGAAGGTTGGTGCAGCTGATGAAGAGCGCGTCCACCTCGCCCCGTACCGCCCGGTGGGCCATCTCCACCACATCGCGGTACGGGACCTTCCAGATGTGCCTGGTCAGGCCCATGTAGGCACGGCCCCGCACCGCGATGCCCGCCTCGGCCACGTACTCCTCCAGGGACTGGGTCACCGAGACCGTGTACGGGGTCACCAGCGCGATACGGCGGGCGCCCAGCTCCTGCAGCGCGGAGAGGAGAGCGCCGGACGTGGTGAGCGAGGCGACCCCGCCCGCCCGCGTCATCGCCTCGCACATCGCGCGCTCCCCGGCGACGCCTCCCACGAAGCTGCCGGAGGTGCAGGCGTACGCGACGACCTCGGGCGCCACCGCGTTCAGGGCGCGTACCGCGTCGCCGAGCGTCTCGTGTTCGGAGACCAGGCGGGCCAGGTCCAGGCTGACCTCGACCGGCACGAACGGCGTGCGGGTGAGGTGCAGGGAGACGTCGTCCGGCACCCAGCGCCACAGCTCCCGGTCGAGAGCGAAGTCGAAGGGGGCGACAACGCCGATGCCGCGCTGCGGCCGGGGGCCGCCCAGAAAGGAGACATCCATGGCAGGCACCGGCCTCACAAAGGGAAACGGGTGGGCAACGGACCGTACGCGGGCCCGTGTTGACGAAGGTAGGTTCGGGTGCGAGCGTGGTCAATCCGCGCATCTCAGACGGCTCTGGTCCACCATCGCCCCTCGGAAGGCCCACCTTCAACCCTCAGAAAAGCGGACCCGCATTGCGAAACGGTTTCCCCCCATGACCGCCCGTATGTCCTCTCCCCCGACCCAGCCCCTGCCCCGGACGACCCTCCTGGTCCTCGACGCCGACCCCCTCCCCCGTCTCGGCAGACTCACCGGTCGGGTGCGGATCGAGCACGCCGACGAGTCCACGCTGGCCGAGCGGCTGCCGTACGCGGACGTCCTGCTGGTCTGGGACTTCACCTCGGACGCCGTACGCCGTGCCTGGCCCGGCGCGGGTCCGCGGCCGCGCTGGGTGCACACGGCGAGCGCGGGCGTGGACCATCTGATGTGCCCCGAGCTCGCCGCGTCCGACACGGTGGTGACCAACGCGCGCGGGGTCTTCGACCAGCCGATCGCGGAGTACGTCGCCGCGCTGGTGCTGGCCATGGCGAAGGATCTGCCGCGGACCTGGGATCTGCAGCGGCAGCGGGAGTGGCGGCACCGCGAGTCGCAGCGCGTGGCGGGGACCCGTGCGTGCGTGGTCGGCTCCGGGCCGATCGGGCGGGCGGTCGTCAAATCGCTCAAGGCGCTGGACGTCACGACGGCCCTGGTGGGGCGCGCCGCGCGCAGCGGTGTCCACGGCCCGGAGGAGCTGGACCGGCTGATGGCGCGCGCCGACTGGGTGGTGTGCGCGGCGCCGCTCACCGAGGCCACGCGCGGCATGTTCGACGCGCGGCGCTTCGGGATGATGCAGCCGTCGGCGCGCTTCATCAACGTCGGGCGCGGGCAGCTCGTCGTCGAGGACGCGCTCGCCGAGGCGCTGTCGAAGCGGTGGATCGCGGGTGCGGCCCTCGATGTCTTCCAGCACGAACCGCTCGGCCCCGACAGCCCGTTGTGGCAGGTGCCCGGGCTGATCGTGTCGCCGCACATGAGCGGGGACACGGCCGGCTGGCGGGATGAACTGGGCACGCAGTTCGTGGAGTTGTACGAGCGCTGGGCGGCGGGAAAGCCGCTGCCTAACGTCGTCGACAAGAAGCGTGGGTACGTGCCGGGACACTGAACTCCCTTTGGAGGGGCCGATGTCGGAACTCACCGAGCTGACCGCGCTACGACTCGTCGATGGCTACCACAAGGGCGAATTCAGCCCCGTGGACGCGACACGCGCGGCCCTGGACCGGGCCGATCGCATCCAGCCCGCCGTGAACGCCTTCGTACGCCTCGACGCGGACGAAGCCCTCACCCGGGCCGGGGAGTCGGCCGAGCGCTGGCGGCGCGGCGAGCCCGCGGGCCTGCTGGACGGCGTCCCGGTCACCGTCAAGGACATCCTCCTCATGCGCGGCACACCGACCCTGCGCGGCTCCAGGACCACCGATCCGCAAGGGCGCTCGGACGAGGACGCGCCGTCCGTGGCCCGGCTGCGCGAGCACGGCGCCGTCTTCCTCGGCAAGACGACGACGCCCGAGTTCGGCTGGAAGGGCGTCACGGACTCGCCGCTGTCGGGGGTGACACGCAATCCGTACGACGTCTCGCGCACCGCGGGCGGCTCCAGCGGCGGCAGCGCGGCGGCCGTCGCGCTGGGCGCGGGCCCGCTGTCCCTCGGCACGGACGGCGGCGGCAGTGTCCGTATCCCGGCCGCCTTCTGCGGGATCTTCGGGCTGAAGCCGACGTACGGGCGAGTGCCGCTGTATCCGGCGAGCGCCTTCGGAACCCTCGCGCACGTGGGGCCGATGACCCGGGACGCCGCCGACGCGGCGCTGATGCTGGACGTGATCAGCGGGCCCGACGCACGGGACTGGTCCGCGCTCGGGCCGGTCGGAGGGTCCTTCGTGGACGCGCTGGAGGGCGGGGTGCGGGGGCTGCGGGTCGCCTATTCGCCCTCGCTGGGCGGGCAGGTCGCGGTCCGTCCCGGCGTCGCGGCGGCGGTGCGGCGGGCGGTGGAGCGGCTCGCGGGCCTCGGCGCGTACGTCACCGAGGCCGACCCCGACTTCACCGACCCGGTGGACGCCTTCCACACGCTCTGGTTCAGCGGGGCGGCCCGCGTGACCCAGCACTTCGGGCCCCACCAGCGGGAGTTGCTCGACCCCGGCCTCCGCGAGATCTGCGGCCTCGGCGCCCGCTTCGGCGCGCTGGACTACCTCGCCGCGGTGGACGTCCGCATGGAGCTCGGGCGGCGGATGGGCCGCTTCCACGAGTCGTACGACGTCCTGGTGACGCCCACCCTGCCGCTGACGGCCTTCGAGGCGGGCGCCGAGGTCCCCAAGGGCTCCGGGCAGCGTCGATGGACGGGGTGGACCCCGTTCACGTACCCCTTCAACATGACGCAGCAGCCCGCCGCGACGGTCCCCGTCGGGGTGGACGCGGACGGCCTGCCGGTCGGTCTGCAGATCGTGGCCGCCCGGCACCGGGACGACCTCGTCCTGCGGACGGCGCACACGCTGTACGAGGCGGGAGCCGCGGGAGTGGCTTCCCCGACCGCGACCGCAACCGCGACCCCGACCTCGCCACCGGCGTCGGCGTCGGCGCCCTAGCCCCGCCGGAAGCTGAGCGTCTCGCCCAGCGCGCCCGAGCGCCACAGGTCGTTGCAGGCCTCGGCCATCGCGTCGAGGCCCTCGACCACCTGGCCCCAGACGATGCCCGGCACCCAGCCCACATCGCCGTTGAGGAGCAGGTTGTTGCGTTCGTAGAAGAGGGCGAGGTCGACGACGGTGGTGCCGGGGCGTACGTCGGTGTCGTAGCCGTAGGCCTTGGTGCCCAGCTCCGTGCCCGCGAAGGCGAAATAGCAGAGGTCTCCGGGAATAGGGGTAACTGTCGGATTTTCCAGGGGTGGCTCCGATTTCGCGAAAGGCGGGAAAAGGGCGTAGATCTCATTGCGCGCGTATTTCGCGTGGTAGACGTCGCCGCCCAGCGGGAGCGCGTCCCACACCGCCGCGCAGGTGATCGGCGCCCGGTCGTCGAGCAGCTTTGCCGTGCAGTGGACTCCCCGCTTGACCAGCGAGACTTCGATATAGCGATCGGCCATGCACTCCATGGTCCCGCCGGGGTCAAGGGGGCGTCGGCGGCACACGGGGCTGAAATCGATCCGAATACATCGCATGGTCCCGGGTAGCCGCGCGGCCATGGCTCCACCACTTGGGAATGACACAGAGAAACGAGGGCCGAGCCGGCGTTCGCTGCTCGCGGGCGCCTCCGCGCTCGGTGCCGTCGGGGCGCTGGGCGCCGCCGGGTGCACCCGGGTCGCCACGGCGTCCGACAACGGCGGTGATCTCCTCGACCGGCTGAAGGCGCAGGGTGTCGTACGACTCGGCATCGCGGGCGAGATCCCCTTCGGCTACATCGACAAGAACGGCGAACTGACCGGCGAGGCGCCCGAACTCGCGAAGGCCGTCTTCAAGCGGCTGGGGGTCGATCGCGTCCAGCCGGTCCCGACCGAGTTCGGCTCGCTCATTCCTGGGCTCAACTCGCAGCAGTTCGACGTCGTGTCCGCCGGGATGTACATCAACCCCGAGCGCTGCCAGCAGGTCATCTTCGCCGACCCGGACTATCAGATGCTGGACGCGTTCATCGTGCGCAAGGGCAATCCGAAGGGGTTGCACGACTACAAGGACGTCGTCGCGAAGAAGGCCAAGTTCGCGACGGGCACGGGGTACGCGGAGATCCAGTACGCGGTCGAGGCCGGGTACAAGGAGAGCGACATCCTGATCGTGCCGGATCAGGTGGCCGGGCTGAACGCGGTCGAGGCGGGGCGCGTCGACGTCTTCGCGGGGACCGCGCTGACCACCCGGGAAGTGGTCAAGAAGTCCCGCAAGGCGGAGAGCACGAAGCCCTTCGCGCCCCTGGTGAAGGGCAAGCCGCACGTCGACGGCGGCGGCTTCGCGTTCCGCTCGGCCGAGACGAAGCTGCGGGACGCCTTCAACGTGGAGCTGAAGAAGATGAAGGACAGCGGCGAACTCTTCCGCATTCTCAAGCCCTTCGGTTTCACCAAGGCCGAGATGACCGACATGACCGCGAAGGAGCTCTGCCGCGGATGACCTCGGGACTCTGGGAACTCGTACTCAAAGGGATCTGGATCACCGTCCAACTGCTGGTCTTCAGCGCCCTGTTGGCCGGTGCCGTCTCCTTCGTGGTCGGGATCGCGCGCACCTCGCGGCGGTGGATCGTCCGCTTCCTCGCGGGCTTCTACACCGAGGTGTTCCGCGGCACCTCCGCGCTGATCATGATCTTCTGGGTGTACTTCGTGCTTCCGCTCGCCTTCGGCTGGCAGCTCGTCCCGATGTGGGCGGGCACGCTGGCGCTGGGGTTGACGTACGGGGCGTACGGCGCGGAGATCGTGCGCGGCGCCCTGAACGCGGTCGACCCCGCTCAGCGCGAGGGCGGTATCGCGCTCAGCTTCACGCCCTGGCAGCGGATGCGGCTGATCCTGCTGCCGCAGGCGGTGCCCGAGATGATCCCCTCCTTCTGCAACCTGCTGATCGAACTGCTCAAGGGCACGGCCCTGGTCTCGATCATGGGGATGGGCGATCTGGCGTTCAGCGGCAATCTGGTGCGGCTCGCGTTGCAACAGAGCGCGGAGATCTACTCGTACGTCCTGCTCATCTACTTCGTCATCGCCTTCCTGCTCACCCGGATGATGCGCGGCCTGGAGAAGCGGCTGAAGGCCGGGATAGGCAAGGAGCCGGAACGCGGGGTGTCCCAGCGTGAACTGCGCCGGGCCCAGGCGACCGGTGTGGGCGCGGCGAGCGGAGGTGCCGCATGACCTGGGACTGGAGCGCGGTCGGCGACTTCATGCCGCACTTCTGGGACGGGCTGCTGGTCACCCTGCAGGCGCTGGCCCTCGGTTCGCTGATCTCGTTCGCCCTCGGCCTGGTGTGGGCGTTGCTGATGCGCACGCCGACGCGGTGGGTGCGCTGGCCGGTCGGGGTGGTGACGGAGTTCATCCGCAACACCCCGCTCCTGGTGCAGCTGTTCTTCCTCTTCTATGTGCTGCCCGAGTGGAACATCACGTTCTCCGCGCTGACCACCGGTGTCGTCGCGATCGGGCTGCACTACTCGACGTACACGATGCAGGTCTACCGGGCCGGCATCGAGGGCGTGCCGCCCGGCCAATGGGAAGCGGCCACGGCACTCAGTCTGCCCGTGCGGCGCACCTGGACCGCGGTGATCCTGCCGCAGGCGATCCGCCGCGTGGTGCCCGCGCTGGGCAACTACGTCATCTCGATGCTCAAGGACACACCGATGCTGATGGCGATCACCGTCCTGGACATGCTCGGTGAGGCGCGGCTGTATTCGCAGCAGCACTTCCAGTTCACCGAGCCGCTCACGGTCATCGGCGTGGCCTTCATCCTCATTTCCTATCCGGCTTCCCTCCTCATGCGAGCCCTGGAGCGACGTCTTGTCCGCTGACACCCCCCTGATGAAAGACCCCGACGCGCACGCCAACCCCCCGGTGGACGGCGCCGAGCTGATCCGTTTCGACAAGGTCACCAAGCGGTTCGGGAGCAACACCGTCCTGGACGGGCTCGACTTCCGCGTCGACTCGGGCAAGCACGTCACCCTGATCGGCCCGTCCGGTTCGGGCAAGACGACGATCCTGCGGATGCTGATGACCCTGACCAAGCCGGACGAGGGCACGATCTCGGTCGCCGGGGAGCAGCTCTTCCCGGCGGGCGAGAAGCAGATCCGCGAGGTCCGCAAGAAGATCGGGATGGTCTTCCAGCAGTTCAATCTGTTCCCGAACATGAGCGTGCTGAGGAACATCACCGAGGCGCCCGTCACCGTCCTCGGCCTGTCCAAGGACGAGGCCGAGGCGCGGGCCCGCGAGCTGCTCGACCTGGTGGGCCTCGCGGACAAGTGCGACGAGCGTCCGAGCCGGCTGTCCGGCGGCCAGCAGCAGCGCGTGGCGATCGCGCGGGCGCTGGCGATGCGTCCGCAGGTGCTGCTCCTGGACGAGGTGACGTCCGCGCTCGACCCTGAGCTGGTCGCGGGTGTCCTCGACGTCCTCCGTGACATCGCCCACACCACCGACATCACGATGCTCTGTGTGACTCACGAGATGAATTTCGCCAGGGACATATCGGACCAGGTCCTGATGTTCGATTCCGGCCGCGTCATCGAGGCCGGTTCACCGGAGAAGATCTTCAGCGATCCGGAGCACGACAGGACCCGGGAATTTCTCAGCGCGGTTCTGTGACTGCGAGGAGTGAACGCGGACCGGCACCGCAAGGTGCGAGGTCCGGCACGTGGGGCATGCCCTGTGTGCCATGACGTTGGCATATGCCAGAGTGGCGCGCTCCTGTTGAGAGGGTTGGAGCGCGCCATGAATCTCGTCAACACACGCTCACAGCAAGCCCTTTGGTGGTTATCGTGGAGGGAGCCCGGCTGTCCGGGCTGTGTCTTGTTTGAGCCGGGTCCATGAAGCGCAGGGGGAAACCGTGGCGCTGATGCACGAGCCGACCGCGCCGTACCACTCGGCCCAGGACGCCCTCCGCGTCCTGGAGACGGTGTCGCGGCATTCCACCGGTGTCACCGACGCCGAACTCGCCCGCCAGACCCGCCTCGGCACGGAGCGCCTGACCACGCTCCTGCGGATGCTGCGCCGGGAGGGCTACGTCGAGCAGATCGCCGACGGCGCGTACGTCACCGGTGTCGCCCTGAACCGGCTCGGTTCCGCCCACGGCCGCGACCAGGCGCTGCGCGAGAAGCTCCAGCAGACCATCGACCGGCTGCGCGACTCGGTCGGCGCCGCGATCTACATCAGCCGCTACATCGACGGTGAGGTGCACGTCACCCAGTGCGCCGCGAGCCCCTCGACCCCCGCGGTCAACGAGTGGGTCGACTTCCGCTCCTCCGCCCACGCCAGCGCGGTCGGCAAGAGCCTGCTCGGCCAGCTCGACCACAACGGCCGGCGCGACCACCTCGCCCGCCACAAGATGGCCCGCCTCACCTCGCGCACCATCACCAGCGAGCGGCTCCTGCTGTCCCGGCTGGAGGCCCAGCCGCCCACGGTGCCGATGCTCGACCTCCAGGAGTACGCCGTCGGCACGGTCTGCGCGGCCGTCCCCATCACGGCGGGCTCCTCCGTCGGCTGCCTCGCCCTGTCCCTGCCGGTAGAGCACGCCCACCGGCTCCGGCAGGCCGCGGACACGCTGAACCGCGGGGCGACCCCGGTCCTGCTGTCCCTGGCGATCTAGGCCGCCGTCCCCGGCGATCCGGGCCGTCTGTTCCCGGCGATCCAGATCCGCCACCGGGTGGTCAGGAGCACCCCTGCGGACCAGGTAGTATTTCTTTTGTCGCCGACCGCGAGAGCGGGAGGTGAGAGTCATGCGCCGCTAGCTCAGTTGGTTAGAGCAGCTGACTCTTAATCAGCGGGTCCGGGGTTCGAGTCCCTGGCGGCGCACCTTGGTGAGGCCCTCCACAGCAGTGGGGGGCCTTCACGTATGTTCCAGCACGTCCGACAGGGCGCGAACCGTCGGGGTCGCGTACAGCAGGCGCGGCGGAAGCGGGGGCAGGCCGCGTGCGCCCTGAACAGGTAGATCCCCGCGACCACGATGGCGACCCCGTGGGACCAGGCCACGACGGTGAGCGCCGAGAACGATTCGAGGGCCGCCGACACCGCGCACAGGCGTCCGGGTCCATCCTCCCCCCGAGCGGCGAGAGGAATTCCTCTCCTTCGCGTCCTTCGACAAAGTTCTTCCGAGACCTCTTCCCGTCCTTCGGAAGACCTCAGCCAAGCGGTTCCCCGGGGTCGCTCAGCCCCGCAGATAAGCCAGCACGGCCAGCACGCGTCGGTGGGTGTCCTCGGCCGGAGGCAGGTCCAGTTTTCCCAGGATGTTCCCGATGTGCTTGCCGACGGCCGCCTCGGTGACGACCAGTTGGCGGGCGATCGCCCCGTTGGACTTTCCCTCCGCCACCAGGCCGAGCACCTCGCGCTCGCGCGGTGTCAGCGCCTCCAGCGGATCCCGCCGACGGCGCAGCAACTGCCGTACGACTTCCGGATCCACGACCGTCCCGCCCGCGGCCACCCGCTCCACCGCCTCGGCGAACTGCTCGACCTGTCCGACGCGGTCCTTGAGGAGATAGCCGACGCCGGTGCCGTCCCCGGTGTCGAGGAGTTCGGCGGCGTACGCCCGCTGGACGTACTGGCTGAGGACGAGCACCGGCAGGCGCGGGTCCGCGGTCCGCAGGGCGAGGGCCGCGCGCAGTCCCTCGTCCTGGAAGCCGGGCGGCATCCGTACGTCGGTGACGACCAGGTCGGGCGCGTGCGCCGACACGGATTCCGTGAGCGCCGCCGCGTCGCCGACCGCCGCCACGACCTCGTGTCCGAAGCGGGCCAGCAGCCCCACCAGCCCCTCCCGCAGCAGCACACTGTCCTCGGCGAGCACGACTCTCAGCAAGGGATCTCCATACGCAGCACGGTCGGACCGCCGGGCGGGCTGTCGACGGTCAGTGTCCCATCGAGGACCGCCAGCCGGTCGGCGAGACCGGTGAGCCCCGACCCTCGCCCCGGGTCGGCTCCCCCGCTTCCGTCGTCCCGCACCTCGATCCGCAGCCGGTCCTCGCCGTACCGCCCGCTGATCCACGCCCGCTTCGCCCCGCTGTGCTTGCCCACGTTCGCGAGCGCCTCCCGCACGGCGAAGTACGCGGCGGACTCGACGGATTCGGCGTACCGTCCCAGGTCCACGTCCACCTCCGCGGGTACGGCGGACCGCTCGGCGGCATCGGCGATCGCGTCCCCGAGCCCGTAGTCGGCGAGCACCTGCGGGTGGATGCCGTGGATCAACTCCCGCAGCTCACCGAGGACTTGGTCCGTCTCCGCATGCGCGACCGCGAGCCGCTCCGCCAGCTCGGGCGGCGCGTCCAGACGCGCGAGCCCCAACGTCATGCTCAGCGCCACCAGCCGCTGCTGCGCCCCGTCGTGCAGATCGCGTTCGATCCGCCGCCGCTCGGCCTCGAAGGCCGCCACCAGCCGGGCCCGGGACTTCGTCACCTCGGCGAGCCGCTGTTCGGGCTCGCGCGGGGCGAGCAGCAGCCGGGCGAGTGCGGCGCGGGCACGGGCGTACAGCGCGAGCGGCCACAGGAGTACGAGGAGCAGGGCGAGCCCGCCCGCCGCGGACAGGAACGCCTGCCCGTACGCGTCGATCAGCCACAGCTTGGCGATCCGGGTGTCACCGCCGGAGACGGCCAGCTGCACGGGTGCCCCCAGCATCGCGCCTGGCACGCCCAGCGCCCCCGCCAGTACCAGCAGGTCCAGCGGCCACAGCACGAACGCCAGCAGGACGGCGTACGCGAGCTCGCGCCAGGTCGCCTGCTCGGTGAACCGGAGCCGGGCCCAGGCGGCGAGGCCCGGTTCGTCCGGGGCCCGGTGAGGGCCGGTCACCGGCGCCCCACCGCCGAGCCGCAGCCGCCACCGCTCCACCACCCCCACGGGCACCCCCGTCAGCGCGAGCAGCGCCAGCAGTGGCAGCCCGACGAGCACGGGCGTCAGCGCGGCGCCGACGACGCCGAGCACCAGCAGTCCGACGAGCAGCGGGACGCCGACGAGTACGCCGCTGACGAGATACCCCACCGGGCGTACCGGATTCCTGCGGATCATGCGGCCACGGTAGGCGGCGCCCGGCACCTTGGACCATACGAGCAGCGGGTGTACCGGGGTGGGCCCAGCCCTACCGCGTCAGCAACTCCTCGCGCCCCCGTGCCCGGTACTCGTCCACCAGCCCCTCGACGTCCGCCTCCGCCAGCCTCCGGTACGCGCACTCCCCCGGTGGCCGCCACCACACCGGATCGGCGCACCGGAAACCCTCCCGGCGCAGCCCCACCCGGTGGATCTTGTTGGTGGCCGTGACGGGCATCCGCTCCACGATCCGCACGAAACGGGGCGCCATCTTGGTGCCCAAGTCCGGCTGGGAGAGGAGGAATTCACCGAAGTCCAGCGGATCGAAGGAGACCCCCGCCTTCAGAGCCACCGTCGCCATCACCTGGTCCCCGGCCACGGGATCCGGCACCGCGTACACCGCCACGGCGACTGCGTCCGCGTACCGGGCGAGGATGTTCTCGATCACCGCGGCCGCGAGGTTCTCGCTGTCGACGCGGAGGCGGTCGTCCGTGCGGCCCGCGAAATACAAGAACCCGGCGGCGTCGCGGTAGAAGAGGTCGCCGGTCCAGTACCATCCGTCGCGCCGCCGGGCGGCGTCCGCGGCCGGGTTGCGCCAGTAGCCCTCGAAGGGGTTGGGGCCGCGGTTCACCAACTCACCTATGGCATCCGCCCCGTTGAGGAGCCGCCCGTCCTCGGCGAAGACGGCGGCCGGGCACTCGCGCCGGGTCGCCGGATCGACCACCGCGAGGTCGTCCCCGGGCGCCGCCCGTCCGATCGCCCCGGTCGGGGTGCCGGGCACCCGCTGGATGGCCGCGCCGCCTTCCGAGGAGCCGTACCCCTCCACAAGGCGCACCCCGAAGCGCTGCTCGAAGGCGGCCGCGTCGACCGCGCCGGCTTCCGTGCCGAAGCCCATCCGCAGCGGATTGTCACGGTCGTCGGGACGGGCGGGCGTGGCCAGCAGGTACTGCACGGCGCGGCCCACATAGGTGAAGTACGTGGCCTCGCAGGCCCGTACGTCGGCGAGGAACCCCGAGGCGGAGAACCGGCGCCGCAGCGCGACCGTCGCGCCCGCCGCCAGCGCGGGCGCCCAGTCGGCGATCACCGCGTTGCCGTGGAACATCGGCATACAGATGTAGTGCGTGTCGTCCGGTCGCACCCCGAAGTGGTCGACGAGCGACTGCCCGGCGGCGGCGAGCCTGCCCTGGGTGCAGATCGCGGCCTTGGGGGCACCGGTCGAGCCGGAGGTGAAGTAGAGGAGGAGACGGTCGTCCGGGGTCGCGCCGGAGGCGTCCGGCTTCGTGCCCTCGTACGACGCGAGGAGGTCGGCGTACGCGTCCGTTTCGGTCACCAGGACGCGTACGCCGGGGAGTTCGAGGTTGTCGAGGAGCGGCAGGTGGGCCCGCTCGGTGATCAGGACGCGGCACTCGGTGTGCAGGATGTCGCGGGCCAGTTCGGGGCCGCGCCGGGTCGGATTGATCCCGGCGACGGCGGCGCCGGCGAGGGCGGCCGCGCTCAACCACATCGGATACTCGGGGGTGTTGTCGAGCAGCACCCCGAGGTGCCGTTCGGCGCCGGGCGGCAGCAGATCGGCGAGCAGCGCCGCCCGCGCCGCCGCGCCCGCCGCCACCCGGTGGTGGCTCAGGACCCGCCCCTCGAACCACAGCCCAGGACGGTGGTCGCCCCATCGTTCCCGCACGAGCTCCGCGACGGTACGCCTCATGGACCCCATGGGGGCGCACCATAATTGACGTACCGTCAGATGGGGAGAGGCGCGGCGCGCGCAGCACCGGTACCGCGGCCTACATCCCGAAGAACCCGTCGCTCGCCGCCGACATCTGGTGGTACGTGACCATGAAGCCGACGCAGAAGGCGACGATCACGCCGAAGAACACCAGCATGCCGACCGTGCCCGCGGCGGCCTTGACCGGGCTCGGCGCGTGGGCCGTGGCCTTCTCGGGGCGCTCGGCCGCGTAGTGCACGGTGACGATGTCACCCTCGACGACGGTCGAGGGGCCGTTCGCCTCCTCGAAGCGGGCCGTACGGCCGTCGCGCGTCGTGAACTCGTACACGTGGTGCAGCGTCGTGGTCACGGAGGTGTCGCCACCGCCGCCGCTGGTCGTCGTGTACGAGCGAAGACAGCGCGCCTCGGCGGTCAGTCCGCTGTTCCAGGCGCTCCTGAGCTCCAGCGAGCGGCGGACCACCTTGGCCGCCGCGAGGAGCACCACGGCCATGATCAGTCCGGGTATGGCGTAGAAGAAGACGTCCATGACATTCCCCCGTGTTCGCGTACTCGCGTGTTCGCTACCGCTCCCTGCACGCCGTCATGGTCATGTCGACGTGCAGGGAACATACCCGCGGGTACCGGGGCCGCGCCTCAAGGGATCCTCAGAAATCAGGCGCCGTCAGAACGTCACGTCCGCGCACGAGTAGAACGCGTTCGCCGTGTCCGCGATCGTCCACACGCCGAGGATGATGTGGTGCCCGCTCTTGCCGGTGGGCAGCGTGCCGGTGTGCGAGAACGTGGACGGGGGGCGCTGTCCGTTGTAGGGGACCGTCAGGAACGGGGTGGTCTCCAGGTCCGCGCGGGTCAGTGCGTGGCTCTGGTTCCAGCCGGTCTTGGTGACGAAGTACTTGAAGTCGGTCGTGGCGTGCACGGCCGTGAACTGCCAGCGGAAGCTGTAGCTCTGGCCGCTGGTGACCCTGGTCGTCGGCCAGGCCCCGCCCGAGGGGGTCTTGGGCTGGTCGAGCTGGCTGAAGTTGGTGTGGTTCGCGGAACAGATCTGGCCGTCGGCGGGACCGGCCGCGGGGAAGCCCTTCGGGCCCTCGACACTCTGGGGCTCCCACTGGATGTCACCGCAGTTGGCGACGGTGCCGCCGTTCGCGGCGCACATCTTCTGCCGGCTGAGGGGCTGGTCGGTGTAGCCGTGGGCGCTGGCACCGCCGGTCGAGAGCACGAAGGTGCCCGCGGTGGCGAGGCCGAGCGCGGCCGCATAGAACTTGGCTTTGCGCATGCTGCCGCTCCTGGAGGACGTGGGGGAAGTTCTCGTGAGCCGTGCGCGCGATGTTCAGGTCTAGACCAAGTCCCAGATTATTGCCGTGAGTTGAACATGTCCATACCAATCTCGGGAGACGTTTCCGAAGAGACCCCTCACGAGGAGGCCTCCCTCCGCCCGGTGTAGAACGCCACCGTCAGGTCCTTCACCAGCGCCTTGCGCTCGTAGTCGTCCAGTTCGACCAGCCCGCGCATCGTCAGCCGGGTCACCGTGTCCTCGACCGAGTCGACGACGGAGGTGAGCACGGTGTCGCGGTGCTGGGCGTCCAGCGCCGCGATCCGGCGGCGCTGCATCACGGCGGCCACCTCGGGCGCGTACTCGATCCGGGTCGGCTGGGCCGAGAACACCTGCAGCCCGACGGGTGCCGTGTCGGCGGCGACCAGCCGGGTCAGCGCCTCGCCGACCGCGTCCGTGTTGCGCAGGGTCACGTCCTTGACGACGGCCGGCGGCGCCTCGGCCGGGAGCTGTGAGAGCACCCGGGAGAGCGCCGCCTCCACGCACTCCCGCAGATACGTCTGGTGGTCCTCGACCCCGAGCGTGGCGCGCGCGGTGTCCTTGACACGCCAGACGACGAGCACGACCACCCGCAGCGCGACCCCGTTCGCGTCGACCACGGACATCGGCTCACTGCGCCAGTGCCGCAGCCGGACGTCGACACGGCGGCGTAGCACCAGCGGGTTGACCCACATCAGCCCGGTGCGCCGGACCGTGCCGCGGTAGCGCCCGAAGAGACCGAGCACCCAGGCCCGCCCGGTCCGGCCGCGGGCGAGACCGCCGAAGCCGAACAGGCCGAGCGCCCCGGCCCCGGCGTACGCGGCCCACTGCGCGGGTCCGAGCCCGGCGCCCGCGTGCCCCGGAAGCTCCAGCGCCTTCAGCACGGTCGGCGGCAACGCGCCCGACCACCACGAGGTGAGCACACATCCGGCCACACCACAGGCCCCGGCCAGCACTCCCGCCACTCCGGGCAGCACCCGGGCGGGGTGCTCGACCAGTTCGGGGTCTACCTCCGGGACCGGGCGCGGGGCCCTGCCGGGTACGGGCCGCCGGATCCGCGGCTGCTCGCCGGTGCCGCGCCGCCGGCCCACGACGGCGGGCGTGAGGGGCACCGAGACCGGCTCGGGGTCGTCACGGAAGAGCAGATGGACGGGGATCTCGGTGGTCGACTCGTTCTGGATGAGCCGTGCGGATCGCGTACCACCGCCCTCCGGTGCCGCTGCCGATGCCGATACCGGTGCTGATGCCGATACCGATGCGTCCGGCCCCGTCCCTGCCCCTTCGGACTCCGGGGTGTGTGAAGTCGTCGTACTCATACGTGCCTCCATGCCTCCGCGCCTGGAAGTTTCGTAAGAACTCGGATGTCGGCCCAACTCGGGCTCTCGTCCGAGTCCGGTATCCCGCCCGAGTTCGGGATACCGCCCGAAACCCGGGATTTCGCACGAACTCGAATGTGTGCAGGACTCGAATGGTGCTCAGGAGAAGAGCCGCCGCCATGTCTCCGGCCCCGGATAACCGTCCGCCGCGCCGCCGCGCCAGCCCTGGGAACGCTGGAACGCCTCGACGTTGCGCCGGTCCGCCTCGCCCCAGCGCGGTCCGGGACCCGTTGTGTAGTACTTGCCGAACCCTTTCTTCATCAGCTGCTTTCCGAGCCGGGTGACGTACGCGTTGTGCGCACCCGGCCGGAACATCGCGCGCCCCGGATAGCCGGACACCCCGTGCGAGGAGGCGCCCGAGGTATCCGTGGAACCCTCCGCGGAACCCTTCGTCCCGGGAGACCCCTCGGCCTCGGAGTCACCCGTCGCCGCGCCCGGAATGTCCTTGCCCTTCTTCCCCACCAGGTACGACCACGTCTCGGGCCCCGGGAGCCCGTCCGCCTCCGCTCCGGCCCAGCCCTGCGCCCGCTGGAACGCCCGGGTGGCCTGCCGGTCCGCGTCCGACCAGCGCGGTCCCGGGCCCGTGGCGTAGAAGCGGCCCGCGCCCCGGTCCACGAGGAGGCGGCCCAGTTGGGTGACGTATGCGTTGTTCGCGCCGGGGCCGAAGTACGCGTCCCCCGGGTAGCCGGTGTTCTGCGCGTCCGACGAGGCCGCGCCCGCGCCGCTCATACCCTCGGTCAGCCCCTTGTACCGGTAGGCCACATAGCGGTCCGAGTTGCTCCAGTACGCGTACGGGGTGGCCTGTTTCCGGGTGTGCGGGCGGGTCTGCTCGTACGCGAGGTAATAGCTGTGCGTGTAGTCCGTCCAGCCGCCGAAAAGGACGACGTGCGAGCCTCTCTCGGGATCGTCGGGATTGTGGAAGAGGAGAATGTCGCCCGGCTGCAGCTGATCGCGGGAAATCCGCACGCCGAAGGTGCTCAGGCTGCCCGTCCATTCGTTTCCCGGCAGGCCCCAGGCCATCGAGACGAAGCCGGAGCAGTCCTGTCGGTACCCGTCCGGCCGGTACGCGTACATGTCGTACGGCACCCGCGCGGCCACCCACTTCTTGGCCCGGTTGACGATCTCGGCCCGGGTGGTCGTGGGCGCCTCGGCCACGGTCGAGGGCTTTGCGGGTTTCGCCGGTTTGCCGCCGGGCCCGTGCAGCGGGGCCTTGCCGCCCTGCGGGGTGTCGGGCTCGTCACCTGCGGGAACGCCCGGCCGGGCGGGTCCGTGCGCGACCGCGACCGCCGGCACCGACTGGCCCACGCCGAGGACGGTGCCCGCCGCCGCGGCCAGGACGAGCGCCTTGCGGGCCGCCGGATGGCCCAAGGGCCCCGAGAGCGAGGAATACGGCATGACGCGTCGCCAGTGAACGCATCCGGGGCAGTCGCAGTCGCTCGCGGGATCGAACTCCTCGAATACCGGAGCCGCCATGCGAATCCCCTCACACTCCAGGTGGAAATGTCCGCAGTTCTGCACAGTCGTCAGTTTCTCAACCCTCCTCCGGTGTCGCATGTTGACGGTCCGAATGATGTACAGGACCCCTCCGACCTGGTCCGGAGAGCCTCCCCGGTGGTCCAGAGCACCCCACCCGGTCGGATAGAGTTCTCGGGTCAGCCGGCGCCGCTAGCTCAGTTGGTTAGAGCAGCTGACTCTTAATCAGCGGGTCCGGGGTTCGAGTCCCTGGCGGCGCACCGACCGATGGGGGCCCTCGCAGCTGCGAGGGCCCCCATCGCCGTACGCGCACGCCGACCCCAACCTCGTACACGCGTCCCAATGAGCGCGTATGACCGGTTAACACCGCGTTTCGCATCTTGCGATCAAGATGGACGGCGTAGAACCCTGGGCTTCAAGGGACTGTCGATACATGACAGTTGGGGGCTTGGCCGGTTGCGGGCATGGGGGGTTGGGGGCCCCGTTCATGGACAGATGTCGAGGGGGGCATCATGCAACCGGAAGGTCGTCGTTCCATGTCTATAGGGTGTGGATGATGTGGTGACGCTGGCCTGCCAGTGATGCGTCCGTGACGGTCGAGGGGGACCCGAGCGGACGACAGAAACCGACGAACACGCACCTGACCGTGCGTGCGGGGGGATGACTCATGACGTCGACGCCGACGGGCGCCCGGCAGAACTTCGACCCGTCAGAGACGACCCAGCTCAGGGTGCCATCGCACCGGACGGGCGGCTTCCGGAGGATAAAGAAGTCTCTTCCGAGATACGACTACGAGCACTACAGCCGGCTCGCGGGCCCCCTCACACAGCCCGACCCGAACAAGCCGTACAAGGTGCAGTACCGCTCGCTGCTGTCGCAGGAGCCGCACCGCATAAGGGCCGCGCTCATGCTGGGCGCCGCGCCGCTGCTCTCGCTGATCCTGCTCGGCTGGCTGCTCCAGCCCGAGCACTGGACCGAACGCGACTATCCGGCCTACGACTTCCTGCCGGCCCTCGACATCGTGATGCTGGTCTCGATCGGTCTGATCGAGTTCTTCCGCTGCATGAACGTGCTGTCGAACGCGCACGCCACCCTGGTCGCCCGCGACCCCATCCCGGTGGTGCCCGAGACCGGCACCAGAGTCGCCTTCCTCACCTCCTTCGTGCCCGGCAAGGAACCCCTCGCCATGGTGACGAAGACCCTGGAGGCGGCCGTCAAGCTGCGCCACCGGGGCCTTCTGCACGTCTGGCTCCTCGACGAGGGCGACGACCCCGAGGTGAAGGAGGTGTGCAAGCGCCTCGGCGTGCACCACTTCTCCCGCAAGGGCGTCGCGAAGTGGAACCAGGCCAAGGGCCCGCACCGCGCCAAGACCAAGCACGGCAACTACAACGCCTGGCTGGAAGCGCACGGCGACGACTACGACTACTTCGCCTCGGTCGACACCGACCATGTGCCGCTGCCCAACTACCTGGAGCGGATGCTCGGCTTCTTCCGCGACCCGGACGTCGGCTTCGTCATCGGCCCGCAGGTGTACGGCAACTACGACAACCCCATCACCAAGGCCGCCGAGTCCCAGCAGTTCCTCTTCCACGCGCTGATCCAGCGGGCCGGCAACGCCTACGGCGCGCCGATGTTCGTGGGTACCTCCAACGCCGTACGCATCAAGGCGCTGAAGCAGATCGGCGGTCTGTACGACTCGATCACCGAGGACATGGCGACCGGCTTCGAGATCCACCGCCACAAGAACCCGGCCACGGGCAAGAAGTGGCGCTCGGTCTACACCCCGGACGTACTCGCGGTCGGTGAGGGCCCGAACGCCTGGACGGACTTCTTCACCCAGCAGCTGCGCTGGTCCAGAGGCACGTACGAGACGATCCTCAAGCAGTACTGGAAGGGCTTCTACTCGCTGCCGCCGAGCAAGCTCTTCAACTACACGATGATGATCATCTTCTACCCGATGTCGGCCCTCAACTGGATCCTCGCGGCGCTGAGTTGCGCGCTGTTCCTGGGCCTGGGCGCCTCGGGTGTGAACATCGACCCGACGGTCTGGCTGATGCTGTACGGCAACGCGTCCGCGCTGCAGATCGGCCTGTACATCTGGAACCGCCGCCACAACGTCTCCCCGCACGAGCCCGAGGGCTCGGGCGGCGTGGCCGGCATGGTGATGTCGGCGCTCTCCGCGCCCATCTACGCCCGGTCCCTGATGGACGCCGTGCTGCGCCGCAAGAGCAAGTTCGTGGTGACGCCCAAGGGCGATTCGGCGAGCCCCGACACGCTGTTCGGGACCTTCCGGATCCACCTGTTCTTCATTCTGGTCTTCGCCGGCTCCATCGTCGCCGGTGTCATGCTCGGGCACTCGCACCCGGCGATGATCACCTGGGCCACCTTCGCCCTGCTGATCACCGCCTCGCCGATCTTCGCGTGGCGCTGGACCCTGCGCCAGGCGAAGAAGAAGCCCCCGGTCCCGCCCGAAGCCGTGGCCGTTCCTCCGCAGGCCTCCGTGCCGCAGCAGGAGCAGCACGCCCCGCATGCGCCGCAGCACAAGCCGACTTGGGCCGCGACCGGCGGGAACGACCAGACGATGCAGATCACCCTTGGGGGACGTAACAAATGAAAGACGGTGCCCGCCGCCGCCGTGCCCGCCGCCTCGCGATAACCGGGGCGGTGGTGGTCGCTCTGGCCGGGATGAACGGGCCGTGGCTGTATCGCTTCGGAACGGACAAGTACCACCAGTACACGATCAACAAGCCGGAGTACAAAGCCGCCAACGGCCACTGGGACATCATCGATTTCCCCCAGCAGTACCGGCTGAACACGATCCACGCGGCCCTGCTGCACACCGGCAAGATCCTGCTGATCGCGGGCTCGGGCAACAATCAGGACAACTTCGACGCGAAGAAGTTCGACACGCGCATCTGGGACCCGGTCAAGGGCACCATCAAGAAGATCCCGACGCCGGCCGACCTCTTCTGCACGGGCCACACGCAGCTCGCCAACGGCAATCTGCTGATCGCCGGAGGCACCAAGCGGTACGAGACGCTGAAGGGTGACGTCACCAAGGCCGGCGGCCTGATGGTGGTCCACAACGAGAACCCGGACAAGCCGATCACGCTGCCCGCGGGCACCAAGTTCACCGGCAAGAAGAACGGCAAGACGTTCGTCTCCAAGGACCCGGTGCTCGTACCGCGCGCCAAGAAGGTCTTCGACAAGGCGACCGGCACGTTCCTGCGCAACGACCCGGGCCTCGGCCGCATCTACGTCGAGGCGCACAAGAGCGGCCAGAAGTACGAGACGGGCACCCAGGACAACTACCGCATCCAGGGCCTGACGGGCACGGACGCCCGCAACACGTACGGCATCGCGCAGAAGCTCGCCCTGGACAAGAAGGACTTCCAGGGGATCCGGGACGCATACGAGTTCGATCCGGTCGCCGAGAGGTACATCAAGGTCGACCCGATGAACGAGGCCCGCTGGTACCCGACGCTGACCACCCTGTCGGACGGCAAGGTCCTCAGCCTCTCCGGTCTCGACGAGATCGGCCAGCTGGTCCCGGGCAAGAACGAGGTCTTCGACCCGAAGACCAAGAAGTGGACCTACACCAAGGGCATCCGGCAGTTCCCGACCTACCCGGCGATCTCCCTGATGCAGAACGGCAAGCTCTTCTACTCGGGCTCGAACGCCGGTTACGGCCCCGACGACGTCGGCCGCGACCCCGGCGTCTGGGACCTGGCCAGCAACAAGTTCACCAAGCTCAAGGGCCTCAGCGACCCGAACATGATGGAGACGTCCGGCACGGTGCTGCTGCCGCCCGCGCAGGACGAGAAGTACATGGTGATCGGCGGCGGCGGGGTCGGCGAGTCCAAGCTGTCCAGCAAGAAGACCCGGCTCATCGACCTCAAGGCCAAGAACCCGAAGTTCGTCGACGGGCCGGAGCTGGAGAAGGGCACCCGCTATCCGCAGTCCTCGATCCTGCCCGACGACACCGTGCTGGTGTCCGGCGGCTCCGAGGACTACCGCGGGCGCAGCGACTCCAACATCCTCCAGGCGCGGATCTACAACCCCACGTCGAACACCTTCGACCGGGTCGCGGACCCGCTCGTGGGCCGCAACTACCACTCGGGCTCGATCCTGCTGCCCGACGGCCGCGTGGTGTTCTTCGGCTCCAACTCGCTCTACGCGGACAAGGCCAACACCAAGCCCGCCACGTTCGAGCAGCGCATCGAGATCTACACACCGCCGTACCTCTTCCACGGCTCGCAGCCCTCGCTCTCGGGCGGCCCGAAGACGATCGCCCGCGGCGCGTCCGCGACGTTCACCTCGCAGCACGTCACGTCCATCAAGACGGCCCGGCTGATCCGGCCGAGCGCGTCCACCCACGTCACCGACGTCGACCAGCGGTCCATCGCGCTGGACTTCAAGAAGACGAAGAGCGGGATCACGGTGACCGTTCCGAAGAACCGCAACCTCGTCGAGTCCGGCTGGTACATGCTGTTCGTGACGGACGACCAAGGGACACCGAGCAAGGCCCAGTGGGTCAAGGTGCCTTGATCTCTTGAGTGGTACGTGACGGGGGGGCGCCCTCCGCCGGACCTGAACCCGGCGGAGGGCGCCCCCCCCGTCACGTACGGGCCGCTACTTGGAAGCCTTCGCGAGCTTCAGCGCGTAGTCCGCCCACCACTGGCCGGCCTTCGGCCCGCCCTTGCACGTGCCGTCCGACTCGCCGGGCCGCTTGATCCACAGGTACGCGTCGACGAGCGGATCGGCGGTCTTGGTCGTCGGGGTCTCGCCGAGCGCGCGGCCCGGCGGGTTGCACCAGTTCTCGTCCGCCTTGCCGCCCGTGTACGGGCCGTTGCCGTTGCGGCTGGTGTCGATGACGAAGTGTTTGCCCCCCACCTTCGCGGACAGCTGCTTGCCGTACGCGATGGAGTCCTGGGTCGAGTAGAAGTTGGAGACGTTGACGGAGAAACCGTCGGCCTGGTCGATGCCCGCCCACTGGAGCGGCTGGAAGATCTGGTCGGGGTGACCCCAGCCCGCGTTGCCCGCGTCCAGGTACACCTTGGTGTTCTTCAGGGCCTTGAGCTTGGCGATGGCGCCCTTGAGGAGGTCGTAGCGCTCCTCGTGGTATTCGTCCGGGGTGCACTGGTTGACCAGGTGCAGGATCGCGTCCGGCTCCAGGATGACCGTGGCCGGCCGGTCCTCGATGCCCTTGGCGACCCCGTCGATCCAGGTCCGGTAGGCGTTGCCGTCCGCGGCGCCTCCTTGCGAGAACTGGCCGCAGTCGCGATGCGGGATGTTGTAGAGGACCAGGATCGCGGCGCGGTCGGCCTTCTCGGCGGCCTCGGTGAAGCCGCGCGCCTCCTGTTCCGGATTCTCCGGCCCGATCCACTCACCGGTCGGCTGCTCGGCGATCTTGCGGATCTGCTCGGCGTCGTCCTTTTTGCCTGCCTTCACAAACGCGGAGACCTGCTCGGCCGCGTTCCCATCCGGATTGACCCAGAACGGGTCCGAATTCTTGGGCTGCTGTGTGACCTTGGAACCGGAACCGTCGCCCTTGTCGCTGTCGCCCCCGGAGGAGAAACACCCGGCGAGCAGCAGTGCCGCCCCCGCCACCGCAACGGACGCCCGTGCCCCGGCCCCCCTCGTGCCGTACATCCAACTCCCCCTTGGGTGCACCGTCCTAAGTCTCAATCCTGACATACGTCTCGCGCCGCCCACGAGGTCGCCCGACGTTGTCGGAGAGCTGTTACAGCCCTGGCCCTCCGGGTAGGCGCGGCTGAGCGAGGGAGACGGGGGACAAAAGAATCGGGGTACGGGACATGCACCACGGCAGCCGGGAAATGCTGCTGGCGTCGGCCCTGCTGGAAGCCTCGGACACACTCTCCGACGCTTTCGACGTCGAGCACTATCTGCAGCGCCTGTCCGATCACTGCGTGGAGATCCTCGGCGCGCGGGCCGCCGGGATCATGCTGATCGACGGCGGCGAGGAAGTGTCGCTCGCGGTGAGCAGTCGCCAACAGGAGGTCGCGCTCGACCTGTTGGCCGTCCAGCACCACGGCGGTCCCTGCCTCGACAGCTACGGCACGGGACGGCCCGTCCCGCCCATCTCGATCCGCGTGGCCCATGCCGCCTCCCGCTGGCCCGACTTCACCGAGCGGGCGCTGCGCCATGACATCGCCGCGACCTTCGCGGTCCCGCTGCGCCGCCGCGAGACACTGCTCGGCGCGCTCAACGTCTTCGTGCCCACCCTCCCCGAGCACGAGCCCGAGGAGGACGGGAGCGTGCGGCTCGCCCAGGTCCTCGCCGACGCGGCGGCCGTCGGGCTGCAGAACCACCGGCTGTACGCGCAGTACCGCACCCTGGCCGAGCAGTTGCAGATGGCCCTCTCCAGCCGCGTACGCATCGAACAGGCGAAGGGCATGCTCGCGGAGCGCTGGGGCACAGGGGTCGATCAGGCCTTCATGACGCTGCGCCAGTACGCGCGCCGGCACCGGCTGCCGCTGGACGAGGTCGCGACGGGAGTGATCGACGGCTCGGTGGACCGGGACGATCTGGGGGGGGCGGGCCGCCGGAGTCTTCGTGAGGGCTCCAGCGGGGGAGGGCGACTTCGACAAAGGCACCTTCCACCTGCGCGGATGACACACAGCCATCGGTTGTCGACATGGCGTCAAACAACCTCTAGGCCGGAACGCTCATCCGTTCTACAGTTGCCTCAAACGGCCCCAGCCCCCGGCCGATTGCGCCGTCCGCCCACCCCTCGCAGACGGCCCCCCAGAACCTCCCGCGCCGGTCGCCGGGTTACTCCCGCAGCCCGTGCGCGCGCGGTCGAGGACCAGCCCGGTCGGCGGTTTCGGGGGGAGCGGGCCGTCGACCGGGCCAGGTGCGGCTCGCGGCTCGCTCACGCTCACGCTCACGCTCACGGCCAACGTACGGCCTGCGGCTCACAATCCGCTTCCGGTGAGGTACGCCGACACGATCACGTTCGCCGTATAGGTGCGGCTCGCGCGGTCGAACGTGCCGCCGCAGGTGATGAGCCGCAGCTCGGCCCGCCCCGACTTGCGTACGCCGTACGCCTGTTGGGCGTCGAAGTCGTCGCGCGGGAGCACTTGGACGTCGTCCACGGTGAACTCGGCGACCGTCCCGTCGTCGCGGATCACGCGGACGCTCTCGCCCGGCCGAACCGTGCTGAGCTTGTAGAAGACCGCGGGCCGGGTCTCGGTGTCCACGTGCCCCACGAACAGCGCGGTCCCGGCGGCCCCCGGTTTCGCCCCGGCCGCGTACCAGCCGACCACGCCGGGCTGGTCGAACGGCGGCGGATCGATCGCGCCCTGCGCGTCGAGCCCGCGGGCCACGACGGGTGCCTGCACCCCCATCGACGGGATGTCGATGCGCTGCGGCCGCGCGCTGCCCAGCGGCTTCACCGCGGGCGGCAGTCGCACCTCCGGCGGCCGTCCGACGGCCGCGATGTCCCCCGTCGTGGTCGGCGCCGATATCCCCTGGCGCAGATCCGTCGCCTCGCGGCCCCACAGCCACAGCCCGAGCAGCAGCACGACCCAGGCGACACCGGTGATCAGGCGCCCGCTGCCGGAGGAACGCTCCCGTTCGGACATGTCAGTCGCGGCTGTCGTGGCCCCGGCGTGCGCTGCGCACCGCCACGGCCACCGCGGCGACGCTGGCGAGGACCAGGCCGATCACCGCCTGCTTGGTGCCGGGGCCGGTCGCCTTGGCGTCCACGGAGGCGAAGTGCGCGGTGCCGCCGCCGCCCGCGTGCACCGGCGCGACCGGCGAGGCGGCCGCGGACGCATTCGAACTGCCTTGCGGTGAAACGGTGACGGTGCCCTTGACCTTGCCGTCGTCGCCGTCGCAGCTGACCTTGATCTCGTACGTGCCGGGCGTGAGCGAGGTGGGCACGCGCGTCTCGCCGAGGAGCGCACCGCCGCCCTGGCCGGTGAGCTGCGCGTCCGCCACGAAGGCAGCCGACTTCGCGGTGCCCTCCTGGCCCGTGCAGCCCGTCGCGCGCAGCTGGATGTCGCTGCCGGGGGCGGGGGACGACGGCGCCACCGAGACGCCCGCGTCGGCCGCGTACGCGAGGGGTGTGCACGCGGCCGCGACCACCGCCCCGGCACAGAGAGTGAGTCGCATAGAGCGCATCGTGAACCTCCAGATACCTGGAGACTCCCCCTCGGGGCGGTGGGGCGCATCTTCAGAGGGGCGCGACTGCTCCGTACGAGTTGTGAATGGTTTACCCGCGGTCGAGCCGGGGTCGACCGGCTCCGCGCTCCGGATCCCGCCCGGTGGGCGCCCTAGACCCGGTCGACCAGGTCCGCGATCGAGTCCACGATCTTCGACGGACGGTACGGGTACTGCTCGATCTCCTCGGGCGTGGTCAGCCCCGTGAGCACCAGGAACGTCTCCATTCCGGCCTCCAGACCGGCCAGGACGTCCGTGTCCATACGGTCGCCGATCATCGCGCTGGTCTCGGAGTGCGCCCCGATGGCGTTCAGACCGGTCCGCATCATCAGCGGGTTCGGCTTGCCCGCGAAGTACGGCTGCTTCCCGGTCGCCTTGGTGATCAGCGCGGCGACCGCGCCGGTGGCGGGCAGCGGGCCCTCCGTGGACGGGCCCGTCTCGTCGGGGTTGGTGGCGATGAAGCGGGCGCCGCCCTTGATCAGCCGGACCGCCTTGGTCATGGCCTCGAAGGAGTACGTACGGGTCTCGCCGAGGACCACGTAGTCCGGCTCGTGGTCGGTCAGGACGTACCCGATGTCGTGCAGAGCCGTGGTCAGGCCCGCCTCGCCGATGACGTAGGCCGTGCCGCCGGGGCGCTGGTCGTCCAGGAACTTGGCGGTGGCCAGGGCGGACGTCCAGATGTTCTCGACCGGGACGTCCAGGCCCATGCGCTGAAGTCTGGCGTGCAGGTCACGGGCGGTGTAGATCGAGTTGTTTGTGAGCACCAGGAAGGGCCTGCCGGACTCCCGCAGCCTCTTGATGAAGGCGTCGGCGCCGGGGATCGGCACACCCTCGTGGATGAGCACACCGTCCATGTCGGTGAGCCACGACTCGATGGGCTTGCGCTCTGCCATGTGCTGGGTCTCCTGCCGTCCTGGCGTACGTACGCACACGATCCGGGGGCGCCGGAACGACGCTGTGCCGACGGCCCCCAGCCTAGTCAGGCCCGCATCGTCCCGACCTGGTCAGGTCTGCTTGATCGGGACTCCCGGCCCGGTCGGCTCTGCTTGATCGCGACTCCGTCGATCGCCCCGTACCAGTTGTGCACCCGGCAACGCCCTTGGTGGTTCGAGGGGCGTTGCCGGGTGGAGCGCTGTGCGCGGGGTGTCAGCTGCCGGTGGCCGACTTCCAGTCCTCGACGTACGACTGGAGGTTCTCGTCGATGTCGGCCCAGTCCGGCTCGAAGATCTCGACGCCGCCCATGAGCTTGGTCAGGGCGATGGCGTTCGCGTCGGTGGCCTTGACGTCCTTGCGGGCGGAGAAGCCGCCGCCGATCTCGCTGACCTGCTGCTGGGCCTTGGCGGAGAGCATGAAGTCGAGGAGCTTCCTGCCGTTCTCCGAGTGCGGGGCCTTGGTGACGAGCCCCGCGGCGTAGGGGAGGGCGAAGGTGGTGGGCTTTCCGGCGGCGTCGGCGGCCTTGTCGGTGGCCTGCGGGAACCAGATGCCCAGGTTCGGCATGTCCTTGGACTGCGCGTAGTTCATCTGGACGTCGCCGTTCGCGACGAGGAGTTCGCCCTTGTCGACCTTGGGGGCGAGCTTGCCGGTGGAGGCGGACGGGCCGACGTTGTTGGCCTGGAGCTTCTTCAGGTAGGCCAGCGCCGGCTCCTTGCCGCCGAAGTCGTGGATCGCCTTGATGAGCACGGCGGTTCCGTCGCCGGCGACACCGGGGGTGGAGTACTGGAGCTTGTTCTTGTACTTCCCGTCGAGCAGCTCGTCCCAGGTGGTGGGCGCCTGCTCGAGCTCCTTCTTGTTGTAGACGAAGCCGAAGTAGTTGTTGACGACGGAGGTCCAGGTGGCGTCGGCCGCCTTGTCGGCGCCGTCGACCTGGTCGGAGCCCTTCGGGGCGTACTTCTGCAGCAGCCCCTTGCCGTCGGCCTGCTGGATGAACGGCGGCAGCGTGACGAGGACGTCGGCCTGCGGGTTGGTCTTCTCGCGGACGGCCCGCTGGACCATCTCGCCCGAACCCCCCTCCACGTACTTGACCTTGATCCCGGTCTCCTTCTCGAAGTCCTTGAAGACCTGGTCGTACCAGCCGTCGCCGTTCTCGCCCTTGAGGCCGTCCGCGCTGTAGACGGTGACGACCTTGGCGTCGGAGGCGGCGGAGTCGCCGCCGCAGGCTGTGAGGGAGGAGGCGAGGGCCAGGCTGCCGAGGACGGCGGCGATCGGCCTGAGGCGCGTGTTTCTGGGCATGGCGAGGCGAACTCCTTGCGTTGCGATGTGTGTTGGGGGGCGGGATTACCGGTACGAGGCCTTGGTACGGATCCTCGAAACCGCGAACAGGACGACGACCGTGGCGGTCATGAGGACCACGGCGAGGGCGGAGCCGGTGAAGAGCGCTCCGCGGTCGGTGGCCGCGTAGATCTGGACCGGCAGCGGGGTCCAGTCCGGCGGGTAGAGCATCATGGTGGCGCTCAACTCGCCCATGGACAGGGCGAAGCAGAGCCCCGCGGCGGCGGTCAGCGACGGCAGCAGCAGGGGCAGCCGCACCCGCCACAGCACGTACGAGGGCCGGGCGCCGAGCGAGGCCGCGGCCTGTTCGTACGCCGGGTCGAGTCGGACGATGGCAGCCGACACCGACTGGTAGGCGAACGCCGTGACAAGAACGGTGTGCGCGAGGACGACGATCCACCGGGTGCCGTTGAGCAGCATCGGCGGCTTGGAGAAGGCGACCAGGATCGCAAGGCCCACGACGACCGAGGGCACGGCGACCGGCAGCATGAACAGGGTGTCCAGGACGCGCCTGCCCCGCTTCCCGAGCCCGTGCGCGGCGAGCGCCGCCCAGGTGCCGACGAGCAGCGCGAGCAGGCTCGCGGTGACCGCCGTGACCAGGCTGGTGGTCAGTGCCTGGAGTGATTCGCCGCGGGTGGCGGCCGTGTAGTGCCCGGTGGTGAAGCCGGACGGGAACGCGCTCGACCAGTTCGTGGCGAACGACGCGGCGAGGACGACGAGCAGCGGCAGGGCGAACAGGGGCAGGAAGAGTACGAAGAAGACGGCCCAGGTGGCCCACTTCCCCTTGCGGCTATGCACCAACACGGCGGCTCACCACCCGGTAGAGGCCGTAGAGCCCCACGGAAATAAGGACGTTGACGACGGCGACCACGCACGCGCCCGGATAGTCGGACTCCAGGATCGCCTTGCTGTAGACGAGCATCGGCAGGGTGGTGACCCCCTTGGCCCCGGTGAACAGCACGATCCCGAACTCGTTGAGGCACAGGACCAGTACGAGGCTGCCGCCGGCCGCGAGCGCGGGCAGCGCCTCGGGCAGGATCACCTGCCGCACGATCCGAGCGGGCCGCGCCCCGAGGGAGGACGCCACTTCCAACTGCGCGGTGTCGATCTGCGAGAAGGCGGCCAGCAGCGGCCGCATCACGAACGGGGTGAAGTACGTGACCTCGGCGAGCAGCACACCCCACGGGGTGGTGAGGAACTGGAACGGCCCTTCCGCAGCCCCGGTCGCGTCCGTCCACAGCCCGTTCGCCATGCCCACGGTGCCGTAGATGAACAGCAGCGCCAGCGTGATGAGGAAGGAAGGGAAGGAGAGGAACACGTCGATGAACCTGGCCACCGCCTTCCCCCCGGGAAACGGCACGAACGCGATGACCAGGGCCAGCACGAACCCGAGCACGAGACACCCGACGGTCGCCCCCACCGCCAGCCACACGGTGGTCCCGAGCGCCTCCCGAAACGCGGCAGAGGCGAACACGTCACCGTAGGCCTGCGCGGACGTGCCACCCGTGTCCGGCTGAAAGGACTGCTGGACGACGAGGGCGAGGGGGTAGAGGAAGACGAGCGAGAGGACGGCGACGGGGGGCAGGGCCCACAGCAAGTTGGACGTCAAGCGCTGTGGGCAATCGTTCCGCAGGGCGGTGGGGGTCCCCCCGCTCGAGCGAAGCCGAGAGTGAGGGAGGGTGGGCACAGCCACCGCCGCCGGGTCACTTGCCATCAGAGGTTCACTGGGCCTACCCATCAGTCACCCCCGCGGCCAGCAACACCGCGTCCTCGGGCGCGAAGTGCAACTCCACCGACTCCCCCAACGCCGGAGGCGTACGCAGCTCTCGAAGGTCCGCCATCACCCGGTGGCCCCCCACATCGACGTACAGCCGATGCGTGGCCCCCCGCCACTGAATCTCACTCACGGTCCCGACGAACTGGTTGGGCCCGGCCCCCAGCCCGACATGATGGGGCCGCACACACAAGGTCGCCGAGGCGCCCGGCGCCGCACCCCCCGTATCGACCTCGAGGTCGCCCCCGGCGAAGGAGACGGCCCCCGCCTGCACGGTCACGGGCAACAGGTTGGCGTTCCCCACGAAGGACGCCGTGAACTCGGTCCGAGGCGCCCGGTACAGCTCCCGCGGAGTCCCACAGTCCCGCAACCGCGCCCGGTCCATGACAGCGATCCGATCCGCCAGGGTCAGCGCCTCGACCTGATCATGGGTGACGTACAGGATGGACACATCCGGCAACTCCCGGTGCAGCCGGGCCAGTTCGGCAAGCATCCCGGACCGCAACTGCGCGTCGAGCGCGGACAGCGGCTCGTCGAGGAGCAGCACACCGGGCCGGACGGCAAGCGCCCGCGCGATGGCGACGCGCTGCTGCTGCCCACCGGACAGCTCACGCGGATACCGCCGGGCGTAGGCGGCCATCCCGGTCATCTCCAGCGCCTCGGCGACCCGCCCGCGGATCTCGCCCTTGGCCACCTTGCGCGCCCTGAGCCCGAAGGCGACGTTGTCCTCGACGCGCATGTGCGGGAAGAGCGCGTACTGCTGCACCACCATGCCGATCCCGCGCCGGTACGGCGGCAGATCGGTCACGTCACGGTCGCCGATGAACACCCGCCCGGAGACGGGTCGCACGAATCCGGCGACGGCCCGCAGCGCGGTGGTCTTCCCGGACCCGGACGGCCCGAGCAGCGCCATCACCTCACCGGGCTCGACGGTGAGGTCGAGCGAGTCGAGAACCGTGTTGCCCCCGTACGCGACGGACACCCGGTCGAAGCGGATACCGCCGCTCATCGCCCGCCTCCGTCGCGTAGCGCGGGCCCGTCGAGCAACGCGGGCCCGTCGAGCAACGCGGGCAGCTCGGCCACCGAACCGAGCACATGCCCGGCCCCGGCGGCGCGCAGCGCCTGGTCGTCATGGGCCCCGGTCAGCACCCCGGCGACGACTCCGGCCCCGGCGCGTACACCACTGAGCATGTCGTACGAGGTGTCGCCCACGACGGCGATCTGCTGGACGCCCTCGGCGGCCTTGGTCCGCAGAAAAGCCTCCAGCACCATGTCGGGGTACGGCCGTCCACGGCCCCCCGCGTCCGCCGGGCACAGCGTGAGCGGCACCAGGTCCCGCCAGCCCAGGGCGTCGAGGATGGCGTCCTGGGTGACGCGGGCGAACCCGGTGGTGAGCACGACCGTCCGCCCGGTCTCGGCGAGCGCCCCGATCGCCTCGCGGGCCCCGGCGATCGGCTCGATCCGCCCACCGTCGACGAGTTCCCCGTACGCCTTCTCGAAGGCGGAGTTGGCCCGCTGGGCGAGCGCCTCCTCGCCGAACAGATGCCGGAAGACGGAGATCTTGGACTCGCCCATGGTGGCCCGGACGTAGTCGAGCTTCTCGGCGTGGTCGGCGGAGCCGGGCTCGACGCCCAGCTCCCCTGCGGCCACGGCGAAGGCCTGTTCCACCAGCCCGCCGTCGGCGACGGTGGTGCCGGCCATGTCGAGGACGACAAGACGTATGCGGTTCAACTCGGTCACCATCCCAGCTCGTTGGCGGTTGTCTCGGCAATGGCGGGCGAACAGGTCATGCCGCGCCCGCCGGGCCCGGTGACCAGCCACACCCCGTCCCGTACGCGCTGCCGGTGCACGACCCGGCTCGGATCGGTGCACTGCGCGTACACCCCGGCCCAGCGCCGCCGGATCTTCGGCAGCGGCCGTCCGAGGAAGGACTCGACGACCTCGGTGAGGTGGTCGTAGGGGTCTTCGAGGGTGTCGAAGGCGAAGGGGTGCTCGTACTCGTGGGTGTCGCCGATGGTGAGCCCGCCGTCCGCGCGCTGCACCATGAGCAGCTGCATCCGGTGCGCGGCGGCGGTCGCGGCCTGCGGCTGGTGCGCGTCGAGTTCGTCGAGGGCGGGGCTGCGGTACGCGGGGTAGTAGCGGAAGCTGTCCGCGTCGGCGACGGAGGTGGTGAGCGGCTCACCGAGCGGATCGGTCTGCATCATCTGCAGCCGTACGCGCCGCACGGGCAGCTCGGGCCCCGCCAACTCCCGTACGAGACCGCTCAGCCAGGCCCCCGTGCACAGCACGACGACGTCGCCGGTGTGCACGTCCCCGTGGTCGTCGCGCACGGCGTTCTCACCGACGACGTCACGGATCTCGCGCCCCGGCAGGAAGGTGTAGTTCGGGGAACGCAACAGCTCTTCCCGCAGGGCGAGTTGGGCGGTACGCGGCTCGACGGCGGCGTCGCGCTCACAGGAGAGGGCGGCGTCGAACGCACCCCGCAGCGCCGGGTTCATCGCACGCGCCTCGTCCGCCGTGAGCAGCTTGTAGCCGCGTGCGGCGGCGTCGGGGCGGGCCAGGGCGGCCTCGGCGACGGCGAGTTCGAGGTCCCCCCGTACGGGCGTCAGCGACCCGCACGCCCGGAACCCGAGCCCCGGCACGCGCGCCCCGATCGTCTCCCACAACTCCCGTGCCCGCAGGGCGGTTTCGAGCTCCTCTCCTCCGGCGCGACCACTCACCCAGATCTGCCCGAAGTTGCGCAGCGAGGCCCCGCGGGCCTCCGCCTCACGCTCGATCTGTACGACCTCGTGGCCGCGCTCCACTGCGTGCCAGGCATGCAGGGTGCCCACCACTCCGGCTCCGACGACTATCACTCTCACGACGGCAACGCTCCTCGGGACGGGGGAATCGGAAGGGTCCGACCGGCAACCAGATGGTGAACTGCCCATCACGTTTGGGCTAGACCCGTTATCTTGTCGTTATAAAAGGAGGCGGGCCGGAGCCCGCCCGAGCGCGACTGAAATCAGCCGGAATCGGCCGGAATCTGCTGAAATCAGCCGTCGAGGTGGACTCCGAGGTGGGCCGTGAAGGAAAAGCGATCCCCCCGGTACAGCGTCCGCACCCGCTCCAGCGGCCGGCCCTCCGTGTCCCGCGAAACCCGGTGGATCAGCAGCATCGGCAGCGCGGGCGGCGTCCCGATGAGCAGCGCCTCGCGCGGGGTGGCCAGCACGGTCTCGATGCGCTCGTCGGCGTCGCCGAACGCGATGCCGAGCCGCTCGTGGAGGTACGCGTAGAAGGAGGAGTCCGGGTCGAAGTCACGGTCGAGCTCCGGCACGCGGGCCACGGCGACGTACGTGCTCTCCAGCCCGACCCGCTCGTCGTCCGCGAGCAGAACGCGCTCCATGTGCCACACGGGTTCGCCCCGCGTGAGCCCGGCCTCGGCGGCGAGGGACTCGGGGCAGGGGAAGCGGTCGAGCGAGATGAGCGTGCGTCCAGGGGTGCGCCCCTGCCGCCGTACGCCCTCGGTGTAGCTGGCGAGGGAGAGCGGCTGCTCCAGCTTCGGTCCCGCGACGACCGTTCCGCGCCCCTGCCGGCGCAGCTTCCCTTCGAGCAGCAACTCGCGCAGGGCCTGGCGCACGGTCTCGCGGGCGACCTCGTACTTCTCCGCGAGATCACGCTCGGTGGGCAGGAGGCCCCCCTCGCCCAACTCCTCGATCAGCAGGGCGATGTGCGCCTTGACCGCGTAGTACTTCGGGATACGGCCGTGCTCCGGGATGCCGGAGCGGACGGGGGCGCCGGGGGCCTGGTCGTTCGGGTAGTCCACGGGGGGATCGTCGCAGATGGGGTTCGCGCCACGAGTTCCAGGTGGCACAGGTGGCACGGATGACACGGATGGCACAGGGAAGCCGATGACACAGATGCCACAGGTGACGCAGGAGGCGGCACAGGGGTCAGCGGCGGCGGAGGCGTACCCGGCGGGTTACGGCGAGCAGGGCGCCCCCCGCGGCGAACAGCACGAGCCCGGCCGTCACGCCGAGCCGGTGCGCCGCGCCGGGGCCGGTGCGGGCCAACTCGTCCGGGGACGGGACCTGCTTCTGCGTGGCGTTGCCGCTGTCTGAGCCGGCGCTGGGGCCGACCCCGGCGCCGACGCCCTGGCTCGGGCTCTGGCTCGGGCTCTGACTGGCCCCCTCGGTCTCACTGTCGCCCTCGCCCGGTTTCTCACCCTGTTCCTCGCCCTGTTCCTCGCCCTGTTCCTCGCCCTGTTCCTCGTCCTGGATGCGGAACCGGTAGTCGTTCGACTCCCCCACCCAGTCGCCGTCGTCGTTGTGCCGCTGCACGACGGCCGCGTTCGCGACGACGTCGTTCGGGGCGGTCGCGTCGGAGGTCACGGAGAGGCGCACCTTCACGGTGAGCGTCCGCCCCGGTCCCACGGTGAATCCCGGGAAACCGTCGTCGAACGCCCCCACGTTCTCGGCCTCGTCACTCGTCTGGAACGTCACCGGATGCGCCCGCTCCCCCTCATAGAACTCCAACCGCGCCTGCCCCGGGCGCAACAACCGCTTCGTGTCCACGAGCACGACGATCGGGTGAATGCCGCCGCAGGAGTGCGCCGTGGTGTTGGTGAGGTCGATGTACCAGGTCCGGAAGTCACCGCCGACGTCATAGGTGGCGGGACCACCGTGGATCCGGGTCTTGATGGGGAAGTCCCGGGTGTCCGGGGCGGCGCAGGTGGGACGGGGACTCGCGGGCACGAGGGTGGGGGTGAGCGCGTGGGCGGGGGCAGGCACGAGGGCCAGGGCGGGGGCGGTCAAAGCGAGGGGGAGGAACTTGCGCAGTCGCATGAGGGGGCCTTCGGCCGATCGGGGACAGGAGGAATCGGGACCGGAAACATCAGGCGCTACCGGGCAACGGCACCCTCGACGTTGCCACGCCCCCACCCCCACACCGCCCCGCCACGCCCACCGCAACCCCCGTTCGGCGCAAGGGGCGCGGGGAACTGCGCGACAAGCCCCCACCGGTCAGCAGCGATAAGACAACCCAGGGGGTCTGGGTACGGAGCCCCCAGGTACGGGACGGGTAGGGGCGGAGGGGGCGAGAACCCACGCACCGGCACCCCCACCCACGGTCACCCCTCCCCCCGCCCGAACAACGGCGCCAACAACAACTGCGCCGCCCCCTCCGCAACCCCCCGCGCCCCACCGGGAGCAACCCGCACCGGCACCGCCAAGTCCACCCCCTCCCGCCGAGCCCGCTCCTCCAGCACGGCCCCGACCCCCCGCACAAAGGTCTCCTGATGGGCCGCGACAGTACGTCCACCCAGCAGCACGAGATCAATGTCCAGCAGCCCCACCAGATTCGCCGCGCCCGCCCCCAGCACGTGCGCCGCCTCATCCATGGCCCCCCGCCTCACCGCCTCCAGACACAAGACCTCGATGCACCCGCGGTTCCCGCACCCACACACCGGCCCGTCCAGCTGAATGACCTGATGCCCGAACTCCCCCGCCCCGGTACGGGCGCCCCGATGCACGCCCCCACCGATCACGAGCCCGGCCCCCAGCCCCGTCCCAAGATGCAGATACGCGAAGGACCCCCCGACGCCCCCGGCGCCTCCGCCGGCCCCGGCAATTCCAGCGCCGCCGGAGGCGCCACCTCCTACCGCAACCCCCAACGCCGCCGCATTCGTGTCCTTGTCCACCACCACCGGCAACCCCAACCGCTCCACCAACGCGTCCCGCAACGGAAACCCGTCCCACTCGGGAAACCCGGTGACCCGGTGCAAAACCCCCCGCACATGATCGAGCGGCCCGGGCAGCGCGACCCCCACTCCCAGCACGGTCGCCCCCGCGATCAGGGCCTCCACCTCCCCCGCCGCTCCCTCGACAACCGCCTCCGCTCCGGCCCCCAGATCCAGCGGAGTCCTGCGCTCGTCCACCACGGCCCCCGTGAGATCGCAGAGCACCGCCGTCAGTTCGTCCCGGTCGAGGTGCAGCCCGACCGCGTGCCCAGCCTCGGGGACGAGCCGCAGAACCGTACGGGGCTTGCCGCCGGTGGAGGCGCGGCGTCCGGCCTCCGCCGCGAGGCCGTCCGCCCGCAGCCGGGCGGTGATCTTGCTGACGGCCTGCGGGGTCAGCCCGGTCCGCTCGGCGAGTTCGAGCCGACTGATCCCGGACGGTCCGGCCGTGCGCAGCAGATCGAGCACGAGCGCGGCGTTGTGACTGCGCAGGGCGAGCAGATTCACTCCGGGTCCGGTCTCGGCGTGCCGGCCTCGCAAGCCGGACGAGGCCGCTCCCGCCGCCGTGCTCGCTCCCGCCTCCGCGCCCGTCCCCGTCGCCACGCCCCGACCACTCTCCTGCCCCTGCTGCCGGCGCACCTCCGGCACCCCCACACTCGACTCCACAGCGTCCCCGTCGCCCGCATCGCTCCTGTTCACGTCCCCCATTGTCCCCTGCGCTTGCACTTTGGCAACAGCGTTGCGAAAGTAGACCCATGACAGGCATGACTGGTACCCCCCTCCGCGTGGGCCTCGTCGGCTACGGCCTCGCGGGCTCCGTCTTCCACGCCCCGCTGATCGCCGCGACAGAGGGACTGACCCTCGACACGGTCGTCACGTCCAACCCGGAGCGGCAGGAGCAGGCCCGCGCCGAGTTCGGCGACGGCCTCCGGATCGCCGCCACGCCCGACGAGCTGTGGGCACGCGCCGACGAGCTGGACCTGATCGTCATCGCGTCCCCGAACAAGACCCACGTCCCGATCGCGACGGCCGCCCTCAAGGCGGGCCTTCCGGTCGTGGTCGACAAGCCCATCGCCGGTACGGCGGCGGAGGCCCGCGAGCTGGCCGCCCTGGCCGACGAACGCGGCCTCCTCCTCTCGGTCTTCCAGAACCGCCGCTGGGACAACGACTTCCTGACCCTCCGCAAGCTCGTCGACGAGGGCGAGTTGGGCGACGTATGGCGCTTCGAGTCCCGCTTCGAGCGGTGGCGGCCGCAGCCCAAGGGCGGCTGGCGCGAGTCCGGCGACCCGGCAGAGATCGGAGGTCTGCTGTACGACCTCGGGAGCCATGTCGTCGACCAGGCCCTGGTCCTCTTCGGCCCGGCCACGCAGGTGTACGCGGAGGCGGACATCCGCCGACCGGGCGCCGAGACCGACGACGACACCTTCATCGCGCTCACGCACGCGAGCGGCGTCCGCTCCCACCTCTACGTCTCCGCGACGACCGCCCAACTCGGCCCGCGCTTCCGGGTCCTGGGCTCGCAGGCCGGTTACGTGAAGTACGGCCTCGACCCGCAGGAGGCGGCGCTCCGCGAGGGGCTGCGGCCCGGCCCCGCCTGGGGCGCGGAACCCGACTCCCTGTGGGGCCGCCTCGGCGTTGGGGGCCCCACCCAGGCGTTTAGCACTGGGGGAGAGTCCCCGCTCACCGGCGGCGGCAGTCCCGTACAGACCCTGCCCGGCGACTACCCGGCGTACTACGCGGCCATCGCCCAGGCCCTCACCGGCGCCGGCCCCAACCCGGTGACCGCGCTGGAGGCGGCCGCCGCCCTCGACGTACTGGAGGCCGCCCGCCGTTCCGCCCGCGACGGTGTGGCGGTGACGCTGTGATGCATCACCCGCAGATCACACCGAAGTTCGCCCCCGAGATCACCCCGTCCGTCGAGGAGCTCGAGGCGCAGGAACGCCGTCTGGTCTTCCGCCGGTTCACGTACGAGGACGCGTGGGCCCTCGGCTCCCTGCTCGTGGAGCTGGCGCGGGAGCGCCAGGCGCCGGTGGCCATCGACATCCACCGCGCCGGCCAGCAGCTCTTCCACGCGGCGCTGCCCGGCTCCACCCCCGACAACGACGCCTGGATCGCCCGCAAGCGCCGCGTCGTGGAGCGCTACGGCGCCTCGTCCTACCTGGTCGGCGCCCGCTTCCGGGCCAAGGGCACGACGTTCGAGGACTCCTCCCGCCTCGACCCCGACGTGTACGCGGCGCACGGCGGCTCGTTCCCGATCACCGTCGAGGACGTGGGCGTGATCGGGTCAGTCACGGTCTCCGGCCTGCCGCAGCTCCAGGACCACCGTCTCGTGGTGGAGGCGCTGGAGCAGTTTCTGGCCGAGTAGTCGCCGCCGGGGATTAACCCGAGGCTCCCTCCGGTTGGGTCTGGCGTACAACACAGCGATCATGGAACGACACCTGCCGGAGGGAACGGAACCATGACCACCGCCCTGAAGGAAAAAGTCGGCCGCTACGGCATCTGGAGCGTCGGACTCCGCTCGGAGGACCCGGACCGGCGCACCGAGATCGCCGAGGCCGCCGCCGAGCTGGAGCAACTCGGCTACGGCGCCGTCTGGCTGGGCGGCAGCAGCGCCGCCCGCCACGCCGTACCCCTGCTGGAAGCCACCTCGCGTCTCGTGGCCGCCACCAGTATCCAGAGCATCTGGCAGTACGACGCCGAGGCGAGCGCGGCGGGCTACGCCGAGGTCGAGTCGGCCCACCCCGGCCGCTTCGTGCTCGGCCTCGGGGTGAGCCACGCCAAGCTCGCGGACCAGTACCGCCGCCCGTACTCCGCCCTGGTCGACTACCTCGACGCGCTGGACGCGGCCGGGGTCCCCGCGGAACGCCGGGTCCTGGCTGCCCTCGGTCCGAAGACGCTGCAACTGTCCGCCGACCGGGCCGCGGGCGCGATCCCCTACCTGGTCACGCCCGAGCACACCGCCCAGGCCCGCGAGATCCTGGGCGAGGGCCCGCTGCTGGCCCCGGAGTTCAAGGTCGTCCCGGAGACCGACCCGACCCGCGCCCGCGCACTGGCCCGCGAGGCCCTCGCCATGTACCTCTCCCTGCCCAACTACACGAACAGCTTCCTGCGCCTCGGCTTCACCGAGGACGACCTGGCCGCCGGCGGCAGCGACCGCCTGATCGACGCGCTGTACGCCTGGGGCGACGAGGACCGGATCCGCGCCCGCATCAACGCCTTCCACGACGCGGGCGCCGACCACGTGGCGCTCCAGGTGGTGGACGGCGGCCCGGGGGACGGCTTGCAGCGGGAGACGTGGCGGAGGCTGGCCGACCTCTTGTTCTGAAGTCGGGGACTCAGGTTGTTCAGAAGTCGGGGGCTCAGGCGTCCTTGAACTCCTGCCTCTGACGGCCGAGCCCCTCGATCTCCAGCTCGACGACATCCCCCGCCCGGAGGAACGGCTTCGGCTCGGGCTGTCCGAGGGCAACCCCCGCCGGCGTACCGGTGTTGATGACGTCACCCGGGTACAAGGTCATGAACTGGCTTACGTACCGCACCACTTCGGCGACCGGGAAGATCTGCTCGGCCGTGGTCCCGTCCTGCTTGAGCTCTCCGTTGACCCAGAGCTTCAGGGAGAGGTTCTGCGGGTCGGGGACCTCGTCCGCCGTCACCAGCCACGGCCCGAGCGGATTGAACGTCTCGCAGTTCTTGCCCTTGTCCCAGGTGCCGCCGCGCTCGATCTGGAACTCGCGCTCGGAGACGTCGTGCGCCACCGCGTACCCGGCGACGTGGGCGAGCGCCTCCTCACCGGACTCCAGGTAGCGGGCGGTACGGCCGATGACGACCGCCAGCTCGACCTCCCAGTCGGTCTTCACCGACCCGCGCGGCACGAGCACCGTGTCGTTCGGGCCGACCACCGTGTCCGCCGCCTTGAAGAAGATCACCGGCTCGGCGGGCGGCTCGGCGCCGGTCTCGCGGGCGTGGTCGTGGTAGTTCAGCCCGATGCACACGACCTTGCCGATGCGGGCCAGCGGCGGCCCGACGCGCAGCCCGGCCGCGTCCAGCGCGGGCAGCTCACCGGCCTCGGCGGCGGAACGGATCCGGCCGAGCGCCGCGTCGTCGGCGAGCAGCGCCCCGTCGATGTCCGGGACGATGCCCGACAGATCCCGGAGGGTTCCCTCGGCGTCGAGCAGCGCGGGCCGCTCCAACCCCGCCGTACCGACTCGCAGCAGCTTCATGATCACAATCTCCCTCGATCGCGGGCAGTCGACCGATGGGTGCAGCCATCGGAGGACTGGTCGATCCTCCAAGCTTGCCGTCCAGTCCGCAATACCCCGTTCACGGACTGGACCGTAACCACCCGCTCAGGCTGCCTGACCGGGCCCGGAGCACTCAGGCCGCTTGCGCCGGCCCGGACCGCTCGGGCCCCTTGGCCACGGGCCCGCCGTACAGCACCGCCCGCTCCACCGCACTCCACGTCGTACTGGTCACCACATAGAGCGCGGCGGCCAGCGGCACCACCGCCACGGTGAAGAGCGTGAAGAAGGACATGAACGGCATGATCTTGTTGACCGAGGCGAGCCCGGGCACCTGCTGATCGCCGTCGGCGACCGGTGCGGAGGCGGCCATCATCCGCTTCGTACGACGGTAATTGAAGGTCGCGACCGCGGCGACGAGGGCGAACAGTCCCAGGTAGACCAGCCCCGACGCCCCGAACACTCCCCCGTTCCCCAGCGCGTCCGCCCACCGGTCGCCGAGCGGCGCGGCGAACAGCTTGTGCCCGAGCAGGGCGTTGGCCCCGCCGCCGATCGTCGAGTTCGAGAACAGGTGGTAGAGGAGGAAGAAGGCCGGCAGCTGGAGCAGGCTGGGCAGGCAGCCGGACAGCGGCGACACCTTCTCCTCCGCATGCAGCGCCAGCACCGCCTTCTGCAGCTTCTCGGGATCCTTCGCGTGCTTCTTGCGCAGCTCCGCCACCCTCGGCTGGAGCTCGGCGCGCGCCCGCTGACCGCGCGCCGCCGCCCGGGACAGGGGATGCACGAGAAGTCGTACGAACGCGGTGAACAGGACGATCGCGGCGGCCGCCGCCGAGGCGTGGAACAGGGGCTGGAGCAGGTCGGCGAGCTGCTCGACCAGGCTCGCGAAAACGGACATGAACGTGGACATGGATGAGCCCTCCGGGGGTCTCGTCGTGCCGGGGATTCGGAATACGGCATGACGACCCGCGCGGGGTCCGGCTACGGGGTTTTCCCTACGCGGCGGCCGTCAGGAGGGCACGCCCCGGCGCCCGGGGACGCCTGCGCCCCGCCGCGTCCGGATCGCGTTGGGGCAGGAAGGCCGTACGGTGCTCGCGGTCGCGGATGGCCGTCCGGACCCGCGTACGGGGGACGGCGGGCGCGCAGCGCGAGCCGATGAGGGCGCAGACGGCGAGCGCGGATGCGGCCGCGGCGGTCGCGGTGAACGCGACGGCTACGGCGGCGGAGAGGCTGCCGGTGTCGAGCAGCGCGACTTCGAGCAGCAGAAGCAGCAGCACGGCGGCGGGGCGCATGTTCACCCAGCTCCGGATCATCGGCTGCTCCCCCTCTCGCACGTCACGTAGGTCACGAGTCTCTCGTACGTCGATTCTCGTAGGTCACGAGTCTCCCGTACGCCGAATTGCCCTCGTACGTCGGCTTGCGCTGCCCTTCGTTATACAGGAGCCGTCTCGATCGGCTCCAGCAGGCGCTTCGGCTTGAGCAGCGCCCGGCTGACCGGATCCACCGGGTCCGGATCGAGTCCGGGTCCCGGCACCATTTCGACGTCCGGGACGGGTACGACGGTTCCGCAGGCGGGACATTCGCCGTACCGGCCGAGCTCCGTGCCGCAGGTCGCGTGCCGGAAGGCGCGCAGCTGAGTCTCGCTGAAGTGCTCGCGGCCCCACAGGCCGAGCGAGCGCAGGGTGGGCCAGAGCGCGATGCCGCGGTCGGTGACGACGTACTCGTCGCGCGGCGGCGACTCCTGGTAGCGGCGCTTTTCGAGGATGCCCTCGGCGGTGAGCAGCTGGAGGCGGGCCGCGAGGACGGCGCGCGGGATGCCGAGGTGCACGAGGAAGTCGTTGTAGCGCCGTACGCCGTAGAGCGCGTCGCGTACGACGAGGAGCGTCCAGCGCTCGCCGACGATTTCGAGCGCGCGGGCGATCGAGCACTCCTGCGTCGCGTAGTCCTTGCCCAGAGCCATGCCCCCACTGTAGCCACTTTTCGACATCTTGGTTCAGTGAACGAACCTAGGGTGCTACGGTCAACACATACGCAGGTTCAATGAATGAACTTACCCGTTCCGAAGGGGCAGGCCATGACCCGGCTCGACCGCACCGCCGTCACATCCACCGATACGGCGCGCTCGACAACTCCCCCGGAGAGCACCCCGCGCGCGGCCCCCACCCTCGCCCTCACCAGCGCCGCCACCGCCGTGGCGCTGATGACGTACACCGCGCCGCTGGTCACGCTCCCCGACACCGCCGCCGCGCTGCACACCTCGGTCTCCGCCCAGGCCTGGCTGCTCAACGGCACCCCGCTGGGCCTGGCCGCGCTGCTCCTGGTCGCCGGCAGCCTCGCGGACGACTACGGCCGCCGCCGGATCTTCCTGGCCGGCACGGTCGCGCTCGGCATCACCACGGCGCTGGGCGCGCTCGCGAACTCGACCTGGCTGTTCACGCTGACCCGCATCGCCCAGGGCGCGGCGAGCGCGGCGATCCTCGCGAGCAGCCTGGGGCTGATCGTCCACGCCTTCCCGAACCCGCGCGGGCGGCTGCACGCGACCGGCGTCTGGGGCGCCTTCGTCAGCGGCGGCATCGCGGTGGGCCCGCTGCTCGCGGGCGGGATGGCCGAGTGGGACTGGCGGCTGGCATACGCGGTGCTGGGCGTGGCCGCGTTGATCGTCGCCGCGCTGGGAACCCGCGCTCTCACCGAGTCCCGCGCACCCCGGGGCGGCCGCCCCGACCTGGCGGGAGCCCTGACCTTCGGCCTGGCGCTGGTGGCCCTGGTGGCCGCGCTCACCCTGGGCCGCGACGGCTGGCTGCGCGCACCGGTGGGCCTGCTGCTGGCGGCGTTCCTCGTCCTGATGGCCGTGTTCGTCGTCGTCGAGCGCCGCAGCCGTACGCCCATGATCGACCTCGGCCTGTTCCGGCACCGCCGCTTCCTCGCCTCGTCCGCGGGCGGGCTGTTCACGGGCGTCGCGGTGATCGGCGTGTTCAGCTTCCTGCCGGCGCTGATCCAGCGGACGCTCGGCCTGTCCGCGCTGGACACGGCGTGGCTGGTCCTGCTCTGGTCCGGGCTGTCCTTCGTGGTCGCGCTGCAGGCGCGGCGCCTCGCGGGCCGGATCTCGGCACGCCACCAGCTCGCACTCGGCTTCGCGCTGCACGCGGCCGGCATCCTGACGATGCTCGGCGCGCTGGGTGCCAGTTCCTGGACGCGACTGCTCCCCGGCTTCATCATCTCCGGCATAGGCAGCGGCCTCCTCAACGCCGCCCTGCCGCACCTCGCCGTCGAGTCCGTCCCCGCGACCCGCGCCGCGATGGGCTCGGGCGCGCAGCAGACGTTCCGCTACATCGGTTCCTGCGCTGGCGTCGCCCTCACGATCGCGCTGGTGACCTCCTCCGGCGGCGTCGCCCACGGCTGGAACATCGCGATCCTCGTGTCGGCGGGACTCGCGGGGGCCGCGGCGGTGAGCGTGCTGGCCCTTCGGGAGCACGGCTGACGTCGACAGCGAGGTGCGGGCGGGCCCTCACCCCCGCCTCACACCACCACCCCGTCCACCTGCAGCGTCTGCACCGCCCCCGCCGCGAACGGCACGGCGACCGACTTGCCGCTCAGATACGTGTCCGAGCGCGAGGTGTAGCGGTCGCCGGACCCCGACGTCAGCGTGTTCCAGCGGGGGACCAGGCCGCCCGTGCCTCCCGACACCGTGGTGAAACGGGACAGGTCGAAGGTCAGGGTCTGGGAGGAGGACGCCTTGTTCACGGCCACGATCACCAGACGTTTCGCCGTCGCGTCGTAGGCCGCCGCCGCGTAGTCCACCCCCGTGTCGACGATCGTCATTCCGGGGCGGATGTGGCGGGTGAACTGGGCCATCACGTAGTACTTCGTCTGCACCGCCCCGGCGGTCAGGGTGCTCGCGTCGTACGCGATCGTCGCCCAGCCCGACGACGGGTCCATGACCTGCCAGTAGACCCAGGCGGTCGGGTGCAGCCAGCGGAAGTCCAGGCAGAGGTTGCTCGCGAGGGTGAGGCCGGTGCCGTCGCTGTCGCCGTACTCGGAGTTCCACAGGCCCTTGCCCGCGGTCTTCACGACGTCCGTGTAGAGGAGGTCCCGGCGGCCGCCCGAACCCTGGTAGCCATGGACGTTGACCCGGTTGACCTGCCCCTTTGTCGTCGAGCTGAAAGAGCTCCACGTCGTACGGGCCAGGTCGTAGCTCGTCTCGTCCGAGGCCGAGATCTTCGTGCCGGTCAGGCCTCGCTTGTCCAACTCGCTGCGCAGGTACGGGAGTACGGCCGCCTGCACCGACGCGTCCATGTGGCAGCCCTCCTGGGTGCCGGTGGCCGTCCACCAGCTGGAGGACGGTTCGTTGAAGGCCTCGACGGTGGAGAAGTTCACGCCCCAGTTGTTCTTCGCGTAGAGGGCCACTGCCGCCAGGTGGGACGCGTGCTGGCGGTAGTTCCAGGACTGGAGGTTGTTGCCGCCGCCGGACGCGCCCGACGGGTTGTGGTTCAGGCACATCCACCACATCGGGGAGTTGGCGAACAGCTCGCTCGTCGCGCCCCGTGACGTCGCCTTCAGCAGCATGGCCCGCTGGGTGGCGTCGGCCGTCCACTTCCAGGCCGAGGAGGTGGGGTCCTCGTTGTTCCAGTCCTGCCAGTAGCCCTCGATCTGCTTGAAGGAGGGGATGTTGGCGGAGGCGACCATCGATTCGCCGTTCACGCTGTTCCAGCTGCACGCGCCCAGGTTGTAGCGGGCGATGTTCAGGCCCAGGCCGGGAAGCGAAGTGCCGTTGTACGTCGTCGACTTGGTGGTGAAGAAGATGTCGGCGAAGTCGTCGCGGGCGCCGAACACGTTGGCCCACCACGCCAGCGACGTACCCCAGCCCTCCCATTTCCCGTACGTCGTCGCGGGGTTGACGGCGATGGTCGCGTCCGCGCTGGCGGTACCCGTCGCCAGGGCGCTGCCGAGGACCGTTCCGCCCGCGGCTGCCAGCAGTGTTCTACGCCGGATCATGGCTTCTCCATCCATCCCGATCAACCGCCGGTCGTCCCACCGGCGTTGGCCCGTCGACCGACTCGATCGCCGGTCGTTCCGCTGACGTTGGCCCGTCGACCGACTCGATCGCCGGTCGTCCCACTGACGTTGGCCCGTCGACTCAACTGCCGGTCGTCCCACCGGCACTGGCTCGCCCCGCTGATGCCATCAGGAAGCATCGGGTGTGGCGGGTGGGGTTGTCGAGGGTTGTGACACCCCTTTCTCACCCCTTTCTAAAACCAGTGTATGAAGCCCTGGTGGGGGCGTCGGACTGTACGGGGCTGGTGACTTGAGGAGGCAGCACCTATCGTGCGGGCCCGGCGAAGGAGGCGTACGGATGCGGGCTCCCGGGATCGTGCACCACGGCACTCGGCGGCGACGCGCCGCCTACCGGCGTGCGGTGTGGAGCGGTGCAGAGGTGCTCGTCACCGCGGGGGTGGTGCTCCTGCTCCTCGTGGTGCACCAGCTGTGGTGGACCAACCGGCAGGCCCGGCACGACGCCGCGCGCGAGGTGCAGGCGCTGGAGAGGGAGTGGAAGGCGCCGGGTGCCGCCGACGCGCCGAGTACGGACCCGGGCGAGGGCGGGAACGGGGGTGAGGGGGACGGCGGTGACGACTCCGGCGGTGCGCAGAACCCCTCCTCGCGCGAACGGCAGACCACCGTCAACAGCGCCCAGTCGGGGCCCCGTTGGTCCCAGGCCTACGCCATCCTCACCGTCCCCCGCCTCTCCCTCCGCGTCCCCGTCGCCGAGGGCGTCAGCAAGCCGAACGTTCTCAACAAGGGGTACGTCGGCCACTACAAGGGCACCCAACAGCCGGGCCAGGCGGGGAACTTCGCGCTCGCCGGGCACCGGAACACCCACGGCGAACCCTTCCGGTACATCAACCGGCTGAGGCGCGGCGACACGATCACGGTCGAGACGAAGACCGCCCTCTACACGTACGTCGTCGACAAGACCCTTCCGCAGACCTCGGCGCGGGACAGCGGCGTCATCCACAGCGTTCCGCGCAGCACCGTGCGGCCGTCGTACGGGTACAGCGAGCCCGGGTACTACATCACCCTCACCACCTGCACCCCCGAGTACACGTCCAAGTACCGGCTGGCGGTGTGGGGGAAGCTGCGGTCGATGCGGCCGCGGTAGGCCCATGGGGAAGCGCGGGAAGCTGGGGCATCACGGCAATCAACGGCAATCAGGGACAACCACGGGCAATCACGGGGCACAACGGGGCTAGAGGCTGGGCGGACCCGGCGGTGTCACCGCCGGTCCCTTCCCCTGTGCGTGCAGCAGCGCCCCGAGCTCGTACAGGGCCACAACATCGCCCGCTTCGGCGCGCGGGCGGTACAGCGCCTCCGCCTCGGCGTAACGGCCCAGGGTCCTCAGGCACCAGCCGAGGTCCCGCCAGCAGAAGCGGTGCCCGAGCTCGACCGCGAGGCGGTACCACTCCACGGCGGCCGCCGGGTCGCCGTCCCGGCGCTTCCAGTAACCCAGCTGACCGGCGGCCCGTGCGCTGCCCGCCCGCGCCATCCCGGCCACCAGGTCCTCGGCCTCCGCCACCCGTCCCGATGCCCAGCGGCGCATCTCCTGGGCCATCGTGACCAGCCAGTCGGGGTCCTCCCGTACCTCCGCCTCGCGACGCAGCCAGTACTCGGCCTCCGCCTCGTAGCGGGCGTCCTTGTACGCGAGCCCGCTCGCACTCCAGGCCAGCCGGCGCACCGCCTCCGGGTGACCGGCTTCAGCCAGCGGTACGAGCCACTGTTTGGCCTCCTCGCGGCGCCCTTGATGGAGGAGGTCGCTGCCGAGTTGGTACTGGGCTGAGGTGTCCATGATCGGTACTTTATGGCTGGGGTGGCACGCGGTGACGCGTGGCGGGGGCTGGCACCTCCGGTGACGCGTGGCCGGGGCTGGCACCCCGGGGCCGCATGGCGGGGGCACCCAGTGACACATGGCTGGGACGGAACCGGAACCGGCACCCGGTGGCCGAGGCGAGCGGGCGCCGCGGCGGACGACGTCGAGGCGGATGTTGCTGCGGCGCGCCCCCTGACCCTCGTTCCCTCCTCACTCCTCCCTCCTCCCTCGCCCCTCGTTCCCTCATTCCCGCGGCCCCGGACCCTCTGGCCTGCAGATCTCTCTTCTTTGTCGTTCGGCGGCAGTACGGTGTCCCCCATGCGCCCCGACACGCCTGCCGAGAACGTCGACCACAACGCGGAAGCAGCCCGCCTGGAGCGGACTGCCGGCCGGTACCCCGAGGACGCGGAGAACCTGCTGCTGCAGGCCGCGGCCCACCTGGAACTGGCGGGCGACCGCCCCGCCGCGACAGCGCTCTACGACCGCCTGCTGTCGTCCTTGGATTCTCCGGGTTCACTCGAGAACCCCCACCTGGTACGAGCCCTCAAGGCATCGAACCTCTGGGAGTACGGCCACGAGGCGGAAGCCCGCGCGATCATCGACGGAGTAAGGACGGCGTCCCCCCGCGACGCGGCCCCCTGGGTGATCGTCGCGGAGGCCTTGGAGTCCCACGACGAGCTGGAGGCGGCGCAGGAGACCTTCACGCAGGGCGCCCAGCTCCTCCTGACAGACGTGTCGGAGCCCCCCTACTCCACCCTCCCCCTCCTCTTCGGCCGCCACCGCGTCCGCCGCATGCTGGGCGCACCCCACGACGACTGGGACACCCTGGCGGACACCCTCCACTCGTCCCCGATCTCCCTGGACGAACTCCACGACCCGAAGCGCGTCTGGTCCCTCGGCTCGGACAACCCGGCAGAACTCCAGGCGGAGATCAGCCGCCTACGGGCGGAGCTGGGCACGTACAGGGAGGCCCTGTCCCGCCCATTCCCGGTGGCAGTCCTGCACTGGCCGACGGACGAACTGGCCGAGCTGCTGGCCGCATACCCGTCGCTGGCGTCGGAGTACTCCTCCCACGAGGAGCACCTCGCGACCATAGAGGCCTCCCTGCGCGAACTGGCCGCCTCCGGCACCCCGAACCTCGGCATCGTGACGGGCACGGTCCCGTCCTACGAAGCCTTCGCGGCGTCCGAGGCGTCGTCACCGGCCGACGCGACGTTGTTGCCGCAGTACGCGACGACGCTGGCGGCCCGGGGGCGGGCTGTGGCTTGGCCGCCGCAGAGGGGGGCGGGATGTTGGTGTGGCTCGGGCAACGCGTACGCGACGTGCCACGGGGCCACGCAAACCTGACGCAGACGTCGTCCCGCCTCCGGAGGTTGGCTCCCTGGAACGCCTCCCAGGACTCGCTCTCGGGGTTGTTCCGGGAAACGCCCCCGGAACGTCGACCCCATCTGTTCCGATCCCGTTACTCCTTCACAACTCGCTCACGCTAACGTCACATGTGACCAGCTGAACTGGCAGGCCCGCACGCATCCCGGGCATGTCCCGGCCCGCGAGGAACACGTATGCCGCCCTACCAGCCGTCTTCGGACTGGCAGTTCGACGTACCCACCAGCGGAAGCAAGCGGCTCCCCCCGGCGGCCAGGTCGTTCGAGTCGCTCGCGCACCAGGGCTACGGTTTCGAGGCGGCCATCGCCGACCTGATCGACAACTCGATCGACGCAGGAGCCCACAACGTCGTCGTGAGCTTCCTGCGGGACACGGGTGAACGCGGCGGACGAGACCGCCTCGTCGGACTGCTCGTCATCGACGACGGCCATGGCATGGACGAGGCGAGCCTGGACACGGCGATGACCGTCGGCGGGCGCGAGAAGTACGCCGCCCGAGCCCTCGGGCACTTCGGTGCCGGGCTGAAGGCCGCCTCCCTCTCGCACGCCGATGCGCTGACCGTGATCAGCCGGACCAAGCGCAGCCCGTCGACCGGCCGCCGCTGGCTCACCGCCCGCGCGCAGGCCGACTTCACCTGCGACATCGTCGATGCGACGTACTGCCAGAGCTTGGTCGATCGCTACGACGGGATCATCGGCTGGCACGGCACGATCGTGCGCTGGGACCAGGTCCGCGCGTTCGAGACCATCACCGCCGGTCAGACCGACCGCTACCTCAATGACGCGATCGAACGGCTCGAGACCCACCTCGGTCTCCACCTCCACCGCTTCCTCGCCCGCGATGGCTTCGACGTGGACATCGTCGTCGAGGACGTCCACACCCGGGAGGAACTGGACCACCGGGGCGTGGAGCCCATCGACCCGTTCGGCTACCGGGTCCCTGGCCGCCCCGGTTATCCCCGTACGTACGTCGCGCCTGTCGAGGGTGTCGGCGACGTCGCGCTCACCGCGCACATATGGCCGCCCAAGTCTCCGCTGGTCGCCTACCGAGGCATCGGCCCGCTCGCCGAGCGCCAAGGCTTCTACCTCTACCGCAACGACCGGCTCGTCCAGGCCGGCGGCTGGAACGACACCCGCAGCCCTGAGGGCCACCTCGCCCTCGCCAGGATCGCAGTGGATCTACCGCCCGAGCCCAACGACGTGTTCGCCCTGACCGTCAAGAAGGACGGCGTCCAGGTCACCCCGGCGTTCGCCCGAGGGCTGGAGAAGGCGGCATCCCCCACCACTGACCACACCTTCACCGAATACGTCCGCGAGGCCGAGGCGACCTACCGCGAAGCCGCCAGGCGGCGTACCGAGGTCAAGCGCGTGGCCGTCATCCCGCCCGGCAAGGGCATCGACCCGAAGCTGAAGCGGACGCTGCGGGACGAACTGCCGCAGCTGGAGGGCGATGACCCCATCACCTTCACCTGGGCCAGGCTCGATGTGCCGCCCGGCGTCGACTCCGCTGAACTGCTCTTCACGATCGACCACAAGGAGCGCCTGGTCGTCCTCAACAAGGACTACCGGCACGCCTTCAACGGCGGCCGGCGCGGGGGCTCCAACGACGCCCCGGTCCTCAAGAGCCTCCTCTATCTGATGCTCAACGAGATCTTCCAGAAGGAGCGGGTCTGGGCCAACCAGACCGACAAGGTCGCCCTGTGGAACAGCGTGCTCGTCACTGCGGTACGGGCCGAACTCGCCCGCGCCGAAGGTTAGTCCACCCCTCTCCCCCGCATCTTTCCGTACACCAGAGAGGCCACACAGCCGCCGTGACCGCAGAGAACACGCCCGCTCCCGACCACCTCATCGATCTCCACGGCGAGGTCCTCGACGCGATGAGCCGACGTGGCCCCAAGCACTTCGCCAAACTGGCCTTCGTCCTCGCCGACACCGACGAGCCAGCGGATACGGACATGTCCCACTTCCGCGACCGCATCCTGGCCGCGGGGCCCGGCGACGAGTTGCTCGCCCTCTGGCGCCGCAAGCTCACCGCATGGGACTTCGAGCAGTCCCCCGCGTGGTCGGCCACCGCGCCACGCATGCCGGAACGCCGCGCCGAGGTCTACGACAAGCTCGCGCTCGGCGCGGACCTGCGCAAGGCACTCGACGCGGCCGTCCCCGTCCACAGAGAACCGGGCCCTGTCACCATCAGCCGCGAGTTCCAGCCCTGGTACACCCGGGAGCAGGCGGCGAACCGCTCCTTCTACTGGGCGTCGTACGAGCGTCTGTTGCGCCGCAAGGGCTGGAACGACGCAGCGGTCTCCGGTCTGGACGAGGCCGCTCATGCGGTCGTGGAGCGACTTGCCGACCCCACCCGTGACGCCCCCTACGGCGCGCGTGGACTGGTCGTCGGCTACGTACAGTCCGGCAAGACCGCCAACTTCACCGGTGTCACGGCCAAGGCGATCGACGCGGGCTACCGCCTGGTGATCGTCCTCGGCGGCACCTTGAATCTGCTGCGCGGCCAGACCCAGCGCCGCCTCGACATGGAACTGATCGGCCAGGAGAACATCCTGGGCGCCGCCGACCCGAACGACCCGGACGCCTTGGTCGGCATCGACTACCAGGACGACGAGGACTGGCCCGCGAAGTTCGTCTCGTTCGGTGCCCGCCCCTCCGTGCTCGGCGCCTTCGACATCGAGCGTCTGACCTCTCGCGACCGTGACTACATGGCACTGGAACGCGGCATCAGCGCCCTGGAGTTCGAGAAGCCGGACCGCACCCGCCCCCTGCATGACCCGGCGAACCTGCATGCGGCCCGCGCACGCGTCATGGTCGTGAAGAAGAACAAGTCGGTGCTGGAGAAGCTGGTCAAGGACCTCAAGAAGATGGGCCCGATCCTCGGCGAGATACCGGCCCTGATCATCGACGACGAGTCGGACCAGGCTTCGGTGAACACGACGGACCCGAAGAAGTGGGAGGACGGAAAGGTCACTCGCACGGCGATCAACGGCCAGATCAGCAAGCTCCTCAAGCTCCTGCCTCGCGCCCAGTACGTCGGCTACACCGCGACTCCCTTCGCCAACGTGTTCATCGACCCGGGTGATGAGGAGGACCTCTTCCCGCGGGACTTCCTGATATCCCTCCCCCGCCCCACCGATTACATGGGCGTTCAGGACTTCCATGACCTTGACGCCTTCGGCGACGGCGAAGGCGAGGCCGAGAAGAAGCATGTCCGGGGAATCTACGACTCCACGGGCGACCGACTCCAGGAAGCCCTGGACGCCTTCATGCTGACGGGCGCTCTGAAGCTCTACCGCGAAAAGCACGGTGTTCCCTCCGACCCGTTCCGGCACCACACGATGCTCGTGCACGAATCGGTCCGCATGGCCGAACACGCCGCGCTCGCCCTGCGCATCAACACCATGTGGCACAACGCCGCGCACACGGGCCCGGAGGGTCACACACGTCTGGCGTCCCTTTTCGACAAGGACTTCCACGCCTACGCGGACGGCTCCCTGCCCACTCCCACGACGTACGCGGAGCTCAAGCCGTACGTCTCCGAGGCCCGCCAGCTCATCAACAGGGGTGGCACCCCCGTCATAGTCGTCAATGGCGAGAGCGAGCGCGACTACGCCCAGCCCGACCTGGACTTCGACCGCACCCCGAGAGTCTGGAAGATCCTCGTCGGCGGCACCAAGCTGTCCCGAGGCTTCACGGTCGAGGGACTGACGATCACATACTACCGCCGCACGACGCAGCAGGCCGACACCCTGATGCAGATGGGCCGCTGGTTCGGCTTCCGGCCCGGCTACCGCGACCTCGTGCGCCTCTACATCGGCCGCGAGGAGGCCCTCGGCCGCGGCCGCAACGCCAAGACGGTCGACCTGTACGAGGCCTTCGAGGCGATCTGCCGCGACGAGGAACTCTTCCGCGCCGAACTGGCCCGCTACGCACCTTTGGTGGACGGCCGCCCCCAGGTCACCCCCGCCCAGATCCCGCCGCTGGTGACCCAGCATCTGCCGTGGGTGAAGCCGTCGGCTCGGAACAAGATGTTCAATGCGGAGCTGGTGGAGGTGCGGTCGCCGGGGACCTGGGTGGAGCCGACCGCCTATCCGGAGACCCCGGACGAGCTGGCCGACAACACCGAGTGCTGGGAGCCCGTACTCGCCGCACTGGGCCAGGACCCGGTGCGCCTGTCGGTCGGGGACGACCCCACGTACGAGGCGCGGGTGGGGACGGTCACGCACGAGACGCTGACCAGGGTGCTGTGCGACCTGCGGTGGTCCATCCCGAGCCAGTTCTCGCCGCACCTGGAGTTCCTGCTCGAAGCGGGGCGCCAGTCGGCGACGATCGACGACTGGCTTGTGATCACGCCGTTGCAGACCTCGGCCAGACGCACGGAGGCCCGCCTCATGGGGCACGGCCCGTTCACCCTGGCCCGTCGTACCCGCCGGCGCGGCTCGCTCTTCGGCGCGCTCAGTGAGCCCAAGCACCGCGCGGCCGCCCTGCGCATCGCGGGTGCCGTCGAGACGGCCGGGAACGCGCCGGTCGAGCAGCTCGTCCGCCCGCGTCGAGGAGCACTGCTGCTCTACCCGGTGGTCGAGTCCGAGCCCCGCCTCGCCTCCGACGGGACGGTGGAACCCGGTGACGTCGTCATGGCCTTCTCCTTCGTCGCGCCGAAGTCGTCGGTGGGCACCGGTCGCCCGCTGGTTCGGTTCCGTGCGATCGACTCGGGCCGGCAGGATGCGATCGTCATCGACCGAGAAGACGCACACTCCTGAGGCGCGACACCATTGGACAACGTGAGGCCCTCTTCCCCCGGCGTCTCGGCGCGCATGTCCCGTCAGGCCAGCAAGGATACGAACGCCGAGCTGGCAGTGCGACGTCTGCTGCACGCCGCGGGCCTGCGCTACCGCGTGGAGTACCCGGTACCGGGCATGGCGCGGCGGCGTATCGACGTGGCGTTCACCCGTGCCAAGGTGGCCGTCCTGATCGACGGGTGCTTCTGGCACGGGTGCCCGGATCACGCCACGCAACCGAAGGCCAACGCCGAGTGGTGGCGTAGGAAGCTCGACCGGAACATGGCCCGCGACCGGGAGACGACGGAGCACCTGACCGCGCAGGGGTGGATGGTGTTGCGGTTCTGGGAGCATGAGACTCCCGAGGAAGTAGCCGTGCGGGTGAGAGCGGCTGTGGAGTGGCGTCTGACAGAACGCACAAGAAGGGGGAAAAAGTGGGGGATCTGACCTTCGTCGATGTGTGCTCGGGAGCGGGCGGCCTCGCCCTCGGACTGGAGCAGGCGGGGTTCGAGCCGCGCCTGCTGCTGGACGACGACGAGCTCGCCGTCAGCACTCTGCGGGCGAACCGACCGCACTGGAAAGTGCTTCAAACTGACCTGCTGGACTTCGACCCGGCCGAGCACCCCGTGAGCCACGACGTGGATCTCCTCTCGGCCGGCCTGCCACGAGTGAAGTCGAGTGCAACTGTCGGACGCGCGGATTCGCGTGCGGAGGAGCAGCTGCTGAAGGCCACGATCTATCTCGTCCATGCGATCAGGCCTCGTGCGGTACTCATCGAGAACGTTCCCGGGCTCGCGCACTCGGACGCTTACCAGCAGTTTCGTGATTTCGCGCGAGCCGAACTGGCCCACCTCGGGTACGAGTTCAGTTGGTTCGTCGTGAACGCCGTCGACTTCGGCGTGCCCCAGAACCGCAAGCAGGGCGTCCTGGTCGCCATCGGGCGCCAGTGGGCCGAGGCGTTCCGGCCACCGACACCGACGGTGCAGCAGCCGACGACGGTCGGTGCCGTTTTGGAACCGTCCATGGCCGCGCGCGGTTGGCAGGACGCGGCCCGTTGGGCCGCCCAGGCCCATCGACCGGCTCCGACCCTGGTAGGCGGCTCGAAGAACCGAGGCGGCGCAGATCTGGGACCGACGGGAGCCAAACAGAAGTGGGCGACCATGGGTGTCAACGGTCACACCGTGGGCGATGAGGTTCCCGACGCGGGCTTCGTATGGGATCCCGAACTCGGCAGGGACCACATGGTGAAGATCACGCCCAGGCAGGCGGCACTGCTGCAGGGCTTTCCCGAGACGTGGGAGATCACCGGGCGCAAGACTGCCCGGTACCGCCAGATCGGCCACGCGACACCACCGCCCGTGGGGAAGGCGCTGGGGCGGGCTGTCGCCGCAGCGCTCATTCCGGATCCACCAGTCCCCTCGGCCGGCTAGACTTCCGCCACATGACCAGCACGGCGTCCCACAAGCCCATCCTCGACCAGCCTCGTATCCTTGACCTCTTCGCAGGTCCTGGAGGGCTGGACGTCGCCGGTCACTCGCTCGACATCCCGAGTCTCGGTATCGAGTGGGACAGGAGCGCGTGCCTGACCCGGTACGCCGCCGGGCTGGACACCCTTCACGCCGATGTGAGCGCGGTACGCAAGGACGCCTTCGAGTCGTTGCCGCCGGAGATCAACGTGCTCGCCGGTGGCCCTCCGTGCCAGACGTACTCAGTGGCCGGGCACGGCGCCGGGCGCCAGGCCTTGGACAGGGTCAAGGAGTACATCGACAGGCTGATGCCAGGTGACTCCGACAAGAAGATCGACGAAGAACTCAAGGATCTCCCCGATCCACGCACCGCGCTGGTCCTCGAACCTCTCCGGTACGCGATTCAGGCAACGCGGAGCCCCAACCGTGAGAACCGACCGTACGATGTGATCGTCCTGGAGCAGGTACCCGCAGTGGCTCCGCTCTGGGAGCACTACGCCAAGGTGCTGGCCGAGACAGGGCTCCCCGACGGGACCAGATACAAGGTTGTCGTCGGCGTTCTGGACACCGAGACCTACGGGGTACCGCAGACGCGATCTCGCGCGGTGTTGATCGCTCGGCGCGAAGGGCTCGGTGAGCCCTCGCTCCCCACCCCTACACACCGTTCCTATGATGCGAAGGAATGGAACCGGAACAACGGGACGAGCGCACCTGACCAGGTCCGTCAGCCGACCCTTGACGAGAGTGGCACGTCGGGGAGCGACGAGGACAGGCTCTCCTGGAGGTCGATGCGTGATGCCCTCTCGGACCCGGTGGGCTCACATCCCGGGCGTGTCACTCCCTTCTTGGTCCGCTCGAACTACGGCAGTTCGGGGAACCCTGGGAGGCGTGGAGTGCGGACCGACCAGCAGCCCGCCACCACCGTCACCGGTCGCATCTCCCGCTTCGTGGTCTTCGAGCACCTGGACGAGAACATCGTCTACGAGGGCCCGCGGTTCAGCATGAACGAGGCGGGGATGCTGCAGAGCTTCCCGCCGGACTATCCGTGGTCCGGTATGGCGCAGGCCCAGCAGGTGGGGAACGCCGTACCTCCCTTGTTCGGTGCGCACCTGCTGAGCGCCGCTCTCGGACTCCCCGAGCCAGCCCCAGAGGCACTGAGGAAGCCGTGGCAGCCGGCCACGGAGGAGCAGCGGGCCAAGCTGCGAAGCAATGGCTGCGGGGCCGCCGACAACTGCACCAGCAGGTGCCCGCAGGCCAAGGACCAGGTGCCGCCGCCCTCATCCATGCGCCCGCGCAAGGGAAAGAATGCGTCGGCCAAGTAGTCCGAATCCGGCGCCAGGTCAATCCCCGGGCTTCCTGCCCCTGACCGGCGCAGTCTCGAACAGTTCTGCAAAGTAGCTGGTGAGCGCGGCCACGGACTCCTCCGGGACAGGGTCCTCGTCGGGCCCCTTCGGAAGTTCGTACCGCTCGACCGGTGGTGCCGATTCCGCTTCCGCGATCCAGTCGCGCAGGTGGACGGGGTCACGGGGCCGGTCCTGCCCGAGGATGTCGTAGATCAGGGTCGCGCCGGCCGCGTTGATCGCGACGCTGAGGCCATCGACCTCTCGCCCCGTGGTGACCAGTCCGCTCTTCAGCAGGCGGACCATGGCCTGAGCAGTGGGACGGTGGTCGATCATCTCCTTCTTCAGAACGCTGTGGATGAGGTCCTGGTTTCCGCAGGCTGCCTCGACCGGCTCGTAGTCCGCCCCGTTCCTGAACAGCTCCGCTGCCCACCACAGGCGTGAGAAACACTGCCGGTCGGCAGGTCCCCGGAAGCGCTCCGCGGCGACACGCCTTTCCGGCCTCTTCACCGTCGGTTCCGAAAGGTGACGCCAGACCACGTAGTCGGGAGCCACCGCCAGTGCGAGGTGATTCCACAGCCGCTTGTCCGCCGCTTCTCGCCGTGTCAGGCGCAGCGTGGCATGAAGCCGTGGCGCGAGCCATGCGTCGGCTCGGGTACGGTCCTCCCGGAACTCGAACATGGCGTCCTCCACCAGACTTCGGATCGGCTCGACCCACCATCTGGCGTCGTCCTCGGGAAGCGGCTCGACGACCTTGGCCAGATCGATGCCGCCGTGTACCTGTTCGCCTCTGAGCAGCTCTTCGGTGAGGAACGGGTCGACGGCCGAGGTGGCGAGCAGCGCCAGCCGCTCCGGTACATGGTTCGGTTGGGTGATCACGTCTCACTCTCGCGGTTCATCTGTTCCAGACTGCGGATCACATAGGCGAGCGCCTTGGTGGCGTCGGCACGGCGGACCGCCGCGTAGTGGATACGGGTCTGTAGCTCGACCCAACCCGATTCACCGGTACGCCGGCGGTGGACCTGTCGTAGGGCCTCCTCGACGTGGACGCCGGGAACGACGTCCGGGAGCATCTCCCGCAGCACCTCGCCCTGCCAGTCGGTCGGGAAGACCGGGCCGCCGCCGGGTTCCACCTCCAGATCCCCGATGGCACCGTGGAACACCGCGGTCCAGACGTCGGTGGCCATCTGAGCGACCAAAAGGTCACGTACCTTGCTGTCCATTCCCGAGCCGTTGCTGTCCAACAGGCCTATGGCACCCTCAACGTCGGTGTTCACGAACACGGTGGGGACTCTGGCCGAGGCGTCCACGATCCAGGGCGCGTCAGCGTAGGCCTGGAGCCACTCCCGGGAGCTCCTCTTGAACGATGCCGTCTGAACGTCCAGTTGGAGCCCACGGACGGGCTCGTCGGAGACCGTGTCGACGATCCAGCTCCGGTCGGTCTCGGCGATCGACCGTCCACGCACTCCGTCCACCGTCCCGACGGCGTACACGGAGAGGGAAGCCCGACCCAAGTGGTCGTCACGGAGCACCTCCAGCGACCCCGACCAGTCCCGCCCGCCCTCCGCGTCGAGCGTGAGATCCGCAGAGGTGCGGACATTGGTCTCGCCGTCGGTCAGCACGGCGAGGACACGCAGATCGGACCAGGCCGCGTCCGGCGCGTTCGCCCCGGGTGGCAACGTCGCCGACAGGCCGATCGTGGCGCTCACCCAGTCGGTGTGGCCGGCGATGCCAAGCGCGACGGACTGCTGCTGGGTCGAGTACGCGGTGGTCTCCAGCTGGTCGCGGGTGCCGTCCGAGAGTTTGAGGGAGACCGAGGTCACTCTGAGAGCGACCGGCCGGTTGAGCCGCTTGTACGGGTAGATCTTCACGCGTCACTCCCCCTTGCCGGCGCGGAGTTCGAGGACGAGGCGGGTGAGCGTGGTCCTGACCGGGTGGCTGGTGACGTCGGTGGATCCTCGGAACTTCGCGCGACGCGTACCGGGCGGGAAGCGCAGGGTCCCACCCTCCACCTCGCAGCCCTCGACGGCCACGAGTTCCGCCCACTCCAACTTCGGACGGCCTCCGGAACGCACATCCAACTGCGCGACCGGCACCATGGGGACGATCTCGTCGCCACGCGGGATGCTTACCTCTGCGGTGATCCGCCATTCCCCGTCGTCGCCGACTGTCGCGTCGAGCTTGTCCAGCACCGGAACCACCGGCCCGGCGGGCGCCTTGGCCTTGGGCCTCGTTCTCACAGTCAACGCCTTGCGTACAGCCTCACCGCCTTCGCGGTTGCTGCGCTTCGGCCGTGCGACAAGTTCCCTGACCGCACTGTTGACCTCGGCGGTCATCGCGTTGATCCGCCGGTATGCGGACGGCGACCAGCGCAGAGTCAGCTCCTCCGTCTGTCCCCAGCGGTCATGCTCAGGCGGTTCCGCCGCACGCAGGAATTCCTCGGCCTCCTTCGCGAAGGGGGCTGTTTCTCCGGCTGCCTCGCCCACCAACAGAACACCCTGGAAGGGGTTGGTCCCGAGCGGCAGCCTCTGAACCCCCGCCCTCTTGACGGTCATGCGGTTGCCGCGCAACGAGTGCACCTGGTTCTTCCCCCCGTCGCCGTCTCTGTCCCCCTCAGCCTGGGTGACCAACAGGACCGCCTGGTGCGTACCGAACGTCCCATGGACGCCGCCGGAGAGCGGCAACTTCAGCGGGACGCTCCGCGCCGCAACCTGCCCGGCCTCGGTGAGACGATCCACCGTGGTGCCCTCGTAGTGCGCCCTGAGGGCACGAGTCCGGGCGGGCTGCTCGACAGACGGGTCCACCTGTTTCTCCGGCACGACCTCCTTGCCGTTCTGCAAAGCACGGACAGAGACCTCCAGAAGGGGGAGCCTGCTGCCGCCGCCGGTCATCGCAGCCCAGAAGTCACGTCCCAGTGCCTCTACCAGACGGCCATGCATCTTGCGGATGTCACGCGTGTCCTCGTCGCCCTCCTCGTCGCCGCTGGACTCGTCGTCGGCGTCGGACTTGCCCTCAAGACTGGCGACGTCGTGCGCGCCCACGATGAGGAAGGAGGTACCGGGTTCGTCGCTCTCCCTGGTCAGATACAGGCGTGCCACGGTCTCCTCGTCCGCCCACCAGGAACGGGCGACCATCGCACCGGGCGATTCGGGATCGGGGCGCCCGAACCAGGCCGGGCCCGCGTACGGCTCGCCGTCCACTTCCCGCCACGGCAGTTCGAGACGGCCGATGACCCGGCGCTCGGTACGTCCCTCGTGAGGCACGGACAGAGTGGAGTTGATGAGCACGAGTCCGAGGGCGCTGGTGGCCCACAGGGTCGCCTTGCCCAGGCCGTACGAACCACCCGCGCCGGGGCCGGACTTGAGGCTCTCCAGCTGACGCCTGACCACAGCGGCGAACTTGCCGTCCGCGTAGTCGTCACCGATGAGCCCGGAAGCGTTGTAGTCGTCGACACGCAGCAGGACCAAGCGGCCCTTCTCGTACATGTCGCGTACACCGGCGTCCACGACCCGACCGACCTTCTGGTTACCGGCGGCCTCCGAGACTGCGGAGTAGTGCGGGAACAGATCGTTCCAGAGGATCGCCTCGCGGAAGGAGTCCAGGGCCTCACCGGTGAGCTCGTGCAGGGTGTAACGGACCCGGACCGGACGACCGTTCTCCGTAAGGCGCTCGTCCAGGCTGTTCTGGCAGGTCTCGCGGGCGAGGACCTGCACGTCGGCGTCGAAGGCGAAGGCAGCGGCATTGCCCAGGTCACGACCACCGTCGGAGTAGCCGGGACGGTGGTACCAGGTGACCGGGAGGCCGGCCTGGGTGTCGGTGGTGCGGGTGTGCACCGTACCCACGTCCGTGCCGAGTGCCTTGGCGATGTCCGTCATGACGGTCGGGCGAGGAGTTGACCTGCCAGTGATCCACGCGGACACGGCGGCCCGAGTCAGCTGGAGCTCGTCGGCCAGTTCTGCCTGTGTCTTCCCCGCGAGCTTGAGCTGTCGGGCCAGCCAAGGCCCGAACTCCTCACCTGTCTCCACGCGTCACCTGCTCTTCCTCGGAGTCCATGCAGATCGTGTGCTGTGGACCACGAGGTTAATTTGACACGCACGGAAGCGTCAACCAACAGTTGATCGACCCCATCGCTCGGACCCCTTTAACTCGGCGTCCAAGTTGCCTCGAATGACCAAGTCTCGCCCCTTATGCGCCACTTCCATGAATGGAGCGCCCAACTCCCCCCGGATGAATGGGAGTTGGGGTTGCACCTTCGGGTGACTCTCGATACGGTTGTTGACGATGGGGATCCCATCTCGCTCACGAAACCCGAAATCGGGAAGGCTGGGCGACCCGGGGAGAAGTGCATCCAAATTCAGCCCCACAACAGGAGACCGAGGCACACACCAAGTCGCCACTCCACCACCGCAGAAGCATTTCGACGAAAGGGCTGGCGACACTGGGCCAACACCCACTAGTGTTCTCGGCCAACAAGAATCCCCATGGAGGATTCGCTATCGATTTCATCCATTTTTTTCGCGGGGGGACGTGTGCCCAATTCACCCCTGTGCAACCTGAATAGGGGTGCGCCATTCATGATTGAGCAGGGATACAACGACTTCTTGTTTTCGTCTCGGGAAATGAGTTCGTTCGAACTGGCAATCAACGCGGCCAAGACCGAGGCCGAGGTGATGAAGATTCTCCAGGACTACGACCTGACCGAGAAGGACTTTCCCGACGGCAGGATTCCCGGTCTGCCGCCGGACGAGTTCCCCACAATCTGAGCGAGGTAGCACAAAGGAGCAGGTCACAGCCCCAAGCCGTTCCTCTCCGCAGGCCCGAACCCCCAACGCCTTCACGCTCTCGAAGACACTGACTGCGACGCCAATACACCAGCACCACGACAGGCACGCGCCGGCTTCGACGAAGCCGGCGCGGCCGGCCCCATGGCTGACATTTCACTCGGACTTTCACAACTCAGGAGTGCAGAGCAGTGCCGCCTTCGCCCTCTTCCGTAGTCCAAACCGTTCTCGAACAGTCCTCACGTGTCCTGCAGACTTACGCAGTGGACCCTGGTCTCGTGGCCGAGCACGCCAATGGTGAGCGCCGGATCACCCAGGGCGGATATGGCGACCGTCAGCTCTTCGAGCTCGTCCAGAACGCGGCAGACGAAATAGCCGACGATCCGGGTGGACGAGTTTACATCATCCTCACGGACACCCATTTGTACTGCGCGAACGAGGGTAATCCCGTCACCCCGGAGGGCGCGGAGACAATTCTTCGAATGAGTATGTCGAAGAAGCGTGGAGGGCAGATCGGACGCTTCGGAGTAGGCGTCAAGTCGGTCCTCGTGGTAACCGACGCACCTGAATTCTTCAGCAGCACGGGAAGTTTCGGATTCGACCGTGCCTGGTCGTACGAGCAGATCAAGGCCGTACCTGGCGTGCCAGCGCGCTACGGCCCGGACTTCGACGCCCCCGTGCTGCGGATGGCCCGACCTCTCGACGTGCAGGCCGAGCGTGCTGCCGATCATGTCCTCAACGAGCTGCTTGACTGGGCCACCACCGTCGTTCGACTGCCTCTGCTCCCCAGGGCCGACGACCGGCTGGGCAGGGACATGCACGGCGGTCGCGCCAAGGACCGCGGTGAGCCTCGCGAGGAATTCCCGGTGGGCTTCCAGCTCTTCTCCCCGCACGTCGCGAAGGTGGTGCTGGAGGACCGCCGGCCTCGGCCCATGGCCCGACGTACGCTGACCACCCGACAGACCGGCGACCTGCACACCGTGGTCGAGGAGCGGACCGGGAAGGCCGTCACCACCGACCGGTGGCGCGTGTTCAGCACCACCCACGAGCCCGGTCCGAGTGCTCGGGCGGATGCCGGAGAGCTGCACGACCGGCTTCTGCTCGACCTCGCCTGGGGTGTCCCGGCCCTGGACAAGGATCCGGAGAGCGGCCTGTACGTCAGCCCGCGGTCACGCGGACGCGGAAAATTCTGGTCCTTCTTCCCGACCAAGTACGAAATGTCGCTGAGCGGCATTCTCAACGGAGCCTGGAAGACCAACGAGGACAGGCAGAACCTGCTGGACTCCTCCCCCTTCAACCAAGAGATGATCAGGGTGTCGGCGAAGCTGGTCGTCGACTCCCTCCCCGCCCTGGCACCGGCCGAGGACCCGGCCGCCTACCTCCCCCTGCTGCCCGGCCGCGTCAAGGAAGCGATCAGCTGGGCCGACGAGTTCCTGACCCGGGAGGTCTGGGACCGCACCGCGGACTGCCCCTCCCTGCCCGACCAGGACGGCGTCCTGCGCGTCCCTACCGAACTGCGGATCCACCCGCGGCTCGACAGGGACCTGAGGAAGCTGTCCGGTTGGCTGCGGATGTGGAACGAGTGCCCCGGGCGCCCCTCGAACTGGCTGCACCCGAGCGCGGAGGCGGACGCCCTCCGTTCCGGCAAGGTCGAGCACATCATCGGCGCGGCCGGACACGAACGGACCGGCGTCCGTGAGTGGCTGGAAGCCTTGGTCGAGAGCGGGGCACCCGAAGCATCAGCAGTGGCCGTTCGAATCCTCGCGGAGATGATCGAGGCCAACTCCCCCTATGCCGAGGAGGCCCGCACGGCCCGCATCGTACTCACCGAGGAGCACGGACTTGTCGCCCCCGTGCACGGCAAGGTGTTCCGCCGTACCGACCAGGGCGGACTGCGCGAGGCCTTGGTGTACGTGGTCGACAAGCTGGCCGAGGATCCGTCGCTGGCTCACGCACTCAACATCCTGGGCATTCGCGAGGCCGATGTCGAGGGCCGGTTCGTCAGCGTCCTCGACCAGGGCTTCGATCACTACAGCGACTCGGACTGGGAGCGGTTCTGGGAGCTGTTCCGTCAGGCGGGGGTGCGTCGTCTGGCCCACAAAGTCCTGGAGCGGGTGCCCACTGCGCGCTCGACGCTCCGGGTGCGGACCACCGACGGCCGGTTCCGGCCGGTCGAGAACTGCATGCTGCCGGGTGCGGTCGTCGACGCGACGCGCGATCCGAGCATCGCCGTCGACATGGCGTTCCACTCCGACGACACCCCGTTCTTCCCCCAGGTCGGTCTGCGGGAGCGGCCGTCCGGCGGGGTGCAGCCCCGGGCGGACGAGGCATGGTTCGAGGAGTATCGCGCGGCCGTCCACGCCGCCTACCTGCGCAGCCTGGACAGTCGCGCCCCGCGCCCCACGCTGAATCGTATGAAGGTCGAGGGCGCCGCGATCGGTGGCCCGCTCCACCTCTTCCGTGCCCTCTCCGAGGAATCGCGCGCCGCCTTCCTGAAGGTCCTGCCCGACGACGCCGTGGTGGACAACTGGACGCGTCAGATCGGCGCACAGACCAGCACTCGCCAGGCGGTGATCTCGCCGATCCGATGGATGCTGAGGAAGTTCGGCACGGTCGCCACCTCCCAGGGGATCAAGCCGCTGAAGGAGGCCGTCGGACCCCAGCTGGCCGGCTATCGCGACGTGCTGCCGGTGGCGGACATCTCCCCCGAGAAGGCGCGCCGGCTGCGGCTCCCGACCACCGTCGACGAGGTTCCCGCCGACCGTTGGGATGCGCTCCTCGACGAGGTCACCCGCAGCGAGGACGACTCCTTCGTCGGCGCGACCTACGTGATGCTGACCCGGTTCGGCGCGGACTTCCCCGAGGGCTCTCTGACCCGTTGCCGGATCGGCGAGGTCTGGGGCACCCGTCCCGACGACGAGATCACGACCGCCGTCGGAGCGGCTCAGTACCGGGCGCTCCGCGCCGAGCAGCTCCCCGCGCTCCTCGTACCGACCGCCGAGGATGCCGAACTGATGATCGAGAAGTGGGGGATGCTCCGCTACGCCGACGTGATCAGCCGGGAGACCCGTGAAGTACCGGAGGGTGACCCCGTGCCTCTGGTCGAGCTGTTCCCCGCTCTGCGGCAGCGCCTGAACAGCGGGCATCGGAACAGCATGGTGCAACGGTGCAGCGAACTGGAGGAGGTCACCCGTACGCCGAACGGCACGCACGCCTCCCCCTTGGACGCCGTACGCCAGGACGGCACCGTCAAGGTCCGCGTGCCTCTCGAGCCCGAGCCGATGCTGCGTCTCATCGACCGCGAACTCGGCCTCGGCCTCGGCGCCGCCGGTTGCCGCGCGGTGCTGGAGCACCAGGACCGCATGGCTCGCGACAGCGAGCTGAAGGCGGCGCAGAAGGCGGTGCGCGAGGCCGAGGACGTGGTGGCCAAGATCGAGTTGCTGATCGGTGCGGACGCCCTCCGGACCGGCCTCCCCGAGGGATTGATGGAGGCCGAGCTGCAGGAGACCGACGGCGTGGAGCCGTCCGGGCGCCGGATCGCGCAGATGGCGTTCAACGCGCACGGTGACGGAGTGCTCCAGCAGCATGCGCGGGACATCCAGGCGCGCTTCCCCAACGCTCCGGTCGCATACGGGGGTTCGTCGGCAGCCATCGCGTTCGTCTCGGAACTGAAGCTGCCTGTCTCGTTCGCCGGTTCGAGGACTCCGTCCCCGCCCGCGTTCGAGACCGTAGAGGGTCCTCGAGACTTCCCGAGCCTCCATGAGTACCAGGAGGATCTGGTACGGAACATCTCCACGATGCTTGACCGACTGGCCCCGCAGCGCGGCATGCTGTCCCTGCCGACCGGCGCCGGCAAGACCCGGGTCACCGCCGAGGCCGTGATCCGTTGGGTGAAGCGGATCGGCGACCTCAAGGGCCCGCTGCTGTGGATCGCGCAGACCGAGGAGTTGTGCGAACAGGCTGTCCAGAGCTGGAAATTCGTCTGGAACAAGGTGGGTGCCGAGCGCCCGCTCACCATCAGCCGCCTGTGGAGCACCAACGAGGTCGGGAACGTCGTCGACCACCCGCACCTGGTGGTCGCCACCGACGCCAAGCTGGAACGGTGCCTGGGCACCGACCAGTACGCCTGGTTGCGCCAGGCCGCGCTGGTGATCGTCGACGAGGCGCACACCGCCATCTCCAAGCGGTACACCGAGATCCTGAGCCAGTTGGGACTCACCCAGTACGAGACCGGACGGCATCTCCTCGGCCTGACCGCCACCCCGTTCCGTAACCGCAACGAGGAGGAGACCCGCCGTCTGGCCGGCCGCTTCGGCAATCGACGACTCGACGAAGGGGTCTTCCCGTCGGGCGATCCGTACCACGACCTCCAGGACTGGGGGATGCTCGCCCAGGTCGAGCACCGCACCCTTGAGGGCGGCCGTATCGAACTCACCCGGGACGAGAAGACGCACGCCGATCGCATGGCCATGCTCTCCCGCTCCGCCGAACAGCGGCTCGCCGACGACCACGCGCGCAGTCGACGCATCGTCGACTCGGTGGCCGAACTGCCCGACGACTGGCCGACGTTGCTCTTCGCCACCTCCGTCGACCACGCCAAGTACCTGGCTGCCATGCTCAACGACCGGGGTGTCCGGTCCGCCGCCGTGGACTCGACGACCAGTGCGCAGGACCGTCGTACTCGCATCGAGAACTTCCGAAGCGGACGTATCCGGGTCCTCACCAACTACGGTGTGCTCACCCAGGGCTTCGACGCGCCGGCCACTCGTGCCGTGGTCGTGGCCCGGCCGGTCTACAGCACCAACGTGTACCAGCAGATGATCGGTCGCGGCCTGCGCGGACCACGGAACGGCGGCAAGGACAGCTGCCTGATCCTCAACATCAGTGACAACATCACCAACTTCGACACCGACCTCGCCTTCACTGAGTTCGAACACCTCTGGAGCCGGAAGTGACCGACGTCTACCAGGACAGCCCTCCGCTCACCGACGAGCAACTGGCCGTGGTCGAGCAGCCTTGGGAAGCGCGCGTCCTGGTCACCGCGGGCGCCGGGGCGGGAAAGACTCACACCCTGGTGCGCCGGCTCGACGCGCTGTGCGGCAACGAGGACCCCGAACAGGCGCTGGAGGCGGCCGAGATCCTGATGCTCACCTTCTCCCGGGCCGCAGCCAGGGAGCTGCGCGAACGGATCTCCCGGCACGGGGAACGAGCCCATCGTGTGCGCGCCCGTACCTTCGATGCGTGGGCGTACGAGGTGCTACTCCACGCGTATCCGGACGGCGAGTGGGGAGCGGTCGGCTTCGACGAGCGGATCGCCGCCGCGACCCGTGCGATCGAAAAGGGCGCGCTGGAGGCCGGCGATGCGGTCCCGCCAGCCCATGTCGTGATCGACGAGGTGCAGGACTTGCTGGGCGGGCGCCGTGAGCTGGTGGAGACGCTTCTCGACCGGTACCAGGACAGCTGCGGTTTCACCGTCGTCGGCGACGCCGCCCAGTCCGTGTACGGCTTCCAGATCGCGGACCTGGGCGAACGCGCCGACGAGACCGGCCGGTTCTTCGACTGGCTGCGCTGCTCCTACCCCGACGACCTGGTGGAGCTGCGTCTCACCCAGAACTTCCGGGCCACCACCGCCGAGGCCCGGATCGCACTGACGCACGGCCCCCTTCTCCAGCAGGTCACCGACCCGGACGAGGCCGGGAAGCTCTACGACGAACTGCGTGACCTCCTTTTGGATCCGGCGAACGGCATGGGCAACCTCGACGACGAGTTCACCATGGACAGTCTGCGGGACCTCTCCGACACCTGCGCCGTCCTCACCCGTGACAACCAACAGGCCCTCGTGATCTCCGGCCTGCTGCACGCGCACGGCATCGACCACCGGCTGCGGCGCCCGCTGGAGGAGCGTCCGGTGCCGTACTGGATGGCCGAGTTGCTGCGTCGCACGGAGGCGACCGGCCTCACCGAGGATCGGTTCCGCACCCTCCTCTCGGAGATCCCTCTCCCGTACGAACCGAACGCCACCGCCCTGTGGACGGTGCTGCGTCGGGTCGCGCGTGGAGCGGGCCGCGGGGTGCTCGATCTGGACCGGCTGCGCCGTGCCGTCGCCGACGGCAGGTTCCCCGATGAAGCGGCCGACCCGGAGACCTCCCACATCGTCCTCTCGACGGTGCATCGGGCCAAGGGCCTGGAGTTCGACCGGGTGATCGTCCTGACGCCACCGACCCTCGCCGAGCTCCACAAGTGGTACCAGGACGAGTTGGACCTTCCCGCCGAAGCCCGCGCCCTGTACGTGGCGATGACGCGCGCCCGCCAGGACCTGTATCACGCGGCGCCTCCCCAACTGCCGCACTTCAAGCGGGCGGGGAGTCAGCGCCACGGCCGTCGCTATCTCGGGTCGTGGCGGTCGTACGACAGGTACGGGATCGTCGCCGATGCGGGCGACGTGTGCCGGGACAACCCACCCGGCCATCAGACCGACGCTGTCGCCACCCAGGCGTATCTCCTGGAACAGGTGCGTCCCGGCCAGGAGGTGCTGCTGCGCAAGCGCCACGACCTGCCGATGAGCGAGGTCGAGAGCCCGCCGTACGCCCTGATGCACGACGGAAAGGAGATCGGGGAGGCCTCGCAGCGGTTCCGCGAGGATCTTTTCCAGGTACAGAAGGTGAACCGCAACTGGGACCCTTGGTGGCCCGACGAGATCCACGACCTGCGGATCGACACCGTGGAGACCGTGACCGGCAGCACCGCCGCCGGCACGAACGCCGGACTCGGTGAACGAGGCGTGTGGATCGCGCCGCGGATCACCGGCATCGGTCGGTTCCGGAGAGCCGACGACTACGAGGAGCAGCGCGCATGACGCAGGTGGCAGGCCCACACTCCGAGCACTACCGGGTCCGGGACGAGGAACTCCTGGTGGGGCTCCGCCGTGAACTCCTGGGCCCCGCCGAGAACGCCGAGCCGGACGATCGCGGCGAGGTCCTCTCCCAGGACGCGCCGATCGACCGCTACCTGACCGGCGTGCTGTATCCGCGTGCCGCGGACAAGGCCGCGAAGGAACGGAAGGACGAGGACGCGGCCGAGCAGGAAGGCGTGGACGCCGCCCCTCTGCTCGCCCGGGAAGACGTCGAGGAGTCCGGCACCGCGCAGGAGGTCGGCGCCGCCGGGGACAGACGTCCTTCCTCGTTGGGTCTCACCTTCGCCGTCCGCCCGACCATAAGCAGTTCGATCGTGGTCTCTGCCCGCGCGGCCGTCTACGAACCCACCGACGCCGACGGCAGGCCAGTCCCGGCCCGCCGCGCCGAGGCCCGTACCACCGCCGACCAGCGGGAGCAGTGGCGGCGCAAGGAACTCGCGCTCCCGGACCAGCACATCGACGTGACCCAGCCGTCTCCGAAGGAACCGATCGAGCTCGCCTCGGAAGCAGCGTTGCACATCAACGTCCGGCGTCCCGATCCGATCACCGGCACTGTCACGGTCACGGTCACGCTGATCAACACCCAGAAGGTAGGCGAAAAGGATCTCCAGGACGCCTCCTCCCTGTTCCAGTGCGGTCTGACGGTCCGGGCCATCGACGGCTCCTCTGTGTTCGTCGAGCGTCCCGCCCCCGCCGCAGCCCACGACCCGGAGATCGCCACGAGTCGGTTGCTGCACCGCCACGCCCCGACCTTCGCGGTCGGCCACGGCTGCGCTGCCGAATGGGACTGGACTCCGCAGCCGATCGGTATGACCGAAGCCGTCACGCCCGCCGTCCCGGAGGTGCGGAGCCAGTTCGTGCCCACCGTGGAGGTGCTGCTCACCGACTCCAATCCAGAGATCGACAGCTCGACGCTGTCCATGCTGGGGCTGGCCGAGCAGTCCGATACCGAGGTCCTGGCCGCTCTGGAAGGGCTGGCCACGGGGTACGAACACTGGATCGACCGTAAGTCGGCCGAGGCGGACGCTCTGACGGGCATCGTCCACGAGAAGCCCGCACGGGACCAGGTGATCGCCTGCCGCGAGGCACTCGACCGTATCCGTGAAGGCATCGAGCTGCTGCGGACCAAGCCCGACCTCATGCGCGCTTTCCGCCTCGCGAATCGCGCCATGGCGGACCAGCGCGCTCGCAGCAAGTGGGTGAAGGACGGACGCGTCGGCGCCCCCGCCCCGGCCGCCGGCCGCTGGCGCCCCTTCCAGATCGCGTTCCTGCTGCTCTGTCTGGCCGGCATCGACGACCGTGCGCACGACGATCGGCAGGTGTCCGACCTGCTGTGGTTCCCCACCGGTGGTGGAAAGACGGAGGCCTACCTCGGGTTGATCGCCCTCACGTCGTTCCTGCGTCGCATCCGCAAGGGTGCGGACGGCGGCGGTGTCACCATCCTCATGCGGTACACGCTGCGGCTGCTCACCCTCCAGCAGTTCGAGCGCGCGGCGATCCTGCTCTGCGCCATGGAGCGCATGCGACGCCGGACGCCCGAGTTGGGCCATGAGGAGTTCTCCGTCGGCATGTGGGTGGGACGCTCGGCCACCCCCAACACGCTTACCGTGGCGGGTCTGAAGCTCGACGAACTGCGGAGGAACCTCGCCAAGCGCCTCGCCACGGAGAATCCCGTCCAGTTGCACGCCTGCCCCTGGTGCGGGACACGCCTCGACGCACGGAACTACGAAGTCGACGAAGACGCCAAGCGGATGCACGTCCGCTGCCCCGGCGCGGGTTGCGACTTCGCCGACGGCCTGCCCGTCCACCTGATCGACGAGGCGGTGTATGACGCGCGACCGACCCTGGTGATCGCCACCGTCGACAAGTTCGCGTCGATGCCATGGCGTCCCGCGACCTCCGCGCTTTTCAACCGCGACGACGACCCGGAGGACGGCACCCCTCCCCCGGAACTGATCGTCCAGGACGAACTGCATCTGATCTCAGGCCCGTTGGGAACCCTCACCGGCCTGTACGAAACCGCCGTGGACGCCCTCGCCGGCCAGCCCAAAGTGATCGCCTCCACAGCAACCATCCGTCGCGCCGCCGACCAGGGACGCCACCTCTTCGCCCGCAAAGTACGGCAGTTCCCGCCCGCCGGCCTGGATGCCCGCGACTCGTGGTTCGCCGTGGAGACGCCACGCGAGGAGAAGGCGAGCCGACGCTACGTCGGCCTCCTGGCCCCCGGCACCAGCCAGTCGACCCTGCTGATCCGTACGTACGCCACGCTGCTGCACCGGGCCAAGCAGGCGAAGACCGATGACGAGGTGCGCGACGCGTACTGGAGTCTCGTCGGCTACTTCAACAGCCTCCGGCTGCTGTCCGCGGCCGAACTCCAGGTCCATGACGACGTGGTGGCCTATCTGGAGCTGCTTGCCGAGCGCGAGGGGGTGGAGGTCCGCTCGGTCGCCAACTACTCGGAGCTGACGAGCCGTATCGACGCCAGCGAGATCCCCACCCGCCTCAAGGGCATCGAGAAGCGGCTGCCCGACGAGGACACCGTGGACGTCCTCCTGGCCACCAACATGATCGCGGTCGGCGTGGACGTGGACCGCCTCGGTCTCATGGCCGTGATGGGCCAGCCACAGACGACCGCCGAGTACATCCAGGCGACCAGCCGCGTCGGCCGTGCGTACCCCGGCCTCGTCGCCGTCATGCTCAACTCGACCCGGTCCCGGGACCGTTCTCACTACGAGAGCTTTCAGCATTTCCACTCGGCCCTGTACCGCGAGGTCGAGTCCACCTCGGTCACCCCGTTCTCCGCCCGTGCCCGTGAACGGGGCCTGCACGCGGTGATCGTCGCCCTCGCCCGCATCATGATTCCCGCCGCCCGACCCAACGAGGGCGCCAGCCAGGTCGAGTCCTATGAACACGTGCTCCGGGACCGCATCAAGTCGATCCTTCTGCAACGCGTCGAGGCGGTCACCCCGGAGGAGAGCGACGCCGTTTCCCAGGCCTTCGACGAGTTCGTCGAGTGGTGGTGCAAGGAAGCCGACATCCACAGCGGCCTGTTGTTCGAACCTCAGAGGGGCCATCGTGCTCCTTCGCTCCTGAAGGCGTACGACGACGAGTCCGAGGACGCAGATGCGTGGTCCACGTTGTGGAGCCTGCGCGATGTCGACGCCGAGTCCGCCCTGTTCATGGAGGGAACCCGATGACCCCGCCTCCCGCCCGCCGGCGCCGGACCGGCGCGAACGGCACCGCACCCGTCCACAACCTTCCGCGGCGTGGTGCAGTCCGTCGTGCCCAGGCGATCACCACGTACGGCGTCGGGTCGCTCATTGCCGTGGATCACGAGTCCTTCATCGTCTCGGGGCTCGACGAGGCCGAGCAGAGCTGGAGCCGTGACGAGTCCCCACGGATCCACGAACGGCGCCTGGCCCGGCTACTCGACGTCGACTGCTTCCGGACGCCGCCCGCTTCCGACGACACCAGCAGGGACGGTCTCCGAGTTCGACGGTTCCCCTTGATGCACTCCTGCCCGGAGTGCAACGACCTTCAGCGACACCGGGACTTCAACCCGTCCGCCGGTAGAAGCGTCTGCGGCACGTGTGAGGTCGACCTGGTCCCCTCCCGTTTCGTCGTCGCGTGCGAGGCCGGACACCTCGGCGAGTTTCCGTACTGGCAGTGGGTGCACCGCTCCAAAGACCGCGGCGCCACTTCGGCGGCACAGTGCGGGGGAAAGCTCAAGCTGCGCACGTCCGGGCACACCGCCTCGCTCCGTTCCATCCTGGTCTCCTGTACCTGCGGGCAAGCTCCCGAGGTCTCGATGGAGGGTTCCTTCCGCAGGAACGCGCTCAAGGACCTGGGCCTCAAGTGCCGAGGCCCCCGTCCATGGCTCGGTGCCTCTGCCCCCGCTCAGGAGTGTGGACTTCCCCTGCGCACATTGCAGCGTGGTTCTTCGGCGGTATGGCAGCCGGTGCTGAAGTCGGCGCTCTCCATCCCACCGTGGAGCGACGGCCGAGCGGATCCGCTCGCCGAACACTGGGACGCGCTTCGTGAGTACGACGAGCGCGAGCATGTCGAGATCTACCTCAAAGGTGTTTTCAAGGGAAAGTGTCCTGTACCGCTGGACGAGGTGATGGCGCTGCTCGACGCAGAGCGCGAGGAGGACCCCGATAGTGAGGCGGCTCCCACCTTCGATCACCGCTACCGCGCCCTGCGCAACAAGGAGTACGAGCGTCTTCGCTCGGGTAACGACGAGAGCGAGCACACCCGCGACGAACAGTTCGTCTGCGAGACCCCGCTGGGCGACCAGAGCGTGCTCGATCCACTCGGCGTCACCGGCCCGATGCTGGTCAAGAAGCTTCGCGAGGTGCGCGCCCTGAATGCGTTCACCCGACTCATCGACGCCGAGTCGACGACCGACTCCAAGGAGATGCCACTGTCCGAACGCCCCCTGCGCTGGCTCCCGGCCATGGAGGTGCGGGGCGAGGGAGTCTTCCTCCGCCTGGACGAGGACCGACTGGACGCCTGGGAGAAGGCCCCGGCGGTGGCGGCCCGGATCGAACGGATGCGTACCGCCCACCAGCGGGTGCTGGAGCAACGGGCCGACGACCCGAGCCAGGTCGTCCCCTCCCCCGCCACCCCGCGCATGGTGCTGCTGCACACCCTGGCCCACGTCCTCATCAACGAGTGGAGCCTAGAGGCGGGGTACCCGGCCGCGTCCCTGCGCGAGCGCCTGTACGCCGCCGACGACATGGCCGGGGTACTCGTCTACACGGCGACGAGCGACTCGGCGGGCAGCCTCGGCGGTCTCGTCGCGCAGGGCGAACCGGAGCTTCTCGACCGCACGGTGCGTTCGGCCGTCCACCGTGCCGAGTGGTGCTCCTCCGACCCGCTCTGCGTCGAGTCCGAGGCATCTGGCACGGGCGGCACCAACCTCGCCGCCTGCCACGCCTGCGTGATGCTCCCGGAGACGAGTTGCGAGCACAACAACATCCTGTTGGACCGAGCGTTGCTCGTCGGTACCCCGGACGATCCTCATCTGGGCTTCTTCGCGAACGTACTGGAGCAGTGACATCCAGCTGACCGTGGGGCCCCGACACAGATCGGCGTCTTGTACCACGACGTCTCGGTAGGGCCGGGGACTGGCGCGGTAGCTGAAGCTCCCTTTCCAGTCCCAGCCGCATCACACTGCGCCCGCAGTTCTCCCGCACGTGGTTGGGAATTCTTGGTAGCCGCTGTCACTCTTCCACTGGGAGTCCCAGAACCAGACATCGGAGACGTCCCCGGCGGACATGTGGACATACTCCGCCATTGCTGCCGGTTGATCCTCACTCCTCATTGCCTGTCTACTCCGCCTCCGCCTCGAAGTGCATCTGGGCTCGATCGAGGGCTTCATCGGCATCAAGACCATGCACGCGAAGCCAGTGGAGGAGGTCAGCGATGACGTTGATCACCGCCTCCTGCGCTACAGCCTCGCTCAGCATGCTTGGGCCCGGGTTGCCGGGCAGCTTCAATGCGCCGTAGACACCGAGCATCGCTCCTGCTCTTGCCACAGGCGCGCCCCCACTGTGGCCATGGGGCGAGTTCAGACCGGTGGGCAGTTCGCACCAGGTAACCTTTCGGTCGGGGTGGAGCTGGACACCCCAGCAGTCGGCAATGGTGTCGACGAGTGCCATTCCTCGACCGCCTTCGGAGTCGACGCCCGCCTCCAGGAGTGTCGGCAAGACCAGCGTGTCGGGGTCGTGGACCTCGATGCGCAGACGAGTGCCGTTCATGGAGACGGCGAGCGTGGTCGGGGTACCCGGGCCCACGTGTGTGATGACGTTGGAGACCAGTTCGCTGACGCAGAGTTGAGCCGGGTCGATGGCCTCGTGCAGGCCCCAGAGGCCGAGCTGAAGCCGCATGATGCGGCGCAGGGCGGCTACTTCCTCGGGTTCGGCCGTGAAGGCCAAGTCCCATGGCTTCCGCACCATGCATGCCTGCTGAATCATGCACAACCCCTCTCTGTGACGTGAGCTATACCTCTGTCAGGATGCTGGTGACACATCCCGCCATGCAATGTGCACGGCGGGATTCCCACTTCCGAGTGATTGGCAAGCACACCCCTTGGCGTGAGACTGAACACCCGATATCCGAAAGAGGGTTGAGATGGCCGGTTCACCGACGGCACGCCGTCGTCGTCTCTCGATCGAGCTCAAGAAGCTCCGAGAGAAGAGCGGACTCACCTGCGCACAGGTCGGTGAAGCTCTGGACTGGAGTGGGTCCAAGGTCAACCGGATGGAGACCGGCAGTGGCCGCATCCAGCCGTCCGACATCGATGCCCTGTGCCGCTTCTACAACACCAGCGACGAGCTGCGGGAATTCCTCAAGTCCCTGGCGAGGCTGGCCAAGACGCGCGGATGGTGGCAAGTCCACGGCTCCGGTGTGCCCGAGTGGTTCTCGATCTACATCGGCTTGGAGCAGGACGCCTCCACGATTCGTCAGTACCAGTGCGAGTTGCTACCCGGCCTCATGCAGACCACTGCTTACGCCTCGGAACTCCACAAGACCGGCGCGCACATGACGCCTGCCGACATCGACCGCGCGGTGCGGGTCAGACTGGAACGCCAATCCATACTCACGCGCCCCGAGGCCCCGGACGCCTGGTTCATCGTGAACGAGGGCTGCCTGCGCAATGTCATTGGAGATCGGGCATTGATGCGTGAGCAGCTCGAACGCGCCCTGGAGTCAGCGGAGTTGCCGACCGTCACCTTGCAGATCCTGCCCTTCGACTCCGGCACCTACCCGGCCACCGGTTCGTTCACCATGCTTGGCTTCCCGGATCCAGAAGACCAGGACATCGTGTATCGGGATGGCATCACCGATGCCATGTATCTGGAGGGCGAACATCATGTTCGGGAGTACACACGGGCCTTCGACGGCTTGCGGGCCGCAGCCTTGAGCCCTCAGCGGTCCACCGAGTTGATCAAAACCGTTCTGAAGGAATACGCGCGATGAGCATTTCCGGTCCCACCGTCCCCCACGATCGCTTGGCGTGGTTCAAGTCTTCGTACAGCAATGGCGCAGGCGGCGAGTGCGTCGAATGTGCGCACGCTGGCGATGACACGCTGATACGTGACTCCAAGGACCGCAGCAGTCCCATCGTGACTGTTCGGATTCCTGCTTGGAACAGCTTCCTCAAGGCCTTGGCCCAAAGTGCCCTAGAACGCGGTCCGTTGATGTGACGACGGAGCCGGGGCCTCTCGCAACTTGCCCTTCGGCTTTCTGGTGCCTACCGCACGTCTCCTTGGCGGTGCACGAGGGATCGTATTCGAATCGTTCGACTTCGCCGTGACGCCCGATGGCGAGTGGGTGTTCTTCGAGAACAACTCCGCCGGCACCTGGGCATGGGTGGAATACCGAACCGGCCTGCCGATCACTGCTGCGCACGCCGACTACCTGCGAGGAGCCACCGAATGACTTGGCCGGACAGCCGAGTGTCGGCCGCGCTGCGGCAGAGGTTCGCCGGGGAACTCGACTCACAGTTCGACAGAGGATGGGGCGACGCGTTCGCGGCCGTCCCGACACATCTTCGAGGCTCGCGCTGCTAGTGGGATGCTCTCGAAGACCTCGCCGTCTTCCACGGCGTACCTCATCGCGATGAGCTCCGCGTGACCATCACCCCGAGTCGGAAAACCGTCTGGTACGACGTGCCTGACGGGCCTCGTGGGAACTGCACGGAAGTGACGCCCAGGGCCTGTCCGGCGGATCTTGCCGGACAGGCCCCTGGTCCCGAGGAGGGCTCAGCGCTTGAGCGTGAAGGTGAAGTCGCCGGAGAGCTTGCCGCTCAGCCGGACGGCCGAAACGAGTTTCCCCTCCGTGATCAGTCTCTCGACCTCGGCCCGCGAGAGACCGCACCCTTCAGCGATCAGTCGCACCGGCCGGACAGGGATCCGCGCCGCGAAGCGGACCGAGACGTCGATCACCTCGCGGTCCAGGTGATCCGATCCGCCGGTGTCGAGGCGCCAGGCGTTGTCCCAGTCGAGGGCGATGCGATTACGGCGCCGCACGAGCGGATCCTGGAGCAGTTCAGCTGCCAGACCAGGGTCGTTGTCATGCATCCGGTCCAGCAGCTCAGGTCGTATGGAGCGCACATTCCTGCGCTCCAGGACCGTGAACTTTGCCGTTTCCCCGCAAGCGGTGCAGAGCGCGAGGAGCCAGGCGTCGAGGAGCTTGTGGTTGGCGTTGACGCGAAATTTGCCGTTTGCCCGGAAGCGCTCGGACGCGCACGCGTGGCAACGGCGGAGGACGATCGGCAGGCAGGTGGGCATGACCACCCAGTTTTCGAGCACAGAAGTACACCGGTTTCAGTGAGAAGTCCGCAGCAAAAAGCAGCGCGGCGCACATGCGCGACGCGCGACGATTCAGCACTCGGGAGGTCTCACAGGGTGTACAACGGCACGTCCTTGACTCGACGACTTGGTTCGGCAGCACGGTAATGGCGCACAGCGGCGCTGCTCCACTGGTTTTCGAGCGCCTCACCGCCAGGTTCTGTCCGGCGGATCATGGACGAAGCCAGAGCGGGGCGGTGCTGTCGGGGCGTGTGTCTTTTCCCCGCACTCGCGGCGGCTTCTTGCGCGCTCCGGCCGCGTGTTGGTGGGCGCGACAGGAGGTGGAATCCACGCTCGCCATGGACCGGTCGATGCGGCCTGCCGCGTCGGCGTCGGCGTCGGCTTGGACGGCCCGCAGGATCTTGTCCCACGTGCCGTTCGCCGACCAGCGTCTGTGTCGTTCGTAGACGGTCTTCCACTTGCCGAGACGTGCGGGCAGATCCCGCCAGGGCACTCCGGCCCGCTCCCGGAAGAGGATCCCGTGATCACCCTGCGGCGGCTCCTCCAACGCCCGCCCCGCCGACCCGTCTTGGGCAAATGTGGCTTCAGCCGGGCCCACCTGTCTGCCCCCCCCCAAGCACGCATGAGTACCCGTACTCATGCCTGAGCGCGCCCTCCGGTCCACCGTGGAGAACACCACCCACGGACCCTCCGAACGGACCCGCGATGCCGAACGCCTCCCGCCCGCGCCGCCTCTCGCGCCTGCGCCAGCTCCTCGCGCTCGCCACGGACAACTGGCCCGCCCGGAGCTATCTGGCTGTCTTCGCCGCCTCCGTCCCGGTCGCGTTCCTCTTCCCGGAGAGCATCTACGCCACGGGCCACCTGCTGCTCACGGCACCCCTCTCCTCCCTGGGCATGGTCCTCCCCTTCGGCCCCGGCACCGAGGGCGGCGGAGCGGCCGAGGCTCTCGCCATCGCCTTCTCGGCCGTCTGGCTCCTCCTGAGCGCACTCGTCAACGCCGCCGCGCTCGGCGCCCTCGCCCACCACGTCCGCGACCTCCGCACCACCGGGCACGCGTGAACTCCTCCCGCGCCGGACCCTCCGACCTCCCCCCACGCCCCCACTCGTATCTCGCACCACTCCGAACAGAAAGGAACGGACATGGCGCGTTCTGCACGCCCCCGCCTGCGGAGGACTCGAGCCCTGCTGGCGCCCGCGGTGGACAACTGGCTCGCGCGCGGGTACCTCGCCGTGGTCGCGGCGTCGCTGGGGTTCTTCCTGTACGCCGCGTACTTGTCGCCGGACCCGGGGTTCGCCGGGATCTGGCCGTACATGGCCACGGCGCCGCTCAGCACCCTCGCCTTCCTGGTGACGACACCAGCGTGGGACTCCTCGCTCGCCTGGCTGAGCCCGTTGATCTTCTCCGTCGTTGCGGCCCTGTCCGGGCTGTTCAACGCCGTACTGCTCGGCCTGCTCGCACACAGGCTGCGGGCACAGGAACCGCGCCCGGCCGCCTGAGGGAAGTGCCGGATCAGCAGGCCCGGTGCAGGGTGTGACGGCTGAGCACCACCCTGCCGCGTCAGTACGGGCCCGGCACCAGGTCGGCGGCCATCGGATAGCCGATTGCCGCGGCGGCTTCAGCGACATCCTCCATGGACGCCGAGGAGTTGAGCCTCGCGATCTGCGTTCGGTCGAGCGGGTGCAGGTCGTAAATGCGGCGTACGGCCTCGATGTCGACCGTCGTCTCGTAGTAGTCCTCGGCGAACTCCTGGAACGCCTCCGGCGTCGGGGCGAGGAGGAGCTCGAACAGCCAGTCCGAGCCGTCGGGGTCGGGATGTCCTTCGGGGAAGGTGATCGGTCCGGTTTTCCAGGACTGGTCTGTCGACTCGCGCCACACGCACACGGTCACCACGGGCGTTCCGTCCTCGTCCGTGAAGGCGGGCTCGTCGACGTAGCACTGGAAGGGCTCGGGTACGGAGTCCAGGACACCCGGCCATGGGGCGGGCACGTCGTCGTGGTGGTACGGGCTCAGGGGGGACTCGTGGTCGAAGCCGCGGATGTATGCGCCGGCGGGGGCGAAGACGATGTCGTACTCGTCGCCGGATCCGTTGCCCATCGAGGCCAGTTCCTCGGTTTCCGACCACTGGGAGTTGTACGAGTAGTAGCGCTCGCCTTCGGGATTGAGTATCGCCTCCGCCATGGCCATCGAGCGGCAGAGATCTCGCAGGGAATCGATATCGGGGAGCGCCCGGGCAACGTCGTGAGCAGTCATGGGGCACATCCAAGCGGGTGCCACTGACAGTCCCGGACCGAGGGTGGTCCAATCTCGGTCAGGCGGCGGCCGTTTGCCCGTTCAGATGTGCTTTAGGAAGGCGGACACTGCGGCGTGCAGCTGGGTCGGCTGGTCCGAGTGGACGTCGTGGGAGGCGTTGGGGATCACTTGGACTGTTGTCGTGCTGGCGCGGCGGGATTGCATTTCCGTGGCCTCGGGCTCGGGCATGGTTCCGGTGTCGCCTAGGACGACGAGGGTGGGGCAGCGGATTTTGTCCCAGTCAAGCCAGTAGGAGTGGGAGTGGAGCACCCCGACCGCCCCCGGCCAACGCATCGTGCTGACCCCCGGTGACTGACCCCCGCCCGCCCCGCTGCCGTCGTACGGGCGGAGCTCAGGGGGCTGGGCTCACCCTTCGGGCTCTCCTACGGTCCGGTGCTCAACTCTCGTCGCTGCCTCGGCCACGCCTCCGCCCCGCGAGGGACGTACCAGAGGCGCGTACCCGCGGGGCAGGGGCTGTCGGGCCGCGGCGTCAGCTGTGGAGCTGCTTGCGCTTGCTGCCGCCGGTGATCTGGATGCGGCGGGGCTTGGCCTGTTCGGCCACGGGGATGCGCAGGGTCAGTACTCCGGCTTCGTACGAAGCGTCGATGCGCTCGGGGTCGAGGGTGTCGCCGAGGAACAGCTGCCGGGTGAAGGTTCCGGTCGGGCGCTCCGCCACGATCATGTCCGCGCCCTCGGGGGCGGGGGAACGGCGCTCGGCGCGTACGTTCAGGACGTTGCGCTCGACGTCCAGGTCGATCGTCTCCGGGTCGATGCCGGGGAGGTCGAAGTGGACGATGAGGTCGTCACCGGCTCGGTAGGCGTCCATCTGCATCGCCGCGGGGTGATCGGGGCCGAAGAACTGCCGCGTGAGGCGGTCGAATTCGCGGAACGGATCGGTGCGCATGAGCATCACAGGTCACTCCCTTGCGTACAGGTGCTGGGTGCGATGCCCTACGGCTTCTTATATAACTCTGGCGAAGAAAATTGACAAGCCTCGACTCAAGCCTGGTCTCAGCACAGGGCTTCGAGTGGATCGCGAGGGCGGACGCCGGTCTGCGGGAGCGTCCGCGTTAGCCTCGGTTCGTTCGACAGACGCAGCAGCGGGAGGCAGCAATGGCGAAGGTACCGGCCGCGGCGGTGGCCGCGAGTGGGCTCATCGGGGGGTACGGCGTGGCCCGTTGGACCAAGAAGCGGCAGCTCGGCGGGGTCGTGCTCGCCGCCGCCGGAGCCGCGGCCGCGCAGCAGTGGAAGCAGCAGGCCGGCGGGAAGGCCGCCGGGGCGCTGACCGCCGCGTACGTCGCCGCCTTCGCCGGGTCTCATCCGCTGGCCAAGAAGGTGGGCGCCTGGCCCGCCGTGTTCGGTGTCGCCGGGGCCGTGGCCCTCGCCTCGTGGGCCGTGGCCGACCGGCGGGCCTGAGCCCGGCCCACGCCACAGCCGGATCGGCGGCACCGCACCTCAGACGACGTCGCCCCCGACCCCCGACCGCCCCGCCGGGACCCCGACGATCAGCACCGTCACATGCTTCCGTACGGCCTCGCCGAGGACCGCGACCGCCGCCTCCGTGAGGGACTCGATCAGGCGGGCGGGCGCGTCGGGGATCTGCGGATGGGTCAGTCCGCCTTCGCGCATGGCGAGGGTGATGACCGGCGCGGGCGCCTCGCCGGGTACGCCGCCGGTGCCCCAGCGGTGCTCCGGGACGCCGAACAGTTCGACGACGGCGACCGCGCGCGCCCACTCGCCGACGACGGCGGCCACCGCGTCGGTCAGGGCGCGGATGAGCTTCGGCTCGGTCGATCCGTCGAGCGTCTCCTCGCGGATCTGGACGGTCAGGTGCGGCATGGTGGATCTCCGTTCGGTCGCGGCGGTCGTGACACAGAGACGAATGAAACCGATTCACCTTTAGATGCGACTTACCTTTAGATGCAAAGCATCTTTAGTCTCAAAGCTATTCAGAGGGGTGGCCGATGTCAACCGAGGGTCGCTCCGAGCCGGGCGTCGACGACGCCGTACGTGCGCTGCTGCTCCTCATGCCCCGTATGGTCGGCCGGGCCAAGCGCATCCCCGTACCCGAGGAGCTCCAGTCGCTGGCGCTGGCTCCCCGGCACCTGTCGCTGCTGTCGTATCTGCTCTTCGACGGGCCCATGACCGTCAACGACCTGGCCGCCCGCCTGGAGGTCGCGCCGACGACCGTCAGCCTCATGGTCGGCGAGCTGAGCGGGAAGGGAATCCTGGAGCGGCAGGAGGACCCGGCCGACCGGCGGCGACGCATCGTCAGCATCACCGACGCCCAACGGCCGTCCATCTCCACGTGGTTGTCGCGCGGAGCCACCGCCTGGCGCCGCGCGCTGGCACCGCTGACTCCCGATCAGCGCCAGTTGGTCATCGACACCTTGCGCGCCTACGAAGCCGCGGCGGCCGAACCCGAGGGCTCGGACTCGCCGCCCGTCCCCTGAAATGCCCGCCGGTACGCGTTCGGACTCGTTCCCACCACCCGCTTGAACCGCTCCCGGAACGCCGTCGGCGAGCCGAACCCCGCCTGGACCGCGATGCGTTCGACCGGATACGTGGTCGTCTCCAGGAGGTACTGGGCCCGCCGCACCCGCGCCCGGTGCAGCCACTGGAGGGGCGTCGTGCCGGTCTGTTCGCGGAAGCGGCGGTTGAGGGTACGGGTGCTCATACCGGCGTGGGCGGCGATGTCCTCCAGGGTCAGGTCGTGGCCCGCGTTCTCCTCCAGCCAGGCGAGGAGGGGCTCCATCGTGGCGCCGGCCGGTACCGGCGGCTGGTCGTGGACGATGAACTGGGCCTGGCCGCCCTCCCGTTCGAGCGGCATGACGGACATCCGGGCGGCGTGCGCGGCGACGGCGGAGCCGTGGTCCTTGCGGATCATGTGCAGACACATGTCGAGGGCGGCGGCCGCGCCCGCCGAGGTGAGGAACTGGCCGTTGTCGACGTAGAGGACGTTCGCGTCCACGGTCACGGCCGGGTACATGGCCGCCAGGTCCTGGGCCGCGATCCAGTGGGTGGTAGCGCGCAGCCCGTCCAGCAGACCGGTGGCGGCGAAGACGAACGCGCCGACGCAGATGGAGGCGATCCGGGTGCCGTTCGCGGCCGCCGCGCGCAGCGCCTCGGCCACGCCCGGCGGGAGCGGGACGGTGGGGTCGGCGACGCCGGGCAGGACGATCGTGTCGGCCTCGGCCAGCGCCTCCAGGCCGTACGGGGCGCGCACCGCGAACGCGCCCGCGCTCACCTCCTCGTCCGCCGAAACCGAGCAGACCCGGATCCGGTAGGCCGCGCGGCCGTCCGGCAGCCGGGCCCAGCCGAAGGTGTCGATCGGGGCGGAGAGGTCGAACGGGATGACCTGGTCGAGCGCCAGTACGGCCACGGTGTGCATGGCTAGAGGGTAGGGGTACGACGGGATCCGGTCAGCCGCGTCAGCCTTGAGAACTCGGCCTTGATAACCCCGGTGAGAACCTTTTCAGGCACTTCGCCGCTCCTCGGCCGCTTCGCGGTCAGCTCTGGCGAGAATCCGTTGAGCACTGGCAGAACCGCCACTTCTCCGAGATCCGCCGCGCCCATAGCGTCACCCCCGTGACCAAGTTCCTCCTCGCCGTTCACGTCCTCGCAGCGATCATCGCCATCGGGCCTGTCACCGTCGCCGCGAGCATGTTCCCGCCCAGTGCACGCAAGGCCCTCGCGGAGCCGAAGAACACCCAGGCCGTGTCGACAGTGCGGCTGCTGCACCGCATTTGCCGGGTGTACGCCACCGTCGGCGTCGTCGTTCCCGTCTTCGGGTTCGCCACGGCCAGCAACATGGGCGTACTCGGCGACACCTGGCTGATCGTCTCGATCGCGCTGACGGTCGTCGCCGCGGTCGTGCTCATCGCACTGGTCCTCCCCCGGCAGGCCGCGATCGCGGAGAGTGTCTGGGATGCCGGGGGCGGGGAGGTCGCGGTTGCCCGGAACGCGACCGTTCGGCTCGCCATGTTCACCGGGATCTTCAACCTCCTCTGGGCCACCGTCACGATCCTGATGATCGTTCGACCGGGGTCCTCCACAGGGGCGTAGCCCCCGCACGGCGAACCACTCAGAAGGTGCTCCGTGCGCAGGCACCCCGCATTTCAGCGGGATCACGCTTGTCAGACCTCTCTACGGATACGGCATTCCCACCGGTCAGGCGTAAGGTCGGTGTCGTTGACCGGAGTTGAACTCCTGGACGAGGGCCGTGGCGGTCCTGCCATCACCGTGGACGTCGGAGTCCTTGTCGATGTCGTGCGGCAGCACCACCACCGACGAGTGCGCGGCGCGGGGCTTAGGATCCCGCCCATGTACGGACAGCAAGAGCAAGCGGCGCCGCAGGCCTACCTCGCCTCGGTGGAAGGTCGGCTGACGGCCGACGGATGCGCCACACGGTGGGAGAACTGGGCCGGGGTGCCCGTCCTCGTGGGGCGGCGGGCCGACTTCAAGATGCGCTGGATGGCCACGAAGCTGCATCTGTTCACCGTGGCCGCGGCGGTTCCGGAGATAACCGTCCCCGCCATCTCCGACTTCACCGACCAGGTGATGAAGTACGCCAAGGACACCAAGGGCGGCCTCCCCGTCGGCATGCAGAACGGGGTCGGCGCCTTCCCGCTGCTGGTCAGCGACCGGGTCGATCCGGCCGCCGTGCGGTGGGCGGAGGAGCAGCAGCGCATCAAGTTCGCCTGCATGACGCGGCCCGTCGTGGTCGACAGCGCGCGCCAGTACGTGGGCATGTACCGCGGCAAGCCGGCCCTCGGGCGCGTCTACGCCTCGTACTTCATCGAGAAGGGGTCGCGGTACTTCTACGGCCAGTGAGAGGTCGGCAACGCTACTTCTACGGCCAGTGGGCGGTCGGTAAGCAGGCGGTGACCGGCCGGCGAGAGGAACGCGGGCGCCCCGGCGCTCCCTCGCCTGTCACATGCGGTGGGCCAGGCTCAGCTTCTCGTCACACGCGGTGCCAGGCCCTCGTCACATGCGGTGGGCCAGGCTCAGCTCCTCGTCCACCAGGTCCGCCCTGAACTGCCGTGCCACCGCCGCCACGACCAGCACCCCGGCCGCCATCAGCAGCGTGAAGAACGCCCACGCCAGCGGCCACGCGTTCGCGAAGCCGTCCGGCGGCCCGGGGTGCGTGCGCAGGGACACGTACAGCAGGGTCGCAGGCGGCACCGCCACCAGCAGCAACGGCCAGGCCAGCGCGTCCCGGTGGCCGAAGTAGGCGGCGAGGAGCAGCAGGATCAGGGCGAGGAACACGACGCCCAGGCCGGTCACCGGCGTCGTCTCGACAACCGAATCGGCCGTCTCGGGGCGGTTGCGCAGGTCCCAGGGCAGGCACAGGCGATACGCCGCCGCGGAGAGGGCGGCGCCGAGCACGCGCGTCAGCCAGCGTTCCGGCCAAGGGCGCGTTCGCAAGGGGCGGAGCAGCTTCTCGGTCATGCGTACGAGGTTTCCGCGCTCGGCGGCGGCCCGACAGAGTACGCGTACTCAGTTCGTCCGAGTGCTGGCATCCTTCGCCAGATTGTCTTCCGGTCGTCGGGCGAGATCGACGACGGCGCCGAAGGGCCGACCAATGACGTCGCCGCCATCCACGCCGGGATCGAGGCCGAAATCCGTGCCGGCGGGCCGGCGGGGGTCTGGGGGTACCCCAGAAAACATGAGGGCGACACCCCAAGGGACTACGGTCTACGCCCCCAGCGCCCGCGACACCACATAGATCAGCAGCCCCGCCAGCGAGCCCACCACCGTGCCGTTGATGCGGATGAACTGCAGGTCGCGGCCGATGTGGGCCTCGATCTTCCGGGTCGTGTGCTCGGCGTCCCAACCCGCGACGGTGTCCGTGATGAGCGAGGTGATCTCCTTGCGGTACGTCGTCACGACGTACACCGCCGCGCCCTCGACCCAGCTGTCGACCTTGGCCTGGAGCTTGGGCTCCACCGCCATCCGGGCGCCCAGGGACAGCAGGGAAGCCCGGACCCGCAGCCGCAGCTCGCTGCGCTCGTCCTCCGCGGCGGACACCATCATGGACCGTACGGCCGTCCAGGCGGAGGCGATCAGTTCCTGGACCTCGCCGCGCCCGATGACCTCGACCTTCAGCCGCTCCACGCGGGCCCGTGTGTCCGTGTCGGACTGGAGGTCGGAGGCGAAGTCGGTGAGGAAGCGGTCGAGGGCGCCGCGGGCCGGGTGGGAGGGGGCGTCGCGCATCTCGGTGACGAAGCGGAGCAGCTCCTTGTAGACCCGCTCGCCGACCTTCCTGTCGACGAAACGGGGGGTCCAGCCGGGCGCGCCACCCTCGATCGCGTCCATGACCTGATCGTTGTGCAGCACCAGCCAGTCGTGGGCACGGACGCAGATCAGGTCCACGACCCGCTTGTGGCCGCCGTCCGCGACGATCTTCTCCAGCATCTTCCCTATGCCGGGCGCGATCTCCTGGGCGTCGGCTCGCCGTGTGATCGCCTCACCGACGACCGCCTGCACGTCGGAGTCGCGGAGCACGGTGAGCGCGCCGCGCAGGGCGGCGGAGAGCTCCGCCGTCACGCGGTCGGCGTGCTCCGGTTCGGCGAGCCAGGCGCCGAGCCGGCTGCCGATACCGACGGCGCGCAGCCGCTGTCGTACGACCTCCTCGGAGAGGAAGTTCTCCCCGACGAACTCGCCGAGCGAGACGCCCAGCTGGTCCTTCTTGGTCGGGATGATCGCGGTGTGCGGGATGGGCAGGCCGAGCGGGCGGCGGAAGAGGGCCGTGACCGCGAACCAGTCGGCGAGCGCGCCGACCATGCCCGCCTCGGAGGCCGCGGCGACATAGCCCGCCCAGGCGCCGGCTCCCGAGTTCTGCGCCCACTTGGCGAGGACGTACACCAGTGCGACGAAGAGCAGCAGGCCGGTCGCCGTGATCTTCATCCGGCGGACGCCCCGGCGCTTCTCCTCGTCGGCGGGGCTGAAGGAGGTCATCGCCCGGCCCGGCGGCCCGGGGGCGGTCACCGCGGGGTTCACGGCGGCGCCCGGCCGGGCATGCTGCCCTTCGGCACCCACTTCTTCCCGTTTCGTACGTTCCATCCGCTCCACCCGTTCGGTGACCTCACACACATTGTCCCTTCCTGACCGACTCCTGGAACGGATCAGGAGTTCCCGGCGTCTGTTCGGACGGGGAATCGTCCGGGGGGACCCTTAAGGGGCGCTGTCGGTGTTCTTCCACCCCATGACGCATCATGGGGTCATCACATCGGAGCCTCGGGCTCCCATCGCCCGAGGAGACACGCACCGCATGACCAAGCGTCACGGTTATGCCCTGCTCGCCGCGATCATCGCCGTGATCGTGGTTCTTTCCGCCGCCATATACATAGGCGTCTCGGCCGACGAGGGCGGCGACCAGAACAACCTCGCCAGCGGCCGCACCCCGCACAACTCCGCCGCCCCCGCCTCCACCGGCACCTGGGTCGGCGCCTGGTCGGCCTCCCCCGTCGGGGCCGAGCCCGGCACCGAGACGAACGGCATGGCCGGGCGCTCCGTGCGCAACGTCGTCCACGCGAGCGCCGGCGGTACGAGTGCCCGTGTCACGCTGTCCAACCTCTACGGGCAGCAGCCGCTGAGCATCACCCACGCCACGATCGCCGTCGCCGCGACCGTGAACAACGCCGCCGCCGCGACCGACACCATGCGCCGCCTCACCTTCGGCGGCAGCACCTCGGTGATCATCCCGGCCGGAGAGCAGATGTTGAGCGACGCCGTTCGCGTGCGGATCCCGCACGGCTCGGACGTCCTCGTGACGACGTACACGCCCACCCATTCCGGCCCGGTCACCTACCACCCGCACGCGCGGCAGATGTCGTACGTCGCCGAGGGCGACCGCACGGAGGACGTGACCGGCACCGCGTACACCGAGCAGAGCGAGTACTGGCGCTATGTGACCGCCCTCGACGTGCTGAGCGACGAGTCGGCGGGCACCGTCGTCGTGCTGGGCGACTCGCTCACCGATGGCATCACCTCCACGGTCGGGGCCAACCACCGTTGGACCGACGTCCTTTCGGACCGGCTGCGCGACGCGGCCGGGTCGGACGACGTGCCGCGCTACAGCGTCGTCAACCAAGGCATCAGCGGGAACCAGATCCTGGCCGCGGGGCTCGGCCGCCCGGCCGACAACCCAAGTGGCCTCTCCCGCTTCGGGCGTGACGTGCTCGACCGTACGAACGTCAAGGCCGTCGTCATCGACCTCGGGGTCAACGACATTCTGCGCAACCCGAATCAGGTGGATCCCCGGACGATAACCGACGGGTTGCGAAAGCTGGTGCGGCAGGCGCATGCCCGCGGGCTGCGGGTCGTTGGGGCCACCCTGATGCCGTTTCAGGGGCACCGGGGATACACGGACGCGCGGGACGCCGTGCGGCAGGCCGTCAACGCGGAGATTCGGGCGGGGAAGGTGTACGACGCCGTCGTCGACTTCGACGCGGCGCTTCGTGATCCTTACAACCCCCGGCGGTTGCGGGGCGATTACGACTCGGGGGACCATCTGCATCCCAGTGACAAGGGGTACAAGAGGATGGCGGAAGTCTTCGACCTGGGTGACTTGAAGGGGTCGGCTCCTGCTGAGCTGTAACGGCTCTCTCGACCGCGGCGCCGTCATGGCTTGTCGCGCCCACACGGCTCAGCCGCATGATGTCGCGGCCCCGCGCCCCTGAAGGGGCGCTCCAGCCGACCGGAGGTCAATAGCCGCCGTGGCGCCTGCGGTGGCGCTCCTCCCGGCGCTCCCGATGGCGCTCCCTGCGCTCCTCGTGCCGTTCCCGCCGCTCCTCGTGGCGTTCGCGGATCAGGTCGCGGGCCTCGTCGAGCGCGTCGTACATGTCGCCGAGGCCGTCGCCCTGCGATGCCTGGGAGCCCTGCAACTCCTTGCGGGCCGCCTTCCGTTCGAGTTTCTCCTGACGGCGCTCCTCCTTGATGCGGAGCCGCTCGGCGCGGGTCAGCTTGCGTTCGACGCCGACGCCGCCCCAGAAGGCGAAGCCGGTGACGATCACGCGGGGGGCGCCGGGCTCCCCGGGCTGCCCCTCCTCGCGATGGTCGAAGCCGCCCATGACGCCGATGCCACGCACGACGACCTCGACGCCGGGCGGTACGACGACGTTCATCCCGCCCATGACGGCGACGCAGTTGATGACGACCTCGCGGTCCGCGAAGTTCGCCTCGCGCAGGTCGATCTCGCCGCCGCCCATGAAGGCGAAGGAGTTGAAGCGCCGCGGCACGGTCCAGCGCCCTTTGCGCTCGAACCCCGACAGGATCGCGACACCCCACGAGGACGAACCCTCGCCGCCGACGATCCGGCCTGCCCAACTCCCGCTCTCCGCAGGCTGCTTGACCATGGAGATGGGCGCCACGGCCGCCGGGCCCGGCAGATCGCGGGTGATCGGCGTCAGCTCCCCGTACGTGCGTGCCTTGTACGTCGCCTCCAGCCGCTCCTCGAACTCCTCCATGTCGAGGCGGCCCTCCGCGAGGGCGTCCCTCAGCTGTTCGGCGACACGTTCACGATCGGCGTCGGAGGCACGCAGCTCCGGGAGTTCGTCGTCGGTCATGTACAGCAGCCTACGAGTTCCCCGGCCCGCGGGCCATGCGGCCCGCCATTCCTCCAAAGCTCGCTACGAGACCGCTTTCTCCGCGCCGTCCTGTGCGTACATCTTGGCAATGACCGCCTCGATGTCCGGCTCCCGCACCGAAAGATCCACCAGCGGATACTCCGCCGCGATCCGCGCCACGAGCGGAGCCGCCGACTGAGCGGCGGGGAAGGCGAGCCACTGCCGCGGTCCCTCCACCTTCACCACCCGCGCCGACTCCACCTCGATCGGCAAAAGCTCCCGCTCCAGGTCCACGACCAGTGTCCGCTCGCTCTCCCCCACCTCGTGCAGCCCGGTCAGCGGACCGTCGTACATCAGCCGCCCGTGGTCGATGACCATCACCCGCCGGCACAGCTGCTCGATGTCGGTGAGGTCGTGCGTGGTGAGCAGGACGGTCGTGCCGCGCTCGGCGTTCAGCTCGCGCAGGAACTCCCGTACCCGCGCCTTGCTGATCACGTCGAGGCCGATCGTCGGCTCGTCGAGGTAGAGCACCTCCGGGTCGTGCAGCAGCGCGGCCGCGATGTCGCCGCGCATCCGCTGCCCCAGGGAGAGCTGGCGTACGGGGACGTCCAACAGATCGGACAATTCAAGGAGTTCGACACAACGGTCGAGGTTCTCGCGGTAACGCCCGTCCGGGATTCGGTACATGCGGTGCATCAGCCGGTACGAGTCGATCAGCGGAAGGTCCCACCACAGGGTCGTACGCTGCCCGAACACGACCCCGATGCGCTGCGCGAGCCGCGTCCGCTCGCGCGACGGGTCGATGCCCGCGACGCGCAGCCGGCCACCGCTCGGCGTGAGGATGCCGGTCAGCATCTTGATGGTGGTCGACTTGCCCGCGCCGTTCGGGCCGATGTAGCCGACCATCTCACCGCGCGGCACGGTGAAGGAGAGGGAGTCGACGGCGCGCACCTGCCGTCGCTCACTGCGCAGGAAGCCGGTCTTCTTGCGCACGGCGAAGACCTTCTCGACACCGTCGAGCTCGATGAAGTCACCTTCCGCGCCGCTGAATTCACTGTCCACGCCGACCGCCACGTCCAACTCCCTAACTCCCCGTACTCCGATACGACCGAAGCCCCGCGCGCCAGGCGACCCCGGCCAGCGCACAGCAGCCCGCCGCCACCAGCGGCGGTGTGAAGGCGACCCACGTCGGCAGGCCGAGCGGATAGGGCCGCCCCAGCACGTACAGCGCGGGCAGCCAGTTGACGAAGGCGAGCGGGAGCACGAAGGTCACCCCGCGCAGCAGGTCCTTGGCGAAGACGGTCGGCGGGTACTGCAGGAGCGTACTGCCGCCGTATGTGAAGGAGTTCTGCACCTCGGAGGCGTCCTGTGCGACGAACTGGAAGGCGGCGCCCGCCACGAACACGGCCGAGAAGATCGCGCCGCCGCTCAGCAGCATCAGCGGGATCAGCAGCACCTTCAGCGGCGTCCAGGAGATGTCGAGCGCGGCGACCGCGTACCCGAAGACCAGCAGCCCCTGGGTGATCCGGCCGAGGCGGCGCAGCGCGAAACGGTCCGCGGCGACCTGGGCGAGGACGGGCACGGGGCGCACCAGGAGCGTGTCCAGCGTGCCGTCGCGCACCCGGCGCCCGAGCCGGTCCATCGAGCCGAGCGTCAGGTCGGCGAGCCCGAAGGCGGTGCCCGCGACGCCGTACAGGAAGGCGACCTCGGGGAGGCTGTAACCGCCGAGCCGGTCGACCTGGGAGAACATCAGCAGGATCGCGACGAAGTCGAGGGCGGTCGCCGCGAAGTTGCCGAACGTGGTCATCGCGAACGAGGCGCGGTAGGCCATCGTGGAGCGGATCCACATGGCGGCGATCATGCGGTAGGCGCGCACTCCGTCCCGTACGCGGGCGTACGCACCCTGCCTCTCGGGCCAGGAAGCCGGCCGCGTCCTCTCGTGCACCGGGCTAGCCACCCTGCACCACCACCCTCCGCGTAGCCACCGACTGGACCAGCCGCCCGGCCGCCAGCAGGCCGACAGCCCAGGCCGCCTGGAACGCGTACGTGGCCAGCGGGTCGGCGGTTCCGAGCAGGACGTCCACCGGCGCCTGGATCAGCGACGACCAGGGCAGGGCCCGTACGACCTCGCCGAACGTGCCCGGGAAGACGTTGAGCGGCAGCAGCATCCCCGAGCAGAAGATCCCCGCGATCCAGGCCAGTTGCGCCGCGCCCGCCCCGTCGAGGAGCCAGAACGCGGACAGCGCCACCAGGAAGCGGAGGGCGAAGCTGACGACGACCCCGAGGAGGACCGCGACGAGGAAGGCGATCCAGGTCAGCGGGGAGGCGGGCAGCGCCAGGTCGAAGAAGACCGCGCCGAAGGCGAGCGGGACCACCCCGCGCCCGAGCAGGTGGAACAGCGCCCGGCCCGTGTCCTGCGCCAGCCACCACAGCTGGAGGTCGGCGGGCCGGTACAGGTCGATCGCGATGTCACCCGTACGGATTCTCTCGATCAGCTCGTCCTCGAAGCCGCCGCCCATCACCGCCACCACCATGAGCAGCGCCTGGCCCAGCCACACATAAGTGAGCGCCTGTGCCTGGTCGTAGCCGCCGAGGTGCGGCTTGGTCTCCCACAGCGCGATGAAGACGTACGCCAGGATCAGCCCGAAGACCGTGTTGGTGAACACCCCCGCCGCCGTGGCCGTCCGATAGGTGGCGAAGCGCCGGAACCCGCCCATCGCGACGGCCGCGTACAACCGCCCTGTGCCCACAACTCCGCCCCTCTTCGCCGCGTTGAGCCAAAGCGCAGGAGCCTAGCCCCGGGTTGACGTGGCCCGCCAGGCATTTTCCGGGCGCGACGCGTGCCGGGCCGAGGGAACGGAACGCTTGGTGCGACAGTCTTCAAGAGGGGGCGCACAAGGCGTACGAGGGCGTACGGGAACGTACGCACGCGAAACAGGAGTCCGGCGACAAATGAGCGACGAGCCGCAGCCGAAGCAGAACAGCCAGGGCTGGGCACCCAGGGATCCGGCACCGGGACCGGGACCGGGACGGGAACCTGGATCGGGACCGGGACAGGCATCGGGACCCGCATCGGCACCGGGGTCGGCACCGCAGAGTGCACCGGGCAAGCCCGGCAAGGAGCCGAAGCGGAAGCGCACCGGGTGGCGCCGGCTCGTCCCGACCTGGCGGATCGTGCTCGGCACGTTCCTCGGCGTGATACTGCTCCTGATCGGCCTCTTCGCGCTCGGCTACTACCTGGTGAAGATCCCGCCCGCGAACGCCGCCGCGACCAAGCAGAGCAACGTCTACCTGTACGCGGACGGCAGCCAGCTCGCCCGCGACGGCGAGGTCAACCGGGAGAACGTGTCGCTCGCGCAGATCTCCAAGGACGCCCAGCACGCGACCCTCGCCGCCGAGGACCGCGACTTCTACTCCGAGTCGGCCGTCGACCCCACGGCGATGATCCGCGCCGCCTGGAACACGGTCACCGGCAAGGGCAAGCAGTCCGGCTCGACGATCACCCAGCAGTACGTGAAGAACTACTACCTGGGCCAGGAACAGACGGCCACGCGGAAGTTCAAGGAGTTCTTCATCTCCATCAAGCTCGACCGCGAGAAGAGCAAGGACGACATCCTCGAGGGCTACCTCAACACCAGCTACTACGGCCGCAACGCGTACGGCATCCAGGCCGCCGCCCAGGCCTACTACGGCGTCGACGCCAAGGATCTGACGGTGGGCCAGGGCGCCTACCTCGCGGCGCTCCTCAACGCGCCCAGCGAGTACGACGTGATCGCGCACCCCGAGAACAAGGCCGCGGCCGTCGCCCGCTGGAACTACGTACTCGACGGCATGGTCAAGAAGAAGTGGCTGACCCAGTCGGACCGGAACGACGTGAAGTTCCCGATGCCGAAGCAGGCCAAGGGCTCGGCGGGCATGTCGGGGCAGCGCGGCTACCTGGTGCAGGCCGTCAAGGACTACCTGACGAGCAACAAGATCCTCGACGAGGACAGCCTCGCCATCGGCGGCTACCGCATCACGACCACCCTGCAGAAGCCCAGACAGGACGCCTTCGTGAAGGCCGTCGACGACCAGGTGATGGACCAGCTCGACAAGAAGAACCGCAAGGTCGACAACTACGTCCGCGCGGGCGGCGTCGCCATCGACCCGTCCAGCGGCAAGGTCGTCGCGATGTACGGCGGCATCGACTACACCAAGCAGTACGTCAACAACGCGACCCGCCGCGACTACCAAGTCGGCTCCACCTTCAAGCCGTTCGTGTTCACCTCGGCCGTGCAGAACGGCTCGACGACGCAGGACGGCCGCACCATCACCCCGAACACCATCTACGACGGCACCAACAAGCGCCCCGTGCAGGGCTGGAGCGGCGGCTACTACGCGCCCGAGAACGAGGACGGCCGCTCGTACGGCGACATCACCGTGCGCACCGCCACCGACAAGTCCGTGAACGCGGTGTACGCGCAGATGGCCGTGGACGTCGGCTCGGACAAGGTCAAACAGACGGGCATCAGCCTCGGCATCCCGTCCGACACCCCCGACCTGACCGCCTCCCCGTCCATCGCGCTCGGCTCGGCCACCGCCAGCGTCCTCGACATGACGGAGGCGTACGCCACGCTCGCGAACCACGGCAAGCACGGCACGTACACACTCATCGAGAAGATCACCAAGGACGGCGCGGCGGATGTGGAGCTGCCGGACAAGGACACGAAGCAGGCGGTGAGCCGGGAGGCCGCGGACACGACCACGTCCATCCTGCGGAGCGTCGTCGAGGGCGGCACCGGAACGGCCGCGCTGGCCGCCGACCGCCCCGCCGCGGGCAAGACCGGCACGGCCGAGGAGGACCAGGCCGCCTGGTTCGCGGGCTACACCCCCGACCTCGCCACCGTCGTCGCCGTCATGGGCCAGGACCCCGACACGGGCGCCCACAAGTCCCTGTACGGCGCGCTCGGCCAGAACCGCATCAACGGCGGCGGCTACCCCGCCCAGATCTGGGCCCAGTTCACGAAGGCCGCCCTCAAGGGCACCCCCGCGACGGACTTCGACCTCCGGCTCCAGCCGGGTGCCGAGCAGCAGGAGCTCCCGACGCTCGAACCCAGCACGCCGCCCACCGACGGCCAGGACAACGGCGGCACGGCGACGGGCGGCCGGGACACCCAAGGCCAGACCGAGGGGCAGACCGAGGGGCAGACGCAGGGCCAGACCGAGGGGCAGAGCGAAGGCCAGTCCCAGGGGCAGACCGAAGGGCAGACTCAGGGCCAGTCCCAGGGGCAGACCCAAGGCCAGACGAACGGCGGCACCACCACGGAGGGCACCACGGACGGCGGCACCACGGGAGGGACGACGGAGGGCGGGACGACCGACGGCGGTACGACGGACGGCGGGGACACTGACGGCGGGAGCACGGACGGCGGGACGACGGGGTCCAACGCCGGGGCAGGGCCGCTCAGCGGGCTCACCTCACGAAAACACTGAGTAAGGTCGAGAACGGAGGAAGGCCGGGAACACTGAGCAAGGCCAGTCCCGGCTGATCAGTGGCCGGACCCGGCTGATCAGTGGCCGGACCCGGCTGATCGGTGGCGGGTCCCGGCTGATCGGTGGCGGGTCCCGGCTGATCGGTGGCCCGAGGTGACTGATCAGTGGCCGGAGGTGACCTTCAGCCCCACCACGGCCACCAGCAGCAGACAGACGAAGAAGATCCGGGCGGCGGTCGCCGGCTCACCGAGCACGACCATGCCGAGCACCGCCGCCCCGGCCGCGCCGATGCCGACCCAGACGCCGTAGGCGGTGCCGATGGGCAGGGATTTGGCGGCGTACGACAGCAGGACCATGCTCGCGACGATGCCCGCGCCCGTGAGGACGCTCGGGACGAGCCGGGTGAATCCGTCGGTGTACTTCATACCGATCGACCAGCCGACTTCCAGCAGGCCGGCGACGAGCAGCAGAACCCAGGCCATGAGAGGCACCTCCGTGATCGATCAACAGGGGTGCGTCGTCTTTGCCCGGAGGCCCTTCGGCTCTCCGCCCGGTACGGCGCGTCTCGTCGGGGTCCTTCAAAGGTAGCAAAGGAACGGCAAAAGGGGCTGGTGACGACGGTCACCAGCCCCTTTCACCTGCGATCCGCAGGCAAAGTCAGTCGTTACAAGTACAGGCCCGTCGAGTCCTCGGACCCCTCGAACCGGTCCGCGGCCACCGCGTGCAGATCCCGCTCGCGCATCAGCACATACGCGATCCCGCGCACCTCGACCTCGGCGCGGTCCTCCGGGTCGTACAGGACGCGGTCGCCCGGCTCCACCGTCCGGACGTTCTGCCCGACCGCGACGACCTCGGCCCAGGCGAGGCGCCGGCCGACGGCCGCCGTCGCGGGGATCAGGATGCCGCCGCCGGAACGCCGCTCGCCCTCGGCGGCGTCCTGCCGCACGAGCACGCGGTCGTGCAGCATCCGGATGGGCAACTTGTCGTGCTGGGTGCTGTGCTTTTCCCGATTGGCGCTCACGCCCTGAACCTACCTGCCTCGGCCGCTTTCGTACGTCGGTGGGTCAGCTCTTGCGTCGCCGCGAGCCCACGGCGAGCAGCCCGACGATCCCCACCACGACCAGGGCCGCCGGCACGATGCGCTCCAGCCGCGGCGCGCCGTCCTCCGTCACGAGCTGGCCCTTCACATCGCTGACGACGCGGTTGACGCCGACGTAGGCGCGCCCCAGCGTGTGATCGATGTTGGAGACGACCTTGGCCTTGGCGTCCCCGACGATCGTCTTCGGGTGCACGCGCACGCCGAGCTCGTCGAGCGTCTCGGCGAGAGTTTCACGGCGGCGCTTGATGTCCGCCTCGATCTGCGCCGGAGTCCTGGTATCCGACGTTCTCGACGTATCCGACACCGCGCTGCCTCCGTGGTCGTGTCCGAGTCCCTACAGTCGACAGTCTGTCAGCTCGGACCGAGCCGCACCCCCCGGCACCCCCCATTACGCTCGTTCCGTATCCGTATCCATCCCCCGGCCACGTGAGGTACCGATGAGCGAGCGACTCCAGCCCGGCGACACCGCCCCCGCCTTCACCCTGCCCGACGCCGACGGCAACGAGGTCTCCCTCGCCGACCACAAGGGCCGCAAGGTCATCGTCTACTTCTACCCAGCCGCCCTGACCCCCGGCTGCACGAAGGAGGCCTGCGACTTCACGGACAACCTCGACGTCCTCGCGAGCGCCGGCTACGACGTCATCGGCGTCTCCCCCGACAAGCCCGAGAAGCTCGCCAAGTTCCGCGAGAAGGAGAACCTGAAGGTCACGCTCGTCGGCGACCCCGACACGACCGTCATCGAGGCCTACGGCGCCTACGGCGAGAAGAAGAACTACGGCAAGACGTACGTCGGCGTCATCCGCTCCACGATCGTCGTGGACGAGGAGGGCAAGGTCGAGCGGGCCCTGTACAACGTGAAGGCGACCGGCCACGTCGCCAAGATCATCAAGGACCTGGGGATCTGAGGTCCGGCCCCGGGGATCCGGGGTCAGAAGGAGATCCACACGTCGGGAAGCAGGTCCGGTCGCGCCGGCACCGGCCTGCGCTCCTCGGTCCAGTCATCCCCGGCAATCTCGGCGGCGACACGGCGCCAGAAGCACACGGCGGTCGGGTTGTTGTCCTGAAAGGCCACCCCCCAGGGGCCCGGGTGCCGGGCGACGACTTCCCGGACGGCCCGCAGCCCGATCCCCTGTCGCCGGGCCCCGCTCACGACGAAGAAGCTGCTGAGCACGCGGGCCGGGCCGTTCAGGCCGCGCACGAACACGAAGCCGACCGGATGTTCCCCGCTCGCCACCAGATACGGCACCCGGTCGGCATCGGTGAACGCCGCGTCCAGCCGCTCACTGCGGAACGTCCCGTCCGGGTTGGGCAGCACGCCCCGAAACCCGGACATGTCGTGCTGGAACAGCGGCCACAGACGCTCCAGCACAGGACGGTCGGCGGCGTCCGCACGACGCACGGTGATGTCGAGCATGCTCCTCCTCCTATGGTTTGCGGGCACGAAAAAAGCCTCCCGGCGGACATGTGTCCGAGCCCGGAAGGCCTGACTGCTGATCAGCAGGATACCGAGGGCCGGGACTCCGTGACTCCGCCCGAGTGGAACGGCAAACCCACGACACTGGAGATCGACCACATCAACGGCGACTGGAGCAATGATCGGCGCGAGAACCTGCGGCTGTTGTGTCCCAACTGTCATGCGATCACCAGCACCTGGTGCAGGGGAGGCAGCCGAAGCCGGGAAACGGCGTGACAGAAACCCCTGCTCACCGGCAGCCTCGTGACCGGTACGATGTCAGACGGCTAGCGGCGGTGGCGCAACGGCTGACGCAGCAGACTTAGGATCTGTGGCCCGTGAAACGGCTTGAGGGTTCGAATCCCTTCCGCCGCACAGCAAACGGCCTGCGAATCGAAGGATACGCAGGCCGTTCTCGTGCGCGGCCTCAGCTCAGCAATTCCCGCACCACCGGCACCAGCGCCCGAAATGCCTTCCCCCGGTGGCTGATCGCGTTCTTCTCCTCCGGGCTCAGCTCCGCGCAGGTGCGTGTGTCGCCCTCCGGCTGGAGGATCGGGTCGTAGCCGAAGCCGTTGGTGCCGGTGGGGGTGTGGCGGAGGGTGCCGCGTAGCTGGCCCTCGACCACCCTCTCCGTGCCGTCCGGGAGAGCCAGGGCTGCCGCGCAGGCGAAGTGGGCGCCCCGGTGGGCCTCGTCGATGTCGGAGAGCTGGGCCAGGAGCAGTTCCAGGTTCGCGCGGTCGTCGCCATGCCGTCCCGCCCAGCGGGCGGAGAAGATGCCGGGGGCGCCGTTCAGGACGTCGACACAGAGGCCCGAGTCGTCCGCGACGGCGGGCAGGCCCGTGGCTTGGGCCAGGGCGTGGGCCTTCAGCAAGGCGTTCTCGGCGAAGGTGACGCCGGTTTCCTTGACGTCGGGGATGTCGGGGTAGGCGTCCGCGCCGACGAGGTCGTGGGTGAGACCTGCGTCGGCGAGGATCGCCTTCAGCTCGGTGATCTTTCCGGCGTTGCGGGTGGCGAGGATCAGGCGGGTCATGGTCGCCAGTATCTCCGAGTTCCCCCGTCGGCTCTTACGGCGTGCAGACCTTCGTCAGTTCGCCGGCCGCGTCCGTGACCGGGCTGATGTCGGGGGTGTTGTCGCCGTTCTTGATGGCCGTACGGACATTGCCGACGGCCTTGTCGAGGTCGTCGACCGCCTTGTTGACGTCGGCGTTGTCGGTCTTGTCGCCGATCTTGTCGAGGTTCTGGTCGATCGAGTTGAGGGACTCGTCGGTCTGCGTCGGGTCGTTCGCCGCGTTCTCGACGGCCTGTTGGAGGTCGGTGACGCTGTCGGCGATGGAGTCGGCGGTCTGGACGCAGTCCAGGGCCTTGTTGACCGCGTCGCAGCCGACGGCCGCCGGCAGGGCGACGAGTGCGGCGACGACGGCGAATGCGGCGGTGCGGCGGCGGTGGCGCGCGGCCATGGAACGGTCCCTCCCCGTGGGCATGATGTGGTCCGACCCCGTGGTGCGGCCGGCTCGACCGGTGATGCGGTCGGTTCGCCCCCGTGACGTGATCGGCGGGGCGCACGGCTGGACCGTACGCCCGTACCCCTAAGAACGCGAAGGGTTAACGCGCGGTTGCCTCGATCGTCGCCTCCAGGGCCGCGCGCTGGATGGCCGCGAGTTCGTCGCAGCCCGCGACCGCCAGGTCCAGCAGGGCGCCCAGCTCCTTGCGGTCGAAGGGCTGCGCCTCCGCCGTGCCCTGGACCTCGACGAAGCGGCCGTCGCCGGTGCAGACGACGTTCATGTCGGTGTCGGCCTTCACGTCCTCCTCGTAGCAGAGGTCGAGGAGGGGGACTCCGCCGACGATGCCCACGGAAACGGCGCTCACCGTTCCCGTCAGCGGCTTGCGGCCCGCCTTCACCAGCTTCTTGCCCTGCGCCCACGTGACGGCGTCGGCGAGCGCCACGTACGCGCCGGTGATGGCCGCCGTACGCGTGCCGCCGTCGGCCTGGAGGACGTCGCAGTCGAGGACGATGGTGTTCTCGCCGAGCGCCTTGTAGTCGATGACGGCGCGCAGGGAACGGCCGATGAGGCGGCTGATCTCGTGCGTACGGCCGCCGATCTTGCCGCGTACGGATTCGCGGTCGCCGCGGGTGTTGGTGGCGCGGGGAAGCATGGAGTACTCGGCGGTGACCCAGCCCTCGCCGCTGCCCTTGCGCCAGCGCGGGACGCCCTCGGTGACGGAGGCGGTGCAGAACACCTTGGTGTCGCCGAAGGAGACGAGGACGGAGCCCTCGGCGTGCTTGCTCCAGCCGCGCTGGATGGTGATGGGGCGCAGCTGTTCGGGGGTGCGGCCGTCGATTCGAGACATGCTGATGAGCCTAGCCGTATACGGGTGAGGGGCTGCCGCCGGTGACGGAAGCAGCCCCTCAGGGGTGAGCCAGGGCTCTAGGAGACCCCGGGTCTCACATCATGTCTTCGATCTCGCCCGCGATCGGGTCCGCGTCGGTGCCGATGACGACCTGGATGGCGGTGCCCATCTTGACGACTCCGTGGGCGCCGGCGGCCTTCAGGGCGGCCTCGTCGACCAGCGAGGGGTCGTTGACCTCGGTGCGCAGGCGGGTGATGCAGCCCTCGACCTCTTCGATGTTGTCGATCCCGCCGAGCCCGGCGACGATCTTCTCAGCCTTGGTGGCCATGTCCCTACTCCCTGATCCGAACCGCTTTGTCGCAGTAACCCACAGTTGGCCCATCTTCGCGAGCGGTCATGTCGTACGTACCGAATGATGGCGATCACGACAGAGCGACCGGTCGTCAACTGGTCTACACCAGTGTGCGGGCAGTCGCCAAACCGGCCCTGCCGGGAGGACACCGATGAGTGCCGACAGCGCTGTCTCACCCGCGCGCGCCCGCTGGAACAACGTGTTCCAGGGCCTGCAGAAGATGGGCCGCAGTCTCCAGCTCCCCATCGCGGTGCTGCCGGCCGCCGGCATCCTCAACCGGCTTGGCCAGCCGGACGTGTTCGGCGCCGACGGGCTCGGCTGGGACAACGTCTCCAAGGTGATGAAGGGCGCGGGCGGCGCGCTGCTGGACGGCGAGCTCGGGCTGCCGCTGCTTTTCTGCGTCGGTGTGTCCATCGGCATGGCGAAGAAGGCGGACGGGTCCACCGCGCTCGCGGCGGTCACGGGGTTCCTCGTCTACCTGGGCGTGCTGCACGAGTTCCCGGAGAGCTGCGGACAGCAGGCGAAGGTCATCCAGAACATCGGCTGCCAGGCGCCCGACTTCTCCGTGACGGGGTTCACGTACCAGAATCCGGGGGTCTTCGGCGGCATCATCATGGGCCTGATGACCGCCTACTTCTGGCAGCGCTTCCACCGCACCAGGCTGGTCGACTGGCTCGGCTTCTTCAACGGGCGCCGGCTGGTGCCGATCATCATGTCGTTCGTGGCCATCGCGTTCGCCGCGCTGTGCCTGTGGATCTGGCCGCCGATCGGTGATGGGCTGGAGAGCTTCAGCGACTGGCTGGTGGGGCTGGGCGCCTGGGGTGCCGGCGTCTTCGGCGTGGCCAACCGCGCGCTGCTCGTGATCGGGCTGCACCAGTTCCTGAACGTGCCCATCTGGTTCCAGTTCGGCAGCTTCACCAAGCCGGACGGGACGGTCGTGCACGGGGACATCAACATGTTCCTCAACGGTGACCCCGACGCGGGCCAGTTCACCTCAGGGTTCTTCCCGATCATGATGTTCGCGCTGCCCGCGGCGGCCCTGGCGATGACGCACTGCGCGCGGCCGAACCGCCGCAAGGAGATCGGCGGGCTGATGCTCTCGGTCGCGCTGACGTCGTTCGTCACGGGCATCACCGAGCCGATCGAGTACTCCTTCCTGTTCATCGCGCCCCTGCTGTACGTGGTCCACGCGCTGCTCACGGGTGTGTCGATGGCGGTGACTTGGGGGCTGGGGGTGCACGACGGGTTCAGCTTCTCCGCCGGTCTCATCGACTACGTCATCAACTGGAACCTGGCGACCAAGCCGTGGGCGATCATCCCGATCGGGTTGTGCTTCGCCGTCGTGTACTACGTGATCTTTCGGTTCGCGATCACGAAGTTCGACTTGAAGACGCCGGGGCGGGAGCCGGAGGAGGAGCGGGAGGACATCACCAAGGCGTAAGCGCTCCGCCGGGTAACAGGACACCGGGCGGCTCCTCGCCTGCGGGCCGTCGTGGCTTGTCGCGCAGTACCTCGCGCCCCTTTCTGGGGCGCTTTTCTTACGCCTGGAATCAGTTCCTCCCCTTATGACCCAGGCCACAAAATTCGCGGGTTCCTTATCCAGCCTTCACCGTGCTACAACAGGTCTACACCACTGAGTGGTGTAGACCACGCGGATGCTGCCTACCCCCTTTTGCCCTTCCCGTCCCCCGGCAGCACCGGCACATGGAGGAACTATGAGCACCGCCAGCGCAACGGCGGCTCCCGCGAAGAAGCGGGGATCCGGCCTGTTCCAGGGCCTGCAGAAGGTCGGCCGCAGCCTACAGCTCCCGATCGCCGTGCTGCCGGCGGCGGGCATCCTGCTCCGCCTCGGGCAGGATGACGTGTTCGGCAAGGACGGGCTCGGCTGGAACAAGGTCGCGTCCGTGTTCGCGACCGCCGGCGACGCGGTGTTCAGCAACCTGCCGCTGCTCTTCTGCGTCGGCATCGCGATTGGTTTCGCCAAGAAGTCCGACGGCTCCACCGCCCTGGCGGCGCTGGTCGGCTTCCTGGTCTACAAGAACGTGCTGACCGCATTCCCGATCACCGACGCCAAGGTCACCAAGGGCGCGGACATCGCCGCGACATACAACGACCCCAAGGTCCTCGGCGGCATCGTGATGGGCCTGATAGCCGCCGTCACCTGGCAGCGCTTCCACCGCACCAAGCTGCCCGACTGGCTGGGCTTCTTCAACGGCCGCCGCCTCGTCCCCATCCTGATGGCCTTCATCGGCACCGCCGTGGGCGTCTTCTTCGGTCTGGTCTGGGAGCCCATCGGCGACGTCATCACCAACTTCGGCGAGTGGATGACCGGCCTCGGTGCCGTCGGCGCGGGCATCTTCGGCGCCATCAACCGCGCGCTGCTGCCGGTCGGCATGCACCAGTTCGTCAACACCGTGGCCTGGCAGGAGATCGGCTCCTACAAGGACTCCGCCGGCGCCGTATGGCACGGCGACCTGCCGCGCTTCTTCCACGGCGACCCGACCGCGGGCCAGTTCATGACGGGCTTCTTCCCCATCATGATGTTCGCCCTCCCGGCCGCCGCCCTGGCGATCACGCACTGCGCCCGCCCGGAGCGCCGCAAGGCCGTCGGCGGCATGATGCTCTCGCTCGCGCTGACCTCCTTCGTCACCGGTATCACCGAGCCGATCGAGTTCGCGTTCATGTTCATCGCGCCGGTCCTCTATGTGATCCACGCGGTCCTGACCGCACTTTCGATGGCCGTCACTTGGGCCCTGGGCGTGCACCACGGCTTCAGCTTCTCGGCCGGCGCCATCGACTACTTCCTGAACTGGGGCCTGGCCACCAAGCCATGGATGATCATCCCGATCGGCCTGGTCTTCGCGTTGATCTACTACGTGGTCTTCCGCTTCGCGATCCTCAAGTTCAACCTCGCCACCCCGGGCCGTGAGCCCGAGGAGGAACTCGAGGACCTCACGAAGGCGTGAGCCGTCCGGCTACACAGCCGAAGGCCCCCGGAACCGACTGGTTCCGGGGGCCTTCGCGTGCGCGGGAGCGGTCGGAGCTTGCGCGCGGGAGCGCTCAGATCTCGTACGACAGTCCAGGCATCGCCAGTTCCGCAGGACCCGTGTACGCCGCGCGGGCGTCCGCCAGGTTGACCTGGGGGTCCGTCCACGGCGGGATGTGGGTGAGCAGGAGGCGGCGGGCGCCGGCGCGGGCGGCGGTCTCGCCCGCCTCGCGGCCGTTGAGGTGGAGGTCGGGGATGTGCTCCTTGCCGTGGGTGAACGCGGCCTCGCACAGGAACAGGTCCGTGTCGCGGGCGAGTTCGTCCAGGGCCTCGGTCACCCCCGTGTCCCCGGAGTACGTGAGCGACTTGCCGCCGTGCTCCACTCGGATGCCGTACGCCTCCACGGGGTGGCGCACCCGCTCCGTGTGCACGGTGAACGGGCCGATCTCGAACGTGCCCGGCTTGACCGTGTGGAAGTCGAAGACCTCGCTCATCGAGGAGGCGGTGGGGGTGTCCGCGTACGCGGTGGTCAGGCGCTGCTCCGTACCCTCGGGTCCGAAGACGGGGAGCGGATCGCAGCGGCCGCCGTCATGGCGGTAGTAGCGCGCGACGAAGTAGGCGCACATGTCGATGCAGTGGTCGGCGTGCAGATGGCTGAGGAAGATCGCGTCGAGGTCGTAGAGACCGCAGTGGCGCTGCAGCTCGCCAAGGGCACCATTGCCCATGTCGAGAAGCAGCCGGAAGCCGTCGGCCTCTACGAGGTAGCTCGAGCAGGCCGATTCCGCGGACGGGAACGACCCCGAGCAGCCGACGACGGTGAGCTTCATAAGAGCTGGAACCTCCGCGCTGGCAGGAAGTGCAGAGAGTAGATGCGGGGTGCAGATACTCGGAGCAGTTACGGAAAACGGGGGTCGTGCGGTCCGTCGAGCGTAAGGCGCAAAAGGGCGGGTCGCTCCTCCGCCAGGGGCCGTTGTGGGCGAACTCACCTGTGCTGTCACCGGTTCGGATGGACCCTGGGGTGGGCCGCACCCTGCCGGGCCGCACCGGGCAGGGGGGCGGGCGGACATACGCGCCGGTACCTTCTTTGGTATGGACACGTCCTGGTGGCTCGCGCTGGCGGCGGTGGTGCTGCTCGCGCTGGTCGCGACGCTGGTGGACGGCTGGGGGCGCCGTGGGCGCCGGCCTGCCCGCAGTACGCGTCCGCCCGGGCGGGCGGGTGTGCGTCGGCGGGGGGCGCCGCGGCCACGGCCGGCGGAGATCTGGTGGGCGAATGTTCCGTACGAGGACGGGCCGGGGGTGAAGGATCGGCCGTGCCTGGTGCTGGCCGTGCGGGGGGACTTCGCTACCGTCGCGAAGATCACCAGCAAGTACCACGATGAGCGGGCCGGGGTGATTCCGTTGCCGCCGGGGGCCGTGGGGGATGCCCACGGGCGGGCGAGCTTCCTGGAGACGGATGAGCTGCGGGACGTCCCTCTGTGGGACTTTCGGCGCCGGGTGGGGGTCGTGGACCCGGTGTTGTGGGACCAGGTGCGCTACCTGGCGGGCTGAGGCGGGGTGTTTTTCGCCCCCTCCGCCCCTACCCGTCCCGTATTTGTCCTTTGGCTGCGGGTGCGTGGGGGCTTGTCGCGCAGTTCCCCGCGCCCCTTCAGGGCGCGGGGAACTGCGCGATCTTTCGCCTACGCCCAGAGCTGCCCCTGCAGCGTCTCGATCGCTTCCTCCGTGGTCGCCGCTGTGTAGACGCCCGTCGAGAGGTACTTCCAGCCGCCGTCGGCCACGACGAAGACGATGTCGGCGGACTCACCCGCGGCGACGGCCTTCTTGCCGACGCCGATCGCGGCGTGCAGCGCGGCCCCCGTGGAGACGCCCGCGAAGATGCCCTCCTGCTGGAGGAGTTCCCGGGTACGGGTCACCGCGTCCGCGGAGCCGACCGAGAAGCGGGAGGTGAGGACCGACGCGTCGTACAGCTCGGGCACGAAGCCCTCGTCGAGGTTGCGCAGGCCGTACACCAGGTCGTCGTAGCGCGGCTCCGCCGCGACGATCTTGACGCCGGGCTTCTGCTCGCGCAGGAAGCGGCCGACCCCCATCAGCGTGCCGGTCGTGCCCAGGCCGGCCACGAAGTGGGTGATCGAGGGGAGGTCGGCGAGGATCTCGGGGCCCGTCGTCGCGTAGTGCGCGCCGGCGTTGTCCGGGTTGCCGTACTGGTAGAGCATCACCCAGTCCGGGTGCTCGGCCGACAGCTCCTTGGCGACGCGTACGGCGGTGTTCGAGCCGCCCGCCGCGGGGCTGGAAATGATCTCCGCGCCCCACATGCCGAGCAGGTCGCGGCGTTCCTGCGAGGTGTTCTCGGGCATCACGCACACCATGCGGTAGCCCTTGAGCTTCGCCGCCATGGCCAGTGAGATGCCGGTGTTGCCGGAGGTCGGCTCCAGGATCGTGCAGCCGGGCGTCAACCGGCCGTCCTTCTCGGCCTGTTCAATCATGTGCAGGGCCGGACGGTCCTTGACCGAACCCGTCGGGTTGCGGTCCTCCAGCTTCGCCCAGATGCGGACGTCCGCGGACGGCGAGAGCCGCGGCAGGCGCACCAGAGGGGTGTTGCCCACCGCCGCGAGCGGGGAGTCGTAGCGCATGGGAGACCAGCGGCCGATCAGGCCATGCCACCGGCGACGGCCGGCAGGATCGTGACGTTGTCGCCGTCGGTCAGCTTGGTGTTGATTCCGTCGAGGAAGCGGACGTCCTCGTCGTTCAGGTAGACGTTGACGAAGCGGCGCAGTTCGCCGCCGTCCACGATGCGGGCCTGGATGCCCGTGTGCCGGGTCTCGAGGTCGGCGAGGAGCTCGGCGAGGGTCGCGCCGCCGCCCTCGACGGCCTTCTCGCCGCCGGTGTAGGTGCGGAGGATGGTGGGGATGCGGACCTCGATGGCCATGGCTTGGGGCTCCTGTCGGAAGGAAGTCAGTCGGTGGGCGCGCGGCAGCGCGGGAAAAGCAGGGGGTACGCCGGATGCGGAGCCGCGGCTCACGGCCGTACGGCGGCGGCAGGGATCAGCGCGTACAGATGGCGCTCTGCAGCCTGCACAGGTCGACGTGCAGCCGCGCCACGAGCAGCATGCCCGGCGTCTTGTCGCTCACGTCGTGGGAAACCATGGGCTCATCGTATCGATTCCCGGTCCGGGTCCCGGAATGTGATCTCAGATAGTGGATGAATTCTGACCGAATTGCGGGATCGAGTCGGGATCGCTCCTGGATCGGTCCGGATCAGTACGCCTCCACCACCTTGATCTCCTCCTCCGTCACCTCGCCCTCCACGATCCGGTACGAGCGGAACTGGAAGGGGCCGGCGTCGTCCGTGTCGGCGGTGGAGACCAGGACGTAGTGCGCCTCGGGTTCGTTCGCGTACGAGATGTCCGTGCGGGACGGATACGCCTCGGTCGCGGTGTGGGAGTGGTAGATGATCACCGGCTCCTCGTCGCGGTCGTCCATCTCGCGGTACAGCTTCAGCAGGTCGCCGGAGTCGAACTCGTAGAAGGTGGGCGAACGGGCGGCGTTGAGCATCGGGATGAACCGCTCGGGGCGGCCGGTGCCCACCGGGCCCGCGACGACGCCGCACGCCTCGTCGGGGTGGTCCTGGCGCGCGTGCGCGACGATCTGGTCGAAGAGGGCCTGGGTGATGGTCAGCATGTTCGCCAGGATAAGCAGAAGGGCCACTCCGTACCGAGGGGTGGTACGGAGCGGCCCACATGGTGAACCAGGAAGGTCGGCCGACCTCGGTCAGGAACGCCGGCCGACCTTGGCCTGGAAGGTCAGCCGACCTTCTCGAACTCCGGCTCGCGGCGCTCGGTGACCTCCGGGTTCCGCGCCTTCAGGACCGCCCAGCCGACGGCCAGGACGGCGGCCCAGCCGGCCATCACGTACAGGCAGATGCGCGAGTCGGCGTCGTACGCGATCAGACCGGTGACGAAGAGCAGGAACACGACCGCGATCCAGCTGCACTTCGCGCCGCCCGGGGCCGGGAAGGAGGACGCGGGCAGGCGCCCGGCGTCGACCGCGCGGCGGTACAGGATGTGGCTGATCAGGATCATCAGCCAGGTCCAGATGCCGGCCGCGGTGGCCACCGAGGTGACGTAGCCGAAGGCCTTCTCCGGGACGATGTAGTTCAGGACCACGCCGATGCCCATGAAGAGCACCGAGACGGTGATGCCGATCGCGGGGGTCTTGGTCGAGGAGAGCTTGTTGAAGACCCTCGGCGCCTCGCCGTTGTCGGCCAGGGTGCGCAGCATGCGGCCGGTGGAGTACATGCCGGAGTTGCAGGAGGACAGGGCCGCGGTCAGCACCACGAAGTTGACGATGCCCGCGCCCGCCGGGATGCCGATCATCGCGAAGGCCTTCACGAACGGGCTGACGCCCGGTGCGAACTCCGTCCACTTCACGACGCAGAGGATGACCGTGAGGGCACCGACGTAGAAGAGGGCGATGCGCCAGGGCAGGGTGTTGATCGCCTTGGGGAGGGTCTTCTCCGGGTTCTCGGACTCGCCCGCCGTGACACCGACCAGCTCGACGGCGAGGTAGGCGAACATGACGCCCTGCAGGGTCATCAGGGAGGAGCCGATGCCCTTGGGGAAGAAGCCGTCGAACTGCCAGAGGTTGGAGACGGTGGCGGTGTCACCGGCGGCACTGAAGCCGAAGGTGAGGACACCGAGGCCGATCACGATCATGCCGATCAGCGCGGTGACCTTGACCATCGAGAACCAGAACTCGATCTCGCCGAAGAGCTTCACCGAGATCAGGTTGGCCACGAACAGGACAACCAGGAAGACCAGTGCCGTCACCCATTGCGGGACCTGCGGGAACCAGTAGTGGACGTAGATCGCGGCGGCCGTGAGCTCGGCCATGCCGGTGACGACCCACATCAGCCAGTACGTCCAGCCGGTGAAGTAGCCGAAGAACGGGCCGAGGAACTCGCGGGAGTACTCCGCGAAGGACCCCGAGACCGGGCGGTAGAGGAGCAGCTCGCCGAGCGCCCGCATGATGAAGAAGATGATCACGCCCGCGAGGGCGTACATGAGGATGAGACTGGGTCCGGCCTTGGCGATGTTCGCCCCGGCTCCCAGGAACAGGCCGACACCGATGGCGCCGCCGATCGCGATCATCTGGACCTGACGGCTGCCGAGCCCGCGTTCGTACCCCTCTTCGGGGGCGTCGCCGCCCACGGCCTCACTGCCGTCGTACTGCTTGTCGACCTGCGATGAGGTCATGTGTGATGCGCCTTTCTCCATGCCGATCCGAGCCAGTCCCTTGGCCTCGGATCGGGTTCCGATCCCCCCGGATGGTGGAGCTTTATGCCTGGCCGGCGATCCGCCGGCTGGTGGCGCACCCGACCGGACATGGGTGGTGTCCTGTCGGGCGGTCGTGAAGATTTATCACGGCCGCAACATTGATCGGCTGTGGCTGGTGTAAGGCATGCCACAGGGAGAAGTGGACAAACAAACACGCAGGGCCGCATAAGCGGCCAGAGCGGTGACGCGATCGTTATCCGGAATTGAGCGTCCGTTGAGCGAACACCAGAGGGTGCTTATCCCTACGGATCAGGGCACAAGAATCCCAGTTGATCAGGGCATGAGGGTTTCGACGAGGCTCTCCTGAAGCCCGCCCAGCCACAGATACGCCATCACCATCGGCTTGCGCGGGTCCTCGTCCGGGAGCCGGTAGAGGAGGTCGGTGTCCTCCTCGTCGACGACATCGAGCCGGGAGCCGATCGCCAGGCGCAGGTCGTTGAGGGCGCGCAGCCACTGCTCGGACTCCTCGGCGGACAGCTTGAGGACCGCGCCGCCGTCGCCGCCGGGCGTCAGGGCGTCCAGCGAGCGGATCACCGCGAGGGCGTTCTCGCGCTTGGCCGCGCGCAGATCGTTCTCGGTGAAGCGGCGGAACTCCGCGGAGTACACCCGCTGCTCCTCGGCCTGCTCCGGCGAGCCGGCCTCGACGTCGGGGCCGCTGTAGGCATCGGGGAAGAGGCGCTGCAGCACGGGGTCGGTGGGCGGCTCGCTGGGCCCCTCCGCGAACAGCTCGGCCAGTGGGTCGCCGGGGGCGTTCTCCGCGGGGCCGGGACCGATGAGCTCCAGGAGCTGGACGGCGAGGGAGCGGATGATGGAGATCTCGACCTCGTCGAGCGCGACGGCCGCGCCGCCGCCGGGGAGCGGTTCGAAGTGTCCTGGCATGGAGTGAGTTCGCTACTTCCGGTCCTGCGCCACGTGTGCGGGCTGTGCGGGCTGCTTCCGGTTCCTGCTCGCCGTTCTCGGCTTCCGGGGCTCGGGCGCTATCGGGCTACTTTCGGTCCTGCTGAAGGGTGGCCCACAGACCGTAGCCGTGCATGGCCTGTACGTCGCGCTCCATCTCCTCGCGCGTGCCGCTGGAGACGACCGCCCGGCCCTTGTGGTGAACGTCCAGCATGAGCTTGGTGGCCTTGTCCTTGGTGTAGCCGAAGTACGTCTGGAAGACATACGTCACGTAGCTCATGAGGTTGACCGGGTCGTTGTGGACGATGGTGACCCAGGGGACGTCCGGCTCGGGTACGGCGAAGACCTCCTCCGCCGACTCGGTCTTTTCGATCTCTAGGGGTGCGGGAGCCGTCACATCGCCCATGCTGCCACCAGACACGGGTACCCGCACAAACGGGTCCCCCAAATCGGACCCACAAATCGTCAGAGTGACGAGATGGGGGTACGATCCCGTCATGAACACAGCGGACCTTGGGCTGCCGGTGGATGTTCCCTCGACGGCGCTCTTCACGGACCAGTACGAGCTGACGATGTTGCAGGCCGCGCTGGCCGCGGGGACCGCCGAGCGGCGCTCGGTCTTCGAGGTCTTCACGCGGCGACTGCCCGACGGGCGGCGCTACGGGGTCGTGGCCGGGACCGGCCGCGTTCTCGACGCCGTCGAGAACTTCCGCTTCGACGCGGACGTCCTCGGTTTTCTGCGCGAGCAGCGGATCGTGGACGAACCGACCCTGGAGTGGCTCACCTCGTACCGCTTCAGCGGCGACGTATGGGGCTATCCCGAGGGCGAGGTGTACTTCCCGGGCTCGCCGATCCTGCGGGTCGAGGGATCCTTCGCGGAGTGCGTGCTCCTGGAGACGGTGATCCTCTCCATCCTCAACCACGACTCGGCGATCGCGGCCGCCGCCTCCCGGATGTCCTCCGCCGCCGGGGAGCGGCCGCTGATCGAGATGGGCGCACGGCGCACGCACGAACTGGCCGCGGTCGCCGCCGCGCGGGCCGCGTACGTCGGCGGGTTCACCACCACCTCCGACCTGGCCGCCGGGTTCCGTTACGGGATTCCGACCGTCGGCACCTCCGCACATGCCTTCACCCTGCTGCACGACCGCGAGCGGGACGCCTTCCAGGCGCAGGTGAACTCGCTCGGCCGCGGCACCACGCTGCTCGTGGACACGTACGACGTCGCCGAGGCGGTCCGGATGGCCGTCGAGGTCGCCGGGACCGACCTGGGCGCGGTGCGCATCGACTCCGGCGACCTGCTGCTGGTGGCGCACCGGGTGCGGCAGCAGCTGGACGAGCTGGGCGCGACCCGTACGAAGATCATCGTGACCTCCGACCTGGACGAGTACGCGATCGCCTCGCTGGCGGCCGCGCCCGTGGACGCGTACGGCGTCGGCACCCAGCTGGTGACGGGATCCGGCCATCCCACCTGCTCCATGGTCTACAAGCTGGTCGCCCGGGCCGAGTCGGCGGACCTGAAGGCCCCGCTGCTGCCCGTGGCCAAGAAGTCGACCGGGGGCAAGACGTCCATCGGTGGGCGCAAGTGGGCCGCGCGGCGCCCCGACGAGCACGGGGTCGCCGAGGCCGAGGTGATCGGCACCGGGCCGGTCCCCGGTGAGCTGGTCGACCACCAGCTCCTGGTCGAGCTGATCAAGGGCGGCCAGGTCGTCGCCCGCGAGCCCCTCGACGTCGTACGCGACCGGCACGCGGCGGCCCGCGCCAACCTGCCGCTGTCGGCGACGCAGCTCTCGCGCGGGGAGCCGGTGATTCCCACGCAATACCTCTGAGACCCACGCAGTACGTCCGAGATCCACGGAGTACGCCCGCGAGGTGGGCGCCGGCCTCGCCGGGGCGGCGCCCCAGTGGCCCCATGAGTGCCCACTCGTGCGGCCACGCATGAACAACCGGTGAGCGGGAATGCAACGGCAGCGTGCCTGCGCGGCTCGCGGAAGCCAAAAGCCCCCTCCCGCAGCGCACTTGAAGTCTCTAGGCTCGGTACACCAACTGTGACCGTGGGAACGCTCTTCAGGAGCCCAAGCCGTCTTCCGGCCGGGGGTCCGGGGGGTGTCCCCCGGGAAGAATGCAGCAACGGCCGGGCCCGCACCCCATCCACCGACCTCCTGCCAAGCCGAAGGACACCGACCATGCGCCGCGCCTTGATCGTCGTAGACGTGCAGAACGACTTCTGCGAGGGTGGCAGCCTCGCGGTGGCCGGGGGTGCCGATGTGGCCGCCGCCATCACGGAGCTGATCGGGCAGGCGCCCGCCGGCTACCGCCATGTCGTGGCCACCCGCGACCTCCACATCGCCCCCGGCGGCCACTTCGCCGACAACCCCGACTACGTGCACTCCTGGCCCGCGCACTGCGTGGCCGGCACGGAGGGGGTGGGCTTCCACCCGAACTTCGCCCCGGCCGTCGCCTCCGGCGCGATCGACGCCGTGTTCGACAAGGGCGCCTACGCGGCGGCGTACAGCGGCTTCGAGGGTGTCGACGAGAACGGGGTCTCGCTCGGCGACTGGCTGCGCGCCCGGGAGATCAACGAGGTGGACGTGGTCGGCATCGCCACGGACCACTGCGTGCGGGCCACCGCCCTCGACTCGGCCCGCGAGGGCTTCCGCACCCAGGTCCTGCTCGACCTCACGGCCGGAGTGGCCGAGGAGACGACGGAGCGGGCCCTGGAGGAGCTCCGGGCAGCCGGGGTGGAGCTCACGGGCAAGCCCGTCGTCTAGCCCCTGCGGGAGCGTCCCACGGAGGGGCGCCCCTGCGGGGAGCGTCCCACGGACGGTCCGGCGGATTCGGCACCACCGAGACGTGCCGTCGCCGCTGCCCGGCGTCATGGCTGTCCGGCCATAGCCGCTGCCCGACGTTCCCGCTGCTCGGCGTCATGGGCCGCTCGGAGTCCCCGCTGCCCGGCGTTCCGGCTGCCCGCCGTCACGGCCGCCCGGCGTACCCGCTGCCCGACGTCATAGCCGCTCGGCGTCATGGCCCTCGGCGTCGCCGCTGCTTGCCGGCGCCGCTGCCCGCCATCATGGGCCGCCCGGAGTCCCCGCTGCCCGGAGTTCCGGCTGCCCGCCGTCATGGCCGCCCGGAGTTCCGGCTGCCCGCCGTCATGGCCGCCCGGCGTCCCCACTGCCCGCCGTCACGGCGGCCCGGCGTCCCCGCTGCTCGGGGCATGGCCGCCCGGCCGCAGCCGCTGCCCGCCGTCACGGCCGCCCGCCGTCCCCGCCGCCCGCCGTCCCCGCTGCCCGCCGTCCCCGCTGCCCGCCGTCCCCGCTGCCCGCCGTCGCGGCGGGAATCCGCCCGCCCGGCGGATTCAGAGTTCCCGCGCTCTCAAGACACCCGTCTCACGCCTGCGCCGCGGGGCGTCTCAGCAGGGCTCTGATCGGGTGCCAGAGCTCCTGGGCCAGTTCCGGGCCCGCGACACCGATGTCAGGGGCCGTACGCCATATGAGGCCGTCGGGGTGGTGCAGGACCGCGGTGATCTCGTCCGGGGTGGGGGGCGCCGCGTTGCCGCGGAGGTAGACCGCACGCATGCCCAAGTTACGCAGCCGTGTCAGGGCTCGGGCGCGGTTCTGGGCGAGGACCAGGAAGCGCACGCAGCCGCCGCCCGAGCCCGACGGGCTGGGCAGGTTCAACGCCACCACCACGCTGCCGTTCGGCAGCTTGCAGAAACCTCCTGCGGCCATGCGGTCACACCCCCGTGCGAGTCAGTGTCAATAAGCGAGGCACAGGACGCACCTAAACACGGATCGGCGGCAACCCGCCAGGGGGTCGCCGCCGATCGCCTTCTGACCTGCGGAAATGCCGACTACTTCACCGCGGGGCCGACCTGGAGCGAGATCGTGGAGCCGTCCTTGGCCTCCTTGACGATCTTGATCTTGGTGTTGGTGTCAGTGATCTTGACGCCGCCGGTCGGGTTCCTGTTGTCGTAGTAGTCGCTGGTGTGGTCGTTGAAGACCGACACCCCCTTCGACGACGGGATCTTCGTCGCGACGTCCGCGCTGTGCAGCGTGATGCCGTCCGTGCGGTACAGGCTGAACGTCGAGTCGTAGGCCTGGATGCGGTTGCGCATCAGCGTGCCGTTGGACCACCACAGGGCCTTCGGGTGCGCGTCGACCGGAAGCGCGAGGCCGACACCCGGGTGCTGGCTGGTGTTGTTGTCCGCCTGCGAGGTGTCCCACTTCCAGATCAACAGGCCGTTCTGGTACGGGTAGTGCTCCACCCAGTCCGGACGGGTCGTCGAGAAGCCGAAGTTGTACGGGCCGACCTTGAGGGTCTTGTCGTACGAGACGTACTGGCGGTTCTCGGCGAGGTAGTACTGCGCGTAGTCCTTGGTGAAGGACGCGCCGATGCGGGAGAAGCCGGTCGCGGTCCAAGCGGCGTCAGCGGCCTCCGCGTTGTCGGAGAACACCGTCGCACCGTCGGCGGTCAGCGCGATCTCGTCGGCCGCGAAGCCCTTCTGGGCCACGCCACCGTCGGTCTGGTAGCGGAAGCGGACGTCGATCTTCTTGCCCGCGTAGGCGCCCAGGGAGTACGACAGCTTCTTGTAGCCGTCGACCGTGCCGGTCAGGGCCGGCTTGTCGCTGGCGTCGTGCGGGATGGGCTGACCGTCCACCGTGCCGTCGAGAGCGGTCCAGTTGGCGCCGCCGTCGGTCGAGACCTCGGTGTAGAGGAAGTCGTAGTTGGCCTCGATGTCGTAGTAGCCGTCCAGGGTCAGCGTGGCCGAGGACTTACCGGTGAGGTCGACCGAACGGGTCAGCGTGTTCTTGAGGTTGTCACCACTGCCGCTCCACCACTGGGTCGAGCCCTGCGCCGGGGTGACGACCGTGGTCGTGACCTCCTTGTCGGGGAGCGTGACGACGAGCGCCTGCTTGTTCCAGGTGTTGTACTCGGCGACGCCCAGCTTGTGCGTGGACTGCTTGCCGGCCTTGGCCGTGTCGTAGTTGAGCCAGCCGAGCTGCAGCTTGTCCCAGGCGTTGAAGTCGCCCGGCAGGTCGCCGATGGACTGCTTGCCCGTGCCGAGCCAGGAACCGGACGACATCAGCGTCCAGAAGCCGGTGGAGTTGTCTCCGCCCGCGGTGTCGTAGTGGTCCGGCAGACCGAGGTCGTGGCCGTACTCGTGGGCGAAGACGCCGAGTCCGCCGTTCTCCGGCTGGATGGTGTAGTCGCCGACCCAGATGCCGGTGTCGCCGATCTGCGCGCCGCCGAGCTTGTTGTCGGCCGGACCCGTGGCGCCCGCGTCGGTGCCGAACGCGTACCAGCGGTGGGCCCAGATCGCGTCGGTGCCCTGGACGCCGCCGCCCGCGGACTCGTCCTCACCGGCGTGCACGATCTGGAAGTGGTCGATGTAGCCGTCGGGCTCGTTGAAGTCGCCGTCGCCGTCGAAGTCGTAGCGGTCCCACTGGTCGAAGTTCGCCAGGTCCGCCTTGATGGCCGCGTCGGTCTTGCCGGCCGCCTTCTGCTGGGCGACCCACGCGGTGACGCCGTCGCTGACGACGTTCCACACGCTCGGGCAGTTGGTGGAGCCGCAGGCGTTGTTGCCGTAACGGGCCTCGTTGTAGGGGACCTTGACCCAGTCCGCGACCTCGCCGTCGACCGAGTAGCGGCCCGAGGACTGCTTCTCGTAGAACTTCTTCATCGACTCGACGTTCTTGCCGGTGCCGAAGTAGAGGTCCTGGAAGTGCTTCTGGTTGTAGTCCGCCTGCCAGGCCGTGCTGTTGTCCTTGGCGCGGTCCGGCTGGGATATCTGGTTGTGCAGCGGGCCGGCGGTGCCGCCGGCCGTACTGTCGACCTTGTCGCCGAACTCGACCAGGATCGTGAAGATCTTGTCGGTCTTCTCGCGGCCGAGCTCGACGTACTTGCTGTCGCCCTTCTTGCTCTTCAGCTGAACGACCTGCGAGCCGTTGCGGTCCTGGACCTTGGCATCGCCGGATATGACCTGGTTCAGGGCCTCTTGGCGCTGCGCGTTCCGGGTCTTGCTGAGCGGCCCGTCGAGGTCGTGGTCGACCGTGTTCTTGACCGGCTGCGGGTCGTGGCGGTCGACGGCCGGTGGCTTGGCGGCCGAGTCGGCCTCCGCCACGGCGAACGTGGAGAACGTGGCGGTTGCCGCCGCGAGGGCGACGCCCACCGCTGCCGCTCTGAACGTCCATGGTCTGCTGGTCACTTGATGTCCTCCCCCGCGTCCGCTCACGCGGATGGGGGATCCCGGTCATGGAGGTCCGCGCGCGTATACGCGATTCAAGTGACGACATTTGACCGGAGTTACCAAAGAAAAGACAGATCTTGACTTGAACCTGGCAAGTGCGTTATGCGGAGCGGAGGTTCGCTATCCGAACACTCCGGCCGACCCCCAACGGGCGCGCTCATATGTCCACTTGATGGACGTAATGACTCCGTGCGCCCCCTGTGCACCGGCACCGTGGGTAAGGTCACGCTTACCAGTCGTTCCACTCGGGCATGCAGGCGAATAGAGTCGATTGGCGGAGCGTCGGAAGTCGGCGGAAAGCCAAGCCGACACCGTTGCCTCACCCCCGATTCTTATCCGCACCCTCCCCCATCGCGAGAGGCACCGGGGGGAGAACCCCCACCCGAGGACACGATTGCCATGCCTCGTCCGACCGCCGCACAGCTCGCCTACGGTTCCTGCACCGTGATCTTCTCCACCCTCGCCATGCTGCTGCTGTCTCAGACGAGTTCGGGCCTGGGGATCGCGCTGATCACTCTCTCGGCGCTCGCCCTCGGGCTGCTCGTCGCCATGACGGTCCCGCTGCCGAAGCCCACGCCGTCCGCCGCGGCTCGGACGCCGGCTCCCGTTCCGGTCGAGCGGGTGCCCGTGCGGCGCGAGACCGCGTCCGTGTCCGCCTCCTCGGCGCCCGAGCCCGTAAGCGAGCCGGCCGGCCCGTGACGCCAGGTACGCCTCGTACGTGAACCGGCGGGTCCGTGGATCCCTGGTACGCCTCGCACGTGAACGGGCGGGCCCGTGAACCACGGACCCGCCGGTTTTCGGAGCGTTGCCGCCGCCCTGCTGGGGTCTGCCCCTTCCGAACGAGGCCGACCGTGTACGTCAACTCGTGCTGACCACCACCGTCTTGGCCGCCTTGTCGTGCAGGCCCTGCTTGTAGGGCTTGTCGAAGAAGCTCCAACCGCCCGCGATCGCGGTCCAGATGCACGCGCAGCAGAACGCGAACGGGAGCCACAGGACCAGCGAGCGGGTCAGCATGGTCTGCACGGAGGGCGTGGAGCCGTTGTCGAGGTTGGCCACCCGCAGGTTGAGCAGCTTCTTGCCGAGGGTCTGCCCTGATCTGCTCATCAAGATGGTGTCGTAGGCGACGTAGAGCACGGCGGCGATCACTTCCTTCCCGAAGGATTCGCCGAACTTGATCTTGTCCGTGTTCACTGTGTACTGGTGGAACCCGAAGGCCAAGGACACCAGCCACACCACGATGCCCACCAGGATCATGTCGAGGATCCTCGCCAGCACCCGTTTGCCGCTGTCGGCGAGCGGGGGCATGCCGGCGAGCGGATCGCCGCCGTAGGGGCCGCCGGGGCCGTAGGGTCCGCCGCCTCCGTAGGGGGGTGGTTCGCCGCCTCCGTACGGCGGGGGTGGCTCGCCGTACGGAGAGCCGCCGCCCGGCGGCGGAGGGGTGTCGTACGGGGAACCGCCGCCCTCGGCGGGCGAGGGCTGCTTCTTGAACGGGTCTTCTTCCGGTGGCTGACCGGAGCCAGGGGGCGGCGGTTCACTGCTCATGGCCCGAGTCGACCGCGAACCCTCCGGCTCCGCATCCGGCGAGGGCCGTCCGGGGGACCGGAACGGCTACGCCGGCGGGGCTTCAGGAAGGACGCGGCTTCACGAGGACGCGGCCACGAAAGTGTGGGCCGCCTTGTCGTGCCAGCACTGCCGCCACGGCTTGTCGAACAGGCACCACAGCACGCCGACGACACCGACCACGAGCAGGCCCGGGACGCTGTAGACGAGCCAGCGGCGCAGGGCCCGGCCGAAGGTCGGCGGTTCGTGGCCCTCGATGTCGCGCACCTCGATGCCGCACAGCTTCTTGCCGAGGGTGCGGCCCCACTTCGCGGTGGGCAGCGCGTCGTACAGGACGCCGAAGACGAGCAGGACGGCGAGGACGATGCCGAGGCAGCTCGTGGTGGTGCCGTCGAGCAGCCAGACCGTGACCTTCTCGCCGGACAGCTTGGCCGCGTCGATCTTCTCGTTGATGTGGTCGATCGCCTGGGTGCCCAGCGGCACGGCGGCCACTGCGGTGACACCGGCGAGCACGACGGTGTCCACGAGCCGTGCGGTCAGCCGCTTGCCCAGGCCCGCGGGCCGCGCCGCCGACTGCCGCCGCGCGGCCGCCTGGAAGATGTCGTCGACCGGCGGCTTCCACGGCGCGACCGGCTGCCCCTCGTCGTCCGTGGCACCCGCGAGGCGGTGCACCTGCTGCGCCCAGGAGGGCTGTCCACCACCGGGGCCCGAGGTCATGGGGGTGGGGCCGCCGGACTGCTGGGGGACGGAGGGGGTGGCGGGCGTGGAGGGCGTGGAAGGCGTGGAAGGGGCGTTGCGGGCGGCGGCCGCCGCTTGGGCGGCCTGCCCGGCGCCGAAGCCGCCACCGGCGTGGCCGCCCGCGCCGGGAGCGCCGGAGGCGGGGGAAGCGCCGGAAGCACCGGGCGTACCGGAAGTACCGGCCGCACCGGCCGTGCCGGATGCGCCCGCCGCCGGGCCCGTGCCCCCGGTCTGCGCCCCGTGCTGCCGCCCCGTGCGCGGGGAGAGCGCGCGGAAGGCCATGGTCCCCTCGGAAGGGAGGGGGTCCTTGGCGCCGGGCGTCGCGGAACCCGGGTTCCCCGTACTGCCCGCGCCGGGCGTGCCCTCCGACCCTGCGGGCCGCACCGGCCCCGTGGGACGGCGGAACACCACGGTGCCGCCGGACGCCGGGGGCCGGCCGCCGCTGGAGTCCGCGGGCGGGATCGTCGCCGTACCGTCCGTGCGGGAGGACTTGCCGTCGGGCTGGACGATGTCGTCGGCCGACTGTGCCGCGCGGGGCACGCGCGGGTCGGCGCCCTGAGGCGCGCCCCAGGACACCCGGCGGTCCTGTTCGCCGCCGAAGCCGGACTGCTGGGAGCGGTCGGCACCCCACGCGGCGGCGGGCTCGGGCCGGCTGCCGTGCTGCGCGTCGGCGGGGGACACCGGGGGCTGGGGGTCCTCGTCGAAGAAGTGGGGGCCGGTCTCCTCCGCCGGCGCGGGCGCCGGTGCCGGCACATGGGCCGGGCGGACGCCGGGCGGCGGTGCGAGCGGTTCGCCGTCGGACGGCGCCGGACGGCTCGTACCCGGTACCCAGGCGGCACCGTTCCAGTACCGGACATATCCAGGAATGGAGGGGTCCGGGTAATACCCTTCGCGGGGCCTGTCGTCACCGGGGGCCGGGGTTGGGGCGCTCATGTCCGTCGTCCCGTATCTGCTCGGGGGTCTTTTGGAGGCTCCACATCTATCAGACCGGCGCACGCGTCACGGCCGCTCCCGCCGTACCCACCCCTTTCGGGCAAGGTTCCGACACCTCTTGCGGCCGGGCTTCCGCGGTTGTCCGGGAAGGGGCCGACCCCGGTCGCCGAAGGCGCCCCCGGCCGGCCCGAAGCCAGTGCAAAAAAATTTCCCGGAACCCGCGTAATGGTTCCGGACCGACGCGCTCTCCACTCGTATGGGCCCACCCACAGGGCCCAGTGCACGAGAGGAGACGCACGACATGCACACCGTGGTGGAACGCGAGCTCGAGCTCAAACTCGTCCTGTCGCCCGAGCGCAGCATCCCCGTCCCGGCGCGGCTCAGCTACCGCACCGACGATCCGTACGCCGTCCACATCACCTTCCACATCGGCACCGACCATCCCGTCAGCTGGACCTTCGCCCGCGAGCTGCTCGTCGAGGGGGTGTTCCGGCCGTGCGGGCACGGCGATGTGCGGGTGTGGCCGACGAAGGTCGCGGGCCGCAGCGTCGTGCTGATGGCGCTGAGTTCGCCCGACGGAGACGCCTTGCTCGAAGCGCCCGCCCCTCAGGTGTCGGCCTGGCTGGAGCGCACCCTGCGGGCGGTCCCGCCGGGTTCTGAGGCCGAGCAGCTCGGCATCGACGACGGCCTGGCCGAGCTGCTCGCTCCCACGCCGGCCGACGATCTGTGGCTACGGGACCCCTGGCCGTCGGACGAATCCAGGGACGGCGGTGAGTGAAGCCACCCCAGCCATCAATTGAGGAACCACAACGGCGATCAGCCAGGTCCGCGAGAGCGGCGGCGGTTCAGCCGAAAAAGAGGTGCGTCAGAACAGCTTGCCCGGGTTCAGGATGCCCAGCGGGTCGAAGGTCGTCTTGATCGCCCGCTGCATCTCCACTCCCACCGGGCCGATCTCGCGTGCCAGCCACTCCTTCTTCAGGACGCCCACGCCGTGCTCGCCGGTGATCGTGCCGCCGAGTTCAAGGCCGAGGGCCATGATCTCGTCGAAGGACTCGCGGGCGCGCCGGGACTCGTCGGGGTCGGACGCGTCGAAGCAGACGGTCGGGTGCGTGTTGCCGTCGCCGGCGTGCGCGCAGACCCCGATGGTCAGGGAGTACTTGTCGGCGACGCGCTCGATCCCTTCGAGCATGTCGCCGAGCCGGGAGCGCGGCACGCACACGTCGTCGATCATCGTCGTGCCCTTGACCGCTTCGAGCGCGGTGAGCGACAGCCGCCGCGCCTGAAGCAGCAGTTCGGACTCGGCCGCGTCCTCCGCCGGTACGACCTGGGTGGCACCCGCGGCCTCGCACAGCGCGCCGAGCGCAGCGAGGTCGGCCGCCGGGTCGTGGGTGTCGAAGGCGGCGAGGAGCAGGGCCTCGGTGGTCTCCGGCAGGCCCATGTGGGCCATGTCGTTGACGGCCTTCACCGTCGTACGGTCCATGAGTTCGAGGAGGGACGGTACGTGGCCGCCCTCCATGATCCGGCAGACGGCGTCGCAGGCGGCGCGCGCCGACCCGAATTCGGCGGCCAGCACCAGCTGTTGGGGCGGCTGCGGCCTCAGGGCCAGAATCGCCCGTACGACGATGCCGAGCGAGCCCTCCGATCCCACGAAGAGGCGGGTGAGGTCGTACCCGGCGACGCCCTTCGCCGTACGGCGGCCGGTGTTCATGAGCCGTCCGTCGGCGAGGACGACCTCCAGTCCGAGGACGTACTCGGCCGTCACCCCGTACTTCACGCAGCACAGGCCGCCGGAGGCCGTGCCGATGTTGCCGCCGATCGTGCACATCTCCCAGCTGGAGGGGTCCGGCGGGTAGTACAGGCCGTGTTCGTTGACCGCGCGGGAGAGCGCGGCGTTGATGACGCCGGGTTCGACGACTGCGATACGGTCGACCGGGTTGATCTCGAGGATCCGGTCCATCTTCACCAGGGACAGCACGATGCAGCCGTCCGAGGCGTTGGCGGCGCCCGACAGACCGGTGCGGGCGCCCTGGGGGACGACCGGGACGCGCAGCTCGGTCGCGGTGCGCATGACGTGCTGGACCTGTTCGACGGTGCGCGGCATGACGACCACGGCGGGCGTGCCCGCCTCGCAGAAGCTCGCCATGTCGTTGGCGTACGAGGCCGTGACGTCCGGGTCGGTGAGGACGGCTTCGGCCGGCAGGCCGCTCAGCAGGCGGTCGACGAGGTTGCCGGTCACTGCCGTGTCTGCATCCTGCGGGGCTTCGATACGGCTCATGATCACAGGTTCGCACTCGGGGCCATCGGTGTGAACCCCGTCCGCCCGAGGCTTTTGCTGCCGGGATGTGGTCTTAGTACTGGCGCACAGTGAGCGGCATGGAGATCGAAGAGCGACAGGCGGTTTTCTCCGGGCTGCAGCCCCAGGAGCCGCGCGGGCCACGCTTCTCCCCCGTCGCCAAGCGCGTGCTGATCGGCGTGGTCGTGGGCGGTGTCGTGCTCGGCGGTGTGCTGGTGCTGCTGCCCCCGGCGCGGCAGGCCGTGGTGCCGCCCTCGCCGGGGCCGGGCCCGGTCACCCGGGCACAGACGGCGGTCGCGGCCGGCATGCCCGCCGCGCTGCCCGATCTGGCGGCGCTCATCGGGGATCGCGAGGCCCATCTGCGGGCCCATCCGCGCGACGAGCAGTCGTGGGCGGTGCTCGGCAGCGCGTATGTGGAGCAGGCGCGGCGGACCGCGACGCCCGCGTACTACCCGAAGGCCGAGAAGGCGCTGCGTACGTCGCTGCAGATCAGGCCGGAGGGGAACGCGGAAGCGCTGGAAGGTCTTGCCGCGCTCGCCGACGCGCGGAGCGACTTCCAGGAGGCCAAGGAGTGGGGCGAGGCGGCCGTGGAAGAGTCGCCGAAGCGGTGGACGACGTATCCGCTGCTGATCGACGCGTACACCGGCCTCGGGGACTACAAGGCCACCCGCGCGACCCTCGAAAAGCTGCAGAAACTGCACTCCGGGCCGACGGTGCTGGCGCAGGCCTCGCGGGTCTACTGGGACCGCGGCTGGCGTGAGGACGCGGCGGCCTCGATCGCCGACGCGGTGGCGGGCGCGCGGACGCCCTCCGAGGAGGCGGTCTTCCTCCAGCAGGCCGGTGAGCTGGCATGGGAGCGCGGCGACCCGGAACAGTCGTTTCGCTACTACAAGGCCGCGCTGGGCAGCGACCCCGACGCGCACGGGGCCCTCGCCGGGCAGGGGCGCGCGCTGGCGGCGCTCGGGCGCACCTCGGAGGCGCTGCGCGCGTACCAGACGGCGCTCGCCAAGCGGCCCGCGCCGCGGTACTCGCTGGAGCTGGGCGAGCTGTACGAGAAGCTGGGGCTCGGCCGGGCCGCGCGCGGGCAGTACGACCTGCTGCGGGAGCGGGTGCGGCAGGAAAACACCGGGGGTATGGACGACGAGCTGGTCCTCGGGCTCTTCGAGGCGGACCACGGTGACCCGGCGGAGGCGGTGCAGCGGCTGCGCGACGAGTGGGATCGGCACCCCGCGATTCCCGTCGCGGACGCGCTGGGCTGGGCGCTGCACCGGACCGGGGCGAACGAGGAGGCGCTCACGTTCGCCACGAAGGTCACGGACAAGGAGCACGGGGGTGGTGTGCGCAGTGGGCTGTACATGTATCACCTGGGCCAGATCGAAAGCTCCTTGGACCTCTTCGGCCCGGCCCGCCGTCATCTCACCGACGCCCTGCGCATCAACCCCTACTTCTCGCCGCTCTTCGTGCCGCTGGCCCAGGAGACCCTGGAGGATCTGGGCGAGCCGCCCGCGGGCGGGCCGCCCGAGCCTCCAGAGGAGGAGCCCGAGCAGTACACGGCGCCGGCCGCACCGCAGCCACCGCCGGCGCCCGCACCGAAGCCCCGGCCGACGCGCACACCGAAGCCCGCGGTGACGCCCGCACCGAGGCGCTCGGCGTCGCGCTGAGTGGCGGCGGGGGGAGTCAGACCGCCGCCGTGCCGATCAGCGCGTTGCGGGTGACCAGGGCCGCCAGTTCCTCCTCCCGGAGGGACTGGGTGTCGGCGGGGCGTCGTGGGAGGACCATGTAGCGGGTCTCGGCGCTGGAGTCCCACACCGAGATGTCCGTGCCGGCCGGGAGCGCGAGGCCGAACTCGGCGAGGACGGTGCGGGGTTCGCGGACGACGCGGGAGCGGTAGGACTCGGACTTGTACCAGCTCGGGGAGGGGCCGAGGAGGCGGAGCGGGTAGCAGGAGCAGAGGGTGCAGACGATGACGTTGTGCACGCTCCGCGTGTTCTCGACGACTCTCAGGCGCTGGTACGAGCCCTCCATGTAGCCGAGTTCCCGGACCGCCGCCGTGCCGTCGGCGAGCAGACGGGACTTGAAGGACGGGTCCACCCAGGCACGGGCCACCACCCGCGCCCCGTTCGCTGGGGACGACTGCGCCATGAACGCGTCGATCGCCTCGTCCAGCGCCCCGCCCGAGAGCACCCCCTTCTCCTCCAGGAGGGTCTCCAGGCGCCGTACCCGCCGGGAGATCAGCGCGTCGTCGTGATGGTCACCGCTCATCGTGCCGGTCCTCTTCCAAGTAGCTTTCCCACAAGTCCAGTACGACATGGTGGTCGCCCTCGCCCCACAGATCGCGGGCCGCGAAGCGGACGGCGTACACCTGCTCGACCGGGGCGTCCCCGCGCCCCTGCGCGCTGACGTCGGCGAGCTCCACCCGGCCCTCCGGCTCGACCACGACGCCCCGCTTGCCGCGCGCGTACCGCGGCAGCCGGGTGTGGTGCGGCGGGTCGTGGTGGAAGGTCCGGACCCGGGCGCCGGGCGCGAAGCGGTCAGGCATCGCGCTCATCCGGCCCTTCGAGCTCACCCGGCTCGATCACGCCCTTGCGCTCCAGGAGCGCGCAGATCGCGGTGAACCACCGCTCGTAGTACGAGGCCGTCAGGTACTCCTTGGCCGGCATCGACTCGATGGCGTCCCGGAACTCGTTGGTGTTGAACACCCCTTGCGCGCGCAGGGCGTTGAAGAGGCCGACGACGCGCGCCTCCCAGTCCGCGTGGAAGGGCTCGGTGTCGTCGGTGGTGTCGATGGCACCGAACCCCTGCATGCCGCCGACGTCGTTGATCCTGGCCATGCGGTCAGATTACGACTCCGCGGGCGTGTACGGCTTGTGGTAGATCGAGAACTTGCGGGCCCCCTCGTCGCCGGAGGCGAGCCCCAGGTACAGCCGGAGCCCGCCCTTGTGCCGGATCGCCAGGCCTTCGGGTTCGCGGTAATCGAGCGAGTACCCGGCCTCGGTCCTCTCCCGCTGCAGCAGCTTGCCGGTGCGGATGTCGAGGCAGGACAGGTACGCGTTGCCGTGGCCCGAGCGCGGGTTGGTCGCCTCGTCGTACGCCGTGCCCGCCAGCTGGTAGACGTGGTCGCCGTGCAGCGCGTAGCCCTGGAACGGGACGTCGGGGTCCGGGTGGGCGCCGGTCTGCGGGAAGTCGGCGAGGTGGGTCGAGTAGTCGCCGGCGACGAACGCGTCGAGGTCGTAGACGCGGTAGCGCGGTGTGCCCGAGACGCGGTGGCGGATGGCGATGCGGCCGGTCGCCGTGCAGACGGAGGGCTGGTTGTTGACGGAGCCCGGGATCGGGTGGCGGACCTTGACCTTGTCGAGGGTGCGGATGACGCCGTCGACGAAGCGGAAGCGGGTGACGCCGTTGCCGTAGCCCTTGACCGCTTGCGCCTCGGTCCAGATGTACACGGTGCCGTCGGACGCGTTCTGCACGCCCATGCTCACCCCGTGCCCGAAGCGCGGCAGATACATGTGGCCCAGCCGGTTGCCGGCGTAGTCGAGCCGGGTGAGGCACAGGTTGCCCTGTGCCCTGCCGCCCGGCGCGACCTGCAGGACGTACAGCCGCTTGTTCACCTCGTCGAAGGCGAAGGACTGCAGAACCGTCTTCTCCCGGAGCGTGGCCTTCTTCCACAGCCAGCGGACGGCCGCCGTGGACAGGTCTATGCGCGCGTCGACGGTGGTGGTGCCGGCCCGTGTCTCCCCCATGAGGCCTTGTCCCTCCCGTGTCCTGCGGGCGCCCGGGCGGCGTCCACAGGACCTGAGAGTCCCAACTGGCTTCCTATGGTTGCAAGTTCGGCGCGTCGGCCCGCACCGGTCCACAGGTGGTCTACAGGTTGCCGCGCTTCTCCTGCTCCCGCTCGATCGCCTCGAACAGAGCCTTGAAGTTGCCCTTGCCGAAGCCCATCGAGCCGTGCCGCTCGATGATCTCGAAGAAGACGGTCGGCCGGTCCTGGACCGGCTTGGTGAAGATCTGCAGCAGATAGCCGTCCTCGTCGCGGTCGGCGAGGATCTTCAGTTCGCGGAGCGTGTCGACGGGGACGCGGGTGTCGCCGACCCACTCGCCGAGGGTGTCGTAGTACGAGTCCGGCGTGTCCAGGAACTGGACTCCCCCGGCGCGCATGGTGCGTACGGTCTCGACGATGTCGTTCGTGTTCAGCGCGATGTGCTGGACGCCCGCGCCGCCGTAGAACTCCAGGTACTCGTCGATCTGGGACTTCTTCTTGGCGATGGCGGGCTCGTTGATCGGGAACTTGACCTTGAGGGTCCCGTCCGCGACGACCTTCGACATCAGCGCGCTGTACTCGGTCGCGATGTCGTCACCCACGAACTCCTTCATGTTCGTGAAGCCCATGACCTTGTTGTAGAAGCCGACCCACTCGTTCATGCGGCCGAGCTCGACATTGCCGACGCAGTGGTCGATGGCCTGGAACGTGCGGCGGGCCGGCGGCTCCACGATCGGCTTCGCGGCCACGAAGCCGGGGAGGTACGGGCCCTCGTAGCCCGAGCGGTCGACCAGGGTGTGGCGGGTGTCGCCGTACGTCGCGATCGCGGCGAGGACGACCGTGCCGTGCTCGTCCTTGATCTCGTACGGCTCGGTGACCGAGCGGGCGCCGTGCTCGACGGCGTACGCGTACGCGGCGCGCGCGTCCGGGACCTCGATGGAGAGGTCGACGACGCCGTCGCCGTGCGCGGCCACGTGCTCGGCGAGGAAGTGGCCCCAGGTGGTGGCGGCCTTGATGACGGAGGTGAAGACGAAGCGCGCGGAGCCGTTCTCGAGGACGTACGACGCCGTCTCGCGGCTGCCGTTCTCCGGTCCGGAGTAGGCCACGAGCTGCATGCCGAAGGCGGTGGAGTAGTAGTGCGCGGCCTGCTTGGCGTTGCCGACGGCGAAGACGACCGCGTCCATTCCCTTGACCGGGAAGGGGTCTGCCTGCCGGGCGGTGTCGGGAGTGTGGTGGGTGTTCGCAGAGATAGCAGCCATGGCGGCAGGCTCCCTCCGTTCCGCAAGGTGCGCAATAGTTTGTGTGTCGGCTGGACAATCTGTTCAGACGATCGCGCGTATCTACGGGCGTTCTGTACAGGATGACCATCTCGGAGGCCCCCATGGCGATCGATCATCTGGACGGCCGGCTCCTCGTGCTGCTCGCCGAGGAACCGCGTATCGGCGTCCTGGAGATGTCCCGGCGGCTCGGGGTCGCGCGCGGCACGGTGCAGGCCCGGCTCGACCGGCTTCAATCGAATGGAGTCATTCGGGGTTTCGGGCCGCAGGTGGACCCGGCCGCGCTCGGCTACCCGGTCACGGCGTTCGCGACCCTGCAGATCCGGCAGGGGCAAGGTGCCGACGTACGGGCCCATTTGGCGACCGTGCCCGAGGTCCTCGAACTGCACACCACGACCGGCACCGGGGACATGCTGTGCCGGCTCGTGGCCCGCTCGAACGCCGATCTCCAACGTGTGATCGACCGTGTTGTCGGTTTTGATGGCATCGTCCGGGCCTCCACGGCGATCGTCATGGAGAACCCCGTACCCCTGCGGATCATCCCGCTGGTGGAGCAGGCGGCGACCGAGCACTGACCGATGACCGGGGTGAGGTGGCGTACTGAGTTTTCCCGGGGGCGTTGACATCAGCGGCTCCGCCGCGGGCCTCCGGACCCCCAGCCGGAAAAGCGGCTGGGTCGATGTGCCCGGGATGCACTTGGGAGGTGAGTCCGGTTGAACTTCTGGGAGTACCTGAGCAGCCGCCACCAGCAGCTGCTCACGGACGCGTACCAGCACGCCAGCGCGGTCTTCCAGTGCATGGTCGTCGCGACGGTCATCGGTGTGGTGATCGGTGTGATCACCTATCGGAGCGACTGGGCTGGCAGCCTCGCCACGGTCACCACCTCCACCATCCTGACGATCCCGTCGCTCGCCATGATCGGTCTGCTGATCCCGATCGTCGGCCTGGGCGTGCCGCCGACGGTGGTCGCCCTGACGCTGTACGGGCTGCTGCCGATCGTGCGGAACTCGATCGTCGGCCTGCGCGGGGTCGACCCTTCGCTGGTGGACGCGGCGAAGGGCATCGGGATGTCGCGGCCGGCCCGGCTGATGAAGGTGGAGCTGCCGCTGGCCTGGCCGCCGATCCTCACCGGCATCAGGATCTCGACGCAGATGCTGATGGGCATCGCGGCGATCGCGGCGTACGCCTCCGGGCCCGGACTCGGCAACGAGATCTTCCGCGGCATCGGCTCCCTGGGCAGCAAGAACGCGCTCAACCAGGTGCTCGCGGGCACGCTCGGGATCATCATCCTGGCGCTGCTGTTCGACGCCGCGTACGTCCTCATCGGGCGGCTGACCATTCCGAGGGGGATCCGTGCCTGAGACCTCTGAGACCGCCGGGAAAGCCGCGCCCAGGCATGCGTCCACCACCGGCGCCACCATCGAGCTGGAGCACCTCACCAAGCGCTATCCCGGCAGCCGGGACCCCGCCGTGGACAGCGTCAACATGGAGATCAAGGCGGGCGAACTCGTCGTCTTCGTGGGCCCGTCCGGGTGCGGCAAGTCCACCACCCTGAAGATGATCAACCGGTTGATCGAGCCGACCGGCGGACGCATCCGCATCGGCGGCGAGGACGTCACCGACATGGATCCGGTGAAGCTGCGCCGCAAGATCGGGTACGCGATCCAGGCCTCCGGGCTCTTCCCGCACATGACGGTCGCCCAGAACATCGCGCTGGTACCGAAGATGGTCGGCTGGTCCAAGCCGAGGATCAGGTCGCGGGTCGAGGAGATGCTGGACCTGGTCGGGCTCGACCCGGCCGAGTTCCACGGCCGCTATCCGCGCCAGCTCTCCGGCGGTCAGCAGCAACGCGTCGGCGTGGCCCGGGCGTTGGCTGCCGACCCGCCCGTCCTGTTGATGGACGAGCCGTTCGGGGCGGTGGACCCGATCACCCGCGACCACCTCCAGGACGAGCTGATCCGGCTCCAGTACGAGCTGCACAAGACGATCGTCTTCGTCACCCACGACTTCGACGAGGCGATCAAGCTGGGCGACCGGATCGCGGTGCTGCGCGAGCGCTCGCACATCGCGCAGTTCGACACCCCGGAGGCGATCCTCACCAACCCGGCCGACGACTTCGTGTCGGGGTTCGTGGGCGCGGGGGCGGCTCTGAAGAGACTCAATCTGACGCGCGTACGGGATGTGGAGATCACCGACTATCCGACGGTGACCGTGGACGACCCCCTCCAGTCGATCTTCAACCTGCTCCGGGCGAGCGGTACGAACGAGATCCTGCTGCTCGACAAGCGCCGGCGCCCGTACAAGTGGCTGCGGCGCGGCGACCTGATGCGGGCCAAGGGCTCGCTGGCGCGGGCCGGCACGCTGGTGCACGACACGGTGACCAGGGACGCCACGCTGCGCGACGCCCTGGAGGCGGTGCTCACGGACAACACGGGCCGGGTCGCGGTCACCGGGCGGCGCGGCGAGTACATCGGCGTCGTCGACATGGAGACGCTGATGAACTCCGTGCACGAGCTGCTCGAGGCCGACCGGCTGGAGGCGATCGAGGCCCAGCACGAGCTGGAGGAGGCGCGCGCCCAGCAGACCCACTTCGAGCAGGAGGGCGTGGACATCGGGGAGGCGAAGGCGTGAGCACACCGCCCACCGATCAGCGGCCCGAGGGCGAGCACGAGGTCAAGGGGCTCGCGTTCCGGGACGAGGGCGAGGCCGAGCAGGAGGCCCCGCCGCCGCCCGTCACGCTCAAGCGCCGGATCACCTGGCGGAAGCTGACCTTTCTGCCCGCCGTCCTCGTGGCCCTCCTGCTCGCCACGTGGCTCTGGTTCCAGCAGGCGAACCTCGACCCGATCTCCGAGAACGCCCTGTCGAACGGTCAGGTGTCGAAGGCCTTGTGGCAGCAGATCCAACTGGTCGTGATCTCCACCTTCTTCGTGCTGATCATCGCCATCCCGCTGGGCATCCTGCTCACCCGCAAGACGTTCCGGAAGGCGACCCCGATCGCGATGACCATCGCCAACATGGGGCAGGCCACTCCGGCGATCGGTCTGCTGGCACTCCTGGTCATCGTGCTCGGCTCCGGCCAGAAGGCCGCCCTGATCGGCATCATCATCTACGCCGTCCTGCCGGTGCTGTCGAACACGATCGCGGGCCTGAAGGGCAACGACCCGACGCTGCTCGAAGCGGCGCGGGGCATCGGCATGTCGCCGCTGGGGGTTCTCGGGAAGATCGAGCTACCGCTGGCCGTACCGCTGATCCTCGGTGGTGTGCGGACGGCCCTCGTGCTGAACGTGGGCACGGCGACCCTCGCCACGTTCGGCGGAGGCGGCGGTCTGGGCGTCCTCATCACCACCGGAATCACCACCCAGCGCATGCCGGTCCTGGTCCTCGGCTCGGTCCTCACGGTTGCGCTCGCGCTGCTCGTCGACTGGCTCGCCTCACTGGCCGAGCTGCTGCTCAGGCCGCGCGGGTTGGAGGCGGGGTCATGAGGCGCTTCATGGCCCGCGTGTTCGCCGGCGGGCTGCTGCTGGCCTCCGGGTGCGGGCTGACCAGCGGCTCCCCCATGGTCGACAACGTCAAGCCCGGCTCGATCGGCCAGGGCGAACCGCTCAAGGGCGCCAACCTGACCGTCACCTCCAAGGAGTTCACCGAGCAGCTGATCCTCGGCGCGATCATGGGCATCGCCTTCCAGGCGGCCGGCGCGAATGTGCTCGACCGCACCGGCATCCAGGGGTCGGTCGGCGCCCGCGAGGCCGTCAAGAACGGCGACGCGGACGCCATGTACGAGTACACGGGCACGGCCTGGATCACCTACCTCGGCAACAGCACGCCCATCCCCGACCCGCAGAAGCAGTGGGAGGCGGTGCGCGACGCCGACCTCAAGAACGGCCTGACCTGGCTGCCGCCGTCCGCCCTCAACAACACGTACGCGCTCGCCATGAACCAGGCCAACTTCAAGAAGTACGGCACGAGGACGCTCTCCGACGTGGCCGCGCTGGCCAAGAAGGACCCCGGCGCGGTGACGCTGTGCGTGGAGAGCGAGTTCGCCAACCGGGCGGACGGACTGCCGGGCATGGAGAACGCGTACGGGATGAGCGTGCCCGCGAAGAACATCACGCAGATGGACACCGGGATCATCTACACCCAGGTGGCGAAGGGCAGTTGCACCTACGGGGAGGTGTTCACCACCGACGGGCGCATCAAGTCGATGAACCTGGAGGTGATGCAGGACGACAAGAAGTTCTTCCCCAACTACAACGCCGCGCCCGAGATCAACTCCAAGGCCCTGAAGAAGTATCCGGCGATCGCCGAGGTCATCAATCCGGTGACGAAGAAGCTGAACAACGCGGTGGCGCAGGAGTTGAACGCGAAGGTGGACGTGGACGGGGAGGATCCGCATCAGGTGGCGTTGGACTGGATGAAGGCGGAGGGGTTCGTGAAGGGCGGCTGAGCTCTGCGGAGCGGCTCGTCGGGGGGATCGAGGGCCTGCCCGCGGGTGCGCCGGGGAGGGCGTGTCGAGGCGTCGTAAGCGGAAGAGTCAAGTCCGCCGCATCACCGAATCGCCCTGGTGCATCATGATGCGCGGCTCTTACGCTTGTGTGCATGAGGACAACGGTCGACCTCTCCGAGGACCTGCTCCAGGAAGCCAAGCTGCGCGCCGCGCGCAGGCGCGTCACGGTCAGTGCGGTGATAGAGGACGCGTTGCGGGCGTCGTTCGCGCGGGATGTGGCGGCGGCACGAAACATCGTCAGCCTGACCACCGACCCCGGCGGCGGGGGAGTGCGCCCAGGTGTCAACCTCGACGACAACGCGTCGGTGCGGGACCTCATGGATGGCCTGGAATGATCCTCTGCGACGTGAACGTCCTCGCGTATGCCTTCCGCGAGGACAGCAAGGACCACGAGGAGTACCACGGGTGGCTCATCGAGCGGCTGCGCGGTGACGAACCCGTCGGCTACAGCAGCGTGATCGACAGCGGCTTCCTGCGGATCGTCACGCATCAGCGGATCTACCAGCCGCCGAGCGATCCGGAGACGGCCTTTGCCTTTCTCCAGGACATGCGCAGTGCGCCCGTCGCCACCTTCGTCCAGGAAGGCCCCCGGCACTGGGAGATCTTCGAGCGCCTGTGCCTCAGAGTCGGCGCCCGCTCGAACCTCATCCCCGACGCCTACATCGCCGCCCTCGCCATAGAGCACGGTGCCACGCTCTACTCCGCCGACCGAGGATTCGCCCGCTTCCCCGGCCTGCGCTGGCGCCACCCTGTGGAGGACGACGTCTGAGCGGCTGAGCGCCGGGGTGCGAGCCCATCCGCACCTACCCGGGCTCAGCAGCTGGGAACCGAGCCCTTCCCCTTCTCCAGGGCCACCAGGGAGTCCACCGCACCCTTCAGGGTGGTCACCGGAATCAGCCGCAGCCCCTTGGGGAGCTCCGACTTCGCGTCCGAGCACTCCGCCTTCGGGACCAGGAAGATCGTCGCGCCGTCGCGGCGGGCGGCCTGGGTCTTGAGGGCGACGCCTCCCACCGCGCCGACCTTGCCGTCGGCGTCGATCGTCCCCGTACCCGCGATGGTGCGACCCCCCGTGAGGTCACCGCCGCTGCCATCGCCGTCCAGCTTGTCGACGATGCCGAGCGAGAAGAGCAGTCCGGCGCTGGGACCGCCGACATCGGCGAGCTTGAGGGTGACCTTGACGTCGTTCTTCTCGTGGAGATACGACAGTGCCGCCTCGGTGGCCGTGTCCTGGGACTCCTTCATCTGCTCGGCGTTGTGCCGCTCGATCTCCTTGACGCTGTTCCCGCTCGGGTAGACCGAGTCGCGCGGCATCACGGCCCGGTCCGTGGCGAACCAGGCGTCGAGCACATCGCTGAGGGAGACGCTCGCGTCGGGGCCCGTCGCCTCGATCGTCGTCATCCGCAGCTGCCCGCTGGTGTCCCGCGTGGGCGCCCCGCTGATCGTGATCACCGGGTCGCCCTTGTTCTCGCCGAGGACGTTCGCCGTCATACCGGGCTGCGCCACGGAGAACGGCAGCGGCGCGAACACCGCCGTGGCGAGCAGAGCCACGACGGGGACGGCGCAGACGGCGACGGCCTTGGGGCGCGTGAGGCGAGAGAGCACGGGATCAATCTAACGTCACTGCGAGACGCGGCCCCGTGACGGGTTCAATCCAACGTCACCGCTCGGCGCGGCCCCCGTACAGGTCCCGCCGTGCGGTCGTGAAGCGGCGCAGCGCCTCCGGGAGCGGTTCGATGCCGATGCCCGGGGTGCGCGGGACCGGCAGATGACCGTCCTGAAGGACGAACGGCTCGGTGATGTCCTCGGCGAAGTAGCGGCTGGAGGCGGAGGTGTCGCCGGGGAGGGTGAAGCCGGGCAGGGCCGCGAGCGCCAGGTTGGGGGCGCGGCCGATGCCCGTTTCCAGCATGCCGCCGCACCACACCGGCACCCCGTGCGCGTGTGCGACGTCATGGATGCGGCGGGCCTCCAGATAGCCGCCGACCCGGACGGGCTTCACGTTCACGACCCGGCACGCGTCCATGGCGATCGCGGACGCGGTGTCGCGGGCGCTGTGCAGGGATTCGTCGAGGCAGACGGGGGTGGCGACGCGCTTCTGGAGCTGGGCGTGCGCGTGGAGGTTGTTCTCCTCCAGCGGTTCCTCGATGAGCAGCAGCCCGAACGCGTCGAGCCGCCGCAGGTGCTCGGCGTCCGCGAGCGAGTACGCCGTGTTCGCGTCCACCTGGAGCGGCAGCCCGTCCCCGAAGCGCTCGCGCACGGCCCGCACGGGTTCCAGGTCCCAGCCGGGTTCGATCTTCAGCTTGATACGGACGTACCCCTCGGCGAGATAGCGCTCGACGTCGTCGAGGAGTGCCGGGACGGACTCCTTGATGCCTACGGACACGCCCGCCGGTACGCGGTCCCGCACCGCCCCGAGGTAGGTCGCGAACGGCATGCCGTGCGCGCGCAGCCCGGCGTCGAGGACGGCCGTCTCCAGGGCCGCCTTGGCCAGCTCATGGCCCTTGATCTTCGCCATCGCGGGCGCGAGCGCGGCCGCCGTGAGCTCCGGGAGGGCGGCCACGCGCGGCAGCAGGAAGTCGCGGAGCACGATCTCGGCCCCGGCCACGAACTCCGAGCAGTACAGCGGCTCGGGGTCGGCGGCGAACTCCGACCAGCCCTCCGCCGCGTCCGTGACGACGTGGAGGAGGAAGGTGTCCTTCGTCGTCATGGTCCCGAAGGACGTACGGAAGGGGGTGACGAGGGGCAGGGCGATGTGGACGACTTCGACGCGTTCGAGTTTCATGCGTGGCCTTCCGTGGACGGGCGGGTGAGGGTGTACCAGCCGTCCCGGGACATCCCCGTGGCGACGTACCCCTCGGCGAAGGCCTCCGTGAAGACCTCCCGGACGGCGTGCCGCCAGCGCAGTGCCGGCAGCGGGTCGGTGGCGCGCAGCTTGACGATGTCGTCCGGCACCCGGCACCAGACGCGGCTGTCGGCGAGGTCGCGGCGGGCCAGCGGGTCGCCGTCGGGGGCGAGGTGGGTGGCGGGCGCGGCGTCGCGGTCGCCTTCCGCCGCCGTGCGGTCGCCTTCCTCCGCCGTACGGGAATGGGGCGCGGCGAGGTCCCAGGTCACCGTCAGACGGTCGCTCTCGTCGCCGTCGTTCACACCGTCGGCCATCGGCCCGTAGAAGTCGACGAGGTACTCCGTGCCTGCGGCGCCCAGCTTGACCAGGTTGAAGCGGGCGTTGCGGCCGACCAACGGGTCGAAGGTCCAGCGCATGGTGCGGGCGCCGCGCTCCAGGGCCCAGACGCGCTGGGCCTGCTTCACGGCGTACCCGACCCCGCGGTCGGAGGCGACGGCCGCGGCCACGAAGGAGTACACGTCCGCGTCGCCGGGCGGCCCGAAGACGGCCACGGAGGCTCCGGCGAGCCGCTCCCCGGCCGGCGAGTACGCGGCGTGCACCGCGCCGCCCGCGTGGACGAGGCTGTGCAGCACCTCGGCGGGGTACGGCGGGGTGCTGCGCGGGGTCTGCCAGACGTCGCTGAAGAAGTCGGCCACGGCGGCGATGCCGGTGACGTCGTGGACGGTGCGAAGGGTGACGCCTGCCGCGTCGGCGGCGGCCGACGCGAGATCTCGTACACCGGTCGCCGCTGCCGTCCCGCCCCGCGCCGCGTCCGTCGCCACTGCCACCCAGTCCCCTGCCGGCGGATCGTCTGCCACGGGGTCGCCTGCCATGCCGTCTCCTGTCATGAGGTCGAGTCTCGGAGGCGGCGGCGGCGCCCACGTTGTGCATCAGGACAACACACGCGTACGTTCCTGATGAGATCGGCCAATCCCGGAGGAGGGACCCATGGACGCCTGCACCCTCGGCGACCTGCTGGACGTCATAGGCGGCCCCTCCGTACGCCTGCACACCGCGCCCGCCGGGCTCACCGTGCCGGTCACGGAGGCGCTGCTGTACGACGCCCACGCCCCGCTGCCCCGTGCGCCCGGGGCGCTGCTGCTCGCGGTCGGGGTGCGCGCGTCCGCGGCCGGGCCGCTGGCGCGGGCCGCGGCGGAGGCGGGGATGAGCGGGCTGGTGGTCCGCGGCCCGGACGGCCCGCTCGCGGAGGCGGAGTCGGCGGGCGTGGCCCTGCTGTCGGTGGACGAGGACGCCGCCTGGCACCACGTGCACCTGCTGCTCGCCTCGGCGATCGGCGCCCGCCCGTCGACCGCCGGGAGCGGCCTCGGGGACCTGTTCGCACTGGCCGACGCGGTGGCCACGGCCGTCGGCGGCGCCACGGTCGTCGAGGACCCGCGCCAGCGGATCCTCGCCTACTCGACCGTGCCGGGGCAGCCGGTCGACGAGGACCGCAGGCAGGGCATCCTCGGCCTCCAGGTGCCGACGAGCCCGGAGAACTCGGAGCAGTACCGGGTGCTGTTCGCGGCCGACGGCCCCGTCCGGCTGCCCGCGCTCGGCGGCACCGGCCTGGGTGACCCAGGTGGTCTCCTCCCCCGCCTCGCCGTCGCCGTCCGCGCCGGCGGCGAAACGCTCGGTTCGCTCTGGGTCGTGGACGACGGCAACCTCGCGCCCGACGCCGAGGAGGCCCTCGCCCAGGGCGCGTCCACGGCGGCGCTGCTCCTGCTGCGCGCGCGGGCCGCGCAGGAGCTTGCCCGGCACCAGAACGGGGACCTGCTGCGCCGCCTGCTCGACGGCACCGCCGACCCGGCCGGCGCCGCCCACCGGCTGGGCCTCGGCCTCGGCCCGGACGGAGACCCGGCGCCCGTCCGCGTGGCCGCCTTCGTCCTCGACTCGGCCGTCTCGGCGGCGGACGTCGAGCAGACCGCGCTGCGGCTCCTGGACCTCGTACGGCTCCAGTGCGAGGCGCGCTACGGGCGGCACGCGTGCGTCCTCGTCGACGGAGTCGTGTACGCGCTGCTGCCCGCGCTCGGCGAACACGGCGGGGCGCGTCACAAGAGGCTCGCTGAGGACATCGTGCGGCGGGCCGGGCAGGCACTGCGGGTGCCCGTGCGGGCGGGGCTCGGCGATGTCGTGCCGGGGCTCGCGGAGGTGACGGCCTCCCGCGCCGACGCGGACCTCGTCCTGCGCGTCCTCGGACCGGAGCTGCCGGTGGCGTCCGTGGCGGAGGTGCGGCCGCGTGTCGCCCTCCTCCGCCTCACCGAAGTCATGGGCGAGCGGCGGGAGTTGAGTGCCGGGGCGTGGCGGACGGTTCTCGCGTACGACACCGAGCACGGCACCGACTACGCCCGCACCCTCGTCTCCTGGCTGGACGCCGGCTGCGACATGGCGGGCGCGGCCCGGCTGCTCGCCGTACACCCCAACACCTGCCGCTACCGCCTCCGGCAGGCCCAGCAGCAGCTCGGCATCGACCTCGACGATCCCGACGAACGGCTGGTGCTGTGGCTGCAGTTGCGGACGCTGGCCGGGCTCACGGCGACGCCGACAGCCAGCTCCTGAGCCGCTCCTCGCACCCGCGCAGCTGCGCCACCGGCACGTACTCGCCCACCGTGTGCGCCAACACCGGGTCCGCGGGGCCATAGTTGAGCGCCGGGACACCGAGCGCGGCGAACCGGGCGACATCGGTCCAGCCGAGCTTCGGACGGGGCGTCGCACCGAGTACGCCGACGAGCGAGGCCACGGCTTCCTGGCCGAGCCCGGGCAGGGCGCCGGGCACGACCTCGGTGACCTCGACGTCGTACTCCGGGAAGAGGTCGCGTACGTACGCCTCCGCCTCTTCGGGTGAACGGCTCGGCGCGAAACGGGAGTTGACCGTGATCACGCACTCGTCGGGGACGACATTGCCCGCGACCCCGGACCGCACGGCGACGGCGTTCAGCCCTTCCCGGTACTCCAGGCCGTCGATCACGACCCGCGCGGGTGTGTGGTCGGCAAGGCGCTGGAGGACGGCCCCGGCGCGGTGCGCGGCGTTCACGCCCCTCCAGGCGCGCGCGGTGTGCGCACGCTCGCCGCGCACCGTGATGTCGGCCATCAGTACGCCCTGACAGCCGGCCTCGACCCCGGCGTCGGACGGCTCCATGAGGATCGCGAAGTCGGCCTTGAGGAGCTCCGGCCGCTCGGCGGCGATCCTGCCGAGCCCGTTGCGGTCGCCCTCGACCTCCTCGCACTCGTAGAAGACGTACGTGATGTCGCGCGCGGCCGGCACGGGGACGGTGGCCGCCAGCCGCAGGGCGACCGCGACGCCGCCCTTCATGTCGCAGGCGCCGAGTCCGTACACCAGGTCGCCGTCCAGGCGTGAGGGCAGGTTCCCGGCGGCGGGGACGGTGTCCAAGTGGCCCGCGATCACGACCCGTTCGGGGTGGCCGAGGTCCGTGCGGGCGACCACCGAGTTGCCGACGCGTTCGACGCCGAGGTGCGGGAGTGCGGCGAGCGCCGCCTCCACGGCGTCCGCGAGCCGGGCCTCCTCGCCGCTCTCGGAGGGGATGTCGACGAGGGCACGGGTGAGGGTGACGACGTCGGTGGTGAGGTCGAGGGGGGTGGTGAGGACGGTCATGCGGATTCCTGGGCGAGGTCGGGTTCCTGGAGCTCGGGGCGCCGGCTGAGCTTGGAGTTCTTGATCCCGTACAGCCAGTAGATCACCAGGCCGACCGCCATCCACGCGCCGAACGCGACCCACGTGTCCGTCCCCAGGCTGAACAGCATGTACGCGCAGAAGCCGACGCCCAGGATCGGCGTGACCGGCGAGAAGGGCACCCGGAAGGAGCGGGGCGCCTCGGGGCTGCGGCGGCGCAGCAGGATGACGGCCAGGTTGACCAGCATGAAGGCGAACAGCGTGCCGATGCTGGTGGCGTCGGCGAGGGCGCCCAGCGGGACGAGCGCGGCGAGCACGGCGATGAAGCCGGAGACGATCACCGTGTTGGCGCGCGGCACCCCGGTGGTGGGGTGCACCTTGGAGAACAGCGGCGGCACGAGCCCGTCCCGGGACATCGCGAAGAGGATGCGGATCTGCCCGTACTGGACGGTGAGGACGACGCTGGTGGTGGCGACGACCGCGCCGATGGACAGCAGGATCGGCCAGAGGCTGCCGCCGCCCACCGACTGCACGAGCACCTCGCTCAGCGTGGCCTCGGTCCCCTCGAACTTCTGCCACGGCATGGCGCCGAGCGCGGCGACCGCGACGAGGACGTACAGCGCGGTGACGAGCACGAGGGAGAAGATGATCGCGCGAGGAAGATCGCGCTGCGGGTTCTTGGCCTCCTCCCCCGCCGTCGACGCGGCGTCGAAGCCGATGTAGGAGAAGAAGAGCGAGGCGGCGCCCGCGCTCATGCCGGCCGTGCCGAGCGGGAAGAGGGGCGTGAAGTTCCCGGCGCGGAACGCGGTGAAGGCGACCGCGCAGAACATCACCAGGGCGGCGATCTTCACGCCGACCATGAGGGTGTTGGCGACGGCGCTCTCCCGGGCGCCCCGCAGCAGCACGACCATGGCGAGGACGACGATGGCGGCGGCGGGGATGTTCAGCACACCGCCGTCACCGGGCGGCGCGCTGAGGGAATCGGGCAGGGTGACCCCGAGGGTGAGCTGGAGCAGTTCGTTGACGTACTGCCCCCACCCCACGGCCACGGCGGCCACCGACACGCCGTACTCCAGGATCAGACACCAGCCGCAGACCCAGGCGACGAGTTCGCCGAGGGTCGCGTAGGCGTAGCTGTACGAGGACCCCGAGCCCGGGATCATGCCGGCCAGCTCGGCGTACGACAGCGCGGAGAACAGCGCGGTCACCCCGGCGAGCACGAACGACACGACGATCGCGGGCCCGGCCTCGGGAACGGCCTCCCCGAGCACCACGAAGATCCCGGTCCCGAGCGTGGCCCCCACACTGAGCAGCGTGAGCTGCCCGACCCCCATGGTCCGCTTGAGCGGACTCCCGGCGGCCTCGGCAACCAGCGCCCCAACCCCCTGCCGCCGCGTCAACCGAGCCGCCCACCCGCCCTCTCGCCCGACATCCGGCCGCGTACGCACTGTCTCCACCGGGCCACTCCCTCCACGGTTCCACCATCAGTGCCCTGATGATGCGGAGGGCGGGGCGGCGGGCGGTGGGCCTATCGGCCAGAGATACGGGGGGCGCTTTGGCGGGTTGGCCAAAGTCAAGGGGCAACCGGAAACACGGCTCTACATAGCTGTAGGCAATCGTGCCGCCAGAGCGGCACCCGTCCCACAGAAAGCGGCACCCCGTAACCGCGGGCTGCGCCACCCACCCCGAGCCCAGCCCCCACACCGGGTGCCCATTGAACCGGCGCCGGCGCAAGGCCGAACCGGCGCGGCGTCAGCGCAGGGCGTCCGCAACCTCCCGGGCGGCGTCCACGACGCGGGGCCCGACCCGCTCGGGCACAGAGTCGGCGAGCATCACAACGCCGACGCTGCCCTCAACTCCAGTCACCCCGATCAGAGGAGCCGCGGCCCCACTGGCCCCCGCCTCCAACTCCCCGTGCGTAAGCGTGTATCCGGGCTCCCCCACGGGCGCCTGCCGAGCCGCAAGAATCGCCCGCCCCGCAGCGCCCCGGTCCAGCGGATGCCGGAACCCGGCGCGATAGGCCACGTGGTAGTCCGTCCATGTCGGCTCCACGACCGCGACGGCCAACGCCTCGGTCCCATCGACCAGCGTGAGATGCGCGGTGGCCCCGATGTCCTCGGCCAGCGACCGCAACGCGGGCAGCGCAGCCTCCCGTACCAACGGATGCACCTGGCGGCCAAGCCGCAGCACCCCGAGCCCGACCCGGGCACGGCCACCCAGATCACGGCGTACAAGAGCGTGCTGCTCCAACGTGGCGAGCAACCGGTACACAACCGTCCGATTGACGCCCAGTTTGTTCGAAAGCTCGGTGACGGTCAGCCCGTGATCCGTGTCGGCGAGCAACTTGAGGACGCGCAGTCCCCGGTCGAGCGTCTGAGAGGTCTCCGCGGTCACGACGCCCACTCCTTAGTGGTGAGGTCGACGGCCCCCTCGCGGCGGTTGCGACGCCGAGTCCCGTCGGCGACGCGCTTCAGAGGCCGCCGGTCGGCTGACGACCCGGGTTCTTCCCGGGCGTGAGTCGCTTCACGGCTGCGCTCCGCGGCGGCGCTGCCACGGGGCGTGTGCGTAGCGGGACAGTAGCGAGCCGGTCCGCTCAGCGGAAGTCTCCGTCCAGAATCCGGGCAGTGGCTGGTACGGACCCTTTCCCTTTGTCCCGATACGCGAGGCGCCCACCACTCGGCGTGCACCACCCTTGCACACAGCGCACACGGCACCCCGCGCGCCTGTAAGGAGGGAACACGCGCCTGTATGGAGGGAACACGCCCCCGTACGTGACATACGCCCCCGCACCGAACACTTGGGGGAGGTCACACGCTCCGCACCCCGACGGCAGCCACCCGCTCAGGCACAGCGGCCGGCGTCACCGCATCCGGGTGGCCCACTCCTGCACTTTGGCGATCCGCTGCCGCAGCTGCCCCGCCGTCGCCTCCGCGCTCGGCGGCCCTCCGCACACACGCCGCAGCTCGGTGTGGATCACCCCGTGCGGCTTGCCGCTCTGGTGGACGTACGCGCCGACCATGGTGTTGAGCTGCTTGCGGAGCTCCAGCATCTCCTTGTGGGAGACCACGGGCCGCCGCTCGGCGGGGAGTTCGAGGAGATCGGCCTCCTCGTCGGGCTTCTTGCGACTGTGCGCGATCTGCCGGGCCTGCCGCTTCTGCAACAGCAGCTGAACCTGGTCGGGTTCGAGGAGCCCCGGAATCCCGAGGTAGTCCTGCTCCTCCTCACTGCCCGGGTGGGCCTGCATCCCGAACTCGGCGCCGTCGTAAAGGACCCGGTCGAAGACGGCTTCCGACTCCAGCGCCTCGAAGGAGAACTGCTCCTGCTCCCCGGTGTCCTCGTCCTGCTCCCGGTTCGCCTCCTCCATCTCCTTCTCGGACTCGGCGTACGGGTCCTCCTCGCCCTCCTTCTTGGGCTTGTCGAGGACGTGGTCGCGCTCGACCTCCATCTCGTTGGCGAAGCCCAGGAGATCGGGGACGGTCGGGAGGAAGACGGAGGCGGTCTCACCGCGCCGCCGGGACCGTACGAAGCGCCCGACGGCCTGCGCGAAGAAGAGAGGGGTCGAGATGGTGGTGGCATACACGCCGACGGCGAGCCGCGGCACGTCCACGCCCTCGGACACCATGCGCACCGCGACCATCCACCGGTCGTCGCTGTGGCTGAACTCGTCGATACGGTTCGAGGCACCGGTGTCGTCGGACAGGACGAGGGTCGCCTTGGTCCCGGTGATCTCGCGGATCAGCTTGGCGTACGCGCGCGCAGAGTCCTGGTCGGAGGCGATGACGAGGGCGCCGGCGTCCGGAATGCCCTTGCGCACCTCGGTCAGCCGCTGATCGGCGGCGCGCAGCACGCTCGGCATCCACTCGCCGCGCGGATCGAGGGCGGTGCGCCAGGCCTGGCTGATGGCGTCCTTGGTCATCGGCTCACCGAGCCGCGCCGCGATCTCGTCCCCCGCCTTCGTACGCCACCGCATGTTGCCGCTGTAGGAGAGGAAGATGACGGGCCGCACGACACCGTCGCCGAGGGCGGACCCGTATCCGTACGTGTAATCGGCGGCGGACCGCCGAATCCCGTCGTTCCCCTCCTCGTACGTCACGAAGGGGATGGGGTTGGTGTCGGACCGGAAGGGCGTACCGGTGAGCGCGAGTCGGCGGGTGGCGGGCTCGAAGGCCTCGAGGCAGGCCTCACCCCAGGACTTGCTGTCACCGGCGTGGTGGATCTCGTCAAGAATGACGAGGGTCTTGCGCTGCTCCACCCGATTCCGATGCAGCATCGGCCGCACGCCCACACCCGCGTACGTCACGGCGACGCCCTGGTACTCCTTGCTGAGCGGCCCCGCGCTGTACTCGGGATCCAGCTTGATCCCGACCCGCGCGGCCGCCTCCGCCCACTGCTTCTTCAGATGCTCGGTCGGCGCGACCACGGTCACCTGCTGCACGACATGGTGGTGCAACAGCCAGGACGCCAGCGTCAGCGCGAACGTCGTCTTACCGGCGCCGGGCGTGGCAACGGCCAGGAAGTCGCGCGGCTGCACCTGGATGTACTTCTCCATCGCCCCCTGCTGCCAGGCGCGCAGCTTGTTGGCGGTGCCCCAGGGGGCGCGGCCGGGGAAGGCGGGTGAGAGATGGTGCGAGGAGGAGGCACTGGCGGCGGTGGTAGTCACGGTCTCCGTGGGGTGTCGAATGAAAAGGGCCGCGCGCAGCGCGTCGGGTGGGGCGGTGGTGGGAGACGGGCGGGCGCTCGGCTACGTATGACAACCGGGCCACCCTACCGGCGGCCCGGATGTGTCAACGCGCGGACGACGCCGGGTCACCCGCGGATGGGATCCACCTCACAGACCGCGCAGCCGGTCCGCAAGCACCCCGATGTCACTCTCCTCACCGGAGGCCACGTCGATGACCAGGTCGTACGCAGCGTTCTGGTCGCAGGACACGAGGTCGACGCCGCTGACGGCGAGGAAGGTCGCGGCGGCCGGCCAGGCGGTCCGCTTGTTCCGTCGACGAGGGGGTCGGCGATTGCTCGCCGAGGAATGCGCATACGCCCAAGACCGTTCGGGGCGTGCGGCTGATCGGGCTCGCTCCCGCTCAGTCCAAAGGAACGGTGGTTGGTGGCGATGGCGTGGAGGAGGGCGGCGGCCTGCTCGTGGTTACGGTCGCCGCACCCGCAGCCGTGTCGTCACCCAGGCGCCCACCAGCGCCACCCCGGCCATCGGCAGGAACACGGCGGCGAAGGCGGCGGGATGCGAGCCGGAGGTGGACGCGGCCGCGTCGGTGACCGTGCCGCCGCCCAGCGCCGCGAAGGCGGCGCCGCCCACGGCGAGCAGCAGCACGTTGGACAGACCGTCGGAGATCTGCAGCGCCGCGGAGTTGGCGCCGGCCTCCTCGGGTGCCGAGAGGTGGAGCAGCAGCACGCTGGTCGAGGCGATCACCAGCCCCATGCCGAAACAGCCCAACCCCCAGGCGACGGCGACGATCCACACCGGCACGGCGTGGATCAGCACGCTGGGCGCGGCGGCGATGGCGGCCGCCACCAGCACCATGCCGAGGAACATCAACCGGTCCCGGTAGGGCTCCACACGCGGCCGCGCCTGGACATACGAACCCAGCGCCCAGGTCCCGCCGCCCGCCGCGAGCGAGAACCCGGCGAGCGTGGGTGACAGCCCCCGCTGGGTGACCAGCATGAGCGGCACGAAGGACTCGGCGGCGATGAACGATCCGGCTGCGACCCCGCGCAACAGCACCACGGCCGGCAGTCCGCGCGCCGCCCGGTACGTACCGCGCGGCAGCAGTCCGAGGACGGCCGGGACGAGCAGCGCGGCACCGGCGGCGGCCGGGACGAGCGACAGCCATTCCAGGTCCTGGGCGGCGTACTGGAGAAGCCCGGCGCCCAGCGAAATCCCGAGCGCCAGCCGGATGCGCCGCCGGTCGAGGGGCGCGGGGACGGCCTCCCCGGTCCCTCCCGACGTCCGCCGCCGTATCTGGGGCAGCGCGAGCGCCAGTGGAAAGACGACGAGGACAGGTATCCCGACGAACACCCAGCGCCAGCACAGGTGTTCGGTCACCGCGCCCGCCGCGAGGGGGCCGACCACGGACGGAACCACCCAGCCCGCCGCGAACGCCGCCATGATCGACGGCCGCAACCGCTCCGGATAGGCGCGCCCGACCACCACGTACAACGCGACGATCACCAGCCCGCCACCGAGCCCCTGCACGGCCCGCCCGAGGATGAACACCCACATGGACGCCGCCGACCCGGACAGCAGCAACCCCGCCGCGAACGCCCCGATCCCCGCGGTCAGCGACGCCAGCGGCCCGCCTCGGTCCGACCACTGCCCGGCGAGCACCATCCCGAACAGACTCGTCGTGAAGTACCCCGAGAACGCGAACGCGTACAACGACACCCCGTCGAGCTCCCGCGCCGCCACGGGCATCGCCGTCCCCACGGCGGTCGCCTCGAAGGCGATCACCAGCACGACGGAGACGATCCCGATACTGAGCGCCCGGTACGGGCGGCTCAGCACACCGCCTTCCACCTCCGACGGTGCCGTCGCGACATCACTGGTTTCCAGGGCTGCCATGACGTCAGCGTAAGGGGCACAACTGACATTGACCCCTGTCCGGAGACCGTGATCGCCTGGGCCTTTGGTCGTACGGCCACCCACGGACCGGGACACCCGCGGGCCACCGCGGGCCACCCGGCGGTTCATGAACGGCGTATGGCAGTCCCATTGCAGCACCCGCCCATCCCTTGAGCGCCGCGAGCACCCGCGCCTACGGTCTTACCCATCAGGTTCGGAACGAGTGAGCCGTGCCGCACCTGACATTGGCCGTCTGCCTGAGTGGCGGCCAATGTGCCCGGCCGTGTGCCCGAGTGGTTTAGGGACTCGCCTGCAAAGCGAGTTACGTGGGTTCGATTCCCGCCACGGCCTCTAGCGCCTGACCAGGCAAAACAACAGGGCGGCACCCCTCCTGGGTGCCGCCCTGTTGTCTGTCCGTCTCATTTCCCGTCTCAGTCGGCGGCGAGCACACTACGAGGCCAAGCAGCTCCTTGGCCTTGCCACCAAGGCAGAACGTGCGCCTCATCGACCTCCAGGACAGATGTTGAAGCCGATCGCCCTGGATTTTGTGATGGACTCCATGCCCACACGCCCACCCTCGGCGATATACGGATTGGCGTCCTCTCCACCATCCTCCATCACATCGGCAGCAATCTCGTATTGGCGTATCGATCCCAAAGCCAGGGATTGAGCTTCCGCTACCTTTTCCCTCATGTCCTTATAGTCGGGGACAACGAGGGCTTGCCAGTCACGGACCACTGCACCGAGGACCTCATTCTTTTCGCGAAGATGAGCAGCATAAGCTACCGGATCACCTTGCCACGGCCCGTCCCCCAACTCGGCAAGGGCTGGGCCATATTTTGCGCATGCCGCATCGGATGCTTCACGATATGAAACAAAAGCTTTCTGGGCGGACTTTTCCTCCTTCTGGCCGTTCTGATCATCACCGAAGAGCCAAACGATGACGCCGACCAGGAGGGCTGCTAGCGCCAGAAGCACGCCGACTAGCGCCAACCACTGCTCTCTTGTCCAGCTGGTGGAAGGCGCCGGTTCACCAGTGGGAGTTGGCTCTCCAGTGGGGGCGGGTTCGCCTGTTGACATGCGTCGCTCCAATGGTCCTGCCAGCCTTGGATCATTGAAATTAGACGCCTCGTAAGATGGCCACCAGGGCGCACGAAGGCGCCTGAGAGCGCGAAACCGTCGTGGCAGCATGACTGTGCGCCCTCAGACCCTTATCACTGAAGCAACGAGGAACTTCAATCCTCTATCAGCAGCCCCCACAGTCCACCTCGTGCTACGAAGCCACAGCCGCGTCCCTGATGAATTCTGTCAGCGTCGCCACCATCTCTGATCACTACAACAAATTCAATGAGGAGCTGTAGACACGCCAGTACGTGACCACACCACGCGGTCCTGGAGGGAGGCAGCAACCTTGCGCGGTACCGCGCTTCGCATGGTCTGTGGCTACCCCGACCTCTCGGTCGGGGTGCACCCCTCGGCGTCCGCTATCGATCAGCTGCCACTGTCTGCAGCCTGCCCATTCGGCCGCCAAATGAGGGCATCGACTTGCTTGGCCACATCGGCCCGCACCGCGTCGACCATGTGCTGATACCGAGCAGCCATGGCGGTCGTCGACCATCCCATGAGGCCCATGACGGCCCGTTCGGGTACCCCAAGGATCAGTAGGACCGTGGCGGCGGTGTGGCGCGCGTCGTGCAGACGCCCGTCCCGGACTTTCGCCTCTTCCAGCAGGGCCTTCCACTCGGTCCAGTCCCGGCGGTGGGAGGGGCTGCGACCGTGCTCGTCCGGGAAGAGCAACCCGTGCTCCTCCCAGTGCTTCCCGGCCGCCGCCCGCTCCGCTTCCTGCGCCTTGAGGTGAGCCCGGAGTAGGTCACCGAGTTGCTCGGGAAGACCGACAGCGCGGCGGCCGGCGCGCGATTTAGTGGTGGACAGCTCCGGGTTCGCACGACGCCTCTGCGGGCAATACCCTGCGGCCCTGCGTCCACAGGGGTCCTCACACCCGTGGGCGTACTGCGGCCGGTGTCGACTGCGCCGGACTACAAGGAACCCACCGTCAAGGTCCACGTCCTCCCACCTCAGACCGAGCACTTCCCCTTGCCGCAGTCCGAGGGCAAGGGCGACGGCCCAGCGAGCGGAGTTGCGGTGCTGGTCAGCGGCCTTGAGCAACCGCTGTACCTCTTGGACGCTGTAGGGCTCCACCTCGTACTCCCCCGTTTTCGGCGCCTTGGCCAACTGAACGGGGGTTCTTGCCAAGATGTCCGCGCCGCACGGCCTCGTTGAGGGCGGTGCGCAAGGTTCGGTGTACCTGGTGAGCAGTCGCGGGCTTGCTGCCGTTGGCCTGCATCTTGGCGTAGAACGCCTCTATGTGCTCGGGCTTGAGCCTGTCGAGACGGTGAGCCCCCAAGCCGGGGATCAGGTGCTTCCGTACGGCGATGCCGTACCCGACCATCGTGTTGTCGTTGACGGCGAGGGGCGCAACGTTCTCAATCCAGTGCGTCAGCCACGCCTTGACCGTCCATGCCTTGCCGTACCCAGATCCTTCTACTCATCTTCATTCCGAAGGGTTCGCATCATGGCTTCTATGTCGCTGGCTGTCCTTCGGCGCGCCAACCCAGGAGTGCTTGTTTCGGAGTCGAGTTGCTCAGAGGGGAGCGTATAGGCAGAGTCGCGCTCATCCAGACGCTCCACAACCGCCTCATAGTCCTCGAATGGTGGATATTCATTGCTCTGGCCGTAGTACTCAACAATCTCCCTCATCTCCGCGGCAGGCAAGTCGGGTTCAACGAAGGTTTGCGCCCACTCCTCAAAAGCTCTTTCTGCGTAGTCGTCTCGAATTGACTCAAGTAAGCGAATCGCCTCCTCTATCTCAGGCCTTGACACATAGGACTTGATTCGCTGGAGCGCTTCTTCCGCCGACTCTATTTGACTCCATTCATAGACATCTACCATGGCCCATTCGATAGCAGTCTCTACACATTGCGCGAGGGCCTCGCGTCCCTCGCGCGTGTTGTCATGCGCCAGAGTCTGGACAAGATCGATGATTTCCAATTCCGACATAGGTCCCGCATATCTTCCAAAATTCTCGGCTATAGTGCGAAATCCGAGATCCCGGAGAGTCTGACTTTCCAAGTCCTTTGCTATGTCGAGGAAGATATAGGCACGCCGCACCCAGTTCTCATCGACGCCCGGTTCGCCCCGTGGTTCGCCGGAGTCGGTTATCTCACCCATTAAGGGCGCTGATGCCATAACGTCTACGGCAGCCTGCTCTATGGCCTCTTTAAGCTCGCGAAAAGCAGGCAGTGGTGGACCTTCTCCGCGCGAAGGAAAGAGCGACCACAAGATTTCAAATTGCTCAAAGCGGCGCACGAGATTTACGAAGGATGCCAGTTCCTCAGGATCCGACCCAACATAATCCATCATATAATCTCGCACAGATGGGTTATGAAATTCTATGCAAATGAGCCCGGTACGATCGAGTAGTGTTTCGAATCGCTCGAAGCTCTTCAGCATGGTTCCGTCGAGCACAGCCAAGGACCCACGGAGGTCCCGCGCGGACTCACCGTAACTTGTCCATAGCTCGCGGAGAGCCTGAAGGGGAACGGGGCCCGAGAAAGACAGAACGACTTTTAGAAGCCGTATATCCGTTTCGCTCAGCTGGTGACTAACTATGTGATGCCAGATGCGGTGAGGCTCTTCCAAATTCCTAAGAATCTCGTCTGCCACAAACTCTGGCTCGTTTGACAACAAGTGTGCTTCCGCTAGTGTTGCGGCAATGATTCGCGGATTGAAATTCCCGTGCCCGATAATGGGGATATACACGCGGGGTGAGGCGAAATTAGCTTTGATCTCATCCGGTAGCGGGGAGTTGTAGACATGGTTGTACAGAATTGCCGCTCGGGCTCCAGCGGTATAGTCAGCGAGGTCCACGACACATGTATGTATATCAAACCGGTGGCGATCGATTCGTTCGTAGCGCTGTTTGGCCTGCGCGAGAATATATTCACGCGTTGTCAGAATAAACCGCTTATTCGGGGCAGCCGACACTCGTCTAATTAGCGACAGTAGCCGGTTATCCTCATTCTTTCCCAGCTTCTCAACCAGGTTCGTTTGCCCCAGAAAGTCATCGTAGTAAAATATTTGGTTCGCGGAATCGTCCCACAGGCTGTTAGCTTCTTCTGCATCCTCGGATATCTCTACAAGCTCGTACCCCAAACCAAGGTAATAAGCACACAGAACATGACCTAGCGTCGTCTTACCGATTCCCGGAATGCCAGCAATTACGCATACACGCTTCCCTTCCAGGATATCGACCGCTCGAGGAAAACTAGGGTTTTCTGCGTACGTCCTCAAGGTTTCGTCGAGTTCCCGCGCCAACGCTTGTGAGCGCGTGACAATACTTTTCGAAAGCAGCGAGTTAAGAATTGATGCACTAGTGAGCCACAGCCGGAGATGCCTGCGGACTACAATTTCATTTTTTCGCAGGAGGGCATCTATTTCATGTCGACCGTATACATCGCCCGGAGTTAGGAGATATGGTTTTAGCTCATCGAATATCTTGCCTTTGGCATCTCTAGTCAACGGAAGCGACGTGGCCAACACGTAGCGCGTCGGGTTAAGCTTGCGCACTTTGTGCACTTCGGTCTTCTTTATATGCTCGATTAGCTTTGACCGAGTGGACCCGTGCCAGTGCTTGCACTGAATCACTAGCGACGACCCGTTGTCGTGAAGATGGCGAAGATCCACCCCGCCGTCTGCACCAGGAGTGAAGATCTCCAGTCGCACATCAAATTCCTCTTCGAATAGATCCTTACAGACCATTTCGAAGTCGAAGTCTGTCAATCTGCTCAGGTCGAACGACTCCATAGCCCCCCTCACGACGGAGCCTCAGTATCCGACGGGGGAGCACTCGTGTCAGCCCTCGCGGAGGCAGCATCCTGACTGGCGTCGCCTCTCTTGCACCCCCCGTCTCGTTCAGCGTCGTACGCAGCCGTCCGGAGCCATTCACTCGGCTTTGCTGAGCAGGTAGTCCGTATGAAGCTGGACGCCGGTGAACGACTGCGGACCCTCGTCCGTCCGGCGCGGACAAACCTGCAAAGCGCAGTAACTGCCAGCAGACTGCGGGTCTCGGTTCTGGTCACACTTCGCGGGACGGGCCGGAAAAACCCGCCCCGTCTCGGGCACCACGTCACTGCACTCCCCACACTGACCCCTAAACCCGCAGTAACGGAGAAGTCCGGCTGGAGTACCAGGGGGCTGTGCCATGTGGACGTGAGACGGTTTCCCCGGGACTGGCCCGGGAGGCCCTCGTCAGCGGCGCGCGGACCATGCCTCGCTGTTCAGGAAGTGGTTGTCGTAGAGCTCCTGGACCTCCAGCAGACTTTCCCGGCCGACCTCGCCCAGGCGGATGCGCTGGATGTGGCGGAAGTACTCGAAGCGCTCGACGCCCGGGGTAATCACGATGAGGATGTCGGCGCCGGCGCCGGGGGTGGCGGCGAAGGCGTGCGGCTTGCCCGGCGGGACGATGAGGAGATCGCTGCGTTCCGCGGTGACGATGTCGTCGCCGGAGAGGATCTCGGCGGCACCATCCAGCAGGAAGAACATCTCCGCGGAGTGCCGGTGCAGATGCGGTGGGGCGCCGTCGGTGCCCGCCGTCAGGTTGACCCGCACAGTGGACAGCGCCCCACCAGACGCGCTGCTGTCAGCCAGCAGCGTGAAAACACCGTTGGGATCATCATCGATCGTCTCGGCCTCCGCCGCACGGACGATCACGGACGAGTCGAACTTCGGCACGAACAGTGACATTTCCGGACCTCCTTGTGAGGCTCACGACCAGACTTGGGGGCGCGCTCCGTCAGTGCGTCACGTCAAGGCGGACGACCGCGCCGATCTCGACGAGCTGGTCGGGCAGCGCGAGGTCGGCCACGCCCATGACGGTGCTGGTGGGCCGGTGGTCGCCGCAGTACGCGGCGTGCAGCCTGGCGAGGGTGTCGAAGTTTTCCCGCAGGTCCATGGCCAAGACGGTGGTCTCGACGATTTGGTTGCGGGTGGCGCCGAAGTGCTCCAGCACCCGGTCGAGGTTTTCGAAAGTCGTCCGCACCTGGAGCTCGAAGTCTCCCGCCCCGACGAAGGCCCCGGTGCTGTCGTGCGACACCTGCCCGGAGACATAGAGCGTGTCGCCGACTTGAACTGCCTGGCTGTACCCGTATTGGGCTTCCCACGGCATACCGAAGCTGAGTTCCCTGGACCGAACAGTCACGATTCTCTCCCGAATAATCGACCGAACCAATTCCGGGCTCATACAACTTGCTTCGCAGCGGAGACGACGTTCGCCCGCATCAGTGACACGCCGTACGACGTGTGCCTCGTACAGATAGCACCCCCGACCAGGGTGTCTCGTGCCGGCAACCTCCGCATCCGGGGCCGCGGCGGTCAGGACCAGGAAGGGCGTGCCGCACGGCAGCAGCCTCACCGTGGATGACCCGGAAAGCTGAGAAGGGTCAACGTTCAAAGGAGCCCGCCCCTGGTAATCGACGCCTTCACCGCCGCAGTCCCAGACCAGTCGACAGCCGGCCCGGGGCAGTCAAGACCTACGTCACCACAGCCTGACCTGCTCGCAGGTGCGGCCCAGGGTGCGCAAGAGCCCTTCGTTGGCGTCCGCGTAGATCACTGCGGAGTCAGCGATGCCACCGACCCGGGAAGGGCCTGGACCACCGCTGTCTAGGTAGGTCTCGCCCCGTCTCAGTTTCCGTCTCGTTCACCGACGTACGCGACCCTCCAGAGCCGTTCACCCCGCCCCTGCGGGCTCAGCTTCCGTACGGATCTGAACGCCCGCGACCACGCCCGGATGACGCCCTGACCAGGCCGGACAAACCTGCAAAGCGAGTTACGTGGGTTCGATTCCCGCCACGGCCTCTAGCGCCTGACCTGCAGAACGAAGGGGCGGCACCCCCGAAGGGGTTGCCGCCCCTTCGTTCTGTGGTCGGGTCTCTTGTCCGGGGTGCGGTCTACGGGGCCGGGCAGGCGTCCGGTCCGTCCTTTTCGAACGCGGCCGTGGTGCAGTAAGTGATGGTCGGGTAGTAAGGGCCCATGGCCGTGGCCGGGTCCTGACCCTTCTGGACATTCTGTACGGCGTTGTGGAAGTCGCCGGCCGGGAGCATGTTCCGGAAGAGCAGGAGGCCGTCGACGTCGGTGGGTCCCCAGGCGATCCAGGTGACCTTGTTGGACGCGGTCGCATTCGCGGGGCGGTCCTGGGGGGTGGAGACCACATAGGTGTACTGCCCGTCCTTCAGGGCCGTTTGGTAATCAGCGGCGCAGGAGCTCGACGGGTAAGGAAGCCGCCACTGGTTCTGGCAGAGCGACCAGTACCTGAGTTGCGTCTTGGTGAGCACCGACTGGCCTTCGCTGGTGTTGGGGAACGTCGGCGCCTTGCCCCGGATGACGGCAATGCGGCCGGGCTCATACGCAATCGGGGTGCACAGGTACTTGTTGTACGGGTTGGGGAACAATCCCCCGGCCTTATTGGGCACGGCGAAGACCGGGGCACTCGGAGTGGACTTCCCGCATCCCTCGAATCCTCCCGGGGGTGCGTTGCTTTTCACGAGCTGCCGCAGGAACCCGGCCAGTGGTCCTGCGGGACCCTGGGCAGAACCGGCTGCGGGGCAGGTCGCAATGTTGCTGGTGCTGCCGCCCTGGTGCTGGATCGAGAGCGCGGGAAGGGGAACGCCGCCCGTGGGGTCGGACGCCTCGGTCGGCACATAGATCCTCAAGGCGATGAACCCGGATCCGGAGGCGGCACTGTTGGCAGTGGCGGCCAGGGTGTTGTTGCCGGAGCCGGCTGCGACGCCGCTCTGCGCGGTGACGCGATACCGGTGCTGAGCAGGGTCTGTCCCGGCATTCGCCTGAGCGAAGGGGTTTTTGCTGCCTGCGCTCGGGGCGATCGATTTGTCGTCGAGCGAATCGATCGGGGATCCCGTGGTGTCGTACGTCGTCAGCGACGTGAACCGGGCCGATGGATATGTCCCCTCCACAACCAGCCGGTCTCCCTCGGCCAACTGGTAAGGCATGACCCAGTAGGTGGCGTTCGTCTCGGGAAACGCGAAATTCAACCTGTTGGGATTGACCACGGCCGGCCACCCGCAGGAGACCTTGGGGACACTCTTATGGCCGGTTCCCGCCGGGACCGCCGCATTGGCTGACGGCACAGCCAGCACCGCGAGGAAGCCCATCGCAAGGGAACAAGATCCCAGCCTCTGTCTCAAAGAGCGCATGGCTTCGCTCCGTCCATGGACACTGAAGGTGGTGGAAGCCCTGCGCTCATGGAAACGCGGAGGATCAGGCGCGCTGCAAGGGCCGAGACTCAGGAATCCCTGGCCCAGCGTGCGGCCGGGTGCCCCCAACGACTTTCTGCACGTATTTCCGTCGCCGTTTCGGTACTGCCGTTCGGCCCGACGAGTACCTACCTGCCTCGCACTCCCCTGGAGAAGGCACCCATAACAGTTTCACGCCGTCACCAGCGTCACGCAACGCAGCAGCCGCCAGGCACGAGCTCGACGCGGCTCGACGCGGCTCGAGGCGGCATTACGCGCGCTGCTCGCGCTCGCCACGGCCTCGCGAAAGAGTCGGCCGTCCCCCATCCAGGGGGCGGCCGATCCGCCTTCCGGTGCCGGACCGCCTCAAGTGCGGCCCGCCGCCTACGCGTACAGCGCTCCGCCGGCCTGGTCCTCGAATATCTCTGGCCAGTAGCGCCAGCCGTCGTCCCCGGGCAGGAACGGGGTCGGGTCGCAGGCGACGGGGTCGACCGTGGCGAGGGTCTGGGCCATCGTGGCGGCGAGTTGCTCGTAGGAGTCGGTCAGGTCGTGGGCCGCGTCGATCGTCTTCTCACGGTGGAGCAGCCAGAGGGTGAAGGCGAGGGTGGAGATGTCGGCGTTGAGGGGGCGGAGGGTGAGGTCCGGTTCGCTCCAGGCGAGGACCGCGCCCGTGCTGCCGTCCACGACGAGGCTGGTGTCCTCCAGCAGATGGCCGAGGCGTATCAGACGGTCCGCGGCGGTGGGCAGTTCGTCGGCGGAGAAGTCGCCTGGGCGCTCGTCCGCGTAGTACTCGCTGAGCGCCGGCAGCGGCACCTCCGTGTCCAGCTGGAAGAGGAGGCCGTCCTCGGGCAGGCCCGTCTCCCGCAGGAACCGGCGCGTGGGTTCGTGCGCAAGCGCGGACGGGAAGTCGACGTCCTCGAAGCGCATGATCTCGCCCGCGCCGAACTCCTCGTCCAGCAGCCGCTTCGGCAGGTCCAGGACGAGTCCGTCGCCCGGGCCCGCGATCCGGGCCAGCGGGCGGATCAGGGCGGCCATCCGCCAGTACGGCGGCACGTCGTCGCCCGCGCCCGACTCGAAGACGGCGGTCAGGCGGTCCGACGCCTCCGTGACCGCCTTCGGGCCGAACTGGCCTCGGGCGGCCGTCAGTTCCTCCGTCGCGGCCGCGAAGCGCAGCAGCGCCTCCAGGGAGGGGGCGAGGGGGGACAGGTCCATCAGGGCCGGGTTCCGGTGGACATACGTCGTGGAGACCTCTCCCGTCGTGCCGTCCAGCACGATCGACTCCAGGTCCCTGTCGAGGTTGCGCAGCGCCCCTATGACGAGTTGGTCCCTCAGCTCCTCGGCGAGCTTCTCCGCGTCGCCGGCCAGGTCCGCGAGCCTTCGCAGGCCGTGCTCCCGCAGCGTGCCGAACCCCAACAGCGCGCCGTCGGACGGCAGCCCTGGCCCTGTCAGCCACCGGCGCGTCCCCGCGTGCGTGACATACGCATCCAGCTCGTCGTCGGTCAGTGTGATCGCGCCGCCGACAGCGGTGTCAGTCGTGCTCATGGCTCCCCCGCGCATGTGAACGCATCGTGCTTCCCCCACGTGAGAACACCCCGCCGCCCAGCGGCAGTTCCCCACTGCCGAGAACCATACGCCGCACCACTGACAACGCCAGAAACACGCAGGAACAGCCCGCCCACACCGGGGAAACTTCCGTCCCAGAGCCTGCGGGCCCCTGTTCTTCGCCCCCTCCGCCCCTACCCGTCCCGTACCAGCCTTTCGGCTGCGGGTGCGTGGGGGTTGCTCGCGCAGTTCCCCGCGCCCCTTTTAGGGGCGCGGGGAACTGCGCAATCTTTTAAGCGGGGGTCTGGGGGCGCAGCCCCCAGGTACGGGAACGGGTAGGGGCGGAGGGGGCGAAAAAATCCCCGAGCCCACCGGATCTCAGCTGAGGTACACGCCACCCACGACAACCACGACGGCCGCCAGCACGAACAGCAGCACCCAGAGCATCAACTTCCCGGCGCTGGGCGGGGGTTCATAGCGCGGAGGCTCGGGCTCAGGAGCGCTCATGACGGCGTCACCACCGCGGCCTGGGGCCGGATGGGGAGGCGGTTGACGGGACGCCCCGTCGCCGCGCGGACGGCGGACGCGACCGCCGCCGGGGACGTCACGACCGGCACCGCGCTGACCGCCTTCGCGCCGAAGGGAGCGACCACGTCGCGTTCCTCGACCAGCTTGACGATGCGGATGTCGGGGGCGTCCAGGGCGGTGGGGAGGGCGTACCCGGTGAGGTCGGGGTGGCGGACCAGGCCGCGGGCCGTGCGGAGGTTCTCCGTCAGCGCGGCGCCGACTCCCTGGGTGACGCCCGCCTCGATCCGGGCGGTGAGCTGCGCCGGGTTGAGCACTCGGCCCACGTCCTGGGCGAGGGCGAGTTCCACGACACGGACCGAGCCGAGCTCGATGTCGACGTCCACCACCGCGCGGATCGCGCAGAAGGCCAGGCCCACGAAGGCGTCGCCCTGCCCGGCGTCGTCCAGGGGTTCCGTCGGATGCGGGCGGCACTGCGCGGTGGCCCACAACTCCTTGCCGTCCATCGCCTCGGTGACGGTCGTCGACAGAACACCGTCGTACGACGTGATCTTGCCGTCCGTGATCTGCAGCAGCTCCGTGGACATGCCGAACTTGTGCGCCAGCGGCTGGAGCAGTTGCGTGCGGACCATTTTCGCGGCCCGTTCCACCGCGCCGCCCGACACCCACGTGTGGCGGCCGCGGCAACTCCCGCCCGCCGGAGGCTGGTCGGTGTCGACAGGTGCCACATGCACCTCGTCGATGCCGAGCGTCTCCTGGACGATCTGGCGGGCCAGCGTGGTGAAGCCCTGGCCGGTCTCGACGGCCGCGCAGAGCACCGTGGCGACGCCGTCGTGGACCTTCACCGTGGCCGTGGAGACCTCGTCCGCGCCCTCGGCGCCCAGCATGTGGACCATGCCGACGCCGTAGCCGACACCACGGCGTACGGCACCGGGTTCGCCCGCGCCTTCGGGGCCCCCGGGGAGCAGCCACTCGTCCTCGGGCGTGTCCTTGGGGAGGGCGGGGAGCGGGAAGTCCCGTACGGCTTGCAGCAACTCGGCCACCGGAGCGGGACATGTCACCGTCTGGCCCGTGGGCAGCACATCCCCCGTGGCCATCGCGTTGCGCAGGCGCAGTTCCGCCGGGTCGATGCCGAGCTTCTTCGCCAGCTTGTCCATCTGCGCCTCGTAGGCGGCGCACACCTGCATGGCGCCCTCGCCGCGTACGTGCCCGGAGGGCGGGTTGTTGGTGCGTACGGCCCAGCCCTCGATGAAGGCGTTCGGGACGACGTACGGGCCACAGGCGAAGGAGACGGCGGCGGCCAGCGACTCGGCGGAGGTGTCCGCGTAGGCGCCCGCGTCGAGCAGGATCTGCGCCTCGACCTTCACCAACTTGCCCTCGGCGTCCGCGTGGTGGCGGTAGCGCAGCAAAGTGGGGTGTCGGTGGACGTGGCCCAGGAAGGACTCCTCGCGCGTAGCGGTGAGCTTCACCGGGCAGCCGGTCTTCAGGGCCAGCAGGCCGAGCGGGAGCTGGAAGCCCTGGTCCTCGCGGTCGGCGGTGGCGCCGGGGACCCCGGTGACGACGACCTTCACGCGCTCGGGTTCCAGGCCGTAGCAGGCGGCGGCCGTGTCGCGGTCGGTGTGCGGGTCGGTGGAGGCTACGTAGAGCTCGACTCCGCCGTCGGGGCGGGGCACGGCGAGACCCGCCTCGGCGCCGATGGGGGCCGGGTCCTGGCGGCCGATGCGGTACTGGCCCTCGACGACGATCTCGCCGGCCGCGGCGGGGTCGCCGTGGCGCAGCGGGATGTGCCGGATCAGGTTGCCGTCGGGGTGCAGGGGTTCGGCCTCGAAGGCCTGCTCAGGGTCGGTCACCGCGTCGAGCACTTCGTACTCGACGATGACGGCGGCGGCGGCCATGCGCGCGGTGTCCGGGTGGTCGGCGGCGACGGCCGCGATGGGCTCCCCGTGGTGGCGTACGACCTCGGAGGCGAACACCGGGCGGTCCGCCCTGCCGCGCCCGTGCATCGCGCTGCCGGGCACGTCCTCGTGGGTGATGACCGCTCGCACGCCGGGCATCTCGCGCGCGTGGCTGGTGTCGATGGACACGATGCGCGCGTGCGGGTGGGGCGACCTGAGCACGGCGGCCCACAGCAGGCCCTCGGCCCACAGGTCGGCCGCGTACGGGAAGGTGCCCTCCGTCTTGGCGCGGGCGTCCGCGGCGGGCAGCGAGACGCCCAGCCCGTGCGGCACGGGCTCGGGGCCGGTCTCGGGTGCCGCCGGTGTCGCGGTCGCGGCTTCGTTGCTCACGCCTGGCCTCCGTCCTGGCCGTACGGCTGCTCATGCGGCGCTTGGGGATCGTACGGAGCGGTGTTCTCGTACGCCGACGGGTGGACGCCGCCCGCGCCGGGTCCCGCCTGGTGCGGGATGCGTGCCTCGTCCGCGTCCGGCGCGGCTTCGGCGGCGGCCGCGGAGTGAGCCTCGCGTTCGGCGACGACCTCCTGCACGGCATCCAGGACCCCGCGGTAGCCGGAGCAGCGGCACAGGTTGCCGCACAGCGCCTGGCGGGTCTCGAGCTCGGTCGGCGCGGGGTTGCCCTCGAGGAGGTCGTGCACGGTCATCGCCATGCCCGGTACGCAGAAACCGCACTGCACGGCACCGCACTTGGCGAGCGCCCGCTGCACGTCGGAGGGCTGCCCGTCGGCGGCCAGGCCCTCGACGGTGCGCACCTCGCTGCCGGCGGCGGTGACGGCGGGCACCAGGCAGGACGCCACGAGCCGTCCGTCGACCTGCACGTTGCAGGCGCCGCACTCGCCCTGCGAGCAGCCGTCCTTGGCGCCCGCGAGGCCGAGCCGCTCGCGCAGCACGTAGAGCAGCGATTCGCCGATCCAGGCGTCGCTGACGGGACGGTCGGCGCCGTTGACGCGCAGGACGTACGAGGCCAGAGGGTGTTCGTCGTGCTGGGGTGAGGCGGGGGTGCCCTCGTCCCGCGCCTCCTCGGCGGCGCTCTCGGAAGTCTCCGAGGCGTCTCGATCCTCGGGTGCCGGGTCCGGTTCGTGCGCCTCCGCAGGCTCACCGGCCACGTGCTCGGGCCCGGCGACCGGCCCGTGAGCCTCGTGAGCGGCCTCGGCGGCCTGCTGGGCGGCCTGCGCGGGCGATTCCGTATGCGACTGCGCCGGCGGCTCCGCGGGAGCCTCAGCGGCCGTTTTCGCCGGCTCGGCGGACCATGCCTGCCCGATGGTCTCCGTCGCCCAGGGAGCGGCCGCGCCGCCGGGGAGCGTGGCGGGTGGCGTCCCGCCCCACTGCTCGACGAGCGCCGACGTGGTGAACTCGCCCGATTCGTCCGGAAGATCGCCATTGGCGACCGGAATCGACCACTGCCCGGTCACGTCGTGCCCGGAGTGCGACGAGTGCCCGGAATGCCCATCGGTAGCGGCTTCTTGTGCGGGCGCCTGACCGAAGTCCCACTGCCCGGTGGCTCCCGGGTGGTACGAGAACCGGTCGTTCGCGCCCTGCTGAGGCTCGCCCCCCTGGGGCGCACCGTTCGGATCCGGCCACTGGACGGCCTCGCCGGGCACCGCCCAGGTCCCGGTGGCCGCCGGGTCGGTCGCGACGCTGATCTGCGGGGGCACGTAACCGTGCCCGGGCGCCGCGAGCGGGCTGTCCCGGTCGGCGAGGAGGGCGTCGATACCGCCTTCGGGGAGCTGGACGAAGGCGGTCGCGCTGTCGTCGTAGTCGCCCTGGGGCAGCGGATCCCATCGGCCGCCGCTCCGCGGAGCGCCCTCTCCGTGCTGGTCGTCGGTCACGACAGTGCCCTCCCCAGTGCTCGTCGGGCCAGCGCGGCGACGGTGCGCCGCAGGTGCAGTACGGCGGGCGGAAGCGGTTGCACGGAGCCGTCCTCGGCAGGGACGGGATCGGGGATGCAGGCCGCGGCGACGTACTCCCCGAAGGCGTTCAGCGCCTCGGGCACGAGCGTGCGCTCTCCGTCCCAGTCGATCAGCTGGGCGACCCACGCCTCGGCGTCCAGCGGCCGCAGCGGCATCGGCGCTATGGCCCCGACGGCGCACCGCACTCCGCGCCGCGCGGGGTCGAGGACGAGCGCCACGGACGCGATCGCGCGCCCGGGTCCGGTACGTCCGGTCGCCTTCAGGAAGACCTGCGGCGCGTGCAGCAGCGGCACGCGCACGTAACCGATGAGTTCGCCGCCGCGGAGCATCTCCATGCCCGCGAGCAGGTGCGAGACGGGAATCTCGCGGCGGGCTCCGCCCTGGCCCGCGATGATCAACGTGGCTTCCAGGGCGGCCAGTACGGGCAGCGCGTCCCCCGTAGGGGAGGCCGACGCGATATTGCCACCCAGGGTGCCCGCGTTACGGATCTGCGGTGGTCCCGCCGCACGCGCGGCGGCGGCCAGCGCCGGGATGAGGGCCGCGAAATCGGGGCGCCCCATACGGGCGTGGGTGAGGCCCGCGCCGAGCAGCGCGTGGCCGTCCTGGTACTGCCAGCCGCGGATCTCGCTGATCCGGCCGAGGCCGACGAGCGCGGCGGGCCGCAGCTGTCCGGAGTTGACCGCGGCCATGAGGTCGGTGCCGCCGGCCACCGGAACGGCGGCGGGCATGGCGGCCAGCGCCGCCACTGCCTCGTCCAGCGAGGCGGGCAGCGTCACGGCCTGCGCCGCCTGCGGTGCGTGCGTGGTCAAACCGGCTGCCCCTTCCCGCTGCCCCACCTGGTCCCACCTGTGCTGCCGTACGGTACGTGCTGACAGGGCGGACGTGGCAACTCTGGCACATCTTCCCCGACCCTCGACGCGGGGGTCCGCTAGGAGGCATTCGCCCCTCTCACCAGGGAGATGGTCCGTTTTCGCACGGCATCACCCGTGAGTGCGAATTGCCACTCTTCGGTGACCCTTGGGTGCCTTTTTCCATGTGGGGCCACCGTGGCAGGGTGAAAACGACGGGACACACCGGTTGGGAGTCACCTCACACGTTTGGGGGCGCCCCCTCGATCGGGCGTCCGAGCACACCGGGTCGCTTCTGCCACGGCAGCGGTCCCGTGGGCGGGCGATAGGCCACTCCCAGAGCGTCAAGTCGCGCGTAGTGGGCGGTCATCCGGTGCTCGAAGTCCGCGAAGTCCCGTTCGGCGGGGGCGGGCAGGGCGCTCCAGGCGACCTCGGCGAAGGCCGCGAGCCGCGGGTGGGTCTGATAGTCCACGCGCGCGTGATCCTCCATCACCTCGGTCCACACATTGGCCTGAGTACCCAGCACATGCCGTGCCTCCGCCTCGGTGAGCTGCGGCGGGACCGGTTCGAAGCGGTAGACGTCCTCCAGGGTGCGGACATAGCCGATGGGCACCGGCTCGTCCTCGCCGGCGTCCTGACGGTGGTCCAAGTACACCTGCTGCTCGGGGCACATGACGACGTCGTGGCCCGCGCGGGCGGCCGTGATGCCGCCCTGGTAGCCGCGCCACGAGGACACGGCCGCGCCGTCCGCGAGCCCACCCTCCAGGATCTCGTCCCAGCCGATCAGCCGACGCCCGTGCGCGGAGAGCCAGTTGTCGAAGTGCCGGATGAACCAGGACTGCAACTCGTCCTCGTCCGCGAGCCCGAGTTCCTTGATGCGCGCCTGAGCGGTGGGCGACTGCTTCCACTGGTCCTTGGCGCACTCGTCTCCGCCGATGTGGACAAACCCCGAGAACGGCGCGGCGTCCGCCGGGAAGAGCTCCAGGAGTTCCTCGAACACCCCCTCGTAGAAGCGCAGGGTGTTGTCAGTGGGGGCGAGTACGTTTTTGGAGACGCCCCAGTTGTCCCAGACGGTCAAGGAGGTCGTGTCGATGACGTCGGTGTTGCCCAGTTCCGGATACGCGGCGATGGCGGCCTGCGAGTGGCCCGGGATGTCGATTTCGGGGACGACGCTGATATGCCGCTCGGCCGCGTACGCGACGATCTCGCGGATGTCGTCCTGCGTGTAGAAGCCCCCGTGCGGCTTCTCCTCCCACAGCGGCGAGGCACGATGGCCGAATTTCGTGCGCGCCCGCCAGGACCCGACCTCCGTCAGCTTCGGGTAGCGCTTGATCTGGACACGCCAGCCCTGGTCATCGGTGAGGTGGAAGTGGAAGACGTTGAGTTTGTGCGCGGCCAGGACGTCGAGATGGCGCAGGACTCCGTCCTTGGGCATGAAGTGACGCGACACGTCGAGCATCAGACCGCGCCAGCGGAATCGGGGGGCGTCCTCGATGATCTGGTGCGGGATTCCGTAGATCGTCCCCGGCCGGACGGGGGCACGGCGGAAGGCGTCGGGGCCGAGGATCTGACGCAGCGTCTGCGCGCCCCAGAACACTCCGGCCGCGTCGCCGCCGCGGATCTCGATGCCCCAGTCGACGACGCTGAGCTTGTACGCCTCGGGCTCCAGCCTGTCGTCGAGGAGCAGCCGTACGGCATTGCGGGCGTCCTGCGGCCCTGGTGACAGGAGTAGGCCGAGTGCCGCGCCGAGCGTGGCGCGCAGCCAGCGCTCCGTGCCGCCCGTGCCGGGCGCGGCCCACACGGTGGTGTCGGCGTCGAGCGCGACCCCACGGCGCATCGGGCCCTCGACGGCGCGGGGCGCCGGAATCAGATCAGTCACGTCAGTCCTTTACCGCTCCGCCGAGGCCGGAGACCAGTCGTCGCTGTACGAGTACGAAGAAGATCAGCACCGGAATCGTCATCACGGTGGAGGCCGCCATCACTCCGCCCCAGTCCGGCTCGTCCGGCTTGTAGAAGACGAGAAGGGCCATCGGCAGGGTGGACTGCGAAGTGTCGCTGATGATGAAGGACTTGGCGAACAGGAAGTCGTTCCAGGCCGAGATGAACGAAAAGACGCTCGTGGACACAAGGCCCGGGAAGACCAGGGGGAACAGAATCTGCCAGAGGAATCGCGCACGGCTCGCCCCGTCGATGTACGCGGCCTCCTCCAGCGCGTCCGGTACGGCCTTTACGAAACCCCGCAGCATCCAGATCGCGAAGGGCAGCGAGAAGGCGATGTGCGGCAGGATCAGCGAGCCCAGCGTGTTCAGCTGACCGAAGTCCCGCATGAGGAAGAAGAGGGGGATCGTCAGGGCCTCGACGGGCACCATCTGCGCGACCAGGAACATGATCAGCAGGGTGGTCCGGAAACGGAAGCGGAATCGTGTCACCGCCGTCGCCGCGAGAAACGCGACGAGCGCCGACACGAGCACCACGGAGCACGCCACGACAAGGCTGTTGAGGAAGTACCGGCCGAATTCCTGCTGTCCGAAGACGCGCCGGAAGGAATCCAGGGAGGGCGAAAGCGTCCAGGGGCGGGGCTCGGTCGACTCGACCTCTCCGGCCGGTTTGAAGGCGCTGAGCACCATCCAGTAGAGGGGGAAGGCGACGACGGCCGCGATCAGCAGCGCGGACGCCTCGGCGGCCAGCCGCCATGGACGCCGTACGAAACCCCGTAGGAAGTTCCCCGTCGGGAAGCTCACAGTTCCTCCCCCTGCCTGCGCAACAGCCGCAGATAGACCAGCGTGACCGCCAGCAGAATCACCAGCATCACCACGCCGATCGCCGAGCCGAGGCTGTACTGGGAGGCGGCGAACGCCTTCTGGTACGCGTACACGTTGAGCACCAGGTTCTGTCCCGCGATGCCGCCGCCGTTCGTCATCACGTAGATCTGCGTGAAGACCTTGAAGTCCCAGATGACCGACTGGATGGTGACGACCACCAGGATCGGCCGGAGCATCGGCGCGAGCACCGAGCGCCAGATCCGCCAGTGCGAGGCGCCGTCCAGAGCGGCCGCCTCCAGCACCTCACCCGGTACGGCGCGGATCCCGGCGTACACCGTCACCATCACGAACGGGAAGGAGCACCACACCACTTCGAGCAGCACCAGCGCGAAGGCGCTGTAACGCCCGTACGTCCATGAGTGGTCGCCGATCCCGAGGACCCGGTTGGCGGGGCCGAAGTCGGGGTCGAAGAGGAACAGCCAGACCGTGGATCCGGTGACGGCCGGGGTGGCCCAGGCGCCGAGCGCGGCCAGCATCAGCGCGAGGCGCGGCACGGCCCGTACGCGCGTGAGGAGCACCGCGAGCGCGCAGCCGACGGCCAGGGTGGAGACCACGCAGGCCGCCGCGAACACCAGGGTCGCGAGCAGCACCTGCCAGAACTGGTCGTCGGCGAAGAGCGTCGCGTAGTTGCCGAAGCCCTCGAAGGTGGTCGGCTCGCCACCGCTGACCTGGGCCTGGGTGTACCGCAGGAACGAGATCAGGCCGAGCTGGTAGATGGGGTAGACGAGCAGACCGCCGAGGACGACGAGGGCGGGGGCGAGGTAGAGCCAGGGGGTCCAACCGGCTTGGGTGCGGCGGGATTTACCTGTGCTACGGCGAGGTTGGGCGGGCCGCCCGCGACGGAGGCTGCCGGTCCCCGGCCCGGATTTGCCGGGCCCGCCGGGGTGCCCGGGCGCCCCCTGGGCGGCCGCGGGCAGCAGGTCGCGCACGGGCGCGCCGCCGCTCGGCCGTGCCGTGGGGGCCGCCGCCGGCCGACCGGGCACGGCCGAGTCCGGCCCGCCGGAACGGCCCACGCCGGAGCCGTCGGAGCCCGCGCCGGTGCCAGAGCCCGCGCCGGTGCCGCGCTCGGGCGGGATGTCGTCCGTCGGATCGTCCGTCGGAACAGCACCGTCTCTCGGCGATGACGCCCGGCCTCCCGCCGCCCGACCGGGCACAGCCGAGTCCGGCCCATCGGAACGCCCCACACCGGAGCCGTCGGAGCGCGCGCCAGTGCCAGAGCCCGCGCCGGTGCCGCGCTCGGGCAGGATGTCGTCCGTCGGAACAGCACCGTCCCTCGGTGACGGCGCCCGGCCTCCCGCCGCCCGACCGGGCACAGCCGAGACCGGCCCACCGGAACGCCCCACACCGGAGCCGTCGTAGCCCGCGTCGGTGCCGGTGCTGGACCCGCAGTCGGCGCCGGAGTCCGTATTCGAGCCGTCCTCGGGCGGGACACCCGTCGAAGCCGCACGCTTCTTCATCGGCTTCACCCAGCGGAGCTGAACGCGTCGTTCATCTTCTTCGCCGCGTCCTTCGAGGCCGCTGCCACGTCCTTCTTGCCGCTGACGATCTCCTGGAACATCGTCGGCAGGACGAGCGAGGCGTCGATCTGCGCCCACGCGGGCGAGGCGGGCACGAACTTGGCGCCCGCGGCGAGCGTCTTCACGAAGGGGGCGACGAACGGCTCCTTGGCCGCGACGTCTTCCCGCACATCGGTGTACGTCGGCAGGAAGCCCATCGCGTCGAAGAGCTCGCCCTGGGTCTTCTTCGACGCCAGCCGCTTCATCAGGTCGACGGCGAGCGTGCGGTGCGAGGTGCTCTTCAGTACGCCGATGTTGTTGCCGCCCGCGAACGCCGGCGCGATCTCGCCCGCCTTCAGACCCGGCAGCGGTACGACCGCGTACTTGCCCTTGACCTTCCCGGCCTCGATCGCCGCATGGCTGAAGTCACCGCCGATGGCCATGCCCGCCTTGCCCGAGGCGAAGGCAGTCACCGTGTCGTTCCCGCCCATGCCCGCGCACTTGGCGGCCGGACAGTTGTCGTCGCCGAAGAGCGAGGTGTACGCCTTGATGCCCTTCCGGGCGTCCGCGCTGTCGATGGTGGAGGCGTACGAACCGCCCTTGCCCTCGGCGAGTTCACCTCCGTTGGACCAGATGAACGGCATCGCGCCGTACGTGTAGGCGCCGCCGACCGCGAGACCGTACAGGTTGGGCTTCGCCGCGTGGATCTTCCGGGCGGTCTCAGCCAACTCGGCCTGGGTCTTCGGGACTTCGAGGCCCAGTTCCTTGAGGACGTCGGTGCGGTAGTAGAGGGCGCGTACGCCGACGAAGTACGGGGCGCCGTAGATCCTCCCGTCCACCGTCACCGACTGCCTGGCCGTCGGGTCGGTGTCCTTGGCCTCGCTCCAGTCCGTGAACTCCTTGGTGACGTCGGCGAGTCCGCCGTCCTTCACATAACCGGCCGTGTCCGTGTTGCCGTACTCGATGACGTCCGGGGCGCTCTTGGGGTCGTTGAAGGCGGCCTTGATGCGCTGGGCGCGGGTCTCCACGGGGATGTACTCGACGGTAACCTCGGTGCCCTTGTGGGCCTTCTTGAAGGTGTCGAGCGCCGCGTCGACGACCTTCTCCTTCGGCGCGTTGTCGACCTCCTGGAAGAGCCAGATCCGCAGGGTGCCGGTCTTCTCGTCCTTGCCGGAGGAGGAGTTGTCGGAGGTCTGGGGGGCGCAGGCGGTGGCGACGACAAGGGCCGCGAGGGCGGCGGCCGTTCGGACGGGGAGCTTGGCAGGGAGCTTCATCGAGCATCCTCCGGTGGGGGTGCGTTGCAACATGCGCAATGGCGGTTTTGCTCTGCACAACACCCACGAGGCTATGGAGTACATGAACATGCCCACAAGAGGTCTCAACCACTCTGTGACCACGGCACGCACTCCGTGCAACGGTCAGCCGTCGGCGGCCTTTTCGCGATCCTCACCGACACCGTCCCGGATCCCCGCCGCGAGGGGCGTGCCGATCGACGCGAGCAGGAACCATCCGAGGCCGCCGAGGGAGCAGCACCTTCCACACGATCAGCAGAACCACCGCGCGGGCATCACCCGCATCAGCTCAAGGATGCGTTCTCGACGCTGTCCGACCCGTCGCGCACCAGCAACAGCGTCCCGGCGACGACGACCACCGGCACGCACGCCAGGGCCGGGCCGCCCCGGCACCGCATCGCCTTGCGGCCGCCCGGACTCAACTCCTCCGCACTCTGCGGCTCCGGCTCCGCCCGCTCCGCCGGCGCCCGGCTCCCGCGGAACTTCCGCGCCGCCGCCGGTTCCCGCGCCCGCAGCGACAACTCCGTGCCCCTCCCCCGCGTACGACAAGACCGCGGCACCCCCTGACCAGGGGCGCCGCGGCCGTGCTCGGTCTACGCGGCGTGCTGCGCCGGGGACCCGGTGGCGTTACTTCTTGTCGCCGCCCTTGCCGTCCTTGCCCTTGTCGCCGCCGGCGCCCATGGACTCGTAGATCTCCTTGCACATGGGGCACACGGGGTACTTCTTCGGGTCACGACCCGGGACCCACACCTTGCCGCAGAGGGCCACGACGGGCGTGCCGTCGAGGGCGCTCGCCATGATCTTGTCCTTCTGGACATAGTGGGCGAAGCGCTCGTGGTCCCCGTCGCCGTGCGACACCTGCGGCGTCGGCTCTACGAGGGTCCCCGTCCCCGTGCCTCGCTGGGGCTGGGTCTCAGGCTCAAGAGTGCTCATGAGTGCAAGGGTACTGAAACCCGTGCGCATCAGTTGAGCGACGGGTCGTCCGGATACGTCGCCACCATCGCCAGCTCGTTGCGCTGGCGGCGCAGCACCTCGCGCCAGAGCCGTTCGGGTGACGGGGAGGAGACGTCTCCGGGTTCGGACTCGACGACGTACCAGGCGCCCTCGACCAGTTCGTCCTCCAGCTGGCCCGGGCCCCAGCCCGCGTACCCGGCGAAGATTCTCAGCGAGCCGAGGGCCGAGGCGAGGAGCTCGGGCGGGGCCTCCAGGTCGACCAGGCCGATCGCGCCGTGCACGCGCCGCCAGCCGAGGGGCGCACGCTCACTGGACGCGCCGCCCGGGATGACCGCGACGCCCAGCGCCGAGTCCAGCGACACCGGGCCGCCCTGGAAGACGACGCCGGGCTCGCCGGCCAGGTCCGCCCAGGCCTCCAGAATGTCACCGACGTCCACCGGTGTGGGCCGGTTGAGGACGACGCCCAGGGAGCCCTCCTCGTCGTGGTCGAGGAGCAGCACCACCGCGCGATCGAAGTTCGGGTCCGCCAGGGCGGGCGTGGCCACGAGCAGCCGCCCTGTGAGCGAGGACACCTCGGTCATGCCAGACATGATCCCGCATCTTCCCTTCGTGTGGGGAGGCAATGTCCTTACGCAGCTCAGGGCGCAGAGAAGCGACCCCCGCGCACGCCCGTACCGGTGACCCCGTGTGCCCGATTCGGAACGGTTCGTGTTGTGGCAAAGCTATGACGTAGCTGGGTGGTACTTGGGCTTACTGAAGGGGGGTAGGCGGCTATTACCCTTGCTCATCGGCTCCCGCAAACCGGCTTGCCGACGACTCACACCTGCCCAACTCACCGGAACGCGAGATACATGACCGTCAACGACGATGTCCTGCTTGTCCACGGCGGAACCCCGCTTGAGGGCGAGATCCGTGTCCGCGGTGCGAAGAATCTCGTACCCAAGGCCATGGTCGCCGCCCTGCTGGGCAGCGCGCCGAGTCGGCTGCGCAATGTCCCCGACATCCGCGACGTGCGGGTCGTGCGCGGTCTGCTGCAGCTCCATGGTGTGACGGTACGTCCGGGTGAGGAACCGGGCGAGCTGGTGCTCGACCCGTCGCACGTCGAGAGCGCGAACGTCGCCGACATCGATGCCCACGCGGGTTCGTCGCGCATCCCGATCCTGTTCTGCGGTCCGTTGTTGCACCGTTTGGGGCACGCTTTCATCCCGGGGCTCGGTGGCTGTGACATCGGCGGCCGGCCGATCGACTTCCACTTCGAGGTGCTGCGGCAGTTCGGCGCGAAGATCGAGAAGCGGGAGGACGGCCAGTACCTGGAGGCCCCGCAGCGGCTGCGCGGCACCAAGATCCGGCTGCCGTACCCGTCCGTCGGCGCCACCGAGCAGGTGCTGCTGACGGCCGTGCTCGCGGAGGGCGTCACCGAGCTCGCCAACGCCGCCGTGGAGCCCGAGATCGAGGACCTCATCTGCGTTCTGCAGAAGATGGGCGCGATCATCGCCATGGACACCGACCGGACGATCCGCATCACGGGTGTGGACAGCCTCGGCGGTTACACCCACGCGGCCCTCCCGGACCGTCTGGAGGCCGCCTCCTGGGCTTCCGCGGCGCTGGCGACCGAAGGCAACATCTACGTCCGCGGCGCCCAGCAGCGCTCGATGATGACGTTCCTGAACACCTACCGCAAGGTGGGCGGCGCCTTCGAGATCGACGACGAGGGCATCCGCTTCTGGCACCCGGGCAGCCAGCTCAAGTCGATCGCCCTGGAGACGGACGTCCACCCCGGCTTCCAGACCGACTGGCAGCAGCCGCTCGTCGTCGCCCTCACCCAGGCGACCGGCCTCTCGATCATCCACGAGACGGTGTACGAGTCCCGCCTCGGCTTCACCTCCGCGCTCAACCAGATGGGCGCGCACATCCAGCTCTACCGCGAGTGCCTCGGCGGCTCGAACTGCCGCTTCGGCCAGCGCAACTTCCTGCACTCGGCCGTCGTTTCGGGCCCGACGAAGCTCCAGGGCGCCGACCTGGTCATCCCCGACCTGCGCGGCGGCTTCTCGTACCTCATCGCCGCCCTCGCCGCCCAGGGCACCTCCCGGGTCCACGGCATCGACCTCATCAACCGCGGCTACGAGAACTTCATGGAGAAGCTCGTGGAGCTCGGCGCGAAGGTGGAGCTGCCGGGCAAGGCGCTCGGCTGACAGCGACAGTCGTACGTACTACGACGATGGGGCGGCCCCGGTGAGGGGGCCGCCCCATTGGCGTTACTGGCGCCTCGTACGCGTCCCGTGGCGTACGGGAACGTACAAGTGGGCTTACTTGCCCTTGGCGGCTTCCTTGAGCTTGGAGCCCGCGGAGACCTTCACGCTGTAGCCGGCCGGGATCTGGATCGGGTCGCCGGTCTGCGGGTTGCGCGCGGTGCGAGCGGCACGGTGGGTGCGCTCGAAGGTCAGGAAGCCGGGGATGGTGACCTTCTCATCGCCCTTGGCGACGATCTCGCCGACGGTCTCGGCGAACGCGGCCAGAACGGCGTCGGCGTCCTTGCGGGTCACCTCGGCGCGGTCGGCCAGCGCGGCCACCAGCTCACTGCGGTTCATGTTGTTACTCCCGTGTTCTTCTTGCCGTTGAGGCGTGCCACGCGGCGGAGCCGCATATTGGGCACAGCGGAGTCGATGCTGCCAGGGTCCTTGGTCGGTCCCCGGACCCGGGTCCGTAGCCAGACCCTCGCGCCCGAAGACGCATCCTGCCCCCACCTGCGGCGGGAAAGCCAATCCGGCACCCCTGGGAGTCACACGAACACCCTTGGGAGTCACACGAAAAGGCCCTGGAGAGGCCTGGGCAGGGCTGAGCCTGGCCGCCACCCTAAAGGCGGCCACAGGCCCCGCGTTCCACGACGCGCCGGGGTCTCGGGCGGTCGTGGCACCCGTCACAGCCGCAGCGCGGCCGCGCTCACACCGTCGTGTTGTCCGCTTCCGTCACCCCCGCCGCCTTCGCGGCGTTGCGCACCGCTCCGGCGACCGCGCCCGCGACCTTGTCGTTGAAGACGCTCGGGATGATGTAGTTCGGGTTGAGCTCGTCCTCGGTCACCACGTCCGCGAGGGCGGTCGCGGCGGCCAGCATCATCTCCGTATTGACCGTACGCGACTGGGCGTCCAGGAGGCCACGGAAGACGCCCGGGAAGACCAGGACGTTGTTGATCTGGTTGGGGAAGTCGGAGCGGCCGGTGGCGACAACTGCCGCCGTCTGACGGGCGATTGCCGGGTCGACCTCGGGGTCGGGGTTCGCGAGCGCGAACACGATGGCGTCGTCGGCCATGGCGGCCACGTCGTCGCCGTCGAGCACGTTCGGGGCGGAGACGCCGATGAAGACGTCGGCGCCGCGCACGGCCTCCTTCAACGTGCCCGTGAGGCCCTCGGGGTTGGTGTTGTCGGCGATCCAGCGCAGCGCCGAGTCCGGGGCGGCGTCCACCAGGTCGGCGCGGTCGGCGTGCACGACGCCGTGGATGTCGGCGACGACGGCGTTCTTGACGCCCGCGGCGAGCAGCAGCTTGAGGATGGCCGTACCGGCCGCGCCCGCGCCGGACATGACGACACGAATGTCGCCGATCGCCTTGCCGGCCACGCGAAGTGCGTTGGTCAGGGCGGCGAGTACGACGATCGCGGTGCCGTGCTGGTCGTCGTGGAAGACGGGGATGTCGAGGGCCTCGCGCAGGCGGGCCTCGATCTCGAAGCAGCGCGGCGCGGAGATGTCCTCCAGGTTGATGCCCGCGAAGCCGGGGGCGATCGCCTTCACGATCTCGACGATCGCGTCGGTGTCCTGGGTGTCCAGGCAGAGCGGCCAGGCGTCGATGCCGGCGAACCGCTTGAAGAGGGCGGCCTTGCCCTCCATGACGGGGAGGGCGGCCTTGGGCCCGATGTTTCCGAGACCCAGCACGGCCGAGCCGTCCGTCACGACCGCAACGGAGTTGCGCTTGATGGTCAGGCGGCGGGCGTCCTCGGGGTTCTCGGCGATCGCCATGCACACCCGGGCCACGCCCGGGGTGTAGATCATGGACAGGTCGTCACGGTTGCGGATCGGGTGCTTGGACTGCATCTCGATCTTGCCGCCGAGGTGCATGAGGAACGTACGGTCGGAGACCTTGCCGAGCGTGACGCCCTCGATGCCGCGCAGCTGCTGGACGATCTCGTCGGCGTGGGCCGTGGAGGTCGCGGCGATGGTGACGTCGATCCGGAGCTTCTCGTGGCCTGAGGCGGTCACGTCGAGGCCGGTCACCGAGCCTCCGTGGGACTCTACGGCCGTGGTGATCTGGGAGACCGCGGTTCCGCTCGCGGGCACCTCCAGCCGGACCGTAATCGAGTAGGAGACGCTGGGCGCCGTTGCCATGGCCGACTTCCTCTGCTTTCACCGTGTCGCTGGTATGCCGTCCGATCGTCGCACCTACCGTCGAGTACGCGGTAGCCGCCCCGGATTGCGAACGTTTTGTTCGTGAGCGGCGGGAACTTTCGGAAAACGTCTTCCACCATACGAGAAGTGGGGGCGCAGCAAAAGAGGCCCACGTCACGGGGTGACGTGGGCCTCTCGTACGTTCAATGACACCGACCCGCCATGCTCGCCTCGCGGCAAGTGGTCGCTCGTAGCGACGAAGGTTGGGCCCGGGGGCTTGGATCGGGCCGGTGCCACGTCAACGGTAACAAACGATCCCCGTAAGGCAATTCCCGTCCCGAGAGTTCTTACCCACGGGGCGAGGCTGCCGGGCGGGCAGGCACAGGACGCTCACATCAGTCCCGGAGCAGATCAGGCACCCCGTTCGCATCCGCTTGGTCCCGCTCACCGGAGACAACGGTCAGCTGCTGAGTAGCCCGGGTAAGAGCCACGTACAGCACGCGCAAGCCCGCGGGCGACTCGTCGGCGATCTCCGCCGGCGAGACGACCACCGTCGCGTCGTACTCCAGCCCCTTGGCCTCCAGGCTGCCGAGCGCCACCACGCGGTCGCCGAGCCCTGCGAGCCAGCGCGCGGCCTCCTCGCGCCGGTTCATGGCGACGACGACACCCACCGTGCCGTCCACCCGGTCGAGAAGGCGAGCCGCCTCGGCGCGTACCGCCTGCCGGAGTGAGTCCCGTACGACGGCGCCGTGTCCATTGTTCGTTGTCACAAAACGCGGCTCGACGCCGGTGGACCGCACGGCGGACGGCGACTCGGAGCCCGGCATGGCGAGGGCGAGGACCTTCGCGGCCAGCTCGGCGATCTCGGCGGGGTTGCGGTAGTTGACGGTGAGGTTGAAGCGGCGCCGGGGACGGGTCCCGAGGGCCTCGTCGCGGGCCTCGGCGGCCTCGTCCGGGTCGGACCACGAGGACTGCGCCGGGTCGCCGACCACTGTCCAGGTGGCGTGCCGCCCGCGCCTGCCCACCATCCGCCACTGCATGGGAGTGAGGTCCTGCGCCTCGTCGACGATGACGTGCGCGTACTCGACCCGCTCCTGCGCCAGCCGCTCGGCGCGCTCGCGCTGCGACTCCTCGCGTACGGGCATGAGCTCTTCGAGTCCGGTGAGCTGGTCCAGGGGATCCAGATCGCGCTTCTTCCTGGGCCTGGCCGGGGTGCCGAGGATCGCCTGGAGCTCGTCAAGGATGGCCACGTCATGGACAGACAAACCGTCCCGCTTGAGCGAGCGCGCCACCCGGCGGATCTCGCCGGGGTTGAGGATCCGCCGCGCCCACCGTCCCAGCCGCCGCTCGTCGGCCATGGCGGCCAGCACCCCGCGCGGCGTCAGCTCCGGCCACCACGCGTCCAGGAACTCGATGAAGCTGTCCTCGGACGTGATGTCGTCGTCGAACGACGACCGCAGCTCGGCGGCCAGCTCCGGGTCCGTGTGCCGCGTCCCGGCGCCCGAGTGCGCCCACAGCGCGTCGAGCAGCAGCTTGCGGGCCCGCGGCCGCAGCATGTTGACGGGCGCGGTCCCGCTGAGCGCGTTGCGCTTGATCCGGTCCAGCTCGGCCGCCTCCAGCTCCAGCCGCCGCCCGAAGGCGACGACGCGGAGGCGGGTGGGAGGACCGACGGGGGCCCCACCCTCCGGGCCGCCCTGCCCAGCGGCCCCGGCCTCCTCGCCGAAGGCGAGCTGTTCGGCGCGGGGGCCGCGGTCACCGGCGCCCGGCGCGTCCACGCGGCCGTTACTCGAGACTCCGGCCGCGTCGGTCCTGCCGTGCATGGTGTCCGTGGCCCCGCCGTCGGCCCCGCGCCCGCTGCGGTCCGCCCGCGAGCCTCCGGCCGCGGCCCCGTCCCGCCCGGAGCGCGAGGACGGCCGGGGCTCGCCCCCGGGCCCCTCCAGCACGCCGCGCGCCGCCTTCCGCAGCACCTTCAGCATCCGGTACGAGCCCTTGGCACGGGCCACCGCCGGAGAGTCGTACAGGGTGGCCTCCGCACCGTCGACGAGCGCGCCGATCGCACGGATGGCGACCTGGCCCTCCTCGCCGAGGGAGGGGAGGACGCCCTCGGTGTAGGCGACGAGGAGGGGGGTCGGGGAGACGATCAGGATGCCGCCCGCGTAGCGGCGGCGGTCCTGGTAGAGCAGGTACGCCGCCCGGTGCAGGGCCACCGCCGTCTTGCCCGTGCCCGGGCCGCCCTCCACGTACGTCACGGACGCGGCGGGCGCCCGGATCACCAGGTCCTGCTCGGCCTGGATCGACGCCACGATGTCGCGCATGGTGTGGCTGCGGGCCTGCCCGAGCGCGGCCATCAGCGCGCCGTCGCCGATCACCGGGAGTTCGCGGCCGTCGAGGGAGGCCTTCAGCTCCGGGCGCATCAGGTCGTCCTCGACGCCGAGGACCTTGCGACCCTTGGAGCGGATGACCCGGCGGCGTACGACACGTCCCGGGTCGACCGGCGTCGAACGGTAGAAGGGGGCCGCGGCGGGCGCCCGCCAGTCGATGACCAGCGGCGCGTAGTCCGCGTCGAGGACACCGATCCGGCCGATGTGGAGCGTCTCGGCGATATCGGCGCTGTTGTCCTCACGGACGGCGCCCTCCGCCGGTTCGACCGCTGTGTACGCGCCGTCCGGGCCCTTCTTGCCGTCCTTCCCCAGGAGCAGGTCGATGCGCCCGAAGAGGAAGTCCTCGAACTCGTTGTTGAGGCGGTTGAGGTGAACTCCCGCGCGGAACACCTGGGCGTCCCGCTCCGCGAGCGCCCCCGGCGTACCGACCTGACCGCGCTTGGCGGCGTCGTTCATCAGGAACTCCGCCTCGTGGATCTTCTCCTCGAGGCGCCGGTAGACCCGGTCCAGATGTTCCTGTTCGACGCTGATCTCCCGGTCCCGTACGGAGTCGTCCTTGGCGGAGTCGTCCTTCACGGATTCGCGGACCGAGCCGAGCGCGGTTTCCTGCTGAGCCTGAGCGGCCACCGGGCCCCCTTCTGACGTGCTGGGCAGCCGTCAACCGTACGCGAAGGGGGGGCCGTCAGGCTACGTGCGCGCCAGGGGTTCGCTCATGCGTCCACCTCCACGAGCCGCTTCCCGTCGAAGGTCATGACCTCGAAGTGGTCGATCTCGTTGGGCGAGAAGGCCGCGCCGCCGTGTACGTAGAGCGGGGATTTCGCCTCTTCGCTCTTCGCGCTGGGGATGCCGTAACCCCACTTCGGGACCGCCCAGGAGGTCACCGTCTCGCGCTCGCCGTTCTTGCCGACGGCGATCAGGGAGCACTTGAGCGGGCCCTTGACGTTCTTGAGCTGGAGGACGGCGTGGGTGCCCCAGTCCTTCTTCTCGACGGCGACGACGGCGTTGACCTTGGTGCTCGGGTCCGTGGCCGAGACCCTGTCCTTCATGACCTCGAAGGCGGCCTTGGCAGGGCTGGTGGGGTGCGCCATCCCGGCCTCGTTGCTGGTGCTGCCGCCGTTGACCGCCATCACCGTCAGCGGACCGCCGATGATCAGCGCGGCCGCGGCCGCCACCAGGTACATCCCGCGCCGGCGCTTCTGGGCGCGCCGCTCCGAGACCTCGTCGACCAGCCGTTCCGCGAGCCGTGGGCTCGGGCGCGCGGCCAGGGACTCGCCGATGGCCGGGGTGCCCTGGGAGGCGGGCAGATCCGCGAGCGCGGCGAGCATCGGTTCCATGCCGGCGAGCTCGTCGAGCTGCTGGGCGCACCACTCGCAGGTGGCGAGGTGCGCCTCGAAAGCGGTTGCCTCGGCGTCGTCGAGGATGCCGAGGGCGTAGGCGCCGACGGTCTCGTGGATGTTGTCACCGGGATTCTGCTGTCCCCGTGGTCCCTGCATGGCTCCTGGACCGCCCGTTCCGTAACCCCCGTACATGTTCATGCCGTCACCCCCCGCTCCTCCAGCGCCAGCTTCATCGAACGCAGGGCGTAGAACACCCGGGAGCGCACGGTGCCGCTGGGTATGCCGAGCGTCTCGGCCGCCTCATTGACCGTACGCCCTTTGAAGTACGTTTCGACCAGAACCTCCCTGTGAGCAGGGGTCAGGTCGTCCAGCGCGTCCGACAGTGTCATCAGCCACAACGCCTTGTCGATCTCGTCCTCCGCGGGGATGACCTCCAGCGGTGACGGGTCCACCTCCTGCGGCCGGGCCTGCCGGCTGCGGTGGCCGTCGATGACGATGCGCCGGGCGACCGTCACCAGCCAGGGTCGTACCGAACCGGTCGCCCGATTGAGCTGACCGGCGTTCTTCCAGGCACGGATGAGCGTTTCCTGCACGACGTCCTCGGCACGCTGCCGGTCTCCGGCGACCAGCCGCAGCACGTAGGCCAGCAGGGGTCCCGCGTGTTCCCGGTACAACGCGCGCATCAGCTCCTCGTCGGGTTCGTTCGACGAGGACTGCTGGGACATGCGATGTCGGGCCCTTGGCCTGTGTTCATCAGCCACGGCGGAATCCTTGCGCACGCCTACCTCCGGTGTCCGGGGGTTCCCCCAGTCGGTCGCTCATCTCCGGGTACGTGCGCGGGCGGGCGTGTGTTCAAAGAGGTCGCGCATATTTCTTGGTCGGGGTGTGAAGGGGGAGTTGAAGGGCTTTCTGAGAACTGGATGCGGTCGGGGGGTCACGTACGGGTCACATCCGGGCCGCGCGCCGATCCACGACCGGAAGGACCACTCGGGGCCGGAGTGGGGAGGATCACACCTGGTGGAACGTCCGGATGTCCCCTATGTGGAGGGTCCGGAGGATCACGAGTACGTGGAGGGTCCGAAGGATCACGAACGGACACGGGGCGCCCGCTCACGCGCGGGCGAGGGCCGCCCGGCGGCGGTGCCGGGCCACCCGCTCGCGGTTGCCGCACACCTCGCTGGAACACCATCGTCGGCGCCGGCCCCGGGAGGTGTCGAGGTAGACGATCGGACAGTTGTCACCCTCGCACTGCCTCAGGCTCGCCCGCGCCACCGGATCGGTGAGCAGTTCCAGGGCGTCCCGGGCGACGACGGAGAGCAGTTCGGCGCAGCTCGGCGGGGTGCGCAGCCTGCGGTGCAGCGAACCGTCATCCGCGCGTACGGCCCAGGGGGTGGGCGGGGTGCCCAGCGCGACCGCGTTGACGCGGGCGAGTGCCGCGTCGGCGGGCCGCCCGTCGAGCTCGCCGCGTACCAACTGGGCGATGTGTCCGCGCAGCTCACGGAAGCCGAGCAGCCATGCCGCGTCGACCGATGCCAGCGGCGTCCCCGCGGGCACGAGTCCGGACGCGGCGATCCAGGCGCGCAGCCGGGGGGCCGAGTCGAGCCGTTCCTCGGGGTGGGTGGTCGCCGTCAGGTCCAGGCAGATCCGCCCGGAGTCGAACCGCAGCTCGTACGAGGCCGTGGCCATGCCCGATGCCATGTGCCTGTCACCGCCTTGGGGTTACCGACGTGAGGGGTCGGTGAGATGCCGATGAAAGGTGCTCGTAGGGTGCGTACCCCCTACAGTGCATGCCCGCGCGCCCCGCCGGAAGACTGCGTACCGCTCCACTGCCGGACACGGCGTCGCGCCCGTACTGGACGCGCGCTTATGGGGCCGCGCGTCTGAGCCATGTCACCCGTGCCGCGGCGCCGGTTGACTCGAGGACATGACAGACAACAGCACTGGGCGGCGTACGACCGCCGGAGGTGTACTGGGTGCGGCCACGGTCGCGATGGGCCTGATCGCGGGGGTCTTCTACATATTCGCCTGCGACGTCATGCCGTCGCTGGCCCGCAGCGACGACCGCGTCTTCATCGAGGTCATGCAGAACATCAACGACGTGATCCAGAACCCGGTGTTCTTCCTGAGCTTCATGGGCGCGCTGGCGCTGACGGCGATCTCCGCCTGGCAGTTGCGGAGCTCCCCGTACCGGTGGTGGGTGTTCGCCGCCCTCGCCGCGTACGCGCTCGCCTTCCTCTTCACCGTCGTCGTGAACATCCCTCTCAACAACGACCTCGCGAACGCCGGCGATCCGGCGAAGATCGCCGACCCGGCCGCCGTGCGCGAGAAGTTCGAGGACACGTGGGTGGCGTGGAATGTCGTACGGGCTCTGCTGTCGACGCTCGCGCTGGCGTGCCTGGCCCGCGCGCTCCTTCTGTACGGGAGGTCCGGAAGGTCCTACGCGTCGGCGTACTTGGAGTCCGCGGCCGGGTCGAGCGCGAGCCGGTAGCCGCGCTTGACCACCGTCTGGATGAGCTTGGGCGCACCCAGTGCCGTACGCAGCCGGGCCATCGCCGTCTCGACGGCGTGCTCGTCCCGCCCGGCACCCGGCAGCGCGCGCAGCAGCTCGGCCCGGGCCACCACCCAGCCGGGCCGCCGCGACAGGGCCCGTAGCAGCGACATCCCGGCGGGCGGTACGGGCCGCAGTGCCCCGTCCACCATCACGGCGTGCCCGCGGATCTCCACCCGGTGCCCGGCGATGGGCAATGCCCGTGCCCGCCCCGGCAGCTCCTGACACAGCAGCTGTACGAGGGGGCCGAGCCTGAAGCGTTCGGGCTGGACCGTGTCGATGCCCCGGGCCTGCAGCGGCAGCGCGGTGACCGGGCCGACACAGGCGGCCAGCACGTCGTGGTGGAGGGCGGCGAGGAGTTCCGGGAGCAGCCCACGGTTCTCCGCGCGGGACAGCAGGGAGGCCGCGGCGGGCGCGCTGGTGAAGGTGAGCGCGTCCAGCCCCCGGGTGACGGCCGCGTCGAGCAGCCGGTCGACGGGACCGATGTCCTCCGGCGGCATCCACCGGTAGACGGGGACCCCGACGACCTCGGCGCCCGCGGCGCGCAGCGACTCCACGAATCCGGGCAGCGGCTCGCCGTGCAGCTGGATGGCGATACGGCGCCCGTCGACCCCCTCGTCCAGCAGCCGGTCGAGGACCTCGGCCATGGACTCCGAGGAGGGCGACCACTCCTCGGTCAGGCCCTGGGCTCGTATCGCCCCCTTGACCTTGGGCCCGCGGGCGAGCAGCTCGACCCCGCGCAGCCGGGCCAGCAGGTCCTCGCCGAGCCCCCATCCGTCGGCCGCCTCGACCCAGCCCCGGAATCCGATGGCGGTCGTCGCCACCACGACGTCCGGTGCCTGGTCGATCAGTTCCTTGGTGGCGGCGAGCAGTTCGCTGTCGTCGGCGAGCGGCACGATGCGCAGGGCCGGCGCGTGCACGACGGAGGCGCCGCGCCGCTGGAGCAGCGCGCCGAGCTCGTCGGCCCGGCGCGCGGCCGTCACGCCCACGGTGAATCCGGCGAGGGGTCCGTTGTCCGGTCGCTGCTGTTCGTCGTACATGGCTCTTGCCCCGGCTCTCGTCATGCGCTCGAGTCGTCGTGCACTTGCGGCTGAGCCGAGCCTGTCAACGGACCGTGACAGGCTCGGATCAGCTGGATGTCGCTGGCGTTACGTCACACCTCGGCGTAGCTGAGCTGGGGCTTCGTCTCCTTGGCTGCTGTGACCGGGGTCTCGGCGGCGGCCGGGCGGCGAAGGTATACGGCCCAAGTGACCGCGAAGCAGGCCGCGTAGAAGGCGAGGAAGGCGACGAAGGCGCCGGTGCCGGAGCCCACGCTCAGGAACGACTGCCGGAAGGCGAGGTTGATCCCCAGCCCGCCGAGCGCACCCACGGCTCCGATGAGCCCCATGGAGGCGCCGGACAGCCGCCGCCCGTAGGCGGCCGCCTCCTCACCGGTGAGCCCCTTGGCGACGGCCTTCGCCTGGAAGATCCCGGGGATCATCTTGTACGTCGACCCGTTGCCGAGCCCGGTCAGTACGAACAGCACGATGAACGCGGTGGTGAACAGGGGCAGCGACTTCTGCATGGAGGCCATCACGATGACGCCGGTCGCGGCGGCCATCCCGACGAAGTTCCACAGCGTGATCTTCGCGCCGCCGTAGCGGTCGGCGAGCCAGCCGCCCACGGGCCGGATCAGCGAGCCGAGCAGCGGTCCGATGAAGGTGACGTACGCGGACTGCAGCGGCGTACGGCCGAACTGCGTCTGCAGGACCAGCCCGAACGCGAAGCTGTATCCGATGAACGACCCGAACGTCCCGATGTAGAGGAAGGACATGATCCAGGTGTGGGCGTCCTTGACGGCCTCCTTGGCGGCGCCGGTGTCGTTCTTCACGGACGAGATGTTGTCCATGTAGAGCGCGCCGAGGACGGCGGCGATCACGATGAGCGGGATGTAGATGCCCAGCAGGACCCTCGGTCCGCCGCTGGCGCCGATGACCGCGAGGCCGACGAGCTGCACGACCGGGACGCCGATGTTGCCGCCGCCCGCGTTGAGGCCGAGTGCCCACCCCTTCTTCCTGAGCGGGAAGAAGGAGTTGATGTTGGTCATGGAGGAGGCGAAGTTGCCGCCGCCGACGCCGGCGAGCATCGCGCAGACCAGGAAGGTCCCGAACGACGTACCCGGCTTCATCACGATGAACGCGGCGATGGTGGGGATGAGCAGCATGCTCGCCGAGACGATGGTCCAGTTCCGGCCACCGAAGCGGGCGACCGCGAAGGTGTACGGCACCCGGACGACGGCGCCGACCAGCGTCGCCATCGACACGATGAAGAACTTGTCGGCGGGGGTGAGCCCGTACTCGGGGCCCATGAAGAGCACCATCACGGACCACAGGGTCCAGATCGAGAATCCGATGTGCTCGGACAGCACGGAGAAGAACAGATTCCGCCGGGCGACCTTCTCCCCGGTCTCCTGCCAGAAGGCCTCGTCCTCTGGATCCCACTCCTCGATCCAGTGGCCTCCCCTGCTCCGTGCGGGGGCTGTACTAGGGGCTGTCATGACGCCTCCACGGTTCTCCGGTGCGGTGCTCGTGTCATTCCTGGGCTTGCCTGGGGATGACACCCGAAGGTAGGGAGGGCGCGTTTCCGGCCTGTGGCTGTGGGTGACCGGAAGGGAACGTTGCTCTCACTCGGGCGCGGGGGCGGCGGTGAGGGCGGGGATCGTCGTCTCGGTACTCAGTGCTGTGGGGGGACGGGGTGGGGGTGGGGCTGGGCGTAGGGGCCGGGGGTCGGCTGGTTGTGGTTCGGCGGGGTGGGGGGCTGGGGCTGGCTGTACGGGGTGGGGGGTTGGGGCTGGCCGTACGGGTCGGGGGCCTGCGGCTGGCCGTACGGGTCGGGGGCCTGCGGCTGGCCGTACGGGCCCGGGGCCTGCGGCTGGCCGTACGGGCCCGGGGCCTGCGGCTGGCCGTACGGGCCCGGGGCCTGCGGCTGGCTGTAGGGGCCGGGGGCCGGCTGCTGACCGTATGGGGTCGTTGCCTGCGGCTGACCGTACAGACCCGGGGTCGGCTGCTGGCCGTACTGGCCGGGCGCCTGCTGCTGGCCGTACTGGCCGGGCGCCTGCTGCTGGCCGTACGGACCAAGCTGCGCCTGCGGAGGGTATGGCCCTGGTCCGGCGACTTGCTGCGCGTACGGCGTCGGCGGCAGATACCGCACCCGGCCGCCCTCCTCCGTGACGGGCACGAACCCGGCGGCCTGCAACCGCGCAGCAAACTTGGCGTTGCGTTTGCGCGTGACGACGAAGCCGATGCCGAAGACGGCCATGAGCACCGCCCACAGAACGCCCGCCACGGTGTAGGCGACGGAATCCCCACCGGTCCGGACCGCCAGGACGACGCAGCCGACGGTGACGCCGACAACCCCGTACAGCATCCGCTTCTCGGCGTTCTTGCCGGTGAGGTCGAAGTTGATGCGAGCCTTGAGGAGTTCCAGCGCGTCGGGAATGACGGGCGGCAGCGACTGCCCATCCCCGGCCTGCGGATACTGCGCCCAGTTCTGCGCGGCCCGCGCCTGAGCCTGCGGGCTGGGATCGGGCACGATGAGCATGGTGAGCGCGTTGTTCCGCCCGCTTCCCTGCCGCACATCGGCGTACTCGTACCCGAACTGCTGGGCGATGAAGGCGAGTCGGGCCAGCTTCTTCACCGAGGCCATGGGACTCGTGAGCTGAACCGCCTCCCCCGCGGCCATCAACTGGAACATCTTCCGAATCTGCCGCTTGCTCATAGCGCCCCCAACTCCCCACCGGGCTCACCGGTTCACATCCGCAACCGGCCCAGCCTTTCACGCGCCCGATCCGCCAAGAACGGCAAGGCAACCTGGTTTACCGGCCCTTGACCGCGCTTTGACGGAAACCGGCGAGACCAAGCCAATTCCGCGCAGGGAACGAGCCGTTGGATGCGCATGGGTGAGACCTCAACCATCCCCTTTCTTCACTGGAAACACACAGGTCCCAGGCGGATCCACACGACCCTCGGGCCGCTCCGAACGGCCCCGGGTCACCGCCCTCGCGATCCGGCCACGCCCCGCACCACTCTTGCTCCGCGCTCCGCCCCCATGCCTATGGTGATCGCCGCGCAACGGTGGCCCTGACCAGGCCTCCCGGACGCGCCGACCGACACCGGGGGAACCATGGGGGGAACCATGTTCACGGGGGATCGCGCCTCACGCGCCGCATCATTCGCACGCGCCTCACGGACGGAACAACTCGTACGCGCCGCACAAGTCGCACGCGCCTCATCGGCCGTGCATGACGTGCGTGTCTCAGCCGTACGTGACGTCCACGCCTCTGCCGTGCGTGACGTGCGTGACGTGCACGACGCGTATGCCTCGCGCGCCTGATCGGTCTCACCACTTCCGTCACACCACGCCCCGGCGCCAGACGCCTCTATCGGCGGAGCGGAACGCCCTCAAGTCCGGTGCTCCGCCGTGCCGTTGCCCTGCGCCGCCCGCCGTACGCGATCGCCGAAGGAGAACCCGCGCCCCATGGCCGACGAGATGGTCCGGAGAGCTCAGCAGTTCGTCAACCGCACGTACCCCAACATGCTCGGCATCCCCGCGCTGGACGAGAACGGCCAGACCGGCTGGACGACGATGTTCGCGCTGACCCGCGCGCTCCAGTACGAGCTCGGCATCTCGAGCCTGTCGGACACGTTCGGCCCCACCACCCTGTCGACGCTCGCCTCGAAGTTCCCGAAGCTGAACGCCTCGACGACCCCCTCGGCGAACTTCGCCCGCATCATCCAGTCCGCCCTGTACTGCAAGGGCTACGACGGCGGTGACATCGACGGGAAGTACAACTCCCGCGTCGCGTCCTCGGTGGCCAAGCTGAAGACGGACATGGGCGTCGACGGCGCGTTCCCCGGCGGCGACCTGGTGCCCAAGGTGTTCAAGGGCCTGCTGAACATGGACGCCTATGTCACCGTGAACTCCGGGTCCGAAGGGATCCGCAGTGTGCAGCGGTGGCTGAACGGCCGTTATGTGAACCGCGCGGACTTCTTCGTCATCCCGTGCGACGGCCACAACTCCCGTGATGTGTCCAAGTCCATGCTGTACGCCATCCAGTACGAGCTCGGCATGGCCGACGGAACCGCGAACGGCGTCTTCGGTCCCGGCACGAAGTCCGGCCTCAAGTCGCACACGGTCTCGACGGGTTCGACGGGCACCTGGGTCTCCCTCTTCTCCGCCGCGATGATCCTCAACCAGCGGCCGGTCTCCTTCTCCTCCAGCTTCTCCTCCTCCCTGGCCGACGCGGTCAGGACGTTCCAGTCGTTCGCCAAGCTCGCGGTGAACGGCAGCGGCGACTTCCAGACCTGGGCCTCGCTCCTCGTCAGTTACGGCGACCAGGACCGCAAGGGCGAGGCGTGCGACGGCGTCACGAAGATCACCGCGGCGCGGGCGGCGGCCCTGAAGGCGGACGGCATCAAGTACGTCGGCCGCTATCTCACCAACCCCAGCACGACCTCACTGCCCGAGAAGGCGATCCAACCGGGCGAACTCCAGACGATCGCCACGAGCGGCCTGCGCTGCTTCCCGATCTACCAGACCTTCGGCCGCGACGCCTCCGGCTTCACCTACCCCGCCGGGCGGGCCGCCGGCTACGCCGCCATCAACGCGGCGCTGGACCACGGGTTCAAGCCGGGTGCCCGGATCTTCTTCGCGGTCGACTTCGACGCCCTCGACGCCGATGTCACCAGCAACGTCCTGCCCCACTTCAAGGGCATCGAGGACTCGATGGCGGATGCCGGGAACCCGTTCAAGGTCGGTGTGTACGGTCCGCGCAACGTGTGTACGCGGGTTGCCGAGGCCGGCCACTCCTCGGCCTCGTTCGTCTCCGACATGTCGTCCGGGTTCTCGGGGAACTACGGCTACCCGCTACCGGCCGACTGGGCCTACGACCAGATCGTCACGCGCACCGTCGGCTCCGGCGACGGGAAGATCGAGATCGACAACAACATCGCCTCCGGCCGCGACATCGGCGAGAACTCCTTCAACAAGCCGCGCGGGGTCCTCCCGGACGTCCGCTTCCTCGGCGGCTACCTGAACGCGCTGCACGACGACATCGGCAAGTACATGCAGTCGATCGGCTTCCCGAACGACGGCGGCAACCGCATCTTCAGCCACACCGAGTGCTTCGAGACAGTCCTCGCCCATGACGACGTGGTCACCGCGCAGTCGAACCGCTACAACATGCGCAAGGCGCTGATCCAGACGTCCGCGTACTGGGAGATGCGCCACTACGACATCATCGACCAGGCCGTGGACGCCGCCGTCGTCTACTACCACACTGGCGTCGGCGGCGGCATGACCCCGAAGCGGGACTCGTCCACGGGTATCGCCCAGATCAGCGGCGAGGTCGGCATCCGTGCCTGGAACCACTGCATCACCAAGGGCTATGTCTCCGGCACGATCCTCGACCCCGCCAAGGACGCCGACATCTGGACGATGTGGCAGAAGGTCAACAAGGACAACGCGTACGCCCTGCAGACCGTGTCCCTGATCCACCTGTGGGACGCGGAGGGCAAGCCCGGGGGCCAGAACCCGCCCGCCGGCGAGACCACCCTGCGCTCCATGCGCCTGGACTACACCGAGTCGGAGATCTTCCAGGTCCTGCGCCGCTACCAGGGCTGGGGCACGGAGGCGGAGGAGCACGCGACCAAGCGGATGGCGCTCTACCAGATCTTCGAGAAGTACAACGGCATCGTCCGGAACCTGTAGCCCCGGGGACAACCCACGAGGGAAGCCCCACGAGGAAGCCCCATGAGAAAGACCCGTGAGGAAGTCGCATGAGTGACGACCAGCCCAACGTCATCGCCCTCCTGCTGATCGGCCTCGTCGGCCTGGCCATCGCCGGCGGGTTCGCCGTGTTCGGCTTCACCACGCTCGCCCGGCACGGCGTCAGGCGCGCGGAGAGGGAGGCCTTGCTCCGCGGCTTCGCGGGCCTGGCCGCCGCGGCGGCGGCCGCCATGTACGTCTGGGGCGCCCTCCACCTCGTCAAGGACGAGTCGATGACGACCGACGCGTGCCGCGCCGCGGTGGGCCGGGCACACGCCGCCGACATCACCGGCGCCGACGTCTCCTACCTCCCGCTGCACCTGAACTGCCATGTCAGAGGTGCCGGTACGTACGCCGCCGCCGTACCGGACTACGTCAACCCCGCCGCCCTGGGGCTGGCCCTGACCGCCGTGGCGCTCGGAGTCTTCGCGGCGTTCGCGTCGGAGCTCCGCGCCAGAGACAACTTCAGGAAAGAGAAGGCAAGTTGAACAAGCCACAGCACACTCCTCACGTATCCCGGCGTACGGTGCTCACCCGCACAGCGGTGATCACGGGCGCCGCGATCGCCGCCTCGCTCCCCGCCTCGCAGTTCCTGGCGAGCCCGGCGTACGCGGCCGCGGTCGGAAAGGACCCGGGCCCCGGCACGAACCCGCTCTCCAAGAAGGTGCGGGAGGCCGTCCGCCGGGCGGAGGCCCGCGCCAGACGGGTGATGACGGGCAAGCCGTCCCGCAACGGCTGGGAGATGGAACGCGTCGCCGACGACGGCGGCACCATCTTCACCCGCCCCGTCCCCGGCACCCCGCTCACCGGCAGCGCGGGCATCGCGGTCCGCATGGGCGACGTAGAGACCGTCCTCGTCCACGTCGTACGCCGCTTCCACTACGAGCTCGAGGAACTCCGCAAGGGTGACGTCATCGGATGGCGGTCCCCCGGCACGGTCCGCAAGGGCCTCCCGGAGTCCAACCAGGCCTCCGGCACGGCAGTGCAGATCCGCCCCGGCGCCTACCCCGCCGGCACCCGCGGCGGCTTCTTCCCCCAGCAACAACTGCTGATCCAGGACATCCTCTCCGAGCTCGACGGCGTAGTCCGCTGGGGCGGCAACGACCACAAGCCCGACGAGTCCCTCTTCTATATCGCCGTACGCCCCGACGACTCCCGCCTGACCCACGCGGCGAACCGCATCCGCCGCTGGGACGAGACGCCGGGGCGGGGGGCGGGGGTGTTGGCGGATGTGACGAGCTGACGCCGGACGCGGTGAAGGGGGGTCTCCGTCTCAGGGACTGTGAGAAGCGAGGTAGGCACGTGCCCTGGCCAGGCAAACTGTGGAAGCCCGGAATGCGATACCGGAATCCTCGTGGCCCAGGACTACCTCGAAGGCCCCTCCGTCATGAATGGCCAGATGGATCTTCCGCGCCTCGGACGCACCCCACCCGGCCACGTGTAGTCCCTCCAGTACCGGACGTTCCCGGCGCGGGTGATGCGTGTGCCGATGTAGGCGCGGGAGCCGGTGGCTTCGTGTCCGGGATGCGTTGCGGGCCAGTTGGCTTCGGTCTGGTTACCCGCCTCGTCGTATGCGTACGTCTCCGGTCCAGGCGTGAGCGTGCACGGCAGTAACGCGGCCTGCCCCGTCCAGATCGAACCGACGAGTGCCGTTCAGCAGGTCGTCGAGGGCCTGGACGTTGCCGTCGGCCCGGTAGGAGTAGGAGCGCTTCTGGAGGACGCGGGAACCACCAGCGTTTACCGACTGCTCTGTCAGGCGACCGAGTTCGTCGAAGGACTGGGTCTGAGCGAGGTTTTCGCCCACCCGACAAGCCACCTCCCGGCCTGCCTGGTCGTGATCGAAGTCGAGGGTGCGGCCTGGCACGGTGAGCTGCGTGCTCCGACCTGCCCCGTCGTAAGACCAGGTGCTGGTTGCGCCCGTCGGAGTGACACGGGAGGTCCGGCGACCGAGCCTGTCGTAGGTGACGCTCAGCGTGCGGCCGTTGACTGTCTCGGACTGGAGACGGCCGAGGGGGTCGCGGACGAGTATGAGGGTCGCGTCTGGGCCGGTCGCATGGGCGAGTTGGTCCGTGAGGTCGTAGGCGAAGGTGGTGACCTGACCGTCGGCGTCCTTGCGAAGGACCCGACCAAGCGCGTTCCGTTCGTAACGGACAGTCTGGCCCAGGGCGTTGGTGTGAGAGGTGAGGCGGCCTGCCGCATCGTGCGAGTAGGTCGGTACGCGGTCGTCGAAATCCTTCTCGGCCACCAGACGGCCAGCGGGGTCGTGGCTGTAGGTCCACGTCAGCCCCTGGGGGTTGGTCACCTGGGTGACGCGCAGTTCGCTGTCGTACGCGAAGGTGTAGCGAACGCCGTCCGGTCCGGTGCGGGCGGCAAGCACGTCGAAGGGGGCGTACTCGAAGAGGGAGACGGCGCCCAGCGTGTCAGTGTGACTGGTGCAGTTGCCCTCGCCGTCGTACGTCCACGACTCGCTGCTGCCGTCAGCGTTTGTCCGGTGTGTGATCCTTCCTTCAACGGTCCACCGAGAGTGTGTGACGTTGCCGAGCGGATCCGTTATGGCGATCGGCCGTCCGAAGGCGTCGCGTTCGTAGAGGGTGGTTGACCCGAGGGCATCGATTGCCTCAACCGGGAGACCTGCACCATCGTTGTTCAACCGGGTGACATTGCCGAGGGCGTCTGTGACCGATGTCAGATGTCCCTTGGAGTCGTAGGTGAAGCGGCTTGTGGTCCCGGCAGGGTCGATAACCGCAGTGCGATTACCACGCTCATCGAAGTCCTGGTGCCAGACGGTACCGTCGGGGCTGGTCACCGCTGTGGTCAGGCCGAGGGCGTTGTACATGAAGACGGTCTCGCGGTTGCCCGGCCGGATCACGGATACCAGCCGGCCGCGCTCGTCGTAGCTGTAGCGAGTGGTGTGGCCGAGTGGATCGGTGACGGCGGTCAGCCGGTGACTGGTGTCCCACTCCTGGCGGACGCTGTGGCCGAGCGGGTCGGTCTGGCGGACGAGTCGATACGCGTCGTTGTGCTCGTAGTGAGTTCGCTGTCCCGCCGCGTTGGTGACCGTGGTGGTGTGCGTGCCCGTCGGCGCGGACGACTTCCCGACCACGGGCCAGTCGTTCGACTACGTCGAGGGCCCCGTCCCGCAGCTCGACACGGTCCAGTTGGACTCACACCACGGCGCCTGTGAATTCCTTGACGCGGAGGCACAACGGCTCGAACTGCGGGTACATCGCCAGCGCCTCTGACGGAACCATCCGCCTCCGCGAAAGCGACGAGCCTGACGCCATCGTCGCTACGACCCGCGCCGGCCTCCATGAGCTGATACGAAGCCTCAAGACTCACCCGTTCATGCCAGGCGCCTGATCAATTGGCAGATTTGAGCCACCCGGTCACGCCCCGGTCGCCGAGTCGACAGGGTCCGTCACACTCCCCGGTGGCCCAAAGTTGCCACACGCGCCCGAAAGCAGCCTCAGAAGGCGACGTCTTCGCGGTTCGCTGCGGCGCGGGGCGGGGAGATCCGGCCGTACACGCGGACGACGCCTTTGTCGCATTGGCCTGCGACCTCATCTGTTGGAGGCGGCTGAAGAGAAACCGATCATGATCGTGTTACGAGCTCTTACGCCTGGAGGTAGAGTCGCTCGGCGTCCAGGATCAGCGCGGCCAGCGGGCTGCCGTAGGGCCAGGAGTCGGCGATGACGCGACCGGCGCCACGCACCCGCCGAGGCCTGGGTGGCAGCGGGGAGGACGAAAGCTGCAGCATCATCTGGGTCAACTGATCACGGATTGCGGTCAGTTGACCAGCACTGCTCACGCGCCCATGGCCCGCGGCGTGTCGCTCCAACTCCTCGTCGATTCCCGACAGGGCCTGCTCGGATGCGGCGAGGGCCCTTTGTACGGCTGATTCGGACACTATGGCTCCGGCAAGTCCCTGTCGGGGTTCAATACGTATGTCTGCTCGCTTCGGGCTTTCCTCCCCGCCGGTGGAGCCCTTCTCCGCAATCAACCCGCCACGCTCGTTTCCGGTTCCAGCGGGTTGTCGAAGCTGACGAGTTCCGCAATGTGCCGGAGGATCGCACGGTACTGCTGGCGGCACGCCCCAGCTGTCGTACTCAGGGTGAGAACGACGAGGCGCTTGCAGTCCGGGTGCGGCAGATGGGCGTGGATCTGGAGAAGCGGCGTCTGAGGGAGGCCTCTGCCCGCCTGGGGAATGAGTACGGTCTCGCTGAGGGTGGCCGGGCCGCAGGGGAGTTCGAGGTACTCGATTCCAGTGTGGCCTTCGGCTGAAGTCACAGCGCGGGCGGCGGTGACTGAACGTGGGGCCAACTCTGTGCCGCGCCAGGAAAGGGTGAAGAGGGAGAGCAGGGGCTGACCGTTGCTGCCGCCCGTTTCGTCGATGTCGTCGCGATGCAGGCCGATCGAACAGTGGACCGTGCCGACCTCGCACAGAGCGCCCAGCAATAGCTTCCCCTGTGCCAATTGGGCGATGACCTGCTGGCGCGCCTTCTCGTCGGGCGCCGCGTCAAGAAATGGCGCGAGCACGGCCCGAAGATTGTCGGCGGCCGGAGAGCCGGGCGGGGTGAGCAGGGCGTCGAGGGGGATGGGGGTGAAGCCTTCCGGTTCTGCGAACCAGATGTCGGCGTCTGGGTCCGTGGCCGAGTCGGCGACAACGATGTGGGGGGCCGTGGTCATGGGGTCCTGTCCGGTGCGAGTCAGTACGAGGGCGGTTGCGAGGGCGCCGCGTCGGGAACGTGGGCTCCTGCGCGGCGGGCGCGCTCAAGGGCGGCGGGGCTCGCGTTCCAGCCGGTCGGTTCGATACCGCGGCGGCCCGTGGCCGTGCGCTGGTAGAGGAGGTGCAGCCGCCTGGGGGCGCTGCCGCGGCGGCCGGTGGCGGCGACGACGGCGATGAAGCGAGGGTCGCCGGCGAACCAGAGAGGCTCGATCTGGGCTTTCAGCTCCGGTTTCGTGCGGGTAGTGCCGAAGCGTCGCATCCACCAAAAGGTGCGCATGTTCGCGAGGAAAAGCAGGGGGATCTGTTCCTCGGGCTTCTCCGGGTTGGGGAACTCGAACCACATCTCATCCTGCTCGACCTGGGGGTGCTTGTTCCGGCCGCGGGGGACGCCGGTGAGGAGCTGCCAGGGGTACTGCCAGAGGACACGTTGGATGTAGATGGAGGAACGGAAGTGGGGGAGCTGGATTACGGCGCGGAAGGTGGCGTACACGAGGAGGGGGAGGAAGACCCAGCCGATCCAGCGGGGTGTTGCCACCATGAGAAAGAGGCTTCCGAGCCAGACGGCGACCCAGCCGACCAGTCGCAACACGATCATGATCATGTGCTGGATCCAGGCTCGCCTGGTCGGAGGATGTTCCCAAGCAGTGCGGTAATTGGTCGGATTCATGTGTGAGCTCTCCGTTCGGGGCTCAGAAGACGTGCCGGGCAACATTGACGAGCCCTCCGACGTCCAGGCCAAGCCGTACTCCGTCGATACTCGCCATGGAGCCGTCCTTGATCCCGTCGTCGTCGGTGTCCACCGCGGTCATGACCAGGCCGAAGCCCGCAGTGGCAACACCGACTGAGGCTGATGTGACCTCGGCCGCTCTGGTGATCTGTGCTGCTCGGGCACCTCGAACCGTAAAGCCGAGTAGAGCGTTGTCCAGGTCGGAGATGGCCTTCGCATTTTCCATGGTGCTGCTTCCGAATCGGGCCACTCGCGGTACGAACGTGAGTGCCTCCCCTGTCTCCCCAGTTGCCCGCACGGCAGCCGCAACACCCTTGCCCGCAGCACCGACCCCGGGCAGCATGCCGAGGGCGTCGCCGCCGACCGTAACGAGGTTGCTCCAGAAGTCCGTGTCGAACTCTCCCTTGGTGAATCCGTCCCACAGCGAGGCACGCAGCGTTGGGTCACCAAAAACCCTCATCCCCAACGCCGCTGCGCTAAAAGCTGCAGCGGCGAGCAGCAGAACGGCAGCCGCCGTCCCGCCCGACACCACGAACAGTGCCACCAGCCCGATAACGGCCGCCGCGGTGCTGAGGATGTCCGGAAGGTTCTCGTCGAGCCAGTCGAGTGCCGAGTCGAACCAGCCCGGCTCGTGCGGTGCCAGCTTCTTCGTGGCGTCGCGGATTTTGCGCGCCCGGTGCTGGGCTTGGAGCTCGTGCTCGTCGGCGAGTTTTCGGGCCTTGCCTCGGATCTTTTCCAGTGCTTCCTCGGCGTCGTCCACCGCCGTGTTCGCCTTGGTCAGGGCCTTCTGCGCGTCGTCGTGCCGGGCACCCTTCTTGTCCAGGTCAGGGCTGTTGCCCGCCTTGTTGGCGTGGCCCTTCGCTCGGTTCACGGCGGCCTGGGCGTCCTTCGCGTCCTCTTCGAGTCGCTTCGCTCGACGCTGGAAGTCGTCGAGCTCGCCTTCCCAGCGGTCGAGTTGCTTTGCCGCCTTGCGGATGGAGTGCGCAGCGTTCTTCAGGTTCAAGGGCAGTGTGCCGCCGTCGAGTTGCTCGCGGAAGGCGACGGCGGCGTCGCCCTTCCAGTAGCTGCCGTCCATGAGCTTGGTGACGAGCTCATGCGTCTCTTCAAGGACCTTCGCGCACCCCGTGAGCTTCTTGCGCAGGCCGCTCACCGTCTCGGTACTGCCCGGAACCGGGTTGAAGCCCAGGTGTGGGTAGTCCGGGTTCGGAATGCGCGGGGCGGACTTGAGGCCTTGTGGTTTGTCGCGGTCGGCACGGGACTGCGGGTCGAGGGCCGCTCCTGAATCGCCGGGTGGGTACGTCACTTCGCGGCGCCGCCCTTGCCCTTGGCAACCCTGGACCTACTCAGGGCCTCCTCCAGGGCCTTGTCCACCTCGCGGTAGCTGTCCCTGCTCTTGCCGATGATCTTGGCGAGATCTTCGGTCTGCTCACCGATCTGGTCGGTCCCGTACTTCCAGTCGTCCTGGAAGTCCTCACAGGCGGTGTCGAGATCATCGGTACCCAGGCCCGTGACAGTCGCGTCTTCCAGCGCCTTGCGCAGGCCCCTCAGCGAGTCAGTCGATTTCCTGAGCATCTTCATGAAGTGCGTGAGCTCGTCACCGTCCACGACCAGCCGTTCCGCCATGCGCCCCGTCCCCTCTCCCGGTGCACCCGCACCATGGGGAGGAACGACGTCGGCGATCTTTCGTGGCGCTCGGTGGAGTGCTCCCCTCTTTAGGGGGAGCACTTACCGGACACGGATCGCGACCGCGGTCAGCGGTTGACGGACTGGATCTCCTGCACGATGACGTCCTGGGTGGCCCCGAACGTGCCCTCCGGCAGACGTTGCGCCCTGGCCACCCCGGTGCCCGTCCAGTGGATCTTCCACGTGATGGTGGCCTTGAGCTTGTACGCGCCGTCGCCCGAGGAGCGCAGGTAGCGCACGCCGCAGGGCGGGGTCTCGTCCGACTTGCCCTTGGCGTAGGCCTCGCCGATGTGGCCGCTGTCGAACTCGCAGACGCCGGAGGCGGGGTACGTGGTGGCGTCGTCCGTGCCGGGCTCGATCTTCAGCGCGACCGGTTCTGCCGTGGTCGTCGCATAGACGCCGAGCAGCGGGACACGTGCTGTGACGGACACCGGCTTGAACTTCGCTGTGTCCAGCCACGCCCACGTCGGGAGGTTCACCTTCGTGGTGCCGGCCGGGGCCAGTTCCACCTTCGTCGACGGGACGCGTATCTCGGCGTACGCGAGCTGCGCCAGCATCTCGGGCGTAATCGCCTCGGGAATGTCCGCGGGCGGGGCATCGCCCTTGTCCACCCAGAAGATGGGCTTGTCGCAGTCGAGAGCACCCGGGTCACCCTCGCGCCCCGGGGTGACGTACGAGTCCCACCAATAGCCCTTGTCGGCCTTGTCCTTGTTGAAGTCCTTGTACGGGCTGCCGTTCACGTATTTGTTGCGCTGCTCCAAGTCCCACTGGGACCCGGTCGACTCGGCATTCCAGATCGGCTCCAAGTACTTCTGCAGCTCGTCCGGGGAGTACTTGGGGGCGTAGTAGCACGCGGGCGGAGTCCACGTGGACGACGTGGAAGTCACCGGACCCGTGGACTCACCCGAACCATTCTTCGAACGGTCGAAGACAACGGCTCCAGCCTGTGCGGAAACACCGCCGGCACCGTCGGATTTACCGGATGCGCTGGTATCCGAGCCGTTGGTGCTGCCGCCATGGCCATATCCCGCGTTCGCTTGAGTCGCGCACAGCAGCAGGGCCGTGGAAGCAATGAAGGCGACTGCTCCGGCGTTCCTGTACTTCATCCAGACTGGCATGCGCTGCTCCCCCGCTGCGACGTCAGTTTCTCCGTGATCCAGATGCCTTGCTTGTTGACCCGGAGTCGGCTGTTGTAGAGGACGTAGTTGTCCTTCGACTTCGGAGTCACCTCGGTCTTGCCGGTCTTCAGGTTCTTGTTGTAGGCCTTGTTCTGGTCTTCGCAGTAGACAAAGCCGGCCGTTCCATCAGTGTTGATCTTCACGTTGGCGTTGTAGTAACGCTTTGCTCCGGTGATGCGGTCCTTGTAGTCCACGAACTCCTGGATGAACTTCTGGCTCCCGGCCGCCGCAGTGCCTTCGGAGTAGAAGCGGTACGCCTTGTGCAGCGGGTCCTGCTCAGCGATGGCCATGTCCACGGCCTTGATGAACTGCTCGCTGTCGCTCAGGACCGCGTCCTTGTCCTTGTCGCCCGTCTTCGGCCACTCGAAGGTGTACGTGAGATCCGACGGCAGCTCGATCTTCGGGCGGTCGGCGGCCGCGGAAGCCGAGGCGCTCGGCGACGCCGAAGCCCCATCCCCCGTATCCGCCCCCGCGATCTTGTCGTTGCCCTTCGATCCGCCACCGCCCCCACCGCACGCGGTCAAAAGGAGTGCAGCCATCGCACCGACGGCGGCTGTGGTGAGCAGGCGGGGACGGCGGTTCACGGCAGACTCCTGTGCGGCGTGGGGTTCGGAAGGGCCACGACACGCTATCGGTGACGCGTGTGACGACACCAGAGCGAATTACGTCAACGACAATGACAAATCCGGCATAGGAGCACAGAAGGTGACCAAGCCTGACTCTGCAACCTTCGATCGAGTGACCCAAGCGGTCGGAATCGTGACCGCGTTGGCCCCTGCAAAGCCGTTGCAGGGCCGTCAGCCCCGGCGAGCTCCCATCTTGGCTCCCGGCCGAGCAGCTCTCCCCCGCCCCCGCACCCCACTCGGCCAAAGCCGAGCCCACCGCTTCGCCGCCATGTCCTCAATCCACCCGAACGCGACGATCGTCAAGCCAATCAACGGCCACCAGCACGGACATTCACAGCATGTACGTCGTGTCGAGGGCGGCCACCACCCGGTCGCTCTGCATGCCGAGCGCCGACAGGTCGTCCGACTCCGCCTTGAACTCGCGCAACGGCTTCGCGGTGTGGTGCGACACCTTGCAAAACGCGGTGGGCCCTCTCCAGCGACTCCGCTTCCTTCCTCAGGTCCAACACGCCTGCCTGACCGCGTACTTCACTCTGCGCACATGTCAACCTGTCGACCGCGGTGGGGGTTTATAGGGTGGGCATGGCGGGCGCCAAGGGCAGCCAAAGATCGCCGCTCTGCACTCCCTTGCGGGCCGACATCCGGTCAGGCAGCCCCAGCCGGCGCAGCCCCGGGCCCGCCGACCTCGAACCACAGCAACTTTCCGGCTCCCTTCCCGAGCAGGTCGTCGCCGAGCGGCCAGCCACCCCACGAGTCTGCATATTCCTGTACGAGGAGCAGCCCCCGCCCGCCGCCGGCGTCCTCGCGAGCGGGCCGAACCCTGTCGCCGGGCGGTTTGTCGAAGGGCGCGGGGATGTGCGGGCTGCTGTCCCACACCCCCACCCGTAACCACCCGTCCCCCAATGCCGTCAGCCGCAGGGAGGCGCTCCGCATGGACTTCGGCGGTCCATCCGTCGCCCGCGCTCAGCTCCAGCACCTCATCGAGATGTGCGAACTGGCCCATGTCACCGTCAGGGTGATTCCCTTCGGCGCCGACCACTTCCCCAGCACGGGTCAGTCCTTCGACTACGTCGAAGGGCCCGTCCCGCGGCTCGACACCGTCCAGCTGGACACACACCACGGCGGCTGCGGATTCCTCGACGCGGAGGCACAGTTGAGCAAGTACCGTTCCGTGCTGGATCACATGGAGCCGTGTGCACTCAGCCCCACCGAGTCACACGACTTCCTCCAACGCCTCATCCGGGACATCTGAAAGAGACCAACGGTGCAGACCTTCCACTGGCAGAAGTCCACCTACAGCGGGGACAGCTCGAACTGCGTCTACGTAGCCGCCACGGCCACCGGAACCGTCCACCTCGGCGAGAGCGACGAGCCGCACATCATCCTCACTACGACCCGCGCCCGCCTACACGAGCTGATACGAACCCTGAAGGCGCCCCCTTCCACGCACAGCGCCTGACTATTGGCAACTTTGGGCCAGCCGGTCATCCCCCAGCATCAGGTACGACGGGTGTCGCCACGCTCCCGATGGCCCAAAGTTGCCAATTGCCGACGGGCGGCCTCAGGAAGCGAGTCCGCGACCGGTTCGTCGCGGCACGGGTGGACCCGGCATCTGCCGTCGTCCAGCCGCTCGACGCGGCGGACGGACACCCCGTCCAGGCCGAGCAGCACCGTCGTATCGTTGTCCAAGCCCGTGGCCCCCGCGTGATCGTCTAAAGATCAGACATGATCACGCAAGGCCACGGGCACTTCGCTTCCGGGGCCAGGCTCTCCTCGGCTGAACACGGGCCGTGACGCCCCATCGCGGGAGCCATCCGCACCGCTCAACCGCGAAGACTCCTCAGTCTCCACGGCTTCAGGGCGTTCTCGAAGCGGAACATCTCGGCGAGTCCCTGGCAACCTGGCGCTACGCCTCGGTGTCCGGCGCCACCACGTGCAGTTCCGGTACACGGATGCCTGCGCGACGGGCGCGTTCGACGGCGTCCGGGCCTGCCCCGTGGGCGTGGCCAGGGATACCCCTGTTGTAGCTCGGGCGCTGGCAGATCACGTAGAGGCGGCGGGGGCCCGGGATGGCGATGACGGCAGCGAAGCGGGGGTCGCCGGCGAACCAGATCTCTTGAACCTGAGCCGCCTTCTCAGGCTTGACGCCAGGGCCAAGACGCCGAGCCCAGAAGGTTGCTCGGAGATGGGAGCGCATGACCATGGCGACCCTCCCGGCAGACTGTTCGGGGTCGGGGAACTTCAGCCACACGTCGCCGGGCCCGGCGTCCGGCACCTTGCCGATGCCGCTCTCCGGCCTCTCGTAGACCTGCCAGGGGTACTCCCGCAACAGACGCAGCGCGCGGAGAGCCCAGGTGATGTAGGCAGGTTGAAGAAAGGTCCGGTAGAACGAGTAGAGCATCGGTACGAAGAAGAACCACAGCGTCCAGGTCGGCGAGATCACGTACCACGCCAGCAGGCCAACCCACGCCACCGGCCAGAGGATCTGTCCGAGGATCGCGAACGTGACGAGCTGCGTCCAGGCACGGCGCGTGGCCGGGTCGGCCCAGGCTGTGGAATCTTGCGTGGGAGCCATGTCATTTCTCATCAGGCACATCCAGGAACGGGTTGTCGAAGCTGACCGACTCGGCGATGTCCCGGAGCAGAGCACGGTAGTGTCGCGCACGCCGGACCGCCGTGGTGGCCAATGTGAGGATCGCGATCCGTGCACCGTCGGGGCAGGGAACGTACGCGGTGACCTGAAGCAGATCCCGCTGGCCGAGTCCCGCCTCCGGCGGCGTGGTCAGACGCTCCTGCACAAGTGAGGCCGGGCCGCAGGGAAGGTCCAGAGTCTCGATGTGCTCAGCGTTCGTCTCGCCGCCGGCCGCTGCACGAGCCGCTATGACACTCCGCGGAGCCCAGCTGGTCGCCCGCCACGCGAGTGTGAACAGCGAGAGCAGCAGACTGCCGTCACCTTCGTCGTCCATGTGCAGGCCGAGGGAGCAGTGAATAACTCCGGACTCCAGGAACGCCTGGGCCATCCGCTGGACCGGAGCGAAATCGGTCAGGAGCCGATCCCGAGACTCGGGATCGGGGAGAGCCTCCCACAGCGGACGCACCACATCCCCCGGATTCGCCTCCTCCGGGCCGCTCGCCGCCTCCGCCAGTTCCACGAGCGGAAATGCGACGAAGCCCGCGGGCAGTGCGAACCAGATATCGGCATCCCGGCTCCGCGCTGACTCGTCGATCAGATAGGGAACGCTCACGATGCCGCCCTCGCCCCGAACATGAGGAAGTGAATCGCTCCGACCGCCGCTGGGAGATCTACCCCAAGGGTTCTGGGGCCATCCAGACCACTGGTGATCGCCTTGGCCGCGTCGTTGTCCAGGCTCTCCGCAAGGGTGCCGGCCACGCCGTACAACGCGGTCCCGGCGCCCAGGAGGGTCGCCGGAGCGTCGATCTTCTCCACGATCGGAGCCAGCCGACCACCGAACACCTTCGGATGAGCCAAGATGCTCACGGCGCCTCCGGCTGCGGTGGCCTCCGTCTTGATCGAGGTTCCAACTGCCGCGATCTTCTGCGGCAACGTCAGGACCTCACCACTCGCACGCATGAGCTGTGGCGCCTTGAAGGCTCCCTTGAGTGCCACCCCAAGCGCCGGCACCATACCCAGAAGGTCCCCCGCCACCCCGAGGGCGTTGCTCCAGAAGTCCAGGTCCAACTCACCCTTGGAGAATCCGTCCGCCAGGGACGCCCGAACCTCGGGATCGCTGATCCGCAGACCGAAAGCGGTCGCGCTCAACAGCCCCGCTGCCAGGAACAGCGCCCATGGTGCAATAGCCGTAAGCCCCAGCAGTGCGATCACACCCAACACCGCTGCGCACGCGCTGAGGATGTCGGGCAGGTTGTCGCCCAGCCAGTCGGTGAACTTGTCCCACGCGCCGGGTTCATGCGGCGCCAGCTTCTTCGTCGCGTCGCGGATCTTGGCCGCCCGGTACTGCGCCTTCTGCTCGTGCTCCTCGGCCAGCTTCTTCGCCTTGCCGATGATCTTGTCGAGTTCGGCCTGGGCGTCGTCCACGGCCGTGTTCGCGTGGGTCAACGCCTTCTGGGCGTCGTCCTGCCGGGCGCCCTTCTTGTCCCGGTCGGGGTCGTTCTCCGCCTTGCTCGCTGGGCCCTTCGCCGTGTCGAGCGCGGCCTGTGCGTCCTTCGCGTCGCCTTCGAGCTTCTTGGCACGGCGCTGGAAATCGTCGAGTTCCCCTTCCCAGCGGTCGAGCTGCCGGGCCGCCTTGCGGATGGAGTGCGCGGCGTTCTTCAGGTTCAAGGGGAGGGGGCCGCCGTCCAACTGCTCCCGGAAGGCAACTGCTGCATCACCCTTCCAGTAGCTGCCGTCCAGGAGCTTGGTGACGAGGTCGTAAGCCTCTTCCAGGGTCTTGGCGCAGTTCGCGAGCTTCTTGTGCAGGTCACGAACCGTATCGGTGCGTCCGGGCACAGGATTGAAGCCCAAGTGCGGATAGTCGGGATTCGGGATGGACGGGGAGGACTTCAGCCCCTGGGGAAGATCACCGTTCCGGCGGGCCGCCGAATCGGGAAAAGGGGACGGTTCGACGCCTGGAGTGACAGTCACTTCTTAGCTCCACCCTTACCGTCCTTGGCATTCCTCAGTGCTTCCTCCAGCGCCTTGTCCACCTCGTTGTAGCTGTCCTTGCTTTGCCCGATGATCTTCGCAAGCTCCTCGGTCTGCTCACCGATCTGCTCGGTGCCGTACTTCCAGTCCTCCTGGAAGTCCTCGCACGAGGCGTCCAGATCGTCCGTGCCGAGCCCGGTGACAGTCGCGTCGGCCAGCGCCTTGCGCAGCCCCTTCAGGGAGTCGCTCGACTTGTTGAGCAACTTCATGAAGTGTGCGAGCTCATCGCCGTCGACGACCAGTCGATCCGCCACACCGGTGTCCTCTCCTGCCTCTGGCACGAGTAAGTGACTCTATCCATCCCGCATTTGCCGTCGCGACGGTGCCCGCCCCTTCTCGGGAGCGGGCACCTGACCGCAGAGCCCCGCAAGTGGTCAGCGGTTGACGGACTGGATCTCCTGGACGATGACGTTCTGGGTGGCCCCGAACGTCCCCTCCGGCAGACGTTGCGCCCCGGCCACCCCGGTGCCCGTCCAGTGGATCTTCCACGTGATGGTGGCCTTGAGCTTGTACGCGCCGTCGCCCGAGGAGCGCAGGTAGCGCACGCCGCAGGGAGGGGTCTCGTCCGACTTGCCCTTGGCGTAGGGCTCGCCGATGTGACCGCTGTCGAACTCGCAGACGCCGGAGGCGGGGTACGTCGTGGCGTCGTCCGTGCCGGGCTCGATCTTCAGCGCGACCGGCTCCGCGGTGGTTGTCGCCGAGACGTTGAGCAAAGGAACCGAGGCGGTCACCGACACCGGCTTGAACTTTGCCGTGTCCAGCCACGCCCACGTCGGGAGGTTCACCTTCGTGGTGCCCGCCGGCGCGAGGTCCACCTTGGTCGACGGGACGCGTATCTCGGCGTACGCGAGCTGCGCCAGCATCTCGGGAGTGATCGCCTCGGGGATGTCCGCGGGCGGGGCATCGCCCTTGTCCACCCAGAAGATGTCCTTGTCGCAGTCGGCCGCGCCCGGGTCGCCCTCGCGGCCCTGGGTGACGTACGAGTCCCACCAATAGCCCTTGCCGGCCTTGGCCTTGTTGAAGTCCTTGTACGGGTTGCCGTTCACGTATTTGTCGCGCTGCTCCGCGTCCCACTGATACCCCGTCGACTCGACCCCCCAGATCGACTCCTTGTACTTCTGCAGCTGATCCGGGGTGTACTTGGGAGCGTAGTAACACGCCGGCGGAGTCCAGTTCGTGGTGGAGCTCACCGGGCCCACCGACTCGCCCGTACCATTCTTCGCGCGGTCGAAGACCACGGCGCCAGCTGTGGCAGACAGCGTGCCGTCATCAGTGGCATTGCCGTGTGGCTGCGGTGTGGTGTTCTCATTACCTTCGCCGCCACGACCGCCGGCGTACGCGGCGTTTGGGCTAAGCGCCGAGAGACAGACAAGCGCCACGAATGTCGCAGCACGGGTTGACCGCTTCACGGCTGGCACTGGTCAGCACCTCGCTTCGAAATGACCTTCGTGGTCTGCCACACGCCGTCCGAGTTCTTGACGAGCTTCGTGTTGTACAGCACGTAACTGTCAGACGAGGTAGGCGTCTTCTCGGCCTTGCCTGTCTTCCGGTTCTTGAGGAAGGACTTACTTTCATCCGAGCAATAAATGACAGACGCACTACTATCGCTGCGAAATGTCACCTGGCGGTCGAAGTACCGGGTTGTCCCCATCCACGAACGATCGTCGTCCAAGTATCCCTGAACGAACGTCCTCGCACTGTCCAAGGCGCCTTCTGCGCTGTAGAAGCCCAAAGCTTCGGTATTCACTTTCCCTTGGAAGATCGCGTCGTCCACAGAGTTAATGCGCTGAGCGTTGTCCGCGAGTACCGCATCCTTCTTGGCGTCTCCGGTCTTCTGCCCTTCGAACACGTTCCGCGCATCCGAGGGGAACGTGATCGTTGGCCGCCCCGCGCTGCTCGTCGCGCTCGCGCTAGGCGAAGCCGGCGACTCGCTCCCCGTATCCGCCCCCGCGATCTTGTCGTTGCCCTTCGATCCGCCACCGCCCCCACCGCACGCGGTCAAAAGGAGTGCAGCCATCGCACCGACGGCGGCTGTGGTGAGCAGGCGGGGACGGCGGTTCACGGCAGACTCCTGTGCGGCGTGGGGTTCGGAAGGGCCACGACACGCTATCGGTGACGCGCGTGACGACACCAGAGCGAATTACGTCAACGACAATGACAAATCCGGCATAGGAGCACAGAAGGTGACCAAGCCTGACTCTGCAACCTTCGATCGAGTGACCCAAGCGGTCGGAATCGTGACCGCGTTGGCCCCTGCAAAGCCGTTGCAGGGCCGTCAGCCCCGGCGAGCTCCCATCTTGGCTCCCGGCCGAGCAGCTCTCCCCCGCCCCCGCACCCCACTCGGCCAAAGCCGAGCCCACCGCTTCGCCGCCATGTCCTCAATCCACCCGAACGCCACGATCGTCAAGCCAATCAACGGCCACCAGCACGGACATTCACAGCATGTACGTCGTGTCGAGGGCCGCCACCACCCGGTCGCTCCGAACTGACCGTCAAGCCCAGCGCAGCGACTTGGCGATCGCCTCGAAGAGCTCAACCATGGCGTCGGCGAAGGGGTCCAGCGACGTCGAGAAGGTGAGTAGCAGCGAGGCAGCGGTCATGGGCACCTGGACCGCGTAATCGACTGTCGTCACAGGAAGTTGATTCCCGTACGCATCGTCATCTTCCGGGATGGTGCGCGTACGCCGACGGACCGCTGGCCCCGCAAACGGCAACAGGACTTCATCGACTTCTTGCGCATGATGCTTCCCGGTAACAGTCAACCCGAGGCTCTCGCCCGGCGGAATCACAGTCACAATTAGGGAGGAAGAAAGTGGGATCGGCCCGATCGACATCGTCGAAAGATAGAGTTCGACGCCCCCGTTCTGATAACCCTCTTCAGCGCGAGCGCAGAGATCCTTGGTCAGCTGACGCTTGAGGACAACGGCATCATCCTGCCCATCGAACACCCTCTCTACCAAAGCTCGGATGGACCGCTTCCACTGATCAGGTTCTAGGGGGATCCTGAACCAGTCCTCAGGAACGATCAGACCATAGTCAGTGGGAGGCGGTGGGACTTCGTTGTCAACCACTGCTTCGACGACTGGCTCAGTCAAGCCTCAGCCCTCCTTGACCTCAACAAGCTCCAGCGATTCTGCGAGGGTTTGGGCCAATTCCAACAACGGCTCACTGAAGACGAGATTCGTCCAGGACATCCGGAGAACTAGAACGTTCGCCACCTGCGTCGGAAGCACCGCGTAAGTGACGGTCTCCAACATCGTCTTCTTCTTGAGGAGCGAGCCCGTGACGACCGACTGAATCTCCTGGACCCTCACCCCGGAACCGGCAGGCAGATCAATTTGAGTGACATCCCGGCGATCGGGCGACGTGGGAAGAACGTCACGGATCAGATCAGGGAGACGCTCGACAGAGCTGTACCCCTCTCCGTCATAGTCATGAACTTCGTAGACGGCAGTCACAGCCTTCGCCGCATCCACAACATAGGCGTAGGCGAAGGTGGGGTCACTGAGCTCGGACGATGCCGCAAGACGCGCCAGAACCGACGACAGTTCACGCACCTCGCTACGAGAAGCCGAGGTGTCCAGATACGCCTGGGCTGCCTGCTTGGACCACTGAACCAGATCCAGCCCCTCCCCCACAGGCAGCCTGACGCTGCCTTCCGGCTCAGAGATCAAGCATTGCCACACTGCATCGTTACTCACTAATGCTCCCGTTGAGTCGCCCTCAGCCTACCGTCCAAGCCTCTTTCCACTTGTTGTAGGGATTTTCCCACTCGGTTAGGCCATGAAGTTTGTCGTTCCCATCAATTGCCGTAGCCGCAGCAGTGTAGCCGAGCCACCGGTTCCCGGCCGATCGTACATAGTCGGTGAACTTCATGCCGCCCATGGTTTCGAACTTCCCCAGAATCGGGATCTCTTGAAGAGCCTTACCGGATTCAACCCACTCAGGATTGCCGAAGGGTCGAGCCCCCACCCAAGCATCCCGACCGAACAACTTCCCAATATCTTTGAAGTCCTTGAGCCCCTTGAGGGCGTCCACAGAGTCCCGGTAGATCACCTTCGGGTTCAAGACGTGCTTGAATTCTCCCAGCTTCCCAAACACCCCGGGAAGATTTCCCGCCAAACGTTGAGCCGCCTCTTCGGCCGCCTGGTTGGCAGCTTTCGTCGCCTTACCTTTCAACGTATTTGCCGCCTTGACCGACCTTCCCCCCAGAGAATTTGCCGCCAGGAAGTCGGCGCGAGCGCTACGACTGGCTGTCTGTACCCCCCTCACCCCGGCCGCAGCAGCCTTTCCAGCACTCAGCGCAGCCCGGCCCAATCCGAGCGTGAGCAGTGCAACACCGTCCAGCACAAGATCCGCGATACTCGCGTCTCCCGAGAAGACCAGGACCAAGTGGCAGGCCAGCGAAACCAACGTTGCCGCCAACGCAATCGCATCCAGAACACCCGCCAGTGCCCACCCGATGATCGGGATCCAGCCGACTAGGAGCGACGCCAAAGCGCAGATTGTAGCTACCCAGCCTGCGACGTCCGCAATGCTCTTGAGGGCGCCCTTGATATTCTCCCAGCGAGAGTCTTTCAGCTTGTCGTGGTCCATCAACTCGTCGAGCGCCCGGGCCGCTTTCTCGCCGGCGTGGTTCCGAGCGTTCTTTGCCGCATGGACCCGTTTGATGGCGTCCTGGATGCGATCAGCAGCCGCGTCCCGCTTGCGGGTCAACTCACGCTTCTTGTCCGCGTAGTCATCGGCTGATTCATCGAGGGCATCGATGGCACGGTCCAGCTTGTCCTTCTCGTCACGATCGCTCTCGGCATCATTGCGAGCCTTGTCTGCGGCCTGCTGGGATGAGGCAAGGACAGAGGCATACTTCTGATCCGGCTGCTCGGACTGCTCGCCAAGCAGATCGGCGGCCGTGTCAAAGCGATCGAGGACCTTCTTCAGTCGACCGGCAGTGCCGTCAGCAGCCTTCCGGAACTCATCCGCAGCGTCGCTCTGCCAACCCTCGACGCCACACAGCGCGCTGATGTTCCCCGACTGCTCCCTGATGGCGTCGGCTACGCGTCGAAAACGTCTGCCCAGCTTCGCCACCGCCACTGGATCTCCGGCCACCGGATCGGAGTCAAGCTCAACAGGCGACCAATCCTTGGGACGGGACATCACTCACTCCTGGCCTTCGGCTTCTTTTCCTGCTTCCGCACGGCGTTGGCCAGTTCCGTATCGATTTTCTCGTACGCCTCGGCCGCTGCCTTTGTGATTCCGGAGAGCTTCTTCAGCTCCTCTTCGAGCTTGGAACGCTTGTAGTCCCAGTTGGTGGCGAAGTCGTTCAACCTGTCGGTCAGTTCCTCATGGCCGATGACCTCTTGGCTCCAGCCGTACTTGTCCTTGTCGTCGAGCCGCTCCAACTCGCCCACAATTTTCGACAGGCCAGTGGACACACTCTTGATCACATTCAGGTCATCGACCTGAGTCTTCTCACCCACAGTTCCTCTCAGCCCATTGAGGCCGGATCAGCGGTTTACAGCCTGGATCTCCTGCACGATGACGTCCTGGGTGGCCCCGAACGTCCCCTCCGGCAGACGTTGCGCCCCGGCCACCCCGGTGCCCGTCCAGTGGATCTTCCACGTGATGGTGGCCTTGAGCTTGTACGCGCCGTCGCCCGAGGAACGCAGGTAGCGCACACCGCAGGGCGGGGTCTCCTCCGACTTGCCCTTGGCGTAGGGCTCGCCGATGTGACCGCTGTCGAACTCGCAGACGCCGGAGGCGGGGTACGTCGTCGCGTCGTCCGTGCCGGGCTCGATCTTCAGCGCGACCGGTTCGGCGGTGGTTGTCGCCTCTATGCCGAGCAGCGGAACGGACGCGGTCACCGACACCGGCTTGAACTTCGCCGTGTCCAGCCATGCCCACGTCGGAAGGTTTACCTTCGTGGTTCCCTCGGGGGCGAGGTCCACCTTGGTCGATGGGACGCGGATCTCGGCATAGGCGAGCTGCGCGAGCCGCTCGGGCGTGATCGCCTCTGGGATGTCCGCGGGCGGGTCGTCGTTCGTGTCCACCCAGAAGTACGGCTTGTCACAGTCAAGGGCGCCTGGGTCGCCTTCCCTGCCCTCAGTCACATACGAGTCCCACCAATAGCCCTTGCCGGCCTTGTCCTTGTTGAAGTCCTTGTACGGATGGCCATTGACGTACCGGTCACGCTGTGAAGCGTCCCACTCGTAGCCGGTCGAGCCAGCCCCCCAGATCGGCTCGAGGTGCTTCTTCAGTTGGTCCGGTGAATACTTGGGGGCGTAGTAGCAGGCGGGTGGAGTCCAGGTAGTCGTGGACGTCACCGGCCCGGCGGACTGGCCAGAGCCGTTCTTGGATCGGTCGAAGACGACAGCCCCCGCAGTCGCTGAGATGTTGCCCTTGTCGTCGGCGTTACCAGAAGGACCTGTGGTACCGGATCCCTGTCCGTCACCCGGTCCGTACGCCGCAGCGGTACCGGGCAACGCCGCGACGGAGAGCGCAACAATCACGCTCAGGGCCAAGGTGCGCCCTCGTCCGCTCACGCGGCGCATGTCTTGTCTCCCCGCTTCGAGATCAGGTTGGTGGCTTGCCAAACGCCCTGCTTGTTCTTCTCAAGGCGCGTGTTGTACAGCACGTACGGGCTTTCGTCCGAAGGCGTCTTGTCGACCTTGTTCGTCTTGCGGTTCTTGTTGAATCCCTTACTCTCGTCGGCGCAATAGACGACAGCCGCCGACTTCTCACCGGAGAGGGTGACCTGAGGGGCGTAGTAACGAGTTGTCCCGGTGAACGACAGGTTGGCGTCCACATATGCCTTCACCCACTCCACGGCACCGTTCAACGCCTTGTCCCGGTAGTAGAAAGACAGGCCGGGAGCACCTGTATCACCGCGCAAGATGGCGTCGTTCGTGGCGTCGATACGCCCGGCGGTGTCCGCCAGGATTGCATCCTTGGCGTCGTCGCCGGTCTTCCAGTCCTCGTACTTGTCCGTGACGTCCGACGGCAGCTCGATCTTCGGTCGCTCCGCCGAACCCGTCGCGCTCGCGCTGGGTGATGCCGACGTCTCGCCCCCCGTATCGGCCCCGGCGATCTTGTCGTTCCCCTTGGATCCACTGTCGTTCCCACCGCACGCGGTCAAAAGGAGTGCAGCCATCGCACCGACGGCGGCTGTGGTGAGCAGGCGGGGACGGCGGTTCACGGCAGACTCCTGTGCGGCGTGGGGTTCGGGAGGGCCCCGACACGCTATCGGTGGCGTGTGTGGCGACACCAGAGCGAATTACGTCAACGACGATGATAAATCCGGCGCAACGGGACAGAAGGCAGTCAAATCAGCGCCCAGAACCATCGATTGGGTGACGCGAACCACCGGGATACGTCAACGCGTTGGCCGCTGCAAAGGCGTCAGCTCCGGTGAGCGCCTGCGGGCCGAGCGGATCGCCCCCGTCCTTTCCCCTTCGCCCCGTTCGGCCACAGCCGAGGACTCCGCTTCGCCGCGATGTCTTCGATCCAGCCGAAGGCGACGATCGTGAGGCCGATCAGGGGCCAGACCAGTGCGAACATCCACAGCATGTACGTCGTGTCAAGGGCCCCCACCGCGCGGTCGCTCTGCATGAAGGGGAGGTTGTACGCCTGGTCGATGATCGGGACCGTGGCCATGATGAGCATGTTGTGCCAGAGGTAGATCGTGACCGCGCGGTTGTTGGAGAGCGTCACCAGCTTGTCCCACTTGGCCAGGCGGCCAGGGAGCTCCTGCCAGGACGGGCTGTACTGGAGCAGGATCACCACGAAACCGAACGACCATGTCGCCTGGGCGAGTGGGATGTCGTTCAAGTCCCAGCCGTCCGGGCCCAGGTGGCCCGACGCCCACCACAGGCCGAAGGCCATGAGCAGGGTCGAGGATGAAATGGCTATGTAGCGGGGGACCTTCGCCAACATCCCCTCGTGGTGGGCGAAGCCCAGGACCCAGCAGCCGCCGAAGACCGCGAAGTCCGAGACGGCGTTGCCCGTTTCGCCGGGGATGGTGACCAGGCCGGTGCCCACGACGGCGGTGAGGGCCAAGGGGGCCAGCAGCGTGGCCCACGGCACCCGGCGGAACGCCCAGAGCAGGAGCGGGGACGCCACCACGAACCACAGGTAGGCACGGAGGTACCAGAGCGGGCCCGTCGCCTGCACCGCCCAGGTGTCTTCCAGCAGGCCGGACTTGGAGCCGATGTGCCAGGGGAACGGCGGCGCGCCGATCGGGATGATGTAGTTGACCAGCTCGACCACGCCCCATGTGCCGCCGTGGTCTGGGTCCTTCACCGGGTTCCAGCCGCCCGCGAACAGCAACGCCAGGGCCACCGCGCTGAATGCCCACAGGGGCGGGAGCAGGCGGCGGACACGGCCACGTATCACGCCCCACGCCGGGCGGCTCAGGGAGCGCGCCATCAGTGAGCCCGCCAGCGCGAACATCACGCCCATGGAGGGGAAGAGGACCGTCAGCCATGCCCAGCCGAAGAGGTGGTAGACCACCACACGGACCAGGGCTATCGAGCGGAGCAGGTCCAGGTAGCGGTCTCGGCCCGGGCGGCGAGGCGCCGACGAGGGCTGGGAAACCGAAGGCTGCTGTGGGGCCGAGGTCCTCGGCATCCCCAGCGGCGGCGTGGGTGTCGTCCCCGCCGTGTACTCGTGTGTCGTCATCCCACCGGCCTCCGATCGTTCCCGCTGCGTGCCGCCCGCTGCCGCGGGATCGATCCCGGTGCCTCCACCACACCCGTGCGGCGCAGCTTCTGCCAGCGCAGCCGGCCTCCGGTGAGGGCGGTGATCCATGACTGGAGAAGGACCACGTACATCAACTGCCTGTAGAGGATCTGCTGGAGGGGAAGGGATATCAGGTGTGTCATGCGTTCTCGGTCCAGACGGAAGGCGTACGCCGCGCACGCTGCCTGGATCGCCAGGACGCCCAGCCAGGCCACGATCGTCTTCTGCGTCGGGCCGAAGACGATCCCGTACAGGAGGAATACGTCGATCAGGGGCGCCAGCAGGGGCGCCAGGACCATGAACAGGGACACCAACGGGAGGCCCACGCGGCCGAAGCGGCCCGACGGGCCCCGTTCGATCAGTGCCCGCCGGTGCTTCCAGATCGCCTGCATCGTGCCGTACGACCAGCGGTAGCGCTGGGACCAGAGCTGCTGGACGGACTCCGGGGCCTCGGTCCAGGCCCGCGCCTTCTCCGCGTACACCACGCGCCAGCCGTCGCGGTGCAGGGCCATCGTGATGTCGGTGTCCTCGGCGAGCGTGTCGTCGCTCATGCCGCCGACGCGTTCCAGGGCCGAGCGGCGGAAGGCTCCCACCGCGCCCGGGATCGTCGGCATGCAGCGCAGGATGTCGTACATCCGGCGGTCGAGGTTGAAGCCCATCACGTACTCGATGTGCTGCCAGGCGCCGATGAGGGAGTCGCGGTTGCCGACCTTCGCGTTGCCGGCGACCGCGCCGACCGACGGATCGGCGAAGGGCTGGACGAGTTCGCGGACGGTCGCCGGTTCGAAGACGGTGTCGCCGTCCATCATCACGACGATGTCGTAACGGGCGTTCGCCAGACCCCTGTTGAGCGCCGCGGGCTTGCCCGCGTTGTGCTGGCGTACGACGCGTACGTTCGGCAGGCGCAGGCCCTCGACGATGCGGGCCGTGCCGTCGTTCGAACCGTCGTCGACGACGATGACTTCGATGGGGTGTTCGCTCGCCATCAACGAACGGACGGTGTTCTCGATGCACTTCGCTTCGTTGTACGCGGGGACCAGCACCGACACCGGTTCGGTGATCGGGGTCGGGCCCCAGCGGAAGTCCCGGCGTCGCACCCGGCGGGCGTGCGTGGCGGAGAGCAGGAGCATCAGGCCGAAGCGGGTGAAGACCAGGACGCCGATGATGGCGATGCCGACGACGAGGGCGTCGGTGATCTTCTCGGAGGCCTGGACCAGGTAGATCCAGGCCTTGCCCTTCCACAGGTCGAGGCCGGCGACCTCGGTGTGCGCGCTGGAGGCGCTGAGCGCCTCGGTGAGGTTCTGGAACTCGTAGCCCCGGTGCTGCATAAGGGGCAGGAACCTGTCGAGCGCCTGCACCGTCTGGTGGCGGTCGCCGCCGGAGTCGTGCATCAGGACGATCGCGCCCTTGCCGCCGTGCGGGGTGGCCCGGCGGATGATCTCGTCGACGCCGGGCTTCTGCCAGTCCTCGCTGTCGGTGTTGTTGACGACGGTGATGTAGCCGCGCGTACCGATGTACTGCGTCACCGGCCAGGACTTGTCGTCCATGGCGTCGGCGAACGAGGAGTACGGGGGGCGGAAGAGGGACGTGCGGATGCCGGCCGCGCCGGCCAGGGCCAGCTGGTTCTGGGACAGCTCCCAGTCGATGCGCTTCTTGGACTGGTAGGACAGGTCCGGGTGGTTGAAGGTGTGCAGGCCCACCTCGTGGCCCTCTTCCACCATGCGCTGGACCAGTTCCGGATAGCGCGAGGCCATGGTGCCGGTGACGAAGAAGACGGCGTGCGCGTGGTGCGCCTTGAGGACGTCGAGGACCTTGGGGGTCCACTTGGGGTCCGGGCCGTCGTCGAAAGTGAGGACGAGGCGGTGGTCCGGCACGTTCAGGCTGGTCGTACGGCCGCTGCGGGTGTCGATGACCGGCCCGCCCTTGAGAATCTTCTCCGGCACAGTGTCGGTGGACGCCTCGGGCTGGACGCGGTGGTCGGCGAGGATCTCGCTGTGCACGTAACCGCGCAGCATCAGCATCGCCATCAGGGCGAGGAGGACGAGCGAGGGCAGCAGAAAGCGCATGGGCAGGCGTCGGCGCCGGGGGTTGGGCTCCCGCCGCCGCGTACTGGGTGCGGGACCGTGACGGCTGGTGCGGGATGCCATCAGAGGATGTTCTCCGGGTACGAGGAGCTGGTGGTGCTCGGCTCTGGCTCTATGGGGCTCTGCTCGGCGGGCATGGCAGCGCTGTCCGCGACGGTTCCGGAACCGGCCCCGGTGACCGCGCTCTCCGTGGGATCGGCCGTGGCCGTGCCGGTGTCCGTGGGTGTGGGGGTCGGAGGGTCGACCACCGGGTCGGTCGGCTCGGGGTCCGGGCCCTTGGTGGTGCTGGAGCCCGGGTTCGGCTTGGTCGTGGCGGACTTCGTGGGCTCGGGGTCGCTGGACGTGCCCGGGTTGGCCGCGCTGCCCGAGGCATCCGGCGTCGGGCTCGCGCCCGGCGACGGCGTCGTACCGTCACTGGCCGTCGCGCTCGCGCCCGGCGAGGCACTGCCCGTACCCGACGGACTCACCGACTCCTCGGGCAGCGGTGAGGTGTCGACCTGGCCGGCCGGCTGGTCGTCCTGCTGGCCCGGCACCGGGAGCCAGGGCGCGTTGGAGTTGCCCGACAGGAGCGTGGAGACGATGACCACGGCGTAGATCGCGCAGGCGATGCCGACGAGGATGCCGAGGCGGCGGAATCTGCGGCTGCGGCGGCCCGACTCGTCGACGAAGACCGGCCCGTCCGAGCCTTCCTGGGCACCCGGGGCGTCCTTGGCCTGCTGGACCAGCCAGTCCTCCAACTGGCGTCCGGCACCGTCGAGCTGGACCGTCACCTCGTGTGGATCGTGGGTGTGGCCGGGGTCATCGGGGTCTTCCCAAGAGGGGGGTTCGCCGAGGTGGCCACCGCGCCCGGGCGCCGGGTCCGAGGCCACGGCCGTCCCGAAGAAGGGGTCGGCCGCGACGTCGAGGCCGGCGCCGGACGCGCGGTCCGCACCGGCACCGAGGCCCGCTCCTGCGCCAAGGCCGCCGCCCGGAACCGGGTCCGGCAGCACCTCGGTCTCCGGCTCCGGATCACGCTCGGGGCTCTGCCCGGCCCGCGGCCAGGACGCCGTTCTACCGCCGGCCTCCGGCCAGACAACAGAGTCGTCGGTTCCGCGCCGAACTGCTGATTCATCGGCTCCGCGCCGAACGCCTGAATCGTCGGCTCCGCGCCGGAAGACCGAGTCATCGGCTCCTCGCCGATCGCCCGATGCGTCGGCTCCTCGCCAAGGTGACGGATCGGCTCCGCGCCCCTCCGGCTGATCGACATCTCGTCGAGCCGGTTGGGCGTCTTTCCGCCAGTTTTCCACGCGCACGCACATCCCCCCACGGGACAGTTCTCGGGTGCGCGACGACTCCGGGCACTACTCATTTGTCGTCCGGACCGGGCCCCCACCCGATCCGAGCGCCCCCCTTATCACACTGCGCCCGGACGATGAATGTAGCGCACGTGGAGGACACGTGCTCTCACGTCTCAGCTGTGACTCGTCATGATGAGTGCGTCGGTGGCCGGAATCCATCCCCCTTCGGGGCGCCGAAGCCACCCCTCCTCGCCGGCGAGTTCGACGGCCGCTCGTCGAAGGGCGTCGAATCCGGGGTGCACCAGCCCCTTCCGCCACACCAGTGACACAGGTGAGAGGGGAACGGGGTCGACGAGAGGTCTCAGCACCGTTTCGGGCATGGCCGGAAAATCCACCACGGCGAGGACGGGGTTCCGTTTCTTGGCCATGATCCGCTGGAACTCCTCGGCGCCGACGGCTACCGGCGCGGGCGGCGCGAGTGCGATGCCGCGTCCCTCGAACAGGTGACGCGCCAGGTCGGTCCACTCCAGCGTCCGGGGGTTTCCCGCACCCGCGTACACCGTCTCCCCCGCGAGCGCATCCAACGGCACCGCGTCCAGGGCGGCGAGGTGATGCTCCTCGGGCAGCACGATGGCCATCGGCTCGTACCGTACGGGCTGCTGCTCCAGCCGGGCCCGCACCACCGGGTCGAGCCCGCCGAACCGCCCGAACGACGCGTCCAGCCGACCGGCGAGCAGCTCCCCGGCCGCGCCCGTCAGCCCGCTCTCGAAGCGGGCCATCAGCTCGCTGCCGGGGGCGAGTTCGCGGGCCCGGTCGAGGACACGACTGGAGATGAGCCCCGGAGAGTTGACGTCGACGAGCAGGGGCCGCTGTTCCTGCGGGCCGCGCGCGAACGCCGCGAGCAGCGCGTCCTGCGCCTCCAACACCCGCCGCGCGTAGGGCAGCAGCCGCTCGCCGTCCGCCGTCAGCGTCACCTGCCGGGTGGTCCGCACGAACAGCTCCGCCCCGAGCTCGCGCTCCAGCCGCCGGATGTCACGGCTCAGCGCCTGCTGGGCGACGTACAGCCGGGCGGCGGCACGCGTGAAGTGCAGTTCCTCGGCGACGGCGAGGAAGGCGCGCAGGAGGCGGGGGTCGAGGTCAGCGGTGAGGGGCCGCGGCGCAGGCATCACGCGAACTTACAACGCAGGTGCGTCAATCGCTACGCAGTAAGTGTTGGACCACTCACGCCGCCCCGGGCGACGGTTGATCCATGCCGCAGCAGACCTCCGAGCCGCAGTCCACACCCACACCCACACCCACACCGCGCCACACCACCGAGCCCCAGCCCAGACCCACACCGCGCCACACCACCAAGCCACACCCCAGACCCACACCGCGCCACACCACCGAGCAGGCACCCACGCCCTTCTACACCGTCACCGCAGACACCCTCGTAGCCGTCGACTTCCGCCCGCGCCGACGGACGGCCCTTCCCCGCAGCACGCCCCCATCCCCGTACCGCCGTCTCTTCGCCACCCCCGGCGCCCGCGCCTTCACCCTCGGGAATCTGATCGCGCGGCTCCCCATGGGCATGTTCAGCGTGAGCGCGGTCATCATGATCGCGGGTTCGCGGGGCTCGTACGCGCTCGCCGGTGCCGTCACGGCGACCGGGCTGGCGGCGACGGCGGTGGTCGCCCCCTGGACCGCGCGCCTGGTCGACCGACACGGTCAGGCCCGTATCGCCGTGCCCGCCACGGCGTTCGCCCTGCTGGGCGAGCTCGCGCTGGTGCTGTGCGTGCACTACGGGGCGCCCGACTGGACCTTCTTCGGCGCGTACGCCGCCACGGCCACGACGCCCAACACGGGTGGCATGTCACGCGCCCGCTGGGCGCACCTCTTCAAGGGCGACCCGGCCGCGCTGCACACCGCGAACTCCTTCGAACAGGCCGCGGACGAGCTGTGCTTCATGCTGGGCCCGGTGTTCGCGGCCTTCCTGTGCGGGACGTTCTTCCCGGAGGCGGGCACGCTGGTCGGGGCCGCCCTGATGATGACCGGCGTACTGATCTTCGCCGCCCAGCGATCGACACAGCCGCCGCCCCAGCGGCGTACGAAAGCCACCAAATCCCCCGTCCGGGCCGCCGGAATGCCCGCCCTCCTCGTGGGATTCCTCGCCACCGGCGCGGTCTTCGGCTCGATGGAGGTCGTCACGATCGCGTTCGCGGACGCGCAGGGCCACAAGTCGGCCGCGGGCGTGATCCTCGCGCTGCAGGCGGCGGGCTCGTGCGTGGCCGGGCTCCTGTACGGCGCCCTGAAGCCGGGCGGTCCGGCCGAACGGCGCTACCCCCTGTGCGTCGCCGCGATGACGGCGATGATGACCCTGCCCCTGCTCGCGGCCTCCCTGACGGGCTCCCTGCTTGCCCTCGCGGGCGCGCTGCTCATCGCCGGAACGGCCACGGCCCCGACCATGGTCACCGGCATGACACTGGTCCAGCACCGCACCCCCGAAGGCCGCTTGAACGAGGGGATGACCCTCGCGGTGACCGGCCTCCTCGGCGGGATCGCCTGCGGTTCGGCGGCCGGCGGGTGGGTGGTGGAGCACGTGTCGACGGCGGCGGGGTACGGGGTTCCGGTCACGGCGGCGGCGCTCGCGCTCGCGATCGCCACGGTGAGCGCCGCACGTCATGCGGTACGTCACCCCGGGGGCCGCCCGGTACGGCGCTGAGCGCAGACGCCAGTTCGCTGAGCACGGACGCCACAGCTGAGCAAGGAACTCACTTCGCTGAGCGCGGACGCCACTTCGCGGACTGCTAGGTCAATTCACAGGTACGTACAGGAACATGCCCGCGTGAAGGACATCAGCCTCCCCCGCCTTCCCCTCCGCTGGGCGTTGCCCCTGGGGTTCGAGGGACTCCTCGGCGTCGTCACCGCGTTCCTCCTCTGGAGGTTGAGCGGACATGTCTACTGCGACCGGGCCACCATGGACAGCCGGTTCTGGGCCGCCTGGGTGGTCCTGTTCTCCGTCCCGGCGACCTGGCTTCTGGCGGCGCGGGCGACCCGCGGGGCACGCGTCCTGACCTGGACCCTGATCGTGATCCGCCTCCTTCTCGCCGCCTTCGTCCTCTCGCTCCAGCCAGGCACCACCGACTGGTACATGGAGTGCTGACGCCGGGGGGTTCTTCGCCCCCTCCGCCCCTACCCGTCCCGTACCTGGGGGCTGCGCCCCCAGACCCCCCTGGGTTGTTCTTTTGGTGCGGATCGGTGGGGGCTTGTCGCGCAGTTCCCCGCGCCCCTTACGGGGCGGCAGCCATGGAACCGTGCCGTCCGACCCGTCGAACCCCCGCCCCAATTCCCGCGCACCCCATTGACTCGTCCACAGCCCCCACATACCTTCCCCCGTCGAAGCGCTTCGACGTCACGCATCGAAACGATTCGATGAACCCTGCGTGACGGACCTGAAACCCATCCAACTCCCCTGGAGGTAATGGATGTTGACGACACGAAGGCGTGCGGTGGCGACGGCGGTGGCCCTGGTGGGGACGCTGCTGCTGGCCTCCTGCGGCGGCTCGGACAGCGGCGGATCCGACGGCAAGACGTTGAAGCTGTGGCACTACGAGGGACCCGACAGCGCGATGGGCGTGGCCTGGAAGGAGGCCATCAAGGAGTTCGAGGCGAAGCATCCGGGCGTGAAAGTGAAGTTCGAGGAGAAGGGCTTCGAACAGATCCAGAAGACCGCCCCGATGGTCCTCAACTCGAGCGACGCGCCCGACATCATGGAGTACAACAAGGGCAACGCGACCGCGGGCGCACTCTCCAAGCAGGGGCTGCTCACCGATCTGACCGCCGAGGCCACCAAGCGCGGCTGGGACAAGGAGATCACCGGCGGCGTACGGACGATCAGCCAGTATGACGCCAACGGGGTCATGGGCTCCGGCAAGTGGTACGGCGTGCCCAACTATGCCGAGTACACGATGGTGTTCTACAACAAGGACCTCTTCAAGAAGTACGGCATCGCCGAGCCCACCACCCTCGACGAACTCACCGCCGCCATGGACAAGTTCGTGGCGAAGGGCATCACCCCGCTCGCCAACGGCGGCGCCGAGTACCCCGCCCAGCAATACCTCTACCAGCTGGCGCTGTCGAAGGCCGACCGGTCGTGGGTCGACTCGTACGAGCTCTACAAGGGCAAGACCGACTTCCACGACGCTGCCTGGACGTACGCCGCCCAGACCTTCACCGACTGGGTGAAGAAGGGCTACATCAGCAAGAAGTCCACCGGCAGCAAGGCCGAGGACGCGGGTGTCTCCTTCATCCAGGGCAAGAGCCCGATCCTGTTCAGCGGCAGCTGGTGGTACGGCCGCTTCCAGACGGAGGCGAAGTTCGACTGGGGCACCTTCCTGTGGCCCGGCTCGAACCTGACCCTCGGCTCCGGCGGCAACCTCTGGGTGGTCCCCAAGAACGCCAAGAACAAGGATCTCGCCTACGACTTCATCGACATCACCATGTCGAAGAAGATCCAGAACCTGCTCGGCAACAAGGGCGGTGTCCCGGTCGCCGCCGACGCGAACGCCATCACCGACCCGAAGTCCAAGACTCTCATCGAGAACTTCAACACCCTCTCCAGCAAGGACGGCCTGGCCTTCTACCCAGACTGGCCGGTCGCCGGCTTCTACGACGTCCTCGTCTCCGAGACACAGAAGCTGATGACGGGCAGTGAGAAACCGGACGACTACCTCTCCGCCCTGCAGAAGGCGTACGACAAGGGCGCGCCGAAGCAATGACGGTCACCGTCGAACGGGGCGCACGGGCCGTCGGCAAGCACCAGCACGCCGGCCCGCGCCGCCCCCACGCGCGCGATTCGTACACCCTCTTCCTGCTCCCCGGCATCCTCGCCTTCCTCGCGATCATCATCGTCCCGTTCCTGATGAACACGGGCGTGAGCTTCACCGACTGGCAGGGCGTCGGCTCCCCGAAGTGGTCGGGGCTCGCCAACTACCGCGAGCTGATGGACGACTCCGAGTTCTGGGCGTCCTTCCGGCACAGCCTGTTCATGGTCCTCGCCATGGCCGCCGTACCGACGGTCATCGGACTCGTCCTCGCCGCCGCCCTCTTCGACTTCGTCGGCAAGCACTTCGGCAGCAGGATCGCCGCCGTACTCCGCGCCTGCTTCTACCTCCCCCAGGTCCTGCCCATCGCCGTCGCCGGCATCGTGTGGAGCTGGATCCTCGCGCCGGACAACGGCTCCCTGAACGAGCTGCTGAAGGCGGTCGGCCTCGGCTCCTGGCAGCAGGACTGGCTCGGCGACCCGGACATCGCGCTCTACAGCGTCATGGGCGTGATGGTCTGGGTGCAGATCGGCTTCCCGCTGGTCGTCTTCATGGCGGGGCTGCAGCGTGTCGACCCGCAGCTGTACGAGGCCGCCGAGCTGGACGGCGCGGGCTGGTGGCGCCGCTTCTGGCACATCACGCTGCCGCAGATCAGGCCCGAGGTCTACGTCGTGCTGCTGTGGTGCACGATCGCCGCGCTGAAGGTGTTCGGGGCGGTGTACGTGCTGACCAAGGGCGGCCCGGGCGGCGCCACGGACGTGCCCTCCTACTTCTCCTTCACCACCTTCTTCGAGAAGACCCAGGTCGGCTACGGCGCCGCGATCTCCACCGTGCTGACCGTGATCATCCTCGTCCTGGCTCTGATCGGCCTCAAGCTCCAGACCCGCGCCGAGGACGCCGAGGAAGGGATCCGCGCATGACCGCCGCCATCCGTCGCTACCCGGTGCTCGTCGCCCTGTGCATAGCGGCCCTGTTCATGGTGTTGCCGTTCGTGATCGTGGCCGTCAACGCGGTCAAGTCGCCGGCCGAGTACTCGGCGAACGGCCCGCTGAGCCTGCCCGACGGCCTCTATCTGGACGGACTGAAGGACTTCTGGCAGCGCGTCGACTACGGCCAGAAGCTGTTCAACTCCGTGCTGATCAGCGGCGCGGTGGCCGTGCTCGCGGCGGTCCTGTCGGTCCTCAACGCGTACGCCATCGGCATCGGCCGGATCAAGGGCCGCACCTGGGTCCTCGCCTTCTTCGTGCTGGCGAACATGCTGCCGCAGGAGGCGCTGGTCTATCCGATCTACTACCTGAGCAAGCAGGCGGGCCTGTACGACACCCGGCTCAGCGTGATCATCGTGTTCACGGTCGTCCAGGCGGCCTTCGGCACCTATCTGCTCTCCTCCGTCCTCGGGCAGTTCCCACGCGAGATCATCGAGGCCGCCCGGATCGACGGGGCGAACAAATGGCAGGTGCTGTGGCGGATCGTGGTGCCGGTCAGCCGCCCCACCATCGGCGTGCTGCTCGTCTTCTTCTTCATCTGGACCTGGAACGAATTCCTGCTGCCCCTGGTCATGCTGATCTCCAACGACAACCAGACGGTTTCGGTGGCGCTCGGTGTCCTCCAGGGCCAGCGTCTGATGGACGCCACGATGACGAACGCGGCCGCCCTGCTGGGCGTCCTCCCCGCCATCGTCTTCTTCCTCGTCTTCCAGCGGACCCTCACCCGCGGCATCGCCGTCGGCGCAGTGAAGTAAGGGGTACGAAAGTGAAGTTCACGGACGGCTACTGGCTGCTGCGCGAGGGTGTCACCGCGGCCCACCCGGTCGAGGTCCTCGACGTGACCTCCGGGCCCGGCGGCCTGGAGATCCACGCGCCGACGCAGCCCATCCGCCACCGCGGCGACCTGCTGAAGGGACCGGTCGTGACGATCAGCGCGCACGCGCCGATGCCGGACGTCATCGGTGTCACGTTCACGCACTTCCAGGGCGAGGAGCCTCGCGGCCCCCGATTCGACCTCTACAAAAGCGAGTTCACCGCGCACGCCGAGCACGACGACGAGCACGCGACCCTCACCGCGGGCGCGCTGTCCGTCCAGGTCGCCCGCACCAGCCCCTGGCACATCGACTTCGTCGCCCATGGCCGCACCCTCACCACCAGCGGCCCCAAGGGCATGGGCATCATGCGGGACGCCACCGGCGCCCACTATCTGCGCGAGCAGCTGAACCTCGGCGTCGGTACGCAGGTCTTCGGTCTCGGCGAGCGCTTCGGGCCGCTCGTCAAGAACGGCCAGGTCGTGGACATGTGGAACGCCGACGGCGGCACGGCGACGGAACAGGCGTACAAGAACGTGCCCTTCTATCTGACGGACGCGGGCTACGGCGTCTTCGTCGACCACCCGGGCCGGGTCTCCTTCGAGGTCGGCTCGGAGGCGGTCTCCCGGGTCCAGTTCAGCGCCGAGACACAGCAGTTGACGTACTACGTCATCTACGGGCCGACCCCGAAGGACATCCTGCGCAAGTACACGGCGCTCACCGGGCGTCCGGCCCTGCCGCCGGCCTGGTCGTTCGGGCTGTGGCTGTCGACGTCCTTCACCACCTCCTACGACGAGGCCACCGTCACGTCCTTCATCGACGGGATGCGGGAGCGCGAACTGCCGCTCTCCGTCTTCCACTTCGACTGTTTCTGGATGCGCGAGTTCAACTGGTGCGACTTCCAGTGGGATCCACGGGTCTTCCCCGATCCGGAGGGGATGCTGGCGCGGCTCAAGGACAAGGGGCTGCGGATCTGCGTATGGATCAATCCGTACATCGCGCAGCGGTCACCGCTGTTCGCGGAGGGGCGGGCCCTGGGCCACCTGCTCAAGCGCCCTGACGGCAGCGTCTGGCAGTGGGATCTGTGGCAGCCGGGCATGGCGCTGGTCGACTTCACCAGCCCGGCCGCCCGTGACTGGTACGCGGCCAAACTGGAAGCACTGCTCTCCCAGGGCGTCGACTGCTTCAAGACCGACTTCGGCGAACGGGTCCCCGTCGATGTCGCCTACGCGGACGGCGCCGACCCCGAGCGGATGCACAACTACTACACCTACCTCTACAACCAGACCGTCTTCGATGTGCTCCGCAAGCACCGCGGCGAGCACGAGGCCGTCGTCTTCGCCCGCTCCGCGACCACCGGGAGCCAGCAGTTCCCGGTGCACTGGGGCGGCGACTGCGAGGCGACGTACGAGTCGATGGCCGAGTCGCTGCGCGGCGGGCTGAGCCTCGGGATGTCGGGGTTCGGGTTCTGGAGCCATGACATCGGCGGGTTCGAGGGGACTCCGACGCCCGCGCTGTTCAAGCGGTGGATCGCCTTCGGACTGCTGTCCTCGCACAGCAGGCTGCACGGATCGTCCTCGTACCGCGTGCCCTGGCTGTTCGACGAGGAGGCCGTGGACGTCCTGCGGCTGTTCACGCGGCTGAAGCTCGGCCTCATGCCCTATCTGTACGAGGCGGCCCGCACCGCCCACGCGGAGGGCGTGCCCATGATGCGGGCGATGGTCCTCGAATTCCCGGACGATCCGGGGTGCGCGCATCTGGAGCGGCAGTACATGCTCGGCCCCGACCTGCTGGTCGCGCCCGTCTTCAGCGACGACGGGGACGTCTCGTACTACGTGCCCGAGGGGACCTGGACCCATTTCCTGAGCGGGCGGACGGTGGCCGGGCCGCGCTGGGTGCGCGAGCGGCACGGGTTCCTGAGCGTGCCGCTGCTGGTGCGGCCGGGGGCGGTGATCCCGGTGGGTGCGGTGGACGACCGGCCCGACTACGACCACGCCGACGGAGTCACCCTGCGCGCGTACGGCCTGGAGCGGGGCGCGCAGGTGACGGTGCCGGTCGGCGCCGTGACCTTCACCGTCGTACGTGAAGGGGACACGCTGCGGGCTTCGTCCAGTGACCCCTCGGCGCCCTGGGGGCTGGCCGCGGGTGAGCGCGAGACACGGGCGAAGGCCGGGACGGGCTTCCTGTCGTTGGAGCTGAACTGAGCATGGTCAAGATCACCGATGTGGCGCGGCACGCCGGGGTGTCCCCGAGCACCGTCTCGTACGCCCTCAGCGGCAAGCGCCCGATCTCCGAGGAGACCCGGCAGCGCATCGAGGCGAGCATCCGCGAGCTGGGCTACCGCCCGCACGCGGGTGCGCGGGCACTGGCCAGCAGCCGGTCGAACGTGCTGGCGCTGGTGGTGCCGCTGCGAGCGGGCATCCATGTGCCGGTCGTGATGCAGTTCGCGGTGTCGGTGGTGACGGCGGCGCGCCGGCACGACCACGACGTCCTGCTGCTCACCCAGGAGGAGGGCGAGGACGGGCTGCGGCGGGTCGCGGACACCGCGCTGGTGGACGCGCTGATCGTGATGGACGTACAGCTCCACGATGCCCGGCTGCCGTTGCTGCGCGCGCTGGACCGGCCGTCCGTGCTCATCGGGTTCCCCGCGACTCCGGACGGGCTGACCTGCATCGACCTGGACTTCAAGGCGGCGGGCGAGCTGTGCGTCGAGCGGCTTGCGGGGCTCGGGCACCGGGTCGTGGCGCTGGTCGGGTCGCCGCCCGAGGTGTATGTGCGGGGGACTGCTTTCGCCCAGCGTGTGGTGGAGGGGTTCACGGCCGCCGCCGACCGCAACGGCCTCGCGTCCTCCGTCCACCCCTGCGAGGCCTCGCCCGCCGCCGCACGCCAGGTCGCCGAGCAACTGCTGCGCGAACAACCTGCGTTGACCGGTGTCGTCGTGCACAACGAACCGATCCTCGAGCCGCTGATCGACGCCTTCGAGCAGCTCGGACTGAGGATCCCCGGCGATCTGTCCGTCACCGCCATCTGCCCGGACGAACTCGCCGAGGGCGTCCGCGTCCCCGTCACCTCCATCGCCATCCCGTCCACCGAGGTGGGCGCACGGGCGGTGGAGCTGCTGATGAAGAAGCTGGGCGGCGCGGACGTGCCCGAGGCGACGCTGCTCGCTCCCCGGCTGACGGAGCGGGCGAGCACGGCCCGCCGCGCGGCCCCCTGATTTGTCATTGAACGCCCGAGTGCAAGGCCCTAGTCGAAGGAGCCGTGTCATGAAAGGCAAGAGAAGCAAGGGAAGACAGAGAACCACGGTCGTCGTCGCGCTGGCCCTGATCGCCGGACTCGGCGCCACCGTTCCCGCGGGCGCGGACACCCCCTCGTACGCCTTCCGCGACCCGAACCTCCCCGTGGCCGAACGGGTCGACGACCTGCTGGGCCGCCTCACCCTCGACGAGAAGATCTCCCTCCTCCACCAGTACGAGCCCGCCATCCCCCGCCTCGGCATCCAGGCCTTCCGCACCGGCACCGAAGCCCTGCACGGCGTCGCCTGGCTCGGCAAGACCACCGTGTTCCCGCAGGCGATCGGGCTCGCGTCGACCTGGGACCCGGCGCTGATCGAGCAGGTCGGCTCGGCGGTCGGCGACGAGGCGCGCGGCTTCCAGCAGGAACGCCCGGACGGCTGGGGCCTCAACCTCTGGGCGCCGGTGGTGAACCTGCTGCGCGACCCGCGCTGGGGACGCAACGAGGAGGGCTACTCCGAGGACCCGTACCTCACGGGCTCGATCTCCACGGCGTACGGCGACGGCCTGACCGGCGGCGATCCCGACCACCTCAAGACGGCGCCCACCCTCAAGCACTACCTCGCCAACAACAACGAGGTGCACCGCGCGACCACGTCTTCCGACCTGCGCCCGCGCGTCCAGCACGAGTACGACGAGGCGGCCTTCAAGCCCGCGATCGAGGCGGACGCGGCGACGGGTGTCATGTCCTCCTACAACCTGGTCAACGGCCGCCCCAACACGGTGAATCCGGACCTCAACGACGTCGTACGGTCCTGGTCTTCACGCGATCTGCTGAACGTCACCGACGCCTTCGCTCCCGGCAACCTGCTCCCCGCCACCCAGAACTACTACCCCACGCTCGCCGAGGGCGACGCGGCCGCACTGAAGGCCGGCATCGACAGCTTCACGGACAACAGCGCGGATTCAGGGCCGACGGTCGCGGCCGTCAACTCGGCAGTGCAGCAAGGCCTGTTGAAGGAATCGGACATCGACACGGCCGTCTCCCACATCCTCGCCGTGCGCGTCCGGCTCGGCGAATTCGATCCGAACGGCGGCAAGTACGGCTCGATCGACAAGTCCGTGATCAACAGCCCGGCCCACCGGAAGCTGGCCCGCGAGGCGGCGACGGAGGCCGCGGTGCTCCTGAAGAACCAGAACGCGCTGCCTCTGAAGAAGTCCGCGCACGACGTGGCCGTCGTCGGGCCCCTCGCCGACACCCTCTACACCGACTGGTACTCGGGCACGCTGCCGTACGCGGTCACTCCCAAGCAGGGCATCGAGGCGAAGCTCGGCACCTCGGTGGCGAGCAGCGAGGGCGCGGACCGCATCGCGCTGAAGGACACGGCGACGGGGAAGTACGTCACGGCGGGGACCTCTGACGCGGGAGCGGCTCTCAAGGAGGGCACGGAGACCGGCACGGCCTCCCAGTTCGACGTCTTCGACTGGGGCTCCGGCATCGTGACCCTGCGCTCGGCCGCCAACGGCAAATACGTCGGCTACAACTGGTCGAACTTCGTCAACGACCAAGTACAGCCCAATGGTTGGTACGTCCAGCAGCAGTTCAAGCTGGAGCGCCAGGACGACGGCAGCTATCTGCTCCGGTACGCCGGGTACGAGACCGCCGAGTCCTGGTGGTCGAACCCCGTCTATCTCGGCCCGACCGGCGACGACGGCACCCTCGGCCTGGTCCCCAAGGAGCAGGCCGCGCACTACACGAAGGACGTCGTCCGCAGCGGGGTCGACGAGGCGGTTGCCGCGGTGAAGGGCAAGGACACGGCGGTGGTCGTGGTCGGCTCGATGCCGTCGATCAACGGCCGCGAGGACCACGACCGTACCGACATGGGCCTGGCACCCTCGCAGGAAGCCCTGGTCAAGGCGGTGCACGCGGCCAACCCGAAGACGGTCGTGGTCGTCGAGAACAGCTACCCGACCACCCTCGGCGCCCTCCAGACAGAGGTCCCGGCCCTCCTGTGGACCACCCACGCGGGCCAGGAGACCGGCAGCGCCCTCGCCGACCTCCTCTACGGCGACGCGAACCCGGCGGGCCGCCTCACCCAGACCTGGTACCGGTCCGAGTCGGACCTCCCCTCGATCCTCGACTACGACATCATCAAGTCCGATCGCACCTACCAGTACTTCAAGGGGCAGCCCCTCTACCCCTTCGGCTACGGCCTCTCGTACACATCCTTCCGCTACGGCGCTCTGAAGCCCGTCGAGGGCGGTTACGAGGTGGCGGTGACCAACACCGGACATCGCGCCGGCGACGAGGTCGTCCAGCTCTACACGCACCAGCGGACCTCGCGCGACAAACAGCCGCTGAAGCAGCTGAAGGCGTACGCGCGGGTGTCGCTGAAGCCGGGCGAGACGAAGACGGTGACCTTGAAGCTGCGCACGAAGGACCTCGCGCACTGGGACGTCACGCGCTCCCGGTGGGTGGTGGAGAGCGGCACGTACGACGTCCTGGCCGGGGCCTCCTCGTCCGACATCCGCGCCCGTACGACGCTGACGGCGCACGGCGAGACGATCCCGGCCCGGGATCTCGCCAAGGTGACCCGGGCGGAGAACTTCGACGACTACGCGGACGTCAGGCTGGTCGACGAGTCGAAGGCGCGCGGTACGGCGGTGGGCGCGGCGGGTGACGGGGCCTGGCTGAAGTTCGCGGACGCCCGGCTCGGCTCGGGGGCGGCGCGGTTCACCGCACGGGTGGCGGGGACCGGCTCGGGGACGGTCGAGGTCCGCCTCGGGTCGCCCACCGGCACGCTGGTCGGTACGGCGCGCACGGACGGTACGGCATCGACGTACGACTACGAGACGGTGACCACCGCCCTGACCACGGCGGCGAAGGGCCGCCAGGACGTGTACCTGGTGCTGAGCGCGGGGCTGCGGCTGTCGACCTTCTCGCTCCGCTGAAGCCGCAGCGAAGTCGCTGAAGCCTCGCCGAGCCGAAGTCCCGCAAAAAGGAAAAAGCCCCGCTGCCACGGCAGCGGGGCTTGACCCACATGGGATGAGTGGAGATGGCGGGAATCGAACCCGCGTCCAACGGTGCAAAATCAGGGCTTCTCCGTGTGCAGTTCGCTGCGATTTTCTCGGCCCCGGTGATCACGCGAACAAGTCGCCGACGGGCCCAGTCACTGTTTGATTTCCTCCTACACCCCGTGACCGGGTTTAGGAGTTTAGTTCCCTAGCTGATGCCAGGATCCGGGTCGGGAACAGCCCCGGGCTGACACTTCGCAAGTCGCTACTTAGGCAGCGAGGGCGAAGGAATCGCGCTTGGTGTTGGCGATTATTGTTTGCGACATATGGTTTACGAGATCATTGCCGCTTCCTCGACACGCTTCCCCTGCTTCAACAGCCGCTGTCGAAACCGATCATCCCCATGTTGATTTTTCAAAGGTGGATTCACCAGGAATCCGGCGCCCCGTCACCAGCGGGACTCGTCCATCGTACGTGACCAACGGGGCCGGGTGCCAGCGTATTCCCGACGGCCGCGCGCGCTACTCGCCCCGCTGCTTCCGTTTCGCCGCCGCGATCGCGCGGTCCGACTCGCGCCGGTCCTGCTTCTCACGCAGGGTCTGTCGCTTGTCGTACTCCTTCTTACCGCGGGCGAGCGCGATCTCGGCCTTCGCTCGACCGTCCTTGAAGTACAGGGCGAGGGGCACGATCGTGTGACCCGTCTCCTGGGACTTCGACTCCAGCTTGTCGATCTCCTCGCGGTGCAGGAGCAGCTTGCGCTTGCGCCGCACGGAGTGGTTGGTCCAGGTGCCCTGGCTGTACTCGGGGATGTGGGCGTTGTGCAGCCACGCCTCGTTCCCGTCGATCTGGACGAAGCCGTCGGTCAGCGAGGCGCGTCCCTGGCGCAGCGACTTCACCTCGGTGCCGGTGAGCACGAGCCCGGCCTCGTAGGTGTCGATGATCGCGTAGTCGTGCCGTGCCTTCTTGTTCTGCGCGACGATCTTGCGCTTGCCGTCCTTGGCCTTGGCGGAGGCCGCCCCGCCCTGCTTGGGCTGGGACTCTTTCGGTACGTACATTCCCTTGCTCATAGTGCTGGCCATTTTCGCACTACAGAGGGGTCAGTGGGAAAGCCGATTACGAAGCCGTCGAACGGTCGGCCACCAGAACCCCGAAAGTCGGCTACGACTCGTCCCCGAGCCCGCTCAGCACCGTCTCGGCCCGCTGCAGGGATCCGTCGTCCGCCTCCAGGTCGGGGGTGATGCCCCGGCCGTCCACGCCGCGCCCGGAGGGGGTGCGGTAGTGCCCGACGGTCAGCTCGGCGACGGAGCCGTCGGGCAGCCGGCTCGGCATCTGGACCGAGCCCTTGCCGAAGGTCCTGGAGCCCACGACGACCGCGCGGCCGCGGTCCTGGAGGGCTCCGGTGAGCAGCTCGGCCGCGCTCATCGTGCCGCCGTCGACGAGCGCGACCAGGGGTCTGGCCGTGTCGCCGCCGGAGGCGGCGTGCAGGGCGCGCTGCTCTCCGTTCACGTCGTACGTGGCGACGAGGCCGCCGTCGAGGAAGGCGGAGGCGGCGGTGACGGCCTCGGTGACCAGGCCTCCGGAGTTGCCGCGCAGGTCGAGGACGATTCCGGCCCGCCGGGGGGCCTCGGCGACGGCGGTCCGTACGAGATCGCCCGAGCCCTTGGTGAAGGCGGCGACCTTGATCACGGTGACGCCGCCGGGAAGCTTGTGGATGGTCACGGAGTCCGTGGACAGCCTGGCCCGGCGCAGTGTCCGGCTCCACGCGCGCGTGCCGCGCTCCAGGTCGAGGGAGACCTCCGTACCGGCGGCCGCGTCGTCCGCGTCGCCGCGCAGTAAGGAGACGACCTCGGTGATCGGCCGGCCGTCGACCTTCTCGCCGTCGACACTGCGCAGCCGGTCGCCCTTGCGGATCCCGGCGGCGGCCGCGGGCGACCCGGTCTGCACGCGGGTCACTTCGATACGTCCGTCACGCTCGCGCCGGGCCCAGAGCCCGACGCCGGTGTACTGGCCGTCGAGGGCTTCCTCGAACTCCTCGTACTCGCCCTGGGAGTAGACCGCGCCCCAGCGGTCGCCGCTGCGGCTGACGGCCCGCTCGGCGGCCTCCATGGGCGACTTGCCGTCGGCCATCGCCTCGGCGGCGGCCTCGGTGACGTCCTCGTGGTGGCCGGTGGGCGTCGAACGGGACGACGCGCTGGAATGGGATTTCCGGCCGGGGTCGGAGAAGGATCCGGTCGTCGCGCCGACGACGAGGACGCTCGCGAACACCAATGTCAGGGCGGCCCCGCGGCGGATGCGGCGGGGCTCACAGAACAGGTCACGGCCTGACATGCCGGTGAGTCTAGGACAACGCAAAGGGCCGTACCGCCGGTTGGCAGTACGGCCCCCTTGGCATGCATCACACCTTCAGGTACTTGCGCAACGCGAAGAACGCGGCCAGCGCGGGCATCAGCAGACTCGTCGCGAGGATGAGCGGCAGCTTCGTCAACACGGCGTCCCAGCCGATGAAGTTGATCAAATTCAGCTTCTCGGACAGCGCCAGACCATGATCGATGATGAAGTACCGCGCGATCAGCAGGAATCCGCAGGCGACACCACCGCCGATGAGCCCGGCGACCGCGGCCTCCATGATGAACGGCGCCTGGATGTAGAAGCCGGAGGCGCCGACGAGGCGCATGATCCCCGTCTCTCTCCTTCGGCTGAACGCGGAGACACGCACCGTGTTGACGATCAGCATCAGCGCGACGACGAGCATCATCGCCATCACCGCGCGCGCGGCCCAGTTCATGCCGTTGAGCAGCCCGAAGAGGTTGTCCAGGATGCCCTTCTGGTCCTGCACGGACTGCACGCCGTCACGCCCGTCGAAGGCGGTCGCGATGACCTGGTACTTCTCCGGGTCCTTCAGCTTGATCCGGTACGACTCCTGCATCTGGTCCGGCGTGAGGGAGCTGGCCAGCGGGGAGTCGCCGAACTGCTCCTTGTAGTGCTTGTACGCCTGGTCCGAGGACTCGTAGCTGACCTTCTGGACGACCGAGGACATCTTGTCCAGGTCGGCGAGGATCTGCTTCTTCTGGTCGGCGGTCACCGCGCCCTTGGCGCAGTTGGGGTCGGACTCGGCATCGCTCTTGTTGCAGAGGAAGATCGAGACGTTGACCTTGTCGTACCAGTAGCCCTTCATCGTGCTGACCTGGTCGCTCATCAGGAGCGAACCGCCGAACAGGGCGAGCGAGAGGGCGACCGAGACGACGACCGCGAAGGTCATGGTCAGATTGCGGCGGAGACCGACACCGATCTCCGACAGAACGAACTGCGCGCGCATGGCGTCTTCTTCAGACCTTTCCGTGGACGATGATCAGTGCTGGTAGCCGTAGACGCCGCGCGCCTGGTCGCGGACGAGACGGCCCTTCTCCAGCTCGATGACGCGCTTGCGCATCTGGTCCACGATGTTCTGGTCGTGGGTCGCCATCACCACGGTCGTGCCCGTCCGGTTGATGCGGTCGAGCAGCTTCATGATGCCGACGGAGGTCTGCGGGTCGAGGTTTCCGGTCGGCTCGTCGGCGATGAGGAGCTTGGGCCGGTTCACGAAGGCTCTCGCGATGGCCACGCGCTGCTGCTCACCACCGGACAGCTCGCCGGGCATCCGGTCCTCCTTGCCGCCCAGGCCGACGAGGTCGAGCACCTGGGGCACGGACTTGCGGATCTCGCCACGGGACTTGCCGATGACCTCCTGGGCGAAGGCCACGTTCTCGGCGACCGTCTTGTTCGGCAGGAGGCGGAAGTCCTGGAACACGGTCCCCAGCTGGCGGCGCATCTGCGGCACCTTCCAGTTGGAGATGCGCGCGAGGTCCTTGCCCAGGACGTGCACCTGACCATGACTGCATCGCTCCTCGCGGAGGATCAGCCGCAGGAAGGTGGACTTTCCGGAGCCGGAGGACCCCACGAGGAACACGAACTCTCCGCGCTCGACCTCCAGGGAGACATCCCTGAGAGCGGGGCGGGTCTGCTTGGGGTAGACCTTGGAGACGTTGTCGAATCGGATCACGGATGCACCACGGGTCGCCGGGGGTAGGTGTGCGTGACCATACGCGACCCGGGTGCGCAAGCGCAGGCGCTGGTAGGGGTTGCGGGGGGCTTGTGCTGTTTTGTGCGGGTCTTTGGCGCGGGGGGACGGGGGGTACGGGGCTGAGAGGCGCCCCCGGGGAGCGCCCCGCAGGGGCGCGGGGCTCTGACATCATGCGGCTCCGCCGCGTGGGCGCGAGCAACCAAGACGCACCCGCAGCCGCGAAAAACGACCCCAGGCACCCCTCCGAGAGCGGTAGTTTCCCGGCCTACCCAGCGGAGTGCCGGGGCAGGATAAGGCGAGCCGCGCCGAAATCGGCGGAACCTGGCACAGTGGAGGGGGAACGGTTGCGTCCCCCGCAGCGTTATGTAGAGCGTTGTGTACGGGGATACGGCGCAAGGAGGGCGAGCGCATGACGTACGACCGATTGGTGTGCGCGAACTGTGCGGCGCCCGTGAGCGAGGGCCGCTGTCCCGTCTGCCGCGCGAACCGCGAGCGGCTCCAGCAGGAGAGCCCCTTCGCGGGCCTGAACCCCATGGCGCTGATCGCGTTGCTGGCCGTGCTGATCGCGGCATTGGCGCTGGTGGCCCACCAGACGGCGTGAGACGGGCGCGGGCGGTGCGCCCACCCGTGAGGCGTCCCTGACATGAGAAGGGCCCGGAGCGAGCTGCTCCGGGCCCTTCGTCACGTACGCGTCCGTCAGGCGGCGGCACCGCCGCGGCCGCCCGCGAGGCGAGGCAGCATGCGGAAGCCGATACCGCCGGCGATCATCGTGGCAGCGCCGACCAGCAGGAACATGGTCTGACCGGCACCCGTCTCGGCCAGCTCGCCGTCGCTCTTGCCCTGGGCCGAGGTGTCGGACGAGGTGTCCGAGCCGGTGTCGGTCAGGGACGAGGAGCCCTCCTCCTGAGTGGAGGAGCCACCGTCGGGGTCGGTGTTGCTGTTGCCGTTACCGTTCCCGTTGCCATTCCCGTTGCCGTTCCCATTCCCGTTGCCCGGGTCGGTGGGCTCGGTGGTCGGGTCGGTGGGCTCCTCCGTGGGCTCGGTCGGCTCCTCGGTGGGCTCCGTCGGCTCCTCCGTGGGCTCGGTCGGCTCCTCAGTGGGCTCCGTGGGCACCACGGTGGGCGTGGGCGGCTCCTCGGTCGGGATACCCGTCTCGGTCGGGGTCGGCGTCGGGTCGTCGTCGAGCCCGGCGTGGACACCGACACCGGTCTCGTCGGCGCTGGCGCCCACGCTCAGGCCACCCACCTGCACGCCGAGGTCGAGTGCCGAAGCGGCACCCGCCGCGGTCAGCGAAGCACCGGCGGCAATCACCGTGCCGGCGGCTATCCGCGCCACGCGGATCCGCGTCTTCTTGGTCATCTGCCTGCTACCCCCAGTAGCTGATCGTCAATGGAGCAGCGCCCGGGGCCACGGCGTCACAGGTGGCTTCTCTCAAGCCCCCCGGTTCACATGCGCCCCAGAGATACGCATGCCACGCGTTACCCTTCCCAGTTTTCAAAGCAGCGTCAAGGTCGTTGCGTACGCGATGTCCGGATCAACATCATTTGCCTGCCGTGAGGACATGTGACTGTGACGTAAAACCCAGACAACCCACACACAAAAGGCAACTGCCGTCCGATGGACGGCAGTTGCCTTGTCGACAAAGAGGCTTCAATGGGGCGTGAATGCCTCCGCCTTCTGCCCGCTTACTTCTCCTGCTGCTTGCGCCAGCGAATTCCGGCCTCGAGGAAACCGTCGATCTCGCCGCCGAACACGGCCTCGGGGTTGCCGACTTCGAACTCGGTGCGCAGGTCCTTGACCATCTGGTACGGGTGCAGGACGTATGAACGCATCTGGTTTCCCCAGGAGTTGCCGCCGTCGCCCTTGAGGGCGTCCATCTTGGCCTGCTCCTCCTGCCGGCGCCGCTCGAGCAGCTTGGCCTGCAGAACGTTCATGGCCGAGGCCTTGTTCTGGATCTGCGACCGCTCGTTCTGGCAGGAGACGACGATGCCGGTGGGAAGGTGGGTCAGCCGCACCGCGGAGTCGGTGGTGTTGACGCCCTGACCACCCGGGCCCGACGACCGGTACACATCGACTCGGAGCTCCGACTCGTCGATTTCGATGTGGTCGGTCTGCTCGACGACGGGCAGGATCTCGACACCGGCGAAGGAGGTCTGGCGACGCCCCTGGTTGTCGAAGGGCGAGATACGGACCAGCCGGTGGGTGCCCTGCTCCACGGAGAGCGTGCCGTAGGCGTACGGGACGTGGACGGCGAAGGTGGTCGACTTGATGCCGGCCTCTTCCGCGTACGAGGTCTCGTAGAGCTCCGTCTTGTAGCCGTGCCGCTCCGCCCACCGCAGGTACATGCGCTGGAGCTTCTCGGCGAAGTCGGAGGCGTCGACGCCGCCGGCCTCGGCGCGGATGGTGACGACGGCCTCACGGGAGTCGTACTCCCCGGACAGCAGGGTCCGGACTTCCATCTCGTCCAGCGCCTTCTTGACGGAGGTGAGCTCGGACTCGGCCTCGGCGCGGGTGTCCGGGTCGTCCTCTTCCTCCGCCATCTCGAAGAGCACGCTCAGATCGTCGATACGCCCGCGCAGCGCCTCGGCCTTCCTGACCTCCGCCTGGAGGTGGCTCAGCTTGCTGGTGATCTTCTGCGCCTCGTCCGGGTCGTCCCACAGGGACGGCGCGGCCGCCTGCTCCTCGAGCACGGCGATGTCTGCCCTCAGCTTGGCGAGGTCCAGGACGGCCTCGATCGACTCCATGGTCGAGGAGAGGGACTTGAGCTCTTCGGATACATCGACGACTGCCACGCCTCCAGCGTAACGGCTACGACAAGCGAGCCCAGCCCCTCGCCCCTACGGGACCGCCACACCAGGCGCCGCCGCGGCCGGGGGTGGGATTTCCGCCCCCGTCAGAGGCGCGGGGAACTGCGCGACCAGCCCCCACCCCACCCGCAGCAAATGGACAACCCGGGGGTCTGGGGGCAGAGCCCCCAGGTACGGGACGGGTAGGGGCGGAGGGGGCGAGAAACCCCACAGCTCAGCCCCCACCGGGCGGTCACGGGGACGCCGGAGCCGAGTTCTTCGTGTCGGGCGGAGTCGCCCCCGCGTCGTCGCCGGACGTGGCGAGCCATGTGCCGACGCCCACGGCGGCGACGAGGGCGACGGCAGCCGCCCCGAGTGTGATGCGACGCCGCCGCGCGGAGGCCCGGTGGCGGGCCGACCCCGGCCGGGGCGCGCCCGCGGCACGTGGCGCACGGGCCGTGCCACGCGCGCCCCCCGCCAGCTCGTCCGGCCCCGGCACCCGCATCGACGTATGCGTATCCCGGTTCGAGTCCGGCGCAGCCCCCGGCACCAGCGGCACAGCCCCCCGCCGCTCCCGCGCCGCCGGAGCGGACGGCTCCGCCGTCTCCACGTACGCCTCGTCCCCGTCCGCCGACTCCGCGTCCGGCGAGTCCACGTCCAACGGCGGCATCCCCGCCAGCAACGGCAACTGCTCCCGCAGCCGCGCCCCGAGCTCCGACGCCCGCAGCCGCGACGCCGGCGCCTTCGCGAGGCACTGGACGATCAGCTGCCAGAGCTCGTCCGGGATGCCGGGGAGCGGTACGACCGTCTCCGTGACGTGCCGGCGCAGGACCGCTCCCGGGTGCCCGCCCCCGAAGGGCGTGAACCCGGCAAGGAGCTCGTACAGGACAGTCGCCAAGGCGTAGATGTCGACGGCGGCCCGCGGCGGCAGCCCCTCGATGATCTCGGGCGCGAGATAGTCCGGCGTACCGATGATCTTCGTGGCCCGGGTCCGGCGGGGCGAGTCGATGAGTTTGGCCACACCGAAGTCCGTCAGGAGGGCGGGGTGGGATCCGCCGGGACCCAGCGGGCCCTGCATGTCGAGCAGGACGTTCTCGGGCTTCACGTCCCGGTGGACGACCCCCGCGGCGTGCGCGGCCGCGAGCCCGTCCGCGACATCCGCGACGATCGCGACCGCGGACTCGGGGGCGAGCCGCCGCTCCCGGTCGAGCCGGGTGCGTAGATCGGTCCCCCGGACGAGGTCCATGACGAGCGCGAGGTCGTTGCCGTCCACCACCAGGTCGCGCACCGCGACCACGTGCGGATGGTCGAGACCGAGCAGCGCCGTGCGCTCCTGCACGAAGCGCCCCACGAGCTCCTGGTCGGACGCGAGGTCCTCGCGCAGCAGCTTGATGGCGACGGGCCCCTCGGGCCCCTCACCCAGCCACACCGTGCCGGCGCTGCCCCGCCCCAGAATCTGGTTCGCGGTGTACCGGCTCCCGATCTTGCGTGCCAAGACTGCTCCTACCGAGACGCGTGTTGTCGCTAAAAGTACGCGTCCGAAGAGCCAACCTTCACTGCGGAGAGGGAAATCACCCGTCAGGTGTCGACAAATCCCCAGAGTCGGTTGCCCTGGAGGTCATTTGCCGGACCCTCCGCCGAGGTCCCCGATCCACCCCGACACTGTGTGGTACCACTCGTTCAGCTGCCCCCAGAAGCTCCTCGTGCTCCCGATCCAGTCCTGAAGGGGACTGAACTCCCAGATCAGCCAGCTCGCGACGAACAGGATGATGATGGTGAACAGGCACCCCTTGAGGCAGCCGAGCCCCGGGATCTTCATGGGGTTGGCGCTGCGCTGCCGCGGCTCGCGCGGCTGACGCGGCGCGGGCTGCTGAGGCTGCTGCGGCGCGGGCGCGTACCGCTGCGGCTGCTGGCGCTGAGGCGCGTACTGCTGCGGCTGTTGCTGCTGCGGATACCCGTACCCGGGCGGCGGCTGCTGCCCCCGCTGCTGCTGCGGCCGCTGCTGGGGCCGTGCGACCTGTCGCTGCGGACGGCGGCGCAGCGGGTCCTCGTTCGGGTCGAGGTACTGGACCTGCGTCTGCTCGTTGCGGTCGCGGGCCGCGCGCAGCTGGTTCTGCCAGGGATGCGGGTCCTCGGACTGGCCCGGCTGACCCTGCTGTCCGCCCGGCTGGTGCTGCACGGGCGGCATGACGGCGGTCGGGTCGGCCGCGCCACGGTTCGGGAGGACGGACGTGGGGTCGGCGTCTCCGGATGTGTGCGGCAGGACACTGGTCGCGGCGTACGGGTCGTAGGCGCCCGCGCCCTGCGGCAGCACCTGGGTGGGGTCGGCCGCACCGGGCACGCCAGGGACGGTCGCCGGGGACGGGTCGGGGGCGAGCAGCGCGCCCACACCCTCGGCGGCGGCGATCTGCGCGGCGTTCGCGTGCACACCGACGCCCGCGGCGACGGCGCGCAGCCCGCGCGCGAGGTTCTCGGCGCTGGGCCGCTCGTCCGGGTTCTTGCGCAGGCAGCGCTCTATGACGGTCCACAGCGGGTCCGGCACGGTCGACGGGCGGCGCGGCTCGGCGCTCAGGTGCTGGTGCAGCACCTCCAGCGCGGATCCGCCGGCGAACGGCGGACGCCCGGTGACCAGCTCGTACAGCAGGATGCCCGCGCCGTAGATGTCGACGGCGGACGTCTGCGGACGCCCCTCCGCCGACTCGGGCGCGACGTACGCGGGCGTGCCGACGAATTCGTGGGTGCGCGTGAGGCCCGGGGAATCGGCGAGCCGGGCGATGCCGAAGTCCGTCAGCATCGGGTGCATCTGGCCGCCGTCCTGCTTGAGCAGGACGTTCGCGGGCTTCAGGTCGCGGTGTACGACGCCGTCGGCGTGGCTGGCGGCGAGCGCGTCGGCGACCTGGGCGGTGAGCAGGGAGGCGGCGACGGGAGTGAAGGGCCCGTTCTCGCGCAGATAGCGGTGCAGGTCGGGCCCGTCGACCAGGTCCATGACGAGCGCGAGCAGATCGCCTTCGACGACGAGGTCCCGTACGCGCACGATGTTCGGGTGGGTCAGGCGCAGCAGCACCGACCTCTCCCGAAGGAACCGCATCACGATGTCCGGGTCGCTGGCGAGCTCCTCCTTGAGGACCTTGATCGCCACGGTCTCGCCGGGCTGGCCGGCCACGGCCGCCTCGGCGCCCGCGGTCTCCCTCTGGCGGGCTCGCCAGACGGTGCCTGTGGCGCCGCGCCCAAGCGGCTCCTCAAGGAGGTACTTGCTCCCTACCGGCCGCACGTCATGCGCTCCCTGCTGCTTGCTTGCCTGGTCCGTCCACCGTGATCACCGTGGTACAGGTGTTCCGACCCACTGTAGTGCCGCCGTACATGGCACTGGGCTGTCGTCTTCCTGTGCTTCCCGTGAGCGCCTGTGCTTCGCATAAGCGCTTACGTACGCCTACCCGTGCGTGTTCGATGGAAAGACGCTCGGTCCGGTCACTTGGTTGCCGAATGGTGGGCGTGACCGATCTCAAGCGGGCACCGGTCGGGCACTGGTCAGGCACTTTTACGGGCAGAGCCGACCAATCAAGATCACTTACGGGTGGGGGGCGGGCGCGTTGTCAGTAGCAGGTGCGAGGATGCCTCCAGTACTGGCCGACGTGCCCGTGTGCGGTGGGGGAATCTGCGGTGGGGGACCGCAGCGCAGCCTCGTCCTCGTCGCGGGCACCTGCGCGGAAGGGACCGCTGACGGCGATGCAGATCCGGCTGACCGTCGTAGACCCGCTGGGCTCGCCCCCGGAGCCGCGGGGGCGAGCCGCCGCCTGCGATGTGCTGGTCACCGCGCCCGCCGGGACGGCGCTGGCCGCGGTCGCGTCGGGCCTGGCCTCGGCGGTCGGCGGCGGTGACAGCCAGGTCGTGCTCTACGTGGGTGCGGAGCGGCTCGACGGGCAGCGCTGCACGCTGGGCGAGCCGCCCCTGACGGACGGCGCCGTGCTGTCTCTGGGCGCGCCCGCGGAGCCCGGGCCCGACGCGGACGACGGCGCCGCCCAGCTCCATGTGGTCGCGGGCCCCGACGCGGGCGGTGTCCACTTCCTGCACGGCGGCCAGATCCACATCGGCCGCTCCGCCGACGCGGACGTGCCCCTCGACGACCCCGACGTCTCCCGCCTGCACTGCGCGGTCACGGTCACCCCCGAGGGCCGCGTCTCGGTCGCCGACCTCGGCTCCACGAACGGCACGACACTCGACGGCACCCGCATCGGCACCCGCCCCGTCCGCCTCGCCCCCGGAGCACTCCTCCGCGTCGGCGAGTCCGCCCTGAGGCTTGCTCCGCCCGGGGGTACGGCGGCCCTGGGGACGGCGCCGGACGGGGAGGGGCATGTGCGGGTGACCGTCGGCGCCGGGCCGGGTACCGGTACGCCCGGTGACGGCGGCCCCGCTCGCCCGGGGCCGGCATCGCCGACCGCGACCGTGCCCCACGCGCGCGTGGAGGGCGCCGCCCGGACCCCCGCCACCGGGCAAACCGACGGCACCCCGGTCCCGCCGCCCACCGGCGACGCGCACCACGCCTACGGATCGGCGGAGTGGGGAGCGGCGGCAGGAGTCCCGGGCGCGCAGGAGCACGGTCCGGCCGTGCCGCAGGCCGCACCCTCCGCAGGGCCGACTCCCGCGCCGTCCGTGGTGCCGGAACAGGGCGGCGCACCCCGCATCGAGAGCCGGCCGCGCGGCGGCGCCGGACCGGACGGCGCCCCCGGGCCCGCCGGGTACGGCGAGTCCCCGGCGGAGACCGCGGACTCCTCACACACAGGCACCGCGAGCACCCGCAAAGGCACTCCCCCGCGCGGCACGGACGTCCCGTCTGGCGTGCGCAAGCGGGGCGGAATCGGCGCCTGGGCGCGGCGGCTGGCCGCAGGACGCGGTGGACCGGCGGGAGCCGGGCAGGACCCGTACGACGACGGCGAAGCCGCGGTGGAGGAACTCCTCCCCGCCCTGCCGCAGTCGCCGGAGAGCTGGCCCGACCCCGCGACCCTGCTGCTCACCGCGCTGGGGCCGGGACCGCGGCTGTGGGAGCGCGGCTCCGGGCACCCGGAGGCGCTGACGGTACGGCTGGGCACGGCAGACCGGGCGGCGCCCGACGGCTCGGGCCTGCTGCCCGCGGTGCCGGTGACCGCCGGCCTGCGGGAGGTCGGCGCGCTGGGCCTGGCCGGGCCGCGTCCTCGCCTTTCGGGGCTGGCCCGCGCGGTCGTGGCGCAGCTCGCCGCGCTGCACTCCCCCGACGCCCTCGAAATCGTCCTGATCAGCACGGACCGTTCCCGCACGGTGGAGGAGCGCACCGCCGAGTGGTCCTGGCTCGGCTGGCTCCCCCACCTCCGCCCGGCCCACGGCCAGGACTGCCGCCTCCTCCTCGCCTACGACCGCGAACAGGCGACGGCGCGCACGGACGAACTCCTCCGCCGTCTGGAGGACCACCTGACCGAAGCGGGCCGCGCACCGGGCGGCCGCCCGGCCACCGGCCGAGGACCACGTCCCGGCGACGACGTACGCGGCGCGGCCCGGCGGCCCTCCTGGGCGCGGGACGAGGACGAGGCGGACGGAGCATTCGACGGTCCGTACACCGTGGTGGTCGTGGACGGGGACCCCGGGGGCGCCGATGTGCGGGAGGCCGTGGTGCGGCTGGCGCACGACGGGGCACGGGCCGGGATCCATGTGGTGTGCCTCGCCGAGACCCCGGCGGCGTCGCCCGCGTCGCCGGTGACGGAGACGTACGAGTCGGCGTGCGAGGCGTCACCGGCGTTCCGCGAGTGCGGAGCGGTCGCCCTGCTCAGCGGGGACGTGGCCACTGCGCTGCGGCTGATGCGGATCGCGCCGGGCGGGCCCGCCGGTTCCGCCCCGGGGGCAGCCCCGCGGCACACGGCGGGCGACTCCGCGGGGGCCGGGCGGGGCGGGCTCGGGGGCTCGGAGTCCTCGCGGGGCGGCTCCGCGGAACGCACGCGTGGCGGCGGCGTCGAGCCCGCGCGCGACGGGGCGACGTATGGCACGCCGACGCCCGGCGGCACGACGCATGGCGGACCCACACACGCCGGCGCCACCCACGGAGGCTCCCCTCGCGTCGGGGCCGCCGGGGCGGATGCCGGTTCGATGCGCGGTGGTCACACCCACCTCGGCACGACCGGGTACCTGGCGCGCGGCCCCGTGGGCCACGGCACCGTCGCCGCGATCGACGCCGTGTCGGTCGCGTGGGCCGAGCGGTTCGCACGGGCGCTCGCGCCGTTGCGGACGGACGGCGCGCACGGCGACCGGCACCCGCGCGTGTCCGCACCGCTGCCTCAAGCGGCACGTCTGCTCGACGAGTTGGGACTCGCACGGGCCACTCCGGCCTCGTTGATGGCGCGTTGGGCGGACGCGGCGGACGACACGGAGGCGCTCGGTGGGCGCGGCCGGGTCGTCCTGGGCGCCGGGCCGCGCGGGCCCGTCGCCGTGGATCTCCCCGCCGAGGGCCCGCATCTGCTGATCGAGGGCCCTTCGGGCAGCGGTCGTACAGAGCTGCTGCGTTCCGTCGCCGCGTCCCTCGCCGCCGCGGAGCGGCCCGACCGGCTCGGGATCGTACTGATAGACGGGCGGGACGGTACCGGCGGCAATGGCGCGGGGAGGGGCGAGGGGCTCCAGGTCTGTACGGACCTCCCGCATGTCACGACCCACCTCACCGCCAACGACCCCGTACGGATGCGGGAGTTCGCCCAGGCCCTCAGTGCCGAGCTGAAGCGGCGGGCCGAGCTGCTCGGGCGGCTCGACTTCACGGAATGGCACACCCGGCGCGAGGTGTCGGGCCGGATCGTGGCCCAGCGTTCGGCCAAGTCGTCGTCGCCCGGGATGGTGTCCGGGGCGTCGTCCGGTGCCGGGGATCTGGACGCGCCGCCCAGTTCGACGCTGCGGTTGCGGCCGGCTGCCGCGCGAGAGCGTACGGAGCCGGGGCCGCCGCTCGCCCGTCTTGTCGTGGTGGTCGACGACCTGGACGCGCTGCTGTCACCCCCGTTGGGATCGCCGGGGCGCCCTGCGGCCGGGTCCGTCATACGAGCCCTCGAGGCCGTTGCCCGTGAGGGGGAGCGGCTTGGGGTGCACCTTGTGGCGGCGGCCGGGATCGACGGGCGTACGGCGGGGTCCGAGCTGGGGCGTTCCGCCGCGGTGCGGGTCGTCCTCGACGCGGTGTCGGCGGGGCCTGACGAGCCGGCTCCCGGGCGGGGGCTGCTGCTTCGCCCGGACGGGCGGGACACGCCCTTCCAGGGCGGTCGGGTCACCGGGCGCATTCCTCGTACGGCCACCCTCCGCCCCACCGTCGTGCCCCTGGAGTGGCATCGCATGGGCGATCCGCCGGCGCGGCGGCCCGTTCGCGAACTGGGCAACGGGCCGACAGACTTGGCGCTGCTCGCCAGTGCGCTGGAGCGGGCGGCCCGGTCTGTCGCCGCGGTCGAGGTGCCTTCGCTGCTTTAGCTCCGGGTGCGGGTGGGTGGGGCCGGGGATGTTTTTTCGCCCCCTCCGCCCCTACCCGTCCCGTACCTGGGGGGCTCCGCCCCCCAGACCCCCCGGGTGGTCATTTGGCTGCCGGTCGGTGGGGGCTGGTCGCGCAGTTCCCCGCGCCCCTGGCGGGGCCAGCAGTCCCCGGGGGCGGGAATGAGGAGGGCGGCGGGGGCGACAACACGTCACGACCCGATCACGATCACTCGTTTGACACCGCTGGCGCTCTTGCCGCCCTCATGCCCCGGGCGTAGACCAGAGCGCACGGGACAGCGCTCGGACGTTCGACGAGGAACGAAGAACGGGGCAGTGATGCGCAGCAATCTTCGTGTACGCAGGTCGCCCAATCACTCCACCAATCACGCCACGCACAGGTCACGCAGGGCCGCACAAGCCGCCGCAGCCGCCGTCATCGCCGGCGCGCTCACCCTCACCGCATGCGGCGGCGACAACAAGGACAAGGGCAAGGACAACAACGGCACGGAAAGCAGCGGCGGCAGTGGCGGCGTCACCCTTCCCAAGCTCGACGGCGCCAGCCTGGAAGTCGCCGCCGTATGGACCGGCCCCGAGCAGGCCAACTTCAAGAAGGTGCTGGCGGAGTTCGAGAAGCGCACCGGCGCGAAGGTCACCTTCGTACCCGCGCAGGACCCGATCATCAACTTCCTCGGTTCGAAGATCGCCGGTGGCAAGCCGCCGGACGTCGCGATGCTGCCCCAGCCCGGGGCCATCAAGCAGGCCGTCGACAAGAAATGGGCCAAGCCCATCGGCGCCGAGGCGCAGGCGGAGCTCAGCAAGAACTACTCGCAGGGCTGGCAGGACATCGGCAAGGTCGACGGCAAGCAGTACGGCGTCTATTACAAGGCCGCCAACAAGTCGCTGATCTGGTACAACGCCAAGGTCTTCGAGAACGCGGGCGCGCAGGAGCCCAAGACCTGGAAGGACCTCCTGGCCACCGCGCAGACGATCTACGACTCCGGTGTCACCCCGTTCAACGTCGCCGGCGCCGACGGCTGGCCCCTCACCGACTGGTTCGAGAACGTCTATCTGTCCCAGGCGGGCCCCGAGAAGTACGACCAGCTCGCCCAGCACAAGATCAAGTGGACGGACCCGTCCGTCAAGCAGGCCCTCACCACCCTCGCCCAGATCTGGGGCAAGAAGGACTTCGTCGCGGGCGGCGGGGCCGGCGCGCTGCAGACCGAGTTCCCGGCCTCCGTGACGCAGACCTTCACCGGCGGCGACCAGCCGAAGGGCGCCATGGTCTTCGAGGGCGACTTCGCGCAGGTCAACATCGCGGAGACGAAGGCAAAGGTGGGCACGGACGCGAAGGTGTTCCCGTTCCCGACCGTGGGCAGCACCGCGCCGGTGGTCTCCGGCGGTGACGCGGCTGTCATCCTGAAGGACTCGAAGGCGGCCCAGGCACTCGCCACCTTCCTGGCCTCGCCGGACGCCGCGACGATCCAGGCGAAGCTCGGCGGCTATCTCTCCCCCAACAAGAACGTGCCGAACTCGGCGTACCCGAACGCCGTGCAGCAGAAGATCGCCAAGGCGCTCATCGCGGCCGGCGACGACTTCCGCTTCGACATGTCCGACCAGACCCCGCAGGCCTTCGGCGGCACGCCCGGCAAGGGCGAGTGGAAGGATCTCCAGGACTTCCTGAAGAACCCGACCGACGTCGCGGGAACCCAGGCGAAGCTGGAGAAGGACGCGGCGGCGGCGTACGGCAGCGGGAGCTGATCCGGCGATGACGTCGGCAGCGGCGGCGGAGGGCCCCCAGCCCCCCGCCGCACCCCGCCCGCGCAAGAGCGTGACCGGCACCCGCAAGACCGTGGCAGCCCTCTTCCTGCTGCCTGCCCTCGTGCTGCTCGGCGCGCTCGTGGTCTACCCGATCGGGTACTCGGTCGTCCGCAGCTTCTACAACCAGTCCGGCGACGGCTTCGCCGGCATCGACAACTACAAGTCCCTGTTCACCGACGACGGCATCCGCACCGCGCTCAAGAACAACATCATCTGGGTGGTCTTCGCGCCGACAGTCGCGACCGCGCTCGGGCTGATCTTCGCGGTGCTCACCGAACGGGTGCGTTGGGGCACGGCGTTCAAGCTGGTCGTCTTCATGCCGATGGCGATCTCGATGCTCGCCGCGGGCATCATCTTCCGGCTGGTGTACGACCAGGACCCGGACAAGGGGGTCGCGAACGCGGTCTGGGTCGGCATCCACGACACGTTCGCCGAGTCGTCCGCGTTCCCGAAGGCCCACCCCGGACGGCAGTCACCACTCGAACCCCAAAGCGGCGGGTTCATCACCAAGAACCCCGTCCAGGTCGGGCAGTCCGTCACCCTCCCCCTCGTCGGTGTCGCCCCCGACCAGATGCCCGACAGCGCCACGAAGGCCGTACAGGCCAAGACCGAGCCCGGCAAGGTCACCGGCACGGCCTGGCAGGACTTCACCCGTGGCAAGGGCGTCGGAAAGCTCGGCCAGGTGGACCCGAGCGAGCTCGGCTACGCGGGCATGAGGATCGAGGCCGTCAAGGACGGCAAGGTGGTCGACTCCACGAAGGTCCGTGACGACGGCACGTTCACGCTCTCGGACAAGGCCGACGGGGCTCAACTCCGGCTCCCCGCAGGTAACTTCAAGGAGCCGTACAACGGACTCGACTGGCTCGGCCCGTCCCTGGTCACGCCGGCCATCATCGGCTCGTACATCTGGATGTGGGCGGGCTTCGCGATGGTGCTGATCGCGGCGGGGCTCGCGGGGGTGCCGCGCGAGCTCCTGGAGGCCGCAAGGGTCGACGGGGCGAACGAGTGGCAGGTCTTCAGAAGGGTCACCGTGCCGCTGCTCGCGCCCGTCCTCGCGGTCGTCACCGTCACCCTGATGATCAACGTGCTGAAGGTCTTCGACCTGGTCTTCATCATCGCGCCGGGCTCGTCCCAGGACGACGCCAACGTGCTGGCCCTGGAGCTGTACCGCAAGGGCTTCTCCGAGGACCAGCCGGGCATCGCGAGCGCCATCGCCGTGTTCCTGCTGCTGCTCGTGATCCCGGTGATGCTGTTCAACGTCCGGCGGCTTCGGCGGGAGGTGCGGCGATGACGGCACGCCCGTTTTTCGGCCGGGGGTCCGGGGGTTGCCCCCCGGGAAAACGCAGCAACGTCCGGCGGCTTCGGCGGGAGGTGCGGCGATGACGGCACGCCCGTATTTCGGCCGGGGGTCCGGGGGTCGCCCCCCGGGAAAACGCAGCAACGTCCGGCGGCTTCGGCGGGAGGTGCGGCGATGACGGCACGCCCGTTTTTCGGCCGGGGGTTCGGGGGTCGCCCCCCCGGGAAAACGCAGCAACGTCCGGCGGCTTCGACGGGAGGTGCGGCGATGACGGCACGCCCGTTTTTCGGCCGGGGGTCCGGGGGCCCGCGGCGACAGCCGCTGACGTCTCAGCCCGCGGAGAAATGCAGCAATGTCCGGCGTCTGCGACGGGAGGTACGACGATGACCGCCCATGCCGACAGGCTGCCGAAATCCGCGCCCGTCAGCGCCGTGAAGGCCAAGCAGTCCCTCGGCGCACGGCTCGCCGGCGGCGTCAGCGGCGGGCTGCTCCGGGTCTTCCTGCTCCTCGTCGGCCTGTTCTGGCTGGTGCCGACCATCGGGCTGCTGCTGTCCTCGCTGCGCAAGCCGGAGGACATGAGCGCGAGCGGCTGGTGGAAGGTCTTCAGCGAGCCCTCGCAGCTCACCGTGGACAGCTACCAGAAGCTGCTGGAGAACAGTGACATCACCAACTCGCTGGTGAACACGGTACTGATCACGGTCCCGGCCACCGTCCTCGTCGTCGTGATCGGTTCGCTCGCGGGCTACGCCTTCGCCTGGATGGAGTTCCCCGGCCGCGACTGGTGGTTCCTCGGCGTGGTCGGACTGCTGGTCGTTCCCGTGCAGGTGGCGCTGATCCCGATCGCCGAACTCTTCGGCAAGATCGGCATCTTCGGGTCGATCATCGGCGTGGTCTTCTTCCACGTGGGCTTCGGCCTGCCCTTCGCGGTGTTCCTGCTGCGGAACTTCTTCGCGGAGATCCCGCGGGAGCTCCTGGAGGCGGCCCGGCTGGACGGCGCGGGTGAACTGCGCCTGTTCGTACGGGTCGTGATGCCGCTCGGCGGTCCCGCGATCGCCTCGCTCGGGATCTTCCAGTTCCTGTGGGTGTGGAACGACATGCTCGTCGCGCTGGTGTTCTCCAACTCGAGCAGCCAGCCGATCACGGTCGCACTGCAGACACAGGTACGCCAGTTCGGCAACAACATCGACGTGCTGGCGCCGGGAGCGTTCATCTCGATGGTGATCCCACTCGCCGTGTTCTTCGCGTTCCAGAGGCAGTTCGTGTCCGGAGTCATGGCGGGCGCGGTGAAGTAGAGCCCGGGAAAAGAGCACTTGAGGGGCGGGTCGACAGCGGGCCGCCCCTCCGTGTTGTCACCGGCCCGTCCCTCCCCGTTCACCAAAGTTCCCCCGTATGCCACATCTGGCGTAACCAAGTCACCCCTTCGGCCGTTCCCGGGCAGGTATGCCCGCGCCGACCCATGGATGTCCCTTGCCCAGGTTCAGTGTCATCGTCCCCGCGTACAAGGTTCAGGCGTACCTGCACGAGTGCCTGGAATCCGTCCTCGAGCAGTCCTACCCGGACCTCGAACTGATCGCGGTCGACGACTGCTCGCCCGACGCCTGCGGGGCGATCATCGACGAGTTCGCGGCCCGCGACGCCCGCGTACGCGCCGTACACCTGCCGGAGAACGTGGGCCTGGGCCGCGCCCGCAACGCGGGCCTCGAACAGGCCACCGGCGACTACCTGATCTTCCTGGACAGCGACGACAGCCTCACCCAGGACGCGCTGCGCGCCATCGCCGACCGGCTGAAGGAGACCTCCGAACCGGACGTCCTGGTCTACGACTACGCGCGCACGTACTGGTCGGGCGAGGCCGTCCGCAACCAGTTCGCCGCGCAGTTGACGGAGCAGGGGCCGGCGCCGTTCCGGCTGGCCGACCGGCCGGGGCTGCTGCGGGTCCTGATGGTGGTGTGGAACAAGGCGTACCGCCGGGAGTTCGTCGAGCGCGAGGGCTTCGCCTTCCCGCCCGGCTACTACGAGGACACGCCCTGGACCTATCCGGTGCTGATGTCCGCCGAGACGATCGCCACCCTCGACCGGGTCTGCGTCCACTACCGCCAGCGGCGCCACGGGAGCATCCTCGGCACGAGCAGCCGCAAGCACTTCGACATCTTCGAGCAGTACGACCGTGTCTTCGCGCACATCGACAGCCGCCCTGAGCTGGCCCCCTGGCGCCCGGTCCTGTTCCGCCGCATGGTCGACCACTTCTCGACGGTGTTCGTGAGGCGCGGCCGGCTGCCACGCGGCTCGCGGGCCGAGTTCCTGCGCAAGTCCCGTGCCCACTACCGCCGTTACCGCACACCGGGCGCCCCGGTCCCGCTCCGCACCCGCGTGCGGCACGCACTGGTCAGGCTGGGCACCCATCGCGCGTACCGCCTGCTGTCACTGGCGTCCCACGTCCGCAGACACACCGTGTACCGGGCCAAGGCGCTGCTGCGCAGGACCCGGGGCGCCGCGCTGCAACTCCACTACCGCGTCCAGCTCCGCCTCCCGCTGCGCGCCGACCGTGCCGTCTTCTCCAGCTACTGGGGCCGCGGCCACGGCTGCAACCCGGGCGCCCTGGAGTCCGCGTTCCGCACCTGGGCGCCGCACATCACCACCGCGTGGATCGCGCACGCCGAGCACCATCACACGATCCCGGCCTCGACGCGCAGGCTGCGCCCCGCCACGGCCGCGTACTGGACGGCGCTCGCCCGCTCCAAGTACCTGGTGAACAACGTCAACTTCGACCGGCGCCTGGTCAAGCGCCCCGGCCAGATCATGATCCAGACGCAGCACGGGACCCCGCTCAAGCACATGGGCCTCGACCTCCAGGACCGCCCGGCGGCCTCGCGCGGCACGGACTTCGCCGAGCTGCTGCGCAGCGTCGACAAATGGGACTACTGCCTGTCCGCCAACCGCCACTCCACCCTGGTCTGGGAGCGCGTCTTCCCGTCCTCGTACACGACGCTGGAGTACGGCCTCCCCCGCAACGACGTCTTCCAGCAGGCGACTTCGGGGGACGTGACCCGGCTGCGCGAGTCGCTCGGCATCCCCGAGAGCGCGGTCGCTGTCCTGTACGCGCCGACGTACCGCGACTACCGCCGCACCCAGCGCCGCACCCTCGACCTGGAGCGCATGCTGCGCCAACTCGGTCCACGCTTCGTCGTGCTGACCCGCGCCCATCACTCGTACGCGGGGTCCCCGGCGAGCGCCGCGCCTTCTTCGTCGGGCCGCCTCATCGACGTGTCCGACCATCCGAGCATCGAGTCGCTGTGCCTCGCCTCGGACGTGCTGGTCACCGACTACTCGTCCCTGATGTTCGACTACGCGGTCCTGGACCGGCCGATCGTGATCCACGCGGACGACTGGGAGGCGTACGAGGCGGCCCGCGGCACCTACTTCGATCTGCGCGCCTTCCCGCCGGGCGCGGTCGCGCGCAGCGAGGACGAGCTGATCGACATCTTCGCGACGGGGCACTGGCGCGGCTCACGCTCCGCACAGCTGCGGGCCGCGTTCCGCGAGCGCTTCTGCCCGTACGACGACGGGCGCGCCGCGGAGCGGGTCGTACGCCGTGTGGTCCTTGGCGAGACCGCCGGCCTGCCGCCGTTCATCCCGCTCGCCGAACGGCACCCGGTCCCGTCGGCGGCCGCGGCCCGCCCTGCCCCGCCCCTCGCGACCGTGCCGCCGCCCGGCGGCGCCGTCCCCGCCACCGAGAACCTCTGAACCGGAGTCCGCGTGCCCTCCAGCCCGTCGCGGCCCACCCCCACCCGGCCGGCCACCTGGCGGCCCGCCGGGCGACCGGGGCGATGAAACCCCAAGCTCAGTGCCCCTTGAGAGAAAGAGCAGAATGCCCCGCTTCAGCGTCATCGTGCCCACCCATGGAGTCGCCGGGCGACTGGCCCAAGCGCTGGACTCGGTCCTCAGCCAGTCCTTCGGCGACTTCGAGCTGATCCCGGTCTGCGACGCGCCCGACTCCCCGGCCGGGACGGTCGCCGCCGCGTACGCCGCCCGGGACTCCCGGGTGGCTCCGGTCCACTCGCCGCCGTCGGGCGGGCTGAGCGCGGCGCGCAATGCCGGGATGGCGGCGGCGAACGGCATGTATCTGCTCTTCCTCGACGGCGACGACGATCTGGTGGCGGGCGCGCTGGGAGCCCTGGACATCAAGCTGCGGGCCGACACGGATGTCCTCTACTTCGGGCACGAGCGGGTGCACTGGTGGGAGGGCGAGTCGAGCAGGCCCCCGCTCGACAAGGACCCGGAGGTCATCGGCGTACACGTCCCGGCGTGGAGCGCGGCCTACCGTCGCGCCTTCCTCACCGAGAACGGGCTCACCTTCCCCGGCGGGCACTTCACGGACGCGGGCTGGGGCGGCCTGGTGACCCTCGCGAGCGAACGCACGGCGGTACTGCACACGGTCTGCGTACGTCATCACCTGCGCCGCCAGGGCAGTCGCCTCAACACCCCGGGCGAGCACCATTTCGAACTCCTCGACCAGGTCGCATCGGTGCTCGCCCGTGCGGCCGAACAGACCGTGTCCGCGGCCAAGGCGCACGCGCTGTTCGGTCAGCTCTTCGCCCTCGTCCTGAAGACGGCGGCGCATCCGACGCGGGTGCCCCCACGCCGCCGCCGGGCCTTCTTCCGCCGCGCGGGCAGGCTCTACCGGCGCCACCGCCCGGCCGGGTTCCGGCCGCCGCCGGGCAGTCTCGGAGTGCAGCACCGGTTGCTCGCGACCGGCGCCTACAGCGCGTTCCGGGCTTTGCGCGGCGCCAACCAGGCGGCCGCGAAGGCGGCACAGAAGGTGCCGCGCCCGAAGATGCTGCGCACCCGCGTGCTCTACGCGGCCCACCTCCGTCGCGCCCTCGACGAGAACCTCGCCGTGTACTGCGCGTACTGGGGCCGGGGCTACGCCTGCAACCCGGCCGCCATCCACGCCAAGGCCCGCGAACTCGCCCCGCACATCCGCTCGGTCTTCCTGGTCGAGCCCGAAGCGGTGGACGCGCTGCCGAAGGGCATCGACCACGCGGTGATCGGCAGCCATCGATCCTGGGAGGTGCTGGCCCGCGCCAAGTACCTGATCAACAACGCCAACTTCGCGGACGGCGTCGTCAAACGCCCCGGCAGCGTCCACGTACAGACGCAGCACGGGACCCCCCTGAAGAAGATGGGCGTCGACCAGTCCACGTACCCGGTGGTGGCGGCCGCGACCGGCAGCTTCACCAAGCTGCTGACCCGGGTGGACCGCTGGGACTACAACCTCTCCTCCAACCGGCACTCGACCCAGATGTGGGAGCGGGCCTTCCCTGGCACGTACGAGGCGCTGGAGTACGGCTATCCGCGCAACGACGTCTACTACACGGCGACCGCCGACGACGTGGCCCGCGTGCGCGAGCGGCTGGGCGTCCCCGAAGGCAGGACCGCCCTCCTCTACGCGCCCACGCACCGCGACTACAGCACCGGCTTCGAGGCGCGTCTCGACCTGGAGGCCTTCTGCGAGGAGATCGGCGAGGACTTCGTCGTCCTGCTGCGCGCCCACTACTTCTACGACGAGGGCGACCGGCGAAAGAGCAGCGGCCGGATCATCGACGTCACCGGGCACCGCTCCTCGGAGGACGTCTGCCTGGCCGCCGACGCGCTGATCACGGACTACTCGTCGATCATGTTCGACTACGCCAACCTCGACCGGCCCATCGTCGTGTACGCGGACGACTGGGAGATCTACCGGGAGACGCGGGGCGTCTACTTCGACGTGATGCAGGCGCCGCCGGGGCCGGTGGCCCGCACTCCGCAGGACCTGGCCCGGGTCTTCACCGAGGCCTCCTACGCGGACTCGGCCTCCACGGCCCTGCGTGCCCGATTCCGCGAGCGCTTCTGCCAGTTCGACGACGGAAGGGCAGCCGAAAGGGTCGTACGAAGAGTGCTCCTGGGTGAGCCGCCCGAGGCCATCCCGCCCGTGGTGCCGCTCGCCGAGCGTCTGCCGGCCCCCGCCGCGTCCACCCTCGTAAGGAGCTGACGTGCCCCGCTTCAGCATCATCGTGCCCGTCTTCAAGGTGCAGGGCTTTCTGGCCGAGTGCCTCGAATCGGTCCTGGAGCAGTCGTACACGGACCTCGAGGTGATCGCCGTCGACGACTGCTCGCCGGACGGCTGCGGCGCGATCCTCGACGAGTACGCGGCCCGCGACCCGCGCGTACGGGTGCTGCACCTGCCCGAGAACGTGGGGCTCGGCCGGGCCCGGAACGCCGGAATGCCGTACGCCACCGGGGACTTCCTCTTCTTCCTCGACAGCGACGACACCCTCACGCCGGGCGCCCTGCGCGCCATCGCCGACCGCCTGGACGAGACCGCCGACCCGGATCACCCCGACGTCCTCGTATTCGACTACGCGCGCACGTACTGGTGGGGCGGGACACGCAGGAACGTCCTCGCGCGGGTGCTCACGGAGTCGGGTGACGGTACCTTCACGGCCGCCGAACACCCGGAGATCCTGGAGCTGTTGATGGTGGTGTGGAACAAGGTCTACCGCCGCGAGTTCGTCGAGCGCGAGGGCTTCGCCTTCCCGCCCGGGTACTACGAGGACACGCCCTGGACGTTCCCGGTGATGCTCAGCGCGGAGCGGATCGCCACGCTGGACCGGATCTGTCTCGCCTACCGCCAGCGCCGCCAGGGCAACATCCTGTCCACCACCAGCCGCAAGCACTTCGACATCCACGACCAGTACGAGCGGGTTTTCGCCTTTGTCGACTCCCGCCCGGAGCTGGCGAGTTGGCGCCCCTATCTGCATCGCAAGATGGGCGAGCACTGTCTGGACATCCTCTCCAAGCCGGACCGGCTGCCCGAGTCCGACAAGCGCGAGTTCTTCCGGCTGACGGCCGCGCTCTTCCGCAAGCACAAGACCACCGAGCCGGTGCCTCGCGAACTGCGGGTCCTGGAGGGCGGGTTCGCGCGCTATCGGGCCCGGCGTCAGGCGGGCCGCCTCGGCAGGGAACTGGGGAGGCGCGGGCAGCAGGCGCGCAAGGCGGCCGCCACGCGGGTCAAGCGCGGCTGGTCCGCGGTGCACGAACACCGCTCGCTGGATGCGAACCTGGCGGTGTACTCGGCGTTCTCGCACCGCGGGGTGCTCGGCGACCCGGCGGCCGTGTACCACAAGGCGCGGGAGATCGCCCCGCACATCCGCGGGGTGTGGGTGGTGCGGGGCGAAGAGGAGGCGGCGCTGCTTCCGGAGGGCGTCGAGCACGTGCTCCTCGACTCCCTGCGCTACCGCCAGGTCACCGCGCGGGCCACGTACTTCGTCAACAACGTCAACTGGCCCGGCACACTCGTCAAACGCCCCGGCAGCGTCCACGTCCACACCCACCAGGGCACCCCGCTGAAGTACATGGCGGCCGACCTGCTGGACAAGCCGGGCGCCCGGCACGGCCTCGACGTACCGCAGATGCTGCGCCGCGCGGACCGCTGGGACTACAGCCTGGTCGCCAACCGCCATTCCGAGCTGGTCTGGGACCGCGCCTACCCCTGCCACTTCACCTCGCTGCGCAGCGGCAGCCCGCGCAACGACGTCCTCGTGCGCGCGCGGCCGGAAGACGGTCTGGCCGTCCGCGAGCGTCTGGGCATCCCGGCCGACCACCGGGTGGTGCTGTACGCGCCGACCCGCCGCGACTACGTCCGGGGCGGGCACGTCGACCGCATCGACCTCGCCCGCTTCGCCGACGATCTCGGTGAGGGCCACACCCTCGTCGTACGGCTTCATCCGTCGCTGGCGGACGGCCCGGCGCGCGGGATGGGACTGTCCGAGCTGCATCGCCGCAAGATCGTGGTCGACGCGACCGACGAGCCGCACGTCGAGGACCTGATGCTCGCCTCCGACGTGCTGGTCACGGACTACTCGGCCCTCATGTTCGACTACGCCAACCTCGACCGGCCGATCGTGCTGCACACCGACGACTGGGGCGCGTACGCGGCGAGCCGGGGCGCCTACTTCGACATCACGGCGGACGCCCCCGGCCATGTGGCGGGTTCCTACCGGGAGTTGGTGTGGCTGTTCGCGTCCGGGGCGTGGCGGGACGCGGACGCGGCGCGGCTGCGGGCCGGGTTCCGGGCGCGGTTCTGCGAGTTCGACGACGGGCGGGCGGCCGAGCGGGTGGTGCGGACGCTGATGCTCGGAGAGAAGGCCGACGAGCCGGCCCCCGTCGTCCCGCTGCCGGCACAGGCGGGGCACGACGTCCTCGCGTCGTCGTGAGCGTGCTCGTGCGCTGTGCCGTGGGGCCCCGGTCGCCGCGCTCCCCGCGGTCCTGGGTGATCGTCCTGGCCGCCGTGTTCGCCGCCCTCCAGCTCGCGAACGTCACCGGCCGGGACACCCCCGACACCAAGAACTACCTCTCGTACGCGCTGAGTCTGCGCGGCGAGAGCAAGCACGACGCCGCGGCGATCACGATCGACTACGTCTGCGCCGGGAAGGCGTCCATCGCGCGCCGCAACCAGAGCGTCAACGTGGTGCGCTTCCACGCGCCGAGCCCCACGAAGCGGGTCATGGAGGACTGCCGGCGCGATCAGTGGTGGGGGGTGTCGAAGCGGCTCACGGCCGGGGAGACGGCGGGGCACACCACGCCGTTCATGCCGCCCCGCTTCATGCGGATCTTCGAGGTGCGGCCGGGGTATCCGGCGCTGCTGGTCCCCTTCATCACGGTGCTCGGCGTGAAGTGGGGCCTGTGGGCGTCGAGCGTCCTCATCACGGTCGCCGGAGGCGTCCTCGCCTTCCTCGTGCTGCGCACCCTGCGCGCCCCCGCGGTCGCGGCCCTGACCGGACAGGGCCTCTTCTACGTGCTGCCGTGCGGCACGACGGCGATGCGCCCGATGACCGAGGGCCTGCTGCTGACGCTGACCCTGGCGGCGCTCTGGGGCTGCGCGCTCGTGCTGGAGGGCCGCGCGCGGGCCGGAACCCGGCTCGTCGGCGGGTCCCTGGCGCTGCTCTTCACGGTGAAGCATTCGCACGCGCTGTTCCTCGGGCTGTGCCTGGCGGCCGCGTGCGCGGTGATCGGAGTACGGCGCGGGGGGCTGCGGCAGCCGCTGCGGGGACTCGAAGGTCCGCTGCGGGCCCTGACGGTGGTGGCGGGCTGCGGGGCGCTGGCCACGGTCGTCGCGGCGCGGGTGCTGCACTACCCGTCCGAGTCCGAGAGCATCCAAGACCTGCTCACGGCCCACTTCTCCCGCCCCGACCGCACCCACCTGTGGTCGGAGTTCCTCCATCTGGAGCTCAACTTCTGGGTGGAGTGGCTGCGCCGGCAGCTCTGGGAGCCGCTGTTCCTGACGACCCTGGTGGCCGCCGCGTGGGGCGCGCTCCGCCGCCGCCCGGCCTTCGCCGCCTTCCTGCTCGCGGCCGCGTTCACCGGCGTCCTCAACCAGGCCGGGCACCCCGACATCAACATCTGGGGCGACCGGCTGATCGTGCTGGCATGGCTGCTGCCGGTGGTGGGTCTTCCGCTGCTGCTGGAGGAGGTCGTACGGCCACGGGCGGAGGCCTCGGGTACGGTGCCGGGCCCCCTCAAGCGGCACACCGAGGTCGCTCGATGAGGTGATGACCGGCTAGGCCGTTGACCCTGAAGGGCATATACGGCAAATGCTGCGAACCGTCACTCAGTCCTCTCCCTCCGCCCGGTGAGCGCCGACGTCCTCGTCCGGCGGGTCGTGCGCGGCGCCACCGCGCTGCGCGGCGGTGCCGCCTGGCGTCCGACCCCGTACCAGCTCTTCGGCACCCTGTTCTGGCTGGTGATGTCGCTCGCGTACTGGCGTGTCCCGCTGTGCTGCGACGCCGGCCAGCACGCGGCGGTCGTCGAGCGCCTCAAGGCCCATCTCCTCCACCCTCTGCACCCGATGGCTGATCTGCCCGGCGCGGGCAGCCCGTACTACTCCCCGTACGCGGTGGCCCAGGGAGCCTTCGCCCGGCTGACCGGCCTGGGCGGCTGGGAGGTCGTGCGGCTCTCCGGCCCGTTCAACCTGCTGGTCCTGCTGACCGGCATCGGCCGTTTCGTCCGGGTCCTGACACCACGTCAGTGGGCGCCGGTGCTCGGGCTGTTCGCGATGGTGCTGCTGTGGGGCACCGAGCGGGCCTGGTGGAGCGGCTATCTCGGGCTGATGTCGATGACGGGGAACCTCGGCTATCCGTCGACGTTCGCCATCGGACTGGCCTTCTGGGCCTGGGCGTTGACGGGCGCGTGCGCGGGAGGCATCGACGGCCCCGTCCGGTACGTCGGTCCGAGCGGCCTGCGGAGCCTGTGGGGGTACAAGGGGCTCGGCGCGCTGTACGGCCTGATTCTGCTCGTGCACCCGATCACGTCCATCGCAGCGGTGCTCGGGGCCGTGGCGTTCGTGGCGGGATGGCAGCGCGGGTGGCGGCCGGCCGTTGTGGGCCGGTGGGTGATGGCGGGCGGGACGGCGATGCTGGTCGCGTCCTTCTGGCCGTACTTCGACGTCTTCGCGCTGACCGGGGACCGCAGCGTGGACGCGATGCACGAGCGGCTCTACGAGGGGATGCCCGGGCACTTCTGGCTGGCGTTGATCGGGGTGCCCGCGCTGTGGCTGCGGGCGCGGCGGGCCAAGCGGAGCGAAGGGCACTGGTGGCGGGATCCGCTCGTACTGATGTTCGCGCTGGAGTGCCTGGCGGTGGCGTACGGCTGGGTCAGCGGGCACTACACGTACGGCAGGATCCTGGGGCTCACACTGGTGCCGCTGCAGTTCGCGCTCGGGGTGGAGCTGGCCACGCCTCGACCCTGGGGCTTCGGGCGTCGCCTGCTGAGCTGGACGGCGGCTGCCGGGGCCTGCGTCGGTTTCCTCACCGTGCAGGCGGGGGCGGTGGTGCCGCGCGCTCTCGACCCGGTCGGCTTCGACCGGCCGCCGCACTGGCCGACGTACGCGTGGGCGGCGCGGCACATCGAGCCCGGCGAGGCGGTCATCACGGACGGGTACTACTCCGTCCACCTGATCGCGGGCTACGGACCGGACCTCGCCGCGCCCGCCTGGCCCGACCTCGCCCTCGCCGAGGGGGAGCGGCTGCGGCGGCTCGCCGCGGTTCGCGCGTATCTCGACCCGGCGTCGACCCGTGCCGAGCGCTCCGCCGTCGCCCGGCGGTATCACGTGCGCTGGCTGCTGCTCACGCGCTGGCGGCGGGTGCCGGAGGAGGCGACGGTGGTGGCGTGGAGTCGGCAGACGGGGGAGGTGTTGGCGCGGGTCGGGCCGTGAGAGGTCGTGCGGCCACCGCGGGCCGGTGGGGGCTGATCGCTCTGTGCCCCGCGTCCCTTACGGGCGCGGGGCACGAGGGTTGTTCACGACAACCGGAATTACTCGACGACGAGCTCGACCGGGATGTTGCCGCGGGTCGCGTTGGAGTAGGGGCAGACCTGGTGGGCCTGCTCGACGAGCTTGCGGCCGGTCGACTCGTCGACGGAGTCGGGCAGCTCGATGCGCAGCGTCACCTTGAGGCCGAAGCCCTCGCCCTGCTTGCCGATGCCGACCTCACCGGTCACCGCGGCCTCGGTGACGTCGACCTTGGCCGCGCGGCCGACGAGGCCGAGGGCGCTGGCGAAACAGGCGGCGTAACCGGCGGCGAAGAGCTGCTCGGGGTTGGTGCCCTGCCCGTTCCCGCCCAGCTCAACCGGCGGGGCCAGCTGCACGTCGAGCTTGCCGTCGGAGCTGATTGCGCGGCCCTCGCGGCCGTGGGTGGCGGTGGCGACAGCGGTGTAGATCGCGTCCATGGAGACCGTCCCTCTCAAGTCAAAGTCCTGCCAGGGCGGCCGGTCCGACCGCCTCACGACCTAATTAGAGCACGCAATTCAATTGCGCACAACTAAATGGCTCGCAAGAGCTATCCTGGAGTCATGACCGCCACGCCCGCCCCGAGCCCGCAGGCCCCGTCCGCTCCGTCCGACGGGGACTACCTCCGCCTCGACCAGCAGATCTGCTTCTCCTTGAACGCCGCCTCGCGCGCTTTCGGCGGCGTCTACCGCGTGATCCTCAAGGACCTGGGGCTCACCTACCCCCAGTACCTGGTGATGCTGGTGCTGTGGGAGCACGGCGAGCTGCCCGTCAAGAAGGTCGGCGAGCACCTGCGACTGGACTCCGGGACACTGTCGCCGCTGCTCAAGCGCCTGGAGGCGGCCGGTCTCGTACGACGTGAGCGCAACGCCCGGGACGAGCGCTCCGTGCACGTCCACCTCACCGACGAGGGCGTCGCCCTGCGCGAGCGCGCCCTGCATGTGCCGCGCCGGATCGCCGCGGCCACGGGCGCCGGCCTCGAAGAGATCCGCGAGCTCCGGGCCCGCCTCGACCGCCTGACGGCGGCACTGGACGAGGCGGCACTGGAGGAGACGCCGGGCTGCGTCTAGCCGATCGCCCAGCCCATGTCCTGCGTGGGCGCCCTGCGCACGTACAGGCGCAGCGTCACGCCTTTTCGTACGACCTCATCCAGGGGTACGAACTCCTCGTCGACCACGGCGAGTTTGACCCGTTCGGTCGGGCTGGCCGGATACCAGGCCGGGCGCAGCGCGAACGGCTCGGCGACCACCCACACCCGGTCGAGCCGGGCCAGGCGGCGGCGCAGTTCTCCCGGGTCCGCCTCCAGCCCGTACAGCGTTCCGGAGGCCGGCCCCGGCGCGCTGAGCGCGACATCCCGGATCCCGCGGAAGCCCTTCGGATACGCCAGCGCCGACCGCCGCACGATCGAGGGCAGGAACAGCACCGGGTCGCCGGGGCGCAGTTCGCGGCGGGCGGTGGCGGAGACGGCGGCGAGGTTGTCGGCGCGGTAATCGGCGGTGCGGTCCTGGCGGAGCAGGGGGAGCTGGACGGCGAAGGTGAGGGTGATGGTCAGGACGCCGGTGAGGGTGACGCGCGGTCCGGTGGGGACGGTGAGGCGCAGCCGGGGCATCAGACCCACCAGCCGTTCGGCGCCCGCCGCGGCGAGCAGTGGCGCCCCGGCGAGGGCGTACAGCACATACCGGTCGTCGTACAGCGGCCAGAACTGCGAGGCGGTCATCAGCACCACCGGCGGGACCACCATCAGGGGCAGGGCGACCGCCGGGAGCGACAGCTCTCCCCGGCGCACGAACGGCGGCCGCACGGCGAGGGCGATGAGGACCAGGTACGGCACGACCACCAGCAGCGTCGGCCCGGTGAACGCCGCCAGCAGCCGCTCCACGCTCCCGGCACCGGGCCGCGGCAGCCACGCGACCTGCGCCGACTGCCCCCGCGAGACGAGGACGAGCGGCACCAGCGCCAGGACGGCGGCTCCCGCCGCGCACCCCCATCGCCGCCACACCCGCGCCGGCACCCGCACGAGCGCCAGCGTTCCCGCGTGCGCGAGCAGCAGGAGCACCGCCAGCTCGTGCAGCAGACACGTGACGGCGACCACCCCTCCGTACGCCCACCAGCCCGCCGCCCTCCCCCAAGTTCCGGTCTTCGCTCGAACAGGGGGGACCTCCATGACCCGCACCAGCAGCACCGTCGCCCCCGCCGCCCCGGCCGCGACGAGCGCGTAGGACCGGCCCTCCTGCGCGAAGTGCCCGGCCATGGGCGTGACGGCGTACAACAGCCCCGCCCACAGGCCGACCCGCGGGCGGCACAGGCGGACGCCGAGGGCCGCGACGAGGCCCGCGGTGGTGGCGGCGGCGCAGACCGAGGGGAGTCGGAGGGCGACCTCGCCGGGGTGCGGGGCGAGGGCGGCGTGCATCAGGAGGTAGTACAGGCCGTGCACCGCGTCGACGGAGTGCAGCAGCTGCCAGATCTGCGGCACCGAGCGCCGCGCGACCTGGAACGTCACCGCCTCGTCCCGCCACATGCCGCCGCGGTCGAGCCCCCAGAGCCCGATCGCCAGCATGGCGGACACGGGCAGCAGCACGGCCGCCGCCGCCGAACGCCCGGCCCCGGACCACCTCACCCACGTACTCAGCATGGGACCGATTTTTTGCTATTAACCAACGTCTGAACGGTATTGACGGCGTATCAACTGTTGTGAGGCATCCATGCGGATTACGATCCGGGCTTGATGAGCGCCTTGAAGAGACCCCACCACGTGCTTGCCCTCGCCGCCGCCTGGCTCGCCACCCGCTCCCTGATGCTGTGGCTGCTCGCCCACGACGACCTCGACGCGCTCGGCCGGGGCGGGGTCTCGCGCGAGGTGGGGCACCTGTACTTCCGTTGGTACGGCGTCCTGTCGCAGGGCGCGTTTCCGGTGGGCGACCGCCTGTGGCAGTACCCGCCGGGCGCGGGCCCGGTGCTGCTCGCGCCCGCCCTGCTGCCGACGCTGACATACTTCACGGCCTTCGTGACCCTCACGCTCGTCGCGGACGCCGGGATCACCTATGCCCTCACGCGCGCGGGGCGACGCCCCGGGCGCAGCCTGCGCGGGGCCGCCCTGTGGACAGGGGGCCTCCCCCTGCTCCTGCACATCCCGCTCGCCCGGTACGACGTCCAGGTCACCGCCTTCGCCGTCATCTCGCTGTTGACGTTGTCGCGCTCCACGCGCGCGTGCGGCGCCTTCGCCGCACTGGGGGCGTTGGTGAAGGTCTGGCCCGCGCTGACGCTGATCGGGACACCCCGGGGCCGTACGACCCGGGAGGTCTGGACATCGGCGGTGATCACGGCGGCCGCGCTGCTCGCGCTTCTGACGGCCGTCTTCCGCGACCCGTTCGACTTCCTTCGCCAGCAGGGCGGCCGGGGCGTGCAGATCGAGTCGCTCGGGGGCACGGTCCTGGGCTTCGCGCGCCGCGCCGGGTGGCCGGGCAAGGCGCGCTACCAGTACGGAGCGATGGAGTTCGTCGGCCCGTACGTCTCCGTGGTGGCCGCCGTCTCGCTTGCCCTCACGCTCGCCGCGTTCGGGCTCCTGCTGCTGTGGCGGGTGCGGGCGCGGCACTGGACAGCGGCGACCGCGTACGACGCCGCGCTCGCCGCCGTGCTGCTGTTCACGGTGACGAGCCGGGTGATCAGCCCCCAGTACATGGTGTGGCTGCTCGGTCTGTCCGCCGTGTGCCTGACCTCGCGGCACACCACACAGCGCCCGGTGGCCGCACTGATCGTGGCGGCGACGGCGGTCAGCTCGGTGGCGTACCCCGGCCTGTACGGGGAAGTCGTCCACAGCACCTGGACGGGCTGCCTGCTGATGCTCGTACGCAACGGTCTGCTGGCGACGGCGGCGGGGATGTCGTTCGCGCGGCTGTGGCGGTCGGGCCTTCCCATGGCCATGACAGATACGGCAGACCGGGTCAAATCAGACGGGCCTCCACGGAACCCGCACCCGATTCCTGCCGTCTTCCGCACGAGACACTAAGTGCCTCTTAACGGAAAATTACCCGCAACACCTACCGTTTCGGCCCGTGGATCCCATGAGCTCTCAGCACGCGCAGGTCAGTGTGGTCGTCATCGGGTACAACGACGCCACCCACGTGAGGGAAGCGGTGCGCTCGGCGCTCGCCCAGGGCCCGGCCGTCCGTGAGGTGATAGCCGTGGACGACTGCTCGACGGACGGCAGCGCGGCCCTCCTCGACGGCCTCGCCGCCGCCGAGCCGCGCCTGAGAGTGATCCGCCGCGCGGTCAACAGCGGCGGCTGCGGCACTCCCCGCAACGACGGAATCGACGCGGCGACGGCCCCCTACGTGATGTTCCTGGACAGCGACGACGTGCTGCCGCCCGGCGCGGTGGACGCGCTGCTCGCGGCCGCGGACGGGCAGCGCGCGCAGGTCGCGGCCGGGCTGTGCGTGCGCCGCGAGCTGCCCTCGGGCCGCGAGGTGCCCTGGGAGCGCGCGCTCTACGCGAAGCCCGCCCTCGTCTCCCACCCCGCGCGGCGCACGCGCCTGGTCCGCGACACGCTCTGCGTCAACAAGCTGTACCGCACCGACTTCCTGCGCCGGCACGGGATCCGCTTCCCCGAGGGCCGCTTCCACTACGAGGACTTCGTGTTCACCGCGCGCGTGCTGGCCGCCGGGCCGCGTATCGCGCTCGTACCCGACACGGTGTACATCTGGCATGTACGGCGCGAGGCCGCACACCTCTCGATCTCGCTCGACCGCGCGGACATCGCCAACTGGCGGGCCAGGACCGATGCGAACCGGGCCGCGTACGAGATCCTGCTCGGCGCAGGCGAGAAGGGGCTCGCGCGGGCGGTGCACGCCAAGTTCCTCGACCACGAGCTGCGGATGTACACGCGCGAACTCGAACTGCGCGACCCGGAGTACCGGCGCGCCTGGTGGGAGCTCACGCGCGCCTATCTCTCGTCCTTCGACGCGACCGACTTCACCGTCAATCCGACCGCCCCCGGCCGCCTCGTCGCCCGCGTCGTACTGGCCTCCCCCGCACCCCGCGACCTGCCCCGCCTCAAGGAGCTCGCGGCCCGCCCGGCCCGGCTGCTCCCGCCGTACGCCCGCGCCTCCGACACCACGCCCATCTGGTCGGACGACCTCCCCCAGGTCACGCTGGACCATTTCCTGACGCGCCCCGCCCACCTGCTGCCGGCCGCCGTCGACGCCGAACTGCGGCCCCGCGCGCGTGGCACCCGGCTGCGGCTGCGTCTGCACGAGCTGTACGGGCGGATGGCTCAGGCGGGTCCGACGTCGGTGGGCGTGGAGTTCGTGCACCGGGAGGAGGGCCGGGTGGGACTGCGCCGCGAGGTGAACTTCCTGGCGGACCGGTACGGCGACGTCTGGACGGCCCAGACGCCGGTGGACCTGGCGGCGCTGGGCGCGGGCACGTGGGATCTCCGGCTGGAGCTCCGCTTTCGCGACGGCAGCAGCCGGGAGGCCACCGCGCACGCGCTCACGGGCCCCGGCCTGCTGCGCCGCCGCGCGGTCCCGGACGCCCGCCACGGCGTCCTGCTCGTGCAGCCGTACCGCACGCACGCGGGGGCGCTCGCGCTGCGCACGGCGTCCGGATGGAGAGGAATGACCGATGTAGTACGCCGCCGCCTCAAACGCCTGGTTCACTGATACGCGACCGCACGACACACGCACCACCACGGGCTCACTGACGAGGGGACGGTCGCACATGACCTGGCTGATCACCGGCGGCGCCGGCTACATCGGGGCGCACGTCGTGCGCGCGATGCTCGACGCGGGCGAACAGGCCGTGGTCTACGACGACTTGTCCACGGGGATCGCGGAGCGGGTACCCGCCGATGTCCCGCTGGTGGTCGGCTCGACCCTGGACTGCGAGCTGGTGTCCCGGACACTCACCGAGCACTCCGTCACCGGCGTCGTGCATCTGGCGGCGAAGAAGCAGGTCGGCGAGTCGGTGGACCTCCCGCTGCACTACTACCGGGAGAACGTCGAGGGCCTGCGGGTGCTGCTGGAGGCGGTGACGGCCGCGCGGGTCGGCTCGTTCGTCTTCTCGTCGTCCGCCGCGGTGTACGGCATGCCGGACGTGGACCTGGTCACCGAGGAGACGCCGTGCGTGCCGATGAGCCCGTACGGCGAGACGAAGCTGGCGGGCGAGTGGCTGGTCCGCGCGACGGGCCGCGCCACGGGCCTGTCCACCGCCTCCCTCCGCTACTTCAACGTGGCCGGAGCGGCATCCCCGGAACTGGCCGACGTGGGCGTCTTCAACCTCATCCCCATGGTCTTCGAAAAGCTCACGGAGAACGCGCCCCCACGCATCTTCGGCGACGACTACCCCACCCCCGACGGAACGTGCGTCCGCGACTACATCCACGTGGTCGACCTGGCCGAGGCCCACGTGGCCGCGGCCCGCGCCCTGGAGGCGTCTCCCGGCAGCGACCTCACGCTCAACATCGGCCGCGGCGAAGGCGTCTCGGTCCGCGAGATGATCGACCGCATCAACGCCCTCACCGGCTACGACCGCCCCCCGGTCACCACCCCCCGCCGCCCCGGCGACCCGGCCCGCGTCGTCGCCTCCGCCGACCGCATCGCCACCGAACTGGGCTGGAAGGCCAAGTACGACGTCCAGGACATGATCGCGTCGGCCTGGGCGGGCTGGGTACGCCTGCACCCCGGCGCGAGCCGCACGTAGCCCCGGGCCCCAGGCTCGCCGACGCCCCCGTACGCTCCCCCAATGACCGCTACCGGCACCATCCTCGGCTCGGCGGTGGGCGACGCCCTCGGGGCCCCCTTCGAGTTCGGTCCCGAAGGGGCGTTCACTGCCCGCTTCCCCACCCCCGGGTACGGCGGGGAGATGTGCGGAGGCGGTGGCTGGGACCCGGGGGAGGCCACCGACGACACGCAGATGGCCGTGCTGGTCGGCGAATCGCTCCTCGAGCACGACGGCCTCGAACTCCCGGACATCTTCCGCAGATTCCAGCGGTGGGCGGCAGCCGACCCCAAGGACATGGGCCTGCAGACCGAGGCCGTCCTCACCAGCGGAGACCCCTGGGACCTTGCCGCGGCCATCCACTACCAGGAGAACCAACGGGCCGCCGGAAACGGCTCGTTGATGCGTGCGGCGACCTCCGCCGTCCACTTCGCCCCGCACGGCCGGGACGCCACCATGGCCGCCGCCCGCCGCATCGCCGCGCTCACCCACGGCGACCGGGCGGCCTGGGAGGGCACGGCGCTCTTCCACGAACTGGTTCGAGTCGCCCTGAACGGAGGGGACCCCCTCAGCGCGATCCCGGAGACCCTCGGCGCCGTCCACCCGGACCACCGCGCCCGCTACGCCACCGTCCTCGCCCCTGACTGGCACCCCGACCAGGCAACCGAATTCAACGGCGCGGTGTGGCCCTGCCTCGGCTCCGCCGTCTGGGCCCTGCGCACCACCGAATCGTACGAGGACGCCGTACGCGCCGCGATCGACCTCGGCGGCGACACGGACACCGTCGCGGCCGTGACCGGCGGCCTCGCAGGCGCCGTATACGGAGCGGGCGCCATCCCAGAACGGTGGACCGAGGTGCTGCACGTTCCGCTGCCGGGCTCGGGTGGACGAGTCCTGCGGGCCGCGGAACTCACCGACCTCGCCCGCAGGCTGGCCGGACAGCCGGACGACGCCATGCCCTGAGCGAACAGCCCCATACGGTCGTGGGTGCTCTCCCTAGCATCAACGGCATGGGACCCAGGGCGAGCGCAGCGACGTATGACGAACACGCCGACTGGTACAACGACTTCATGTCGGCCGGTACGGCAGGGGCGTACATCGAGCGGGTGCACGCCGCGATCGAGGAGCTCCTCGGGCCCGGCGAAGGGACGTGTCTGGACGTCTGCTGTGGGACGGGGGCACATGCGCCCGCGTTGGCCGGGCTGGGGTGGACGCCAGTCGGTGTGGATCTGTCGGGTGGTCAACTAAGGCATGCCGTACGGCGGTTGCCCGTCGTCGTGGGTGACGCGACGGCGCTGCCGTTCGGGGACGGGGCCGTGCCCACTGTCGCGTGTGTGCTGGCCCATACCGACGTGCCCGATTACGCGGCCGTGCTGAGGGAGGTCGCCCGGGTGCTGCGGCCCGGTGGGCGGTTCGTGCATCTGGGGGTGCACCCGTGCTTCATCGGCGCGTTCGCCGACTGGAGCGACCGGCCGAGGGTGCTGCTCGACGAGCGGTACGCCGACCGGTCCCGCAGCTTCGACGCGTGGAACCCGGCGGGCGTCCGGGCCCGTGTCGGCGCCTGGCACCTCCCGCTCTCGGACCTCCTCAACGCCACCACCGCGGCCGGCCTGCGGATCGTGCGCACCACCGAGGCGGGGCCCGGCGGCGTGCCCGACCTGTTCGGCTTCCTTGCCGTAAAGGGCCGGGACGACCGCTGACTTCACGACCTCCTGTTGAGGTACGCCAGTACCGCCAGCACCCTCCGGTGTCCGCTGTCGGTCGACGGCAGGTCCAGCTTCAGGAACACGTTGCCGATGTGTTTGCTGACGGCGCTGTCGGAGAGGACCAGCGTCTTGCCGATGGTCGTGTTGTCGAGGCCCTCGGCCATCAGCTTGAGGACCTCGCGTTCGCGCGGGGTGAGCGAGTCGAGGGGTGAGTCACGACGGCGGGTGAGGAGTTCGGTGACGACCTCGGGGTCCAGGGCCGTACCGCCGGCCGCGACCCGGTCCAGCGCGTCGAGGAACTCGTCGACCCGGCCGACGCGATCCTTGAGCAGATAGCCCACCCCGCTCGCTCCGCCACCGAGCAACTCGGCCGCGTACGACTCCTCGACGTACTGCGAGAGCACGAGCACCGGCAGCCCGGGGATCTCCGCCCGTGCGGCGAGTGCCGCGCGCAGTCCCTCGTCGCGGAAGCCGGGCGGCATCCTGACGTCGAGGACAGCTATGTCCGGGCGATGCTTCAGGAGAGCCGGAAGCACCTCGGGCCCGCTGCCCGCGACGGCCACGACCTCGTGCCCGGCCGAGGTCAGCAGCAGCACCAGCCCCTCCCGCAGCAGGGCGTTGTCCTCGGCGATCACCACACGCACGGCAGCGCTCCCCCGGTCGTTCCCGTCACCACACGCACGGCAGCTCCACTTCGATCACCGTCGGCCCCCCTGCGGGGCTGGTCAGCGTCAACGTCCCGTCGAGCGCGGCGACCCGTCGCTGCATGCCGAGCAGCCCGGAGCCGCCGGCTTCTCCCCCAGAGCTGAACGCCTGGGAGGTGCCCCCGGCACCGCCGCGCCCCTCGTCCCGTACGACCACCCGCAACCCGGCGGGCAGCCCGAGCAGTTGGACCGACGCCCGCTCCGCCCCGCTGTGCTTCGCCGCGTTCGTCAACGACTCGGCGACCACGAAGTACGCCGCCGCCTCGACCGCAGCCGGGGCCCGGGCCCCGCTCTCGTCCCCGTCCTGCAGTCCCTCGACGCCCACCGTGACATCGAGCCCGCTGCTCGCGGCGAGCGCCCGTACCGCGCCCGCGAGTCCCCGGTCGGTGAGGATCGGCGGATGGATGCCGCGCACCACGTGCCGCAGCTCCGTCAGGGCCGCCTCGGCCTGGTCCTGGGCGTCGTCGAGGAGTTTGCGCGCGGCGTCGGGGTCGCGGTCGTACGCCCGTTTCGCGAGGCCGATCCGCATCGAGAGGGAGACCAGGCGTGCCTGCGTGCCGTCGTGCAGGTCCCGTTCGATGCGGCGCAGTTCGGCACCGTGCGCAGCGATCGCACCCGCCCGGGTCTCGGTCAGCTCCTCGACCCGCTCGGCCAGCCGCGCCTTCGGAGACGGCTTGAGCAAGGCGGTGGACCAGGACGCGTCGAGGTCGGCGAGCCGGCTGATCAGCGGGAGGACGACGGCCTCGCGACCCAGCAGCCCCTGCCACACGCCGTCGACGACCAGGCCCAGCGGCCACAGCGGCAGTGCCGGCAGCACGAGGAAGCCATAGCCGTAGTGCAGGACCATCCAGCGCAGGTCGGTGAAGGTGCCGGGGTCGCGGACCGCCGTGCGCAGCCGCTCGCGCAGCGGGCCCTCGATGGTCAGATACGCCTCGGGGATCTCCCGGCCCGTCCACGCGGCGACCATGCGCCGCTTGGCCCCGGCCATCCGCCGTATCAGCAGCACCGTCTCCGGCAGCAGCCCGGCACCGACCACGGCGAGCGTGCCGACGGCCGCGATCAGCAGCACGGTGATGAAGATGATCGAGCCGAAGGCCAGCACGGCGGCCGTCGCGAGCTGGACCGTGGCCCGCGCCGCCTGCCGCACCGTCTTCCACATGCCGATCAGATTAGCTGCGCGATGGTGCAGCCAGCTGCACCATCGATTCGGCAGCGCACTCCCTCGTGGCGGCCAGCGGCCCACGGGATCGTTGATCTCGGAAGTTCACGGCCCCGCGCTCGGGGCTCACGGCCCACCCGCAGGGGCCCCGCCCGAAAGGAAACTCCTCATGAAGTCGCTGCTCGCCTCGAAGCCCGTCCTCTGGTTCCTGTTCCTGTTCAACCTCGCCGTCGCCGCGGCCGCCCCCTTCGTGGTCGACGGCACGCAGGGCGTCATGACCGCGGTCGGCATGGGCGTCGTCTCGCTGGGAGCAGGCGTCAACCTCCTCAAGGGCCGCCGGACAACGGCGTGACCGGTCTCCTCAAGGGCCGCCGGGCAACAGCGTGACCGGTCTCCTCGGAGGCCGCCGCGTGATCACAACGCCTTGAGCGCCGCCGCCGTGGCCCGGGCCAGACTCGCCAGGTACCCCTTGGGCAGCTTGGGCCCGCGGACCACGACCGCCCGCCAGTACAGGGGCCCGGACATCAGGTCGAGCGCGAGTTCCAGGTCGATGCCCTCGCGCACCTCGCCCCGCGCGGCCGCCGCCGCGACGATCCCGCTCGCGACCCCCTGCTGGCCCTCGCGCAGCGCCTTCTGCATGGCGTCCGCGATGTCGGGGTTGCGGGCCGCCTCGGCCTGGAGGTCGGGGATGATCTGCCCGGCGACGGGGTGGCGCAGGGCGCGCGAGGTGACCTCGTACAGCAGACGCAGATCGCCCTCCAGGGAGCCCGTGTCAGGGGCGGGCAGCCCCTGGACCGCGACCGCGGAGACCAGGTCGAGCACCAGATGCAGCTTGGACCGCCAGCGCCGGTAGACGGCGGTCTTGCCGACGCCGGCGCGGCGCGCGATGCCCTCGATGGACATCCGGGCGTAGCCGACGGCCGCGAGTTCCTCGAAGACGGCGGCGCGGATGGCTTCGGTCACATCCTCCCGAAGGACGGCCGCCCCCGCGGGGGCCCTTCGGCGCGGCTGCGTCTTGGGGGCATCGGCGTTCGTCGTCATACGGACCAGCATAGGCCGTTACGACGAAACGGTTGCGTTCCGACGTCTGGAAGGCCTACGCTCGCGTTGCGACGATACGGTCCCGTCCCGACGTAAGAAGCTGGCAAAGGCGCAGTAAGAAACGTTAAGGACGGACCCCGCGCACTCCACCCCCGAGCGAAAGCAGCGGATGTGAGCCAGGTCCTCCACACACCGCCCCCGACAGCGACACCGGGCCCCCTCGCCGACGACGCCGCGGCGCTCGCCGCCCAGTACGGCCTGACCGTCAGCGGCGCCCGCCCGACCCTGCCCGCGTACGTCCGTCAGCTGTGGGCGCGGCGCCACTTCATCACCGCCTTCGCCACTGCCAAGCTCACCGCCCAGTACAGCCAGGCGAAGCTCGGCCAGATCTGGCAGGTGATGACCCCGCTGCTGAACGCGGCGGTCTACTACTTCATCTTCGGTGTGCTGCTCGGCACCAGCCACGGTGTGCCGGACTTCATCCCGTTCCTGGTCACCGGCGTCTTCATCTGGACCTTCACCCAGAGCTCGATCATGGCGGGCACCCGGGCGATCTCCGGCAGCCTGGGCCTGGTCCGCGCGCTGCACTTCCCGCGGGCCGCGCTGCCGGTGTCGTACGCCATCCAGCAGCTCCAGCAGCTGCTGTTCTCGATGGCCGCGCTGATCGTCATCCTGCTCTGCTTCGGCGTGCCCGTGAGCGCCTCGTGGCTGCTGGCCGTGCCCGTGCTGGTGCTGCAGTTCGTCTTCAACGCGGGCGTGGCGATGGTCATGGCGCGGATGGGTGCCAAGACGCCGGACATCGCGCAGCTCATGCCGTTCATCCTGCGCACCTGGATGTACGTCTCCGGTGTCATGTGGAGCATCGACAAGATGCTCAAGCACAGCAGCGTGCCGCACTGGGTGGAGATCGCGCTCGCGAGCAACCCGGCCGCCGTCTACATCGACCTGATGCGCTTCGCGCTGATCGACAGCTTCCACGCGCACCAGCTGCCGCACCACGTGTGGGCACTGGCGATCGGCTGGGCGCTGTTCGCCGGGGTCGGTGGCTTCATCTACTTCTGGAAGGCCGAGGAGACGTACGGACGTGGCTGACACCATCACGCAGGACATCCGGCCCACGACCGCGGCCGGCATCGAGGACGCGCGCGTCCCGACCGTCATCGCCGACCGAGTCGACATCGTCTACCGCGTCAACGGCACCGGCGCCGGGAAGGGCAGCGCCACCGCCGCCCTCAACCGCATCCTGCGCCGCAAGAAGGCCGAGCAGGCCGCGGGCGTCCGCAAGGTGCACGCCGTCAAGAGCGTCTCCTTCACGGCCTACCGGGGCGAGGCCATCGGCCTGATCGGCACCAACGGCTCGGGAAAGTCCACCCTCCTCAAGGCGGTCGCGGGCCTCCTCCCCGTGGAGAACGGCAAGATCTACACCGACGGCCAGCCCTCACTGCTCGGCGTCAACGCGGCCCTGATGAACGACCTCACCGGCGAGCGCAACGTCTACCTCGGCGGCCTCGCGATGGGCATGTCCAGGGAACAGGTCCGCGAGCGCTACCAGGAGATCGTCGACTTCTCCGGCATCAACGAGAAGGGCGACTTCATCACCCTGCCCATGCGGACGTACTCCTCCGGCATGGCGGCACGGCTGCGCTTCTCCATCGCCGCCGCGAAGGACCACGACGTGCTGATGATCGACGAGGCCCTGGCGACGGGAGATCGTTCCTTCCAGAAGCGCTCCGAGGAGCGGATCCGGGAGCTGCGCAAGTCCGCGGGCACCGTCTTCCTCGTCAGCCACAACAACAAGTCGATCCGGGACACGTGTGACCGGGTGCTGTGGCTCGAGCGGGGAGAGCTGCGGATGGATGGGCCTACGGAGGATGTGCTCAAGGAGTACGAGAAGTTCACGGGGAAGTAAGGGGCTGCGCCCCCACAGGGGGCGCTCCTACCTCTCCAAGAACGCGAACAACTCCTCCCACCTCCGTACGATCTCGTCCGCCGTGTAGCGCTGGATGTTCACCCGCGCCGCCTCGCCCATCGCGTCCCGCAGCCCCTTGTCCGACATCAACGTGTCGAGTCTGCGGGCGAGTTCGCCGGTGTTGCCGAGGGTGGCGAGGAGGCCGTCCTCGCCGTCGCGGATGATCTCGCGGACACCGGGGGCACAGTCGAAGGCGGCTGCCGGGAGGCCGGTCGCCATGGCCTCCATGAGGACGAGCGGGAAACCCTCCCCGCGTGAGGACAGCACGAAGACGGAGCCGCCGCGCATGGCGCCCGGTACGTCGCTCGTACTGCCCATCCACTCCACGGAGTCGTCGAGTCCGAGCGCGGTGCACTGCTTCTTCAGGATCTCCTCGTCCTCGTCCTCGCCGGAGCCGTAGATCCGCAGGCGCCAGTCGGGGTGGCGCGGCGCGACCTCCGCCCAGGTGTCGAGGAGTATGTCGATGCCTTTCTGGTCGTGCAGCCGGCCGACGCTGACGACGACGTTCTCGGTGCGCGGCGAGGGCACCTCGGGCAGGAACGGGATGGGGTTCGGCATGAACGAGGCGTTGTTCATGCCCTGCCCGATCCACAGGTCGGCGTCCTCGCGGGTGAGCGCCAGCATCCGGTCGACGTCCTTGTAGTGCTTGAGCACCCGCCGGAAGCGCGAGGTCGTCCTCGCGTACCGGAAGGACTCGTGGCTCATGCCGATGACGGTCTGACCGGTCGTGTCGGCGAGCTCCACCCACTCCATGGCCCACACCTGCGTGACGATCACGACGGCACCGGGGCGCGCGGCACGGAACAGCGCGGTCAGCTTGGCGGCCTGCTCCCGCATCCCCGCCGCACGTTCGGCGCGCAGCTTCCGCTCGGCCACGTTGAGCCGCCCCTTGATGCCGCGCGCGGAGCCGACACGCGGCGGGTGGACGTCGTACAACGTCGTGGTGGGGTAAGGGAGTTCGCCGAGCCTTTGGACGACCGCGGGCTCGGTGATGCCGACGACGTGAACGCGGTGGCCGCGCTCGGTGAACAGGCGGGCCATCTGGTGCGACCAGCTGGTCACCCCGCCCAGTTCGTCGACGCTGTTGGAGACGAAGAAAATGTCCCGCTGCGGATACTCGGTCATCCACGCCTCCACTGCGCGAAGAACTGCTCGACGATGCTCCGGGCGGCGGTGCCCTTGTCGTACTCGCCGAATTCGGCGATGAACTGCTCCCGCCTGGCCGCGTACTTGGTCACCTGTTCCTCCAACGAGGCGAGCACCGCGTGCAGTTCGTCCTCAGTGCGTACGACGGGACCGGGCGCCCTCTCCAACAGGTCGAAGTAGGTCCCGCGGCCCTCGTGCACGTACTCCTCGTAGTCGTAGGCGAAGAAGAACATCGGCCGGTCGAGGAGGGCGTAGTCGAACATCACCGACGAGTAGTCGGTGATCAGACCGTCGGCGAGCGCCAGCAGCGGGGTCATGTCGTGGTGGGCGGTGACGTCGATGACGCGTCCGCGCACGGACGGCGGGAGTACGACGTGGTTGAGGTAGTGGGAGCGGACCAGGAGGACGTAGCGGTCGCCGAAGGTGTCGGCGAAACGCTCGACGTCGAAGGGCAGCTCGAACCGCTGCCCACCGCCGCGCCGGCGGAAGGTCGGGGCGTACAACAGGACCCGCTTGCCCTCCGAGATGCCCAGCTTGGCGGCGAGCGGCCCGCGTTCACGGCGTCCGGTGGCCTCCTCCCGCTCCTTGGCGCGTACCAGTTCGTCGTTGCGCGGGTAACCCACCCGCAGCAGCGTCCGCTCCTGGAGCCGGAACGCCCGTGCGAGGGTGCGCACATCGTGCTCGGAGCGGATCAGGAACCGGTCGAAGCGGTCGAGGGTGCGCTGCTGCTCGGCCTGCGCGGCGCGGGACTTGAGCTTCCACTCGGGTTCGTCGAAGCCCATCCGCTTGAGCGCGGAGCCGTGCCAGGTCTGGATGTACGTCGTCTCCCGCCGCTTGGCGAGCTTCAGCGGATAGCTCTGGTTGTCGACCCAGAACTCGGCCTGCGCGAGAGCCTTGAGATACGGCAGTGACCAGCGGCGTACGAGGGCGGCGTCGGCCGGGAATCCCTTGGGGCTGTTCGCGTAGGCCCACACCGCCTCGAACTCCAGGCCCTGGCGGCGCATCTCCTCGTAGATCGCCTTGGGGCTGTCGCTGTACTGCCGGCCCAGGTGGCTCTCGAAGACGACCAGGCCCTTCTTGACCGGCAGTCGGCTGAACACCTCGTGGTACAGCCGGAGTTTGGTGTCGCCTGAGGTGAGTTGCTTGCGCAGCGCCCTGGCCTTGCGGTAGCCGGACTTGGCGAGCGTGGCGGCCCGGCCGTGCACACCCCGCTGGACGAGTTCGTTCGCCTTCTTGTCGGGGACGAGCCGGAAGGCGAGGTGGCCGCGTGAGGAGACCATCGGTTCGATGCGGTCGGCGACCAGCCGGGTGAGGCGGGGCCGGACGGGCAGCTGGCCGCCGGCCAGGTCGGGCTCGGAGGCGGTGAGCCGGGTGGTGGTGCGTACGTCGTCGACGTCGAGGTGGAGTCGTACGTCCCACACGGCGTCCACGATGCCCAGCGGCCTGACCGCCGCGAGGTCCGCCGAGGCCTCCCAGGTGAGGGCCTCGCCCTCGTGCCGCACACTCGCCACGGGGAAGCGGAAGGTCTGGAAGCGCACACCCGGGCGGCGGGCGTAGAACTCCAGCTCCCCGGCGAGCCGGGCGCCGGGCGGCACGACGCCCAGCGGGTTGGTGATCCGCCCGGCCAGCCGCACCTTGCCTTGGGACTCCTCATAGGAGGTCAGCGCGTTGCGCAGGAACATCTTCTCGACCGGCTTGGTGTGGTGGCCGAGCTCGGTGACGTCCAGGACGTGGCGGCCGAAGGCGTGGTCCTCGTCGAGGTGCTCGGCGCACCAGTACACGCGCCCGTCGCGCTCGACGAGCGGTGAGGAGATCTTGTCCCGGTTGGTGAGCGTGTCCACGGCGGGCAGGAGGTTGTCCCAGTCGCCCTTCTGCAGCAGATAGGCGCAGATGGCGTGGATGGGCTCGGTCTCGTCGAAGGCGGCGCGGTCGATGGACTCCAGGTACTCGCGAGCGATCGCGGCGAACTCCTGCCGGTAGCAAGCGTCCCGGAACGGCAGCTCCCGCAGATGCAGCACGAGGTCGTGCTTGAGCCACTTGACGTCCTTGGCGAACTTCAGCTCCAACAGGCCGTTGTCCGCGAGGAGCTGGTCGACCCGGCGGTGGATCTCCATCCGGTGCGTGAAGTTGGCGATCTCGTCGCGGCGGTTGCTGATGGACTTCGCGGCGGCCTTTTCCACGATCCGCCAGTCGTACACCCGGTTCGGGATGAGGGTGATGCGGCGGGCGGCCACATACGCCTGGGCGGAGAAGAGCAGATCCTCGTAGTGGATGCCGACAGGGAATTCCAGTCCCTGATCGAGCAGGAACCGCCGGCGGTAGCACTTGTTCGTGGACAGCGTGTCGAAGACCAGCAGGTCCGGCAGTTCGGAGATCGACTCCAGGGTGCGGGTGCGCTCGTACAGCCAGGGATACCACTTGACCTCCTTGCCCGTGCGCGAGTCGACGTGCACCCGGACGCACAGGCCGGAGACGAGGTCGGCGCCGGTGCTCTCGGCGGCCTCCAGCATGTTGCGGCAGGCGTTGCGCTCGAGTACGTCGTCGCTGTCGAGGAAGAGGACGTACTCGCCGCGGGCTCGGCCGATTCCGTGGTTGCGGGGAGCTCCACAGCCACCGCTGTTCTCGGGCAGCTGGAAGGCGCGTACGCGGTCGGGGTGCTCGGCGGCCAGCCGTCGCGCCACCTCGTACGAACCGTCCGTGCTCCGGTCGTCGACGACGACGACCTCGACACTCCGCAGCGTCTGGTCGAGGGCGGAGCGCACGGCCGTGGGCAGCCGGTCGGCGTCGTTGTAGACGATGACGACCACGGACACGGCGGGGACGGCCTCGGATACGACGGGCGCGCGGCGCTGATCCACATTCATCCTATTAATCCTAGACATACCTCCTCGCTGTGCCGTGTTACCGACCGTGCTTGGTGTGTTGGAACACCCACGTCCGATACACGAGGAAGCGGAAGGCCGAGGCCAGCACGATCGACAGCACCTTGGCGATGTTCGAGCCGAGCGGGCTGCTCATGCCCAGTCCGTGATAGCCGACGTAGAAGAGTCCGCTCTCCATGAGGACGCCGAGCCCGCTGAACGCGAAGAAGAGGACGATCTGCCGCCTGGTGCGCGAGGCCCGGTCGCGGTACGCGAAGAAACGGAAGCCCAGGTAGTTGGTCCCCATGGCGAGGCAGCTGGCGATCACCGTGGCGGCCATCGGGGCCCACTTCAGGCCGTGCAGCAGGAGGTTGAAGAGCAGCATGTTGACCGCGACTCCGCTACCGCCGACGACCCCGAACTTGGCCACCTCGAGAGCTATCCGCCGCGTCCGCGCGAAGACTCCGGGACGGGGACTGGCGACGGGCGGGACGAGGGTCGGCGCGGGGGCCTGACGGCCCACACGGGCCCGCCCCTCAGAGAGGTTCACAGTCACAATTGTCCCTTTTATCAGCAATAGGTAAATTTCAGGTTCGGTTTCCCCCAGAGATCGACAAGAAAAAAGGGGGGCGCCCCCGGCCATCAGGACCGGGGGCGCCCCCTCGACGTACGCGTCGCGGGCGGACTGCATCGCCGTCCGCACGACATCGCCCGTACGGACTACGAATGCGTCCGCAGAAGCGTCCGCATCGTCCGCATCGCCACCGACAGGTTCGCGAGGTCGAACGAGTCCGAGCCCCGGATCTCCTCCAGAGTCGTGCGGGCCCGTCCGAGGATCGCCGCGTTCTTCTCCTCCCAGGCCTTGAAGCGCTGCTCGGGAGTCGAGGTGCCGTTGCCCACCGCCAGGACGTCGGCGGTGAGTGCCGCGTGGGCCGCGTACAGGTCCTCGCGGATCGACGCGCGGGCCATGGACTGCCAGCGGTCGGCGCGCGGGAGCTCGATGATGCGGTCCATGAGCTGAGTGATGCCGAGTCGGTCGGCGAGGTCGTAGTAGACCTCGGCGACGGCCATCGGGTCCTTGCCCATGCGGTCGGCCACCGCGACGATGTCCAGCGTCGGGAAGGCGGAGGAGAACCCGGCCACGCGGGTGGCGAGTTCGTCCGGGACGCCGGCGCCCGACAGCTCGTCGTAGATCTGCTGGTACCACTCCAGGTCCGCGCCGCGCAGCAGCTTGGGCAGCTCGGACCAGACCTGCTCGACACCGTCGCTGAAGAAGCCGATCGTCTCGGCGAGCTGCAGCGGCTGCGGCCGGTTGTTGAGCAGCCAGCGCGTGCCGCGCTCGACGAGCCGGCGCGAGTGCAGCCGGATCCGGGTCTGGACATCGGCGGCGACGACATTGTCGAGCGCCTCCACGGCGTCCCACACCTTGCTCGACTCGAAGATCGCGCGGGCAGCGGTCTGCGCCCGGACGATCTCCTCCAGCGAGGCACCGGTCTCCTCGCGCAGACGGTGCAGGAAGCTCGTACCGCCCGTGTTGACCGTGTCGTTGACCAGGACGGTCGTCACGATCTCGCGGCGCAGCGCGTGCGCTTCGATCTGCTCGCGGAACTTCTCGCGCAGCGCCGTCGGGAAGTACGCGAAGAGCAGGCTCTGCAGGTGCGGGTCGTCGGGCAGCGAGGTGGAGAGCAGCTCGTCGGAGACCGTGATCTTCGTGTACGCGAGGAGGACGGCCGTCTCCGGACCGGTCAGGCCCTGCCCGCTGTTGAGCCGCTCGCGGATCTGCCGCTCGGTGGGCATGAACTCGAGGGCACGGTCGAGGTGACCCTCGCGCACCAGGTGGCGGATGAACCGCTGCTGGGCGTGGAGCATGCTCCCGGACTGGGCCAGCGCGTTGGCGATCGCCACGTTCTGCGCGTAGTTGTTGCGCAGGACCAGGGCGCCGACCTCGTCGGTCATCTCGGCGAGCAGCTTGTTGCGCTGCTTGACGGTCAGATCGCCGTTGGCCACCACCGCGTTGAGCAGGATCTTGATGTTCACCTCGTGGTCGGAGGTGTCCACGCCCGCGCTGTTGTCGATGGCGTCGGTGTTGATCTTGCCGCCGTGCTGGGCGAACTCGATCCGGCCGAGCTGGGTCAGACCCAGGTTGCCGCCCTCGCCGACGACCTTGACGCGAAGGTCGGCACCGTCGACGCGGATCGCGTCGTTGGCCTTGTCGCCGACGTCCGCGTGCGACTCGGCGGACGACTTCACGTACGTACCGATGCCGCCGTTCCACAGCAGGTCGACCGGCGCCTTGAGGATCGCCTTCATCAGGTCGGCCGGGGTCATCTTGGCGATGCCGGCCTCGATGCCGAGGGCCTCGCGGATGTGCGCGTTGATCGAGATGGCCTTGGCGGTACGCGGGAACACACCGCCGCCGGCCGAGATCAGCTCGCTGTTGTAGTCCGCCCACGAGGAGCGCGGCAGCGCGAAGAGGCGGCGGCGCTCGGCGTACGAGGTCTCCGCGTCCGGGGTCGGGTCGATGAAGATGTGCCGGTGGTCGAAGGCGGCGACCAGGCGGATGTGCTCGGACAGCAGCATGCCGTTGCCGAACACGTCACCGGACATGTCACCGACGCCGACCACGGTGAAGTCCTGCGTCTGGGTGTTGACGCCCAGCTCCCGGAAGTGCCGCTTCACGGACTCCCAGGCACCGCGGGCGGTGATGCCCATCTTCTTGTGGTCGTAACCGGCGCTTCCGCCCGAGGCGAAGGCGTCGCCGAGCCAGAAGTTGTAGCTCTCCGCGACCTCGTTGGCGATGTCGGAGAACGTCGCGGTGCCCTTGTCGGCGGCGACCACGAGATACGTGTCGTCCTCGTCGTGCCGGACCACGTCCGCGGGCGGCACGACCTCACCGGCCACCATGTTGTCGGTGATGTCGAGCAGCGCGGAGATGAAGGTCTTGTAGCTGCGGATGCCCTCGGCCATCCAGGCGTCGCGGTCCACGGACGGGTCGGGCAGCTGCTTGGCGACGAAGCCGCCCTTCGCGCCGACCGGCACGATGACGGTGTTCTTGACCATCTGCGCCTTGACCAGGCCGAGGATCTCCGTACGGAAGTCCTCCTTCCGGTCGGACCAGCGCAGGCCGCCTCGCGCGACCTTGCCGAAGCGCAGGTGCACGCCCTCGACCCGCGGCGAGTACACCCAGATCTCGTACGCCGGTCGCGGCGCCGGAAGGTCCGGGATGGCCGTCGGGTCGAACTTCATGGAGACGTATTCGTGCCACTTGGCACCCAGCGCCTCCTGGAAGAAGTTCGTGCGCAGGGTCGCCTTGATGAGGTTGAGGAAGGACCGCAGGATCCGGTCCTCGTCCAGCGACGCGACCTGGTCGAGCGCGGCGTCCAGCTCCTCCATCAGCGCGTCGGTCAGCTCGACACCGGCGCGCTGGCGGTCCGGCGACATCCGCGCCTCGAAGAGCGACACCAGCAGCCGGGTGGTGTGGACGTTGTTGCGGAGGGTGTCCTCCATGTAGTCCTGGCTGAAGGTGGAACCGGCCTGGCGCAGGTACTTCGCGTACGCGCGCAGCACCATCGCCTGCCGCCAGGTCAGCCCGGCGCTCAGGACGAGGGCGTTGAAGCCGTCGTTCTCGGCCTGCCCGGTCCAGGTGGCGGAGAAGGCGTCCTGGAACCGCTCGCGGCCGTCGTCTCCGAGGGAGTCGCCGTTGCCGATCAGGGACTTGGGCAGGCGCAGCCCGAAGTCGTAGATCCAGGCGGTCGTACGGTCCGAGCAGCGCAGTTCGTACGGGCGCTCGTCGGTGACCTCGACGCCCATGCGGTTGAGGGCGGGCAGCACCGCGGAGAGCGAGACCTGCTCGCCGGTGCGGTAGATCTTGAAACGGCGCTCGCCGGGCGCCGCGCCCACCGGCTCGTACAGGCTGAGCGCGAAGTCCTTGCTCTTGTCACGGGTGAGCGCTTCCAGGTGGACCAGGTCGGCGACGGCGGCACGCGGGTTGTGGTCCGCCTTGTAGCCCTCGGGGAAGGCGTTGCCGTAGCGGCGCAGCAGCTCGGCGGCGCGCTCCTCACCGAACTCGGCGGTCAGCGCCTCCCCGAAGCCGTCGGCCCAGGAGCGGGCGGCCTCGACGAGCCGCGCCTCGATGCGGTCCTTGTCGACGTCGGACAGCTGCGGCAGCTCGGTGCCCGGCGGGACCCGGACCACGAAGTGCAGCCGGGACAGGATCGACTCGGTGTTCCAGGCCGTGAAGTCGACGCTGGTGCCGTTCAGCTCTTCCTTGAGGATGTCGATGATCCGCAGGCGTACGCCGGTGGTGTAGCGGTCGCGCGGGAGATAGACGAGGGCGGAGTAGTAGCGCCCGTACTCGTCCTGGCGCAGGTAGAGCCGCAGCCGCCGCCGCTCCTGCAGGTACAGGACGGACGTGACGATCGAGCGCAGCTCGTCGACCGGCGTCTGGAAGAGCTCGTCGCGCGGGTAGGTCTCCAGGATCTGGAGCAGGTCGCGCCCGTCGTGGCTGTTGGGCGAGAACCCGGCGCCCTTGAGGACTTCCTCCACCTTGCGGCGGATGACGGGCACACGGCGCACGGACTCGGTGTACGCGGCGGACGAGAAGAGCCCGAGGAAGCGGCGCTCCCCGATGACGTTCCCGTGCTCGTCGAACTTCTTGACGCCGACGTAGTCGAGGTACGACGGCCGGTGCACGGTCGCCCGGCTGTTCGCCTTGGTCAGCACCAGCAGCTTGTGCTCGCGGGCCTTGGCGCGGGCGTCGGCGGGCAGCCGCTCGAAGGACGGGCTGACGGGGTGGCTGTCCTCGCCGGCGTGGTGCGGGTCGGAGCGCAGGATGCCGAGTCCGGTGCCGGGTACGGCCGCGAGCGAGTCGTCGTCGCGCAGCTCGTACTCCCGGTATCCCAGGAACGTGAAGTGGTCGTCCGAGAGCCAGCGCAGCAGCTCACGGGCCTCCTCCACCTCCTGGTCACGCAGGTCGTCGGCGGTCGGCTCCTTGGGCAGCTCCTCCGCGATGCGCAGCGCCGAGTCACGCATCTTCTCCCAGTCCTCGACGGCCTCACGGGCGTCGGACAGGACGCGCAGCAGGTCCGCGGTGATCTGCTTCAGATCGGCGCGGTCGGTCTCGCGGTCGACCTCGACGTGGATCCAGGACTCGATGTGGGCGTCGTGCGGAAGCTCCTCGGCGGTGGGCCGGCCGGGCAGCACCTCGATGAGCTTGCCGGTCAGATCACGCCGTACGACGAACTGCGGGTGAATGACGACGTGAATGCCACGGTTCTGGCGGGAGAGCTCGTTGGTGACCGAGTCGACGAGGAAGGGCATGTCGTCGGTGACCACCTCGACGACGGAGTGGCTGCAGGTCCAGCCGTTCTCGTCGACGGTCGGGGTGTGGACCCGCACGTTGGCCGTGCCCTGCGGGCGGTTCTCGGCCAGTCGGTAGTGCGAGAAGGCGGCTCCGAAGATGTCGACCGGGTCGCGGTCGGTGAGGTCCTCCGGGGCGGTGTGCAGGTAGTAGCGCTGGAGGAACGCGAGCACGGTGTCCTTGTCAGGGGTGCCCTCGCGCGTCGTCCCAGTCGGTAGGTGCCCCCCGACCGGGCTGTTCTCAGCTACCCGGGCGGCCCGTTCGAGCAGCTCGGCCTTGGCTTCGTCCAGCTTGGTCTGCATTGTCCTCTGGCTCCTGTCGCGCGCCGTTGCGTGACGTTGAAGGAAGTACGGTCTCTTCTCTTTCGACGTAACGCCGTGACGCGGGGTGTCCGGTCTGCTCCGACGCTATGCCGCAAGGTGAGATGAGCGGGGGGTTATCGGCCATTTTCGGCGCCCCTGGAGACTGTGACGCTGCTCTCGGCGACGTCCGTTCCGGGGGTGTCATCGGCGTCCGGAGTGCGCTTTCCGCCGCCCCTGCCCGCCCGCGAAGATCAGCGACCGCCGCCCGGTCACGGATGTCGTCCGTGCTCTCCGGGCGCAGGGCAGAGGCGACGATGCCCCCGCGAGATATCGCGCTGATCACGCCACAAGGCTATCGCCCCCTACCCGGTGGCCGTCATGAGCCGTATGTGTACAAAACCGGGGGTGGAACTTTGACAGTATGCACAGGGACGAAAGGGACGGGGATCCCGTACGTGGCAGTGGCGGCTGCGGGCGTGCGCGCCGCAAGCGGACGGCGTCCCACCCTTCCGTCATAGGCGTCCGACCCTTCCGTCATGGCTGCGGGCAGGCGTGCCGTCAGAGGCGGCGCGTGTCCCAAAGAGAGCGGCACCCTGTCAGCGCCGTGCCGCTCGACCCACCCCGAGCTCAGCCCCGACGCCGGGTGCCCGAAAGACGGCACACCCCCTTGGCAAGGCTCCTCACCCGAGGCAAGTTGACCAGGACGCCCAACGAAGACCGCAGCACAATTGAGGCATGGCTGACGCAAGGCTCAGGCAAGGCTGAGGGGAGCGGCACAGACATGACAGCGAAGATCCTGATAGTGACCGGCGACGCGGCGGAGTCACTGGAGGTCCTGTACCCCTACCAGCGCCTGCGCGAGGAAGGCTACGAAGTCCACATCGCGGCCCCCACCCGCAAGCAGCTCCAATTCGTCGTCCACGATTTCGAACCGGGCTTCGACACCTACACGGAGAAGCCGGGCTACACCTGGCCCGCAGACCTCTCGTTCGCGGAGGTGGACCCCGGCCAGTACGTCGCCCTCGTCATCCCCGGCGGCCGGGCCCCGGAGTACCTCCGCAACGACCCCGAACTCCGCAAGATCCTCAAGTCATTCTTCGACACCGACAAGCCGGTGGCCCAGATCTGCCACGGCCCCCTCCTGACGGCAGCCGTCGACGCCCTGCGCGGTCGCCGCGTGACGGCGTACCCCGCCCTGGAACTCGACATGCAGGCGGCCGGCGCGACCTTCCACGACGCGGAGGCCGTGGTCGACGGCATGCTGGTCTCCTCCCGCGCCTGGCCCGACCACTCCAGCTGGATGCGGGAGTTCCTGACGGTGCTGCGCGCGAAGGCCCCGGTGACCTGACCCGCCCGAGGCCCTGCTGAGCCGAACCGCTGTGGGCCCTACTGAGTCGAACCGCCGTGGGCCACGCTGAGCCGAACCCCGGGAGCGGCGGCTGCCCCACCGACGAGGGCTGCCGTCGCGCCTCCGCCTGGGGGGCGAATCCACCCGGGGGGAGAGACCGACGAGGCGTCCACGGTGCTGTCGGTGCTGTCCGGCCCTGCCCCGGGTCAGGCCGCCAGCCGCTCGGCCTCGTCGACCGCCTCCGCCAGGCTGTCCACCACGGGCACGCCCACCTCCTCCAGGCTTGCGCGACTGTGGGAACCCCCGGTGTAGAGGACCGCCCGCGCCCCCACGTGCCGCGCGGCGACCGCGTCGTCGGCCGCATCGCCGATCACCACGACGCGGGACGGCTCCACCCCGGCGAGCGCACCCACGTGCCGCACCATGTGCTCGGCCTTGCTGCCGCCGGAAGGCCCCGTCCGCCCGTCGACACGTATGAAGTGCGGCTCGATCCCGAACCCCCGCACCAGCGGGACCAGTTCGTCGTGCCCGTACATGCTCAGGATCGACTGGCTGCGCCCCGCCGACCCCCACTCGGCGAGCAGCGCGGGCACGCCTTCGGTGAGCTCGCACGCCGTCCGGTGCTCCGCGTAGTAGCGGTGGAAGGTCTCGTCCATGACCTGCCACTCGGCATCCGTCGGCAGCCGTCCTATCAGCCGCTCGTAGAACTTCGGCACCGGCACGCAGTACAACGCCCTGTACCGCTCCAGCGTGATCGGCTCGAGCCCCAGCTCGGCGAACGCCGCGTTCGTCGCCCCGATGATCGCGTCATTGTCGTGGAACAGCGTGCCGTTCCAGTCCCACACAATGTGCGCAGCTCCGTTCATCCCCATGACAAGAACGTACCCGCCGTCACTGACAACGGCCCCCGCCACCCGCAGGCACGCGAAGGCACCTGGGGGCGCTTGGGACCGTGGATACCGGGAGCCGGCAGGCCGGCGTCAGTCCCCCAGCCCCACCAGGTTGGGAATCTCCTGCGTGGCGAACCACAGCAGTTCGTGGTCCTCGGCCCCGTCGACGACGAACTGGGCGTCGTCGTCGCCGACGTCCGCCGCGCCCAGCGCCCCCGCCGCGGCGGCGACATCCGTCTCGGCGTCTGCCGAGTCGACGTGCACGGCGGCCGCCTTGGCCAGGGGCACGGCCTGGGAGACCCGGACCTCACCGAGCGCCGTGGGGTCGAGCCCCCGGTCGGGATCGGCGACCGCGACCCGGTCCGGGACGTCGACCGCGACGACGACCCGCCGCCGTACGGCCCCGGGGTCGACCGCGAGCAGCCGCAGCGAGGCCAGCGCGGCGCGGCTGAGCGCCGCGTACTCGAGTTCCTCGATGTCGTCGGAGAGGTACCACTCACGCAACGCGGGCGTGACGGCGTACGCGGCGAAAGGCCCCGCCTCCAGCTCTCCCGTCTTGTACGCCTCGGCGAGACCGGAGAGGGTCAGGGGGACGTAGACGCGCATGGCTGGCCACTTTCGTAGTCGGAGGGCTCCGATTTTCGCAGTCGGAGGGCTCCGAGGAGGGCGGTCCCGCGCCTCCCGGGAGGGCCTTCAGGATACGTGCGGGCGTCCCCTTTCGAGCCCCCGACCGCACCCTCCGGGGCGTCCACCCCAGGCCACGGATTCACCCGGTACGCCCCGCCCCCACCAAGGCCCGAGCATCGTCCCGCCACCGTGATAGGTGAACTTTCCGCCCGCTCCGGCGCGCGTCCGGCGTCCTTGCGGAGGCTCTCTCCCGCCTCGTACAAGATCCCCAACGCAAAAGTTACCGCCCGGTATGAACCGGGCCCAGCGAGCGGGGACGACGCATGAACAAGGTGATGACCAGGACGAGGCGCCACCCGGGCACCCGTCCACCCGGCCGCCAGGACACCCGCCGCCCGGGCAGCACACCGCCCCGCACCCCGGGAGCGGGAGCACCCCTCACGAGCCCGGATGGCAGCCCACCGTCCACGCCGCCCGGCGCGGGCGCACCCCGGCCGACCTCACCGGGCGCGGGCGCGTCACGACCGACCCCACCCGGCACAGGCGCGTCACAACCGACCACACCCGGCGCAGGCGCGTTCCCGGAGGCACCGACGGGCAGCCGTCCGCCGACCCTATCGACCGGCACACTCCCCCATAGAGCGCCGACTCGGGGCCGACCGCCGACGGCGCCGCGTGGAGGTCGCCCTCCGGCGGCGCCGAGTGGACAACGCCCGTCGGGGGCACTACCCGCTAGCACCCTTCTGGCCACACCCACCCGCGGCCCCCTGCGCCCGGCACAGGGCGACACCCGGGCACCAGGCGCCACCCCGCCCTCGCCGTCCCCGAGCGGCGGAGCCGCGCCCCTCACCGCCCCCGCCGACGGCCCGCGCAGGCCCGCTCCCCAACCCCGTCCCACCGACCTCTTCGCCGACCGGCTGCTCGCCGTACTGAGCGGTCAGCGTCCCGTCCACTGCATGCTGCGTCACACCGCGGGCCGCGCCTACGACGAACTGGCCTGGCTCGCCGAGCGCGGCCCCCTGCGCGCCCGCGGCACCCGCCCGGTCGTCCGCGACATCGGCTACTACGTACCGCGCCCGGGCGCGATCGAGGCCTTCGCCCGCATCGGCGCAGGCGAACAGCTGCGCGCCATGGCGTTCCGCCTGGAACAGGGCCCCGATCTCCGCTGGCGCTGCACGGCGGTGGAGCTGGGCGGCCCGCGCATGCCCCGCGCGGACGACGACTGAGCCGACCCGCCACGGTCGGCCCTCCTCCAGGCAACGCAAAGGGCCGGGCACCCAAGGTGCCCGCCCCTCACAAGCATCCGCGAGCGGCGCCGCCCGGCGGCGGGGCTACCGCCCGCCGCGCAGCGACCGTCACTTCTTGCGCCGACGCGTGCCCTTCTGCTGCTTGCGGCGCTCCGCGCGCGTGAGGCCGTCCGCCTCGGAGCGCACGGGCTCGTCGCCGTTGTCATCGACGAAGTCGCCCTCGACGATGCCACCCTCGCCGTCCACCTTCGGCGCGGAGAAGTGCAGCCGGTCGGGGCGCCGCGGGGCGTCGAGGCCCTTGGCACGGATCTCCGGACGCGCACCCGCGGGGACGACGTCCTCCTTGTCGAGGGAAGGCACGGAGGCCTCGACCGGAACCTCCTCGACCTGCTGCTCGACCTGGACCTCCAGGTTGAACAGGTAGCCGACGGACTCCTCCTTGATGCCGTCCATCATGGCGGAGAACATGTCGAAGCCCTCACGCTGGTACTCGACCAGCGGGTCCTTCTGCGCCATGGCGCGCAGGCCGATGCCCTCCTGGAGGTAGTCCATCTCGTAGAGGTGCTCACGCCACTTGCGGTCCAGGACCGACAGCACGACCCGGCGCTCCAGCTCACGCATGATCTCGGAGCCGAGCTGCGCCTCGCGGGCCTCGTACTGCTCGTGGATGTCGTCCTTGATGGACTCGGAGATGAACTCGGCGGTCAGACCGGCACGGTCACCGGCCGCCTCCTCCAGCTCGTCGACGGTGACCTTCACCGGGTAGAGCTGCTTGAAGGCGCCCCACAGCCGGTCCAGGTCCCACTCCTCGGCGAAGCCTTCGGCGGTCTCGGCCCCGATGTACGCATCGATCGTGTCGTCCATGAAGTGGTGGATCTGCTCCTGCAGGTCCTCACCCTCCAGGACGCGGCGGCGCTCGCCGTAGATGACCTCGCGCTGCCGGTTGAGGACCTCGTCGTACTTCAGGACGTTCTTGCGCGTCTCGAAGTTCTGCTGCTCGACCTGCGACTGCGCGGACGCGATCGCGCGCGTGACCATCTTGTTCTCGATCGGCACATCGTCGGGAACGTTCGCCATCGACATGACGCGCTCGACCATCTGCGCCTTGAACAGTCGCATCAGGTCGTCACCCAGCGACAGATAGAAGCGGGACTCGCCCGGGTCGCCCTGCCGGCCGGAACGACCACGCAGCTGGTTGTCGATTCGACGCGACTCGTGCCGCTCGGTGCCGAGGACGTAGAGCCCGCCGAGCTCCTTGACCTCCTCGAACTCCGCCTTCACCGCCTTTTCGGCCCTCTCCAGGGCGGCGGGCAGCGCGGCGGCCCACTCCTCGATGTGCTCCTCGGGGTCGAGGCCGCGCTGGCGCAGCTCCGCCTCGGCGAGGTCGTCGGGGTTGCCGCCGAGCTTGATGTCCGTACCACGACCGGCCATGTTCGTGGCCACGGTCACAGCGCCCTTGCGGCCGGCCTGGGCGACGATCGTCGCCTCCCGGTCGTGCTGCTTGGCGTTCAGCACTTCGTGCTGAATCCCGCGCTTGGAGAGCTGCTGCGAGAGGTACTCGGACTTCTCGACCGACGTCGTACCGACGAGGATCGGCTGGCCCTTCTCGTGCTTCTCGGCGATGTCGTCGACCACCGCGTCGAACTTGGCCACCTCGGTGCGGTAGATCAGGTCCGACTGGTCCTTGCGGACCATCGGCATGTTGGTCGGGATCGGGACGACACCGAGCTTGTAGATCTGGTGGAACTCGGCGGCCTCGGTCATGGCCGTACCGGTCATGCCGGAGAGCTTGCCGTAGAGGCGGAAGAAGTTCTGCAGGGTGATCGTGGCGAGGGTCTGGTTCTCGTCCTTGATGTCCACCCCTTCCTTCGCCTCGATCGCCTGGTGCATGCCCTCGTTGTAGCGGCGGCCGGCGAGGATACGGCCGGTGTGCTCGTCGACGATCATGACTTCGCCGTCGATGACGACGTAGTCCTTGTCCTTCTTGAAGAGTTCCTTGGCCTTGATGGCGTTGTTCAGGTACCCGACGAGCGGCGTGTTCACCGACTCGTAGAGGTTGTCGATGCCCAGCCAGTCCTCGACCTTGGAGACGCCGGGCTCGTGGATGGCGACGGTGCGCTTCTTCTCGTCGACCTCGTAGTCCCCGGTCTCCTCGATGCCCTTGAGCTGGTTGCCGGCCTCGCCCTTCTTCAAGCGGGTGACCAGCTTGGCGAAGTCGCCGTACCACTTGGTGGCCTGGTCGGCCGGGCCGGAGATGATCAGCGGCGTACGGGCCTCGTCGACGAGGATGGAGTCGACCTCGTCGACGATCGCGTAGTTGTGGCCGCGCTGCACCAGTTCGTCCTGCGACCACGCCATGTTGTCGCGCAGGTAGTCGAAGCCGAACTCGTTGTTCGTGCCGTACGTGATGTCGCACGCGTACTGCTCGCGGCGCTGGGCCGGCGTCATGTTGGCGAGGATGCAGCCGACGGTCAGCCCGAGGAACTTGTGGACGCGGCCCATCATTTCGGAGTCGCGCTCGGCCAGATAGTCGTTGACCGTGATGAGGTGAACGCCGTCTCCGGAGAGGGCGTTCAGATAAGCGGGCAGGGTGCCGACGAGCGTCTTGCCCTCACCGGTCTTCATCTCGGCGACATAGCCGAGGTGGAGGGCGGCGCCGCCCATCATCTGTACGTCGTAGTGACGCTGGCCCAGCACGCGCTTGGCCGCCTCACGGACGGTCGCGAACGCCTCGGGCAGCAGGTCGTCGAGGCTTTCGCCGTCGGCGTACCGCTGCTTGTACTCATCGGTGAGGGCCCGCAGCTCGGCGTCGGAGAGGTCGACGAAGTCCTCTTCGATGGAGTTGACCTGGTCCGCGATGCGGTGCAGCTTGCGCAGGATCTTGCCTTCGCCTGCACGCATGATCTTCGAGAGGACGGACACGGGGGTATGTCTCCTTGCCGGTCGGGCCTGGGACGGTCGGTTTCAATGACAGTTACAAATCACAGCTTGAGCAACGGCCATCGTAAGCGAGGACCACACCGCGCCGGGAGGTCTGCCAGTGACAGCCACTAGGACAACGGACAGGGGTTGCTGAAGGTGCCGCGTTCTCGCTGCGAAAAGTGACGACCCACTCACTCACAGCAAAGGAATGGCGTCCTTCCGGTTGCCCGAGCAGAATCGGCCGATGGACCCCGTCACCCTGACCACCGACCGTCTCGTCCTGCGCACCGTGGGCCCGCACGATACGGACACCGTGTACGACGCCGTCCAGGACCCCGACATCCAGCGCTGGACCACGATCCCGTCGCCCTATCTGCGCGAGCACGCGGTGAGCTTCACGGACCAGATGGTGCCCGACGGCTGGTCGGACGGCTCCATGTTCACCTTCGGCGTCTTCCTCCCCTCCGGGGAGTTGGTGGGCATGCTCGCCATCACCATGCGCTCCCTTGGCGTCGGCGAGATCGGCTTCTGGACGGCGAAGGAACACCGCGGCAACGGCTACATCACCGAAGCCGCCACCGCCGCCTCCCGCTGGGCCTTCACGGATCTGTCCATCGACCGCGTCGAATGGCGCGCCGAGGTCGGCAACACCGGCTCCCGAGCAGTGGCCGAACGAGCCGGCTTCACCGTAGAGGGCACCCTCCGCTCCGCCATCAACAACAAGGGAGTACGCCGAGACTGCTGGGTGGGCTCCTTGCTCCCCTCGGACCTGGGCATCCCGTCGACGGCCCCGTACCTCCCGGCACCCGCCGGCCCGTCCGGCACCTGAACCCGAGCATTCCCGGTCGGCGCTTGATCTTTTAGCCCGTCCGGCGTTCGAGGACGAGGCCGTCAAGGCCGAAGCGGGGGTCCGGGGGCGGCAGCCCCCAGGGACGATGGGCCCCTGCTCGAGCGAAGCCGAGGGCTCGGGGGAGAGTAGGGGCGGAAGGGGCGAAAAACCCCTGGGCGACACCCGCGCCGGCCACACACGAACCGGCCGGCCACCCCTGGTCTGGCCCCCAAACCCCAGGCCGGCCCCCGTTGTCAGTGGCACCGCCTACCGTGTGGGCATGACGAGTCTCCCGCGTCCCACCGCCGAACTCTCCACCGACGAAGCCCGCCGCATCGCTCTCCGGGCCCAGGGCTTCCTGGGCGCCCCGGACCGCAGGGCGGGCGTCCGCGGAGTCCTGCGACACCTGGGCGCGGTCCAACTCGACACCATCTCCGTCCTCGCCCGCTCCCACGAACTCATCCCGTACGCCCGCCTGGGCGCGGTGGGCCGCAAAACGGTCGACAACGCCTACTGGACGCCGGGCTCGCACGGCGCACCGCACGCCTTCGAGTACTGGTCCCACGCCGCCTGCATCCTCCCCGTCGAGGAGTGGCCCCACTTCGCCTTCCGCCGCCGCGCCTACAGAGCCCGCCCGCACTGGAACCACGCGTTGCCGGACGGCACCTACGACCAGGTCATCAAACAGCTCCGCGCCGAAGGCCCCCTCACAGCCACGGAGTTGGGCGGCGCGAAGAAGACCAGCGAGTGGTGGGACTGGTCGGGCACCAAGGTCGCCGTCGAGCGCGCCCTGATGTACGGCGAGGTGGTGTGCACGGAACGCCGCGGCTGGAAGCGGGTGTACGACCTCGCCGAGCGCGCCATCCCCGACCCGCTGCTCCACGACGAGCTGGACGACGCGGAGTGCCTGCGCCGCCTCGTCCGCCTCGCGGGCCAGTCCCTCGGTGTCGGCACGCGCGCGGACATCGCCGACTACCACCGCCTCAAGGGCGAGCAGGTCGACGCGGTGATCGCGGACTCGGGCCTGGTCCCGGTGACGGTGGAGGGCTGGGGAAAGTCGGCGTGGGCCGACCCGGCGGCCCTGGAGACGGCCCCGCGCGGCCGCCACCGTACGACCCTGCTGTCACCGTTCGACTCACTCATCTGGGAACGGGCCCGCACGGAGCGGATCTTCGGCTTCACCCACCGCCTGGAGGCGTACACGCCCAAGCCGAAGCGGATCTACGGCTACTTCGCGATGCCGGTCCTGGCCGGCGGCCACCTCGTCGGCCGCGTGGACCCCGCCCGCGAGGGCCGCACCCTGGTCGCCAAGCAGGTCACCCTGGACGGTGCCAGGGCCGTCCCGGCCGTGGCCCAGGCCCTGGTCGAGGCAGCGAGCTGGGTGGACTGCACGGACGTACGGGTGGAGCGGGTGGACGCGCCCGAACTGCGCGAGCCGCTCACCAGAGAGCTCTCCCGCGCCCTCGCGTAGCCACAGGCCGGGCCGGCCGAGCACCACAGGCGAGGTCGGCCACGTGGCTGGTGGTCGGCCACGTGGCTAGCGGATCTCGAGGATCTTCTCCCGCATCGCGTACACCACGGCCTCCATCCTGGAGTGCAGCTGCAGCTTCTCCAGGATGTTGCGCACATGGTTCTTCACCGTGTTCTCGGAGATGAACAACTCCTTGGCGATATCCCGGTTGTTCATCCCCGTGGCGACGAGCTTGAGGACCTCCAGCTCGCGATCGGTGAGCCGCGGTGCGGGCACCAGCCGGCGCTCGTCCGTCCGCTGGATCATCGACTTGAACTCGGTGAGGAGTTTCGACGCCATCGAGGGACTGATCTGCGACTGCCCGTCGGCCACCGCGCGAATGGCCGTGGCCACCTCGTCCGTGGAGATCTCCTTGAGGAGATAACCCGTCGCGCCCGCCTTGATCGCGTCGTAGAGGTCGGCCTCCTCGTCACTGATCGTCAGCATGATGATCTTCGCGCTGGGGGCCACCTCCTTGATGGAGGTGCACGCCTCGATGCCGCCCCGCTTCGGCATGCGTACGTCCATCAGCACGATGTCGGGCAGCAGATCGGCGGCCTTGTCGACCGCCTCCGCCCCGTCGCCCGCCTCGCCGACGACCTGGATGTCCTCCTCGGCCGCGAGCACGATCTCCAGACCGCGGCGGAAGAGGGCGTGGTCGTCCACGACAAGGACCCTGATGGGCTCTTTGCGTGGAGAGCCCGCGTCCGGGCCCATGCCGACGACGCCGTCGTCGGCATCCTCGTCACGCATCGGTCCGAAGCTGTCCGCCATCGTTCCTCCCCCTGAAGGCCGTGGCCTGTGTTTCTGTGCCATCGCCAACCCAAGGCAACGGCCCACCGGTTGGGGCCGGTGCGGCCATGATTTCATGCCCGGACGACAGTGCGGTGACAGAGCGGGTTGCGAAGTGGTCGCACACCGGTGCCCCTGGGGGCGCACGCGCACTCCAGGGGCACCGGTTCAGCTGTCACCGGGGAGGGTCAGCCGCCGAGCGCACCGCCCGGCGCATCCGCTGCGGCCTGGGCGACCATCGGGTCCGTGCTGAGGTGGATGACGCCGTAGTCGTACGCGTGCCGCCGGTAGACGACACTCGGTTCCTTCGTCTCGGAGTCGACGAACAGATAGAAGTCGTGCCCGACCAGCTCCATCTCGTAGAGCGCCTGGTCGAGCGTCATCGGTGCGGCCACGTGGGTCTTCTCGCGGACGACGAGGGGCCCTTCACCCATGACCTCGAGGGAGCCGATCTTCTTGGTCGGCACGCTGTCGGGTTCCTCGTCGTGGACGACGCTGCCGTTGCCGTTCAGCGTCGCGGCACCCGGGACGTGGTCGGCTACCTCGGCGGCCGAGATCCTGCCGTTGCCACGGCGGGTATAGCGCTTGTCGTGCTGCTTCCGCAGCCGGGCTTCGAGTTTGTCCGCGGCCAGGTCGAGTGCTGCATACGGATCGCTTGCCGCTGCCTCCGCCCGGATCACCGGACCGCGGGAGCGGAGCGTGATCTCCACTCGGTCGCAACGGTCGGCCTGTCGGGGGTTGGGCTCCTTGGACACCTCGACGTCGAGGCTGATCACCTTGCCATCGAGCTTCTGGATCTTCTCCAGCTTCAGCTTCTCGGCCACGTGCTTGCGGAACCGCTCGGGCACCTCGGTCTTGCGGCCCTTGACGACGATGTCCACGCAGAACTCCGTTCCCGGATAGCCCCGCTCCACTGGCGGAGCATCTCCCTTTTGCACCAGGCTCCGGTGTGTCCCGGAACCTCGGACTCGGTGACTTTCACCTCCTCCTCCCCCAAGGACAAGATCTACACCCCACCGACGCGGGTGATTGCAGAAAACCCGCAGGACAGCATTCGGATTCGCGAGGTACGGCCACGCCATTGCCTCACAACCGAACATATCTCGCCCGGACGGATGTCGTCACCCTCTACTGCGGCGTACCTCCGTTCAGGTGAATTGACCCTCTCATTACCTGCAACGATGCAAGTTCTCAGTCAGTTCCGGTTTATTTCGAAAGAGTCTGGTGCAGCTGCGACCACAGCCGCGCAGATCGTTTCGCGGCCAGTGTCGCCGACTTCACCCGTACCGACCATTCGCCGCGTCACTTCTGTCAGGTCCGCCCCCTCCGCCATTGCCTCCGCGGCCCGTACGGCCCGCGCCGCCTCCGTCAACGAGGCGCCCGTCGTCATCAGGTCGTCCACGAGCACGATCCGGCCACCGTCCGCCAGCAGCCGGGCACCCCCGGCGGCCACCTCCAGGGCACCCGCGAGATTGTCCAGCCGCTGCCGGGAGTTGAGCCCCGACTGGTCGGCCACGGCACGCCGCTGCACCAGCACGCTCAGCACCCGGGCCGGCAACCCCGTACGCCGCAGCTCACCCGCGGCCGCGAGCGCGATCCGCCGCGCCGGATCATGCCCTCGCGCCCGCACCGCCCGCCGCGACGACGGCACGGGAACCAGCAGCACGGGCCTTCGGACGACTCCGGCGGCAGCTTCCTGCCACGCCCGTCCGCTCCGCGACGACATCGGCTGCCCATCGCCGAACCCCGGCCGGCCGCCCTCATCCTGCAGTTGCCCCTTGCCGAGCCTCAGCCGCCCCTCCGGAGCGATCGGCCGCCCGCCCGGACCAGGACGTCGTACGTGCCCCAGCCCCGCCCGCACAGACCCCGCCAGAGCCACGCCGAGAGGCGCCGCGAGCGCCAGCGCGCCCCGTTCCTTGTGGGCGAGGAGCGCCGCCCGTACCTCGTCCTCGTAGGGAGCCGCCGCATACACCACCGGCAGCCCAACCGGCTCCGGCACCGGTCGCACCCGACTCGGTACGGCCCCACTCAGGGCGACACGGCACTCAGGGCAGAGCACCGTGCGAGGCCTCCCGCAGCCTCCGCACTCGGCCGGCAGCACCAGATCGGTGAGGTCCTGCCACCACCCCCGCATGCCCACCACTGTGCCAACGCACGGGCCGACCGGCCACCCCTGTGGATAACTACCTGTGGATAACTCTCACAGCCGTAGCGCACGGGCAGGCTCACCGGGAAAACGAGCAGACTTCCCCGGGAACAAGCGGGCTTACCCAGGGAAACGAGCACGCTTACCCGGGCAAGCGAACAGCTCCACGCAGAGAAAAAGCGCACGTCCACCCCGGAAAGACGCCCAGGCCCGCCCGGGACAGACGCACGGACCTATCCGGGATAGACCGGCGCGGTCCCGTCCTTGACCACCTTCTGCCACTGCTCTCCGGACGACAGCCGCACTATCCCGTCCTCATGCGAGTGCGCCACCAGCGGCAGCCGCTCGTCCTCGGACGCTGCGATCTCCTTCACGCCCGTCAGGGCCGAGGGCGCGGTGCCCACCGGAGTGGACCCGTCGACCTGGACGTACCGCATCTGCTGGACGCCGCCCCGTTCGCTTCCGACCACCACGAGCCGGCTGTCCCCGGCCCACGACATGGCCGTGACCTCCTCCAGCTGGGGTGCCACGGAGCGCGGATCGAAGATTGAGACGGCAGGCGGCTCACCGGACTTGGTCTCGCGCTCGATGCGCCCGATCTGCAGCGAGCTCTTGCCGTCCTTCTCGACGATCAGCGCGATCCGCACACCGTCGGCGGCCACCCGCACGGCCTCGATGCGCCCGTTGAGGTTCGGCGTCTGAACCACCAGCGGATCGCCCGCGCCCTTCTGCAGCAGAAGCAGCCGGGGGTTCTTCGGGTCGCGATCGGCCACCCACAGGTCGCCCTGCCCGTCCCAGCTGGGCGTCGTCAGCCGGTCGGCCGCCGTCCTGCCCTGGCTGTGCAGCACCGCTTCGCCGAGCGAACCGCCCGACACCAGCGACCCCACGTACAGCGAACTGCCGTCGGTGGACACCCCGGCCGCGCTGCTCTCGTCCCGCGACACCGCGGCCGCCCGCAGCTTCTTGTCGCCCTCGCCCAGCGCACCGGGCACCGGCTCGGGCTTCTTGTCGCTTCCGCTGCTGGGCATCCGCACGAGCCGCTGCTTGCTGTCGATGAAGTACTGGTAGTCGGCATGACGCCCGGTCCCGTTCGAGGCGATGCCCTCGGCCTGGTCCTCGGTGAGCACGCACAGCTGCGAACCGTCCGACTTCTGCAACTCCACCTCGTCCACCCCGGTGGGCGTCAGATCCTTGAACGTGAAGAGGAGTTGGGCCGCCATCTTGGAGCACTGCCCCTGTCCGACGTGGTCGGCCTTCTGGTTCAGCGGCACAGTGACCCTGTTGCGGTCGTCGGGCGACAGCGACTTGACGCCCTTCTTCAGCTCCGTACCCGAAGGGAAGCTCGACCCGACCGCCCGGTCCAGCCAGCGCGTGGGGCCCTTGAGGAGCACGCGGACCATCTGTGTCATCGGGTCCACCTGTTTGCGCACGTAGACCGGATCGGCGACGGTCTCCAGCTGTCCGCCCGTCCCGGAGGACACGTTCGAAGCGAAGTAGTACTTGTTGACCGACTTGTAGTTGCGCTGGAAGTCGGACCTGCCCATCACGACACCCTGGGGCAGCCCATCGATGCGCCACTCCTTGGTGTTCTTCTGCCGCGTGAGATGCACCGTCCTGCTGTACGAGCCGGAGCCCGGCGCGTACGCGTGCTGAGTGTCGACCATGGCGACCTTGCTGCCGCTCAACCGGTACAGGAAGTCGTCGGTGCCCGCCCTGGTCCCCGAGGACACCGACTCGGCGTTCGGTCCCTCCGCGAGCACAGTCGTGGACCGGTTCGGATCCCACGTCTTCGAGGCGCTCGCCGTCAGATACTGGCGCGCCGTGTGGTAGTCGGGGTCATCGCTGGTCAGCGCTTCCAGGAAACCCTGCACGATCTCCGCGGGCGTGGCGTTCTCACGCGGTGGCTTCGCGAACACCCGGACCTGCGCGTCCTGCCTCGGCGTCGACTCGACCCCGCTCAGCCCCCCGCTGTCGGGCATCGAGGCACACCCCACCAGCAGGAGCGCACCGCAGCCGACGTACACCCCCACACGCACCGGACGCCCACGGCCGCCGCGCCTCTCGCGGTCAGCGCCCACGAAATGCCTCCCCTTGTCCGAGCTCCTCCGGCTTGCCGCCGTCAGGCCCGCGTTCCTCCACCGTCAGCTCCCCGCCCGCGGCAGGTGTGTCGTCCGGCCGTCGCGCTGCCCCGGTGGGCCGCGGCACCACACGCGCGCCGTTGCCCGGCAGCGCCGTCGGGTCGGCCGTGGGCGACACCCCGGCCATTCGCGGCACGATGGGTGCCCGCGGCGGCATAGGAGGCACATTCCGGCCTGGCTGCTGCACCGGCACCGTGGCGAGCTTGCCGCTGCCGCCGAGCGGCAGACCGGCGTCATTAAGTCCACGATTTCGCCGGGAGTCCTTGGGCTCCAGCGGTATCGGCGACCCCCGCAGCGGTTCGTCCGCCGTCCGCGGCAACGTCAGCCGGAACTGCGAACCGCCGCCCGGCTCACCCCACGCCTGCAGCCAGCCGCCGTGCAGCCGCGCGTCCTCCAGCGCGATGGACAGCCCGAGCCCCGTGCCACCGGTGGTACGCGCGCGTGCCGGATCGGCCCGCCAGAAGCGGCTGAACACCCGGGTCGCCTCGCCGGGCTTGAGCCCCACGCCGTAGTCGCGCACCGCGACCGCGACCGCGCCGCCCGCCGCGGCGAGCTTGACCACCACGTCCTTGCCCTCGCCGTGCTCCACGGCGTTGACGACGAGATTGCGCAGCACCCGCTCCACGCGCCGGGCATCCGCCTCGGCGACCACCGGCTGCTGGTCGCCGACGACACGTATGTGCGTGCCCTTGCGCTCGGCGAGCGGCTCGGCCCCGCTGACGACCTTCCGCACGACCTCGCGCAGGTCTATCGGCTCGGCCTCCAGGGCCGCCGCGCCCGCGTCGAACCGGCTGATCTCCAGCAGGTCCGCGAGCAACGACTCGAACCGGTCCAGCTGGTCGGCGAGCAGCTCGGCCGACCGCGCGGTCACCGGATCGAAGTCCACGCGCGCGTCATGGATGACGTCCGCCGCCATCCGGACGGTCGTCAGCGGCGTACGCAGCTCGTGCGACACGTCGGACACGAACCGTCGCTGCATCCGCGACAGGTCCTCCAGCTGCTGGATCTTCAGCTGCAGGTTCTGCGCCATCTTGTTGAAGGCCTCGCCGAGCCGCGCGATGTCGTCCTCGCCGGTGACCTTCATACGTTCCTGGAGGCGCCCGGCGGACAGCCGTTCGGCGATGCCGGCCGCCATCCGCACCGGCGTGACGACCTGGCGCACCACGAGCCACGCGATGGCCCCGAGCAGCACCACGACGAACAGTCCGGCGGTGGCCAGCGTCCCCTTGACCAGGCTCAGCGACTTCTCCTCCTGCGTCAGCGGGAAGAGGTAGTAGAGCTGATACGGGTCTCCGTTCGGGTCGTTTACCTGCTTGCCGATGATCAGCGCCGGCTGGGTCTCCCGATCGTCGGTGTAGATGATGCGCGTGTAGCTCTGGGCCACGCCGGTGCCGGCGTCGACGCGCTTGCGCAGGTCCTCCGGCACGCTGAGGGTCGGCTCGACGAACCCTGAGGCGCGCTGTCCGAGCCCCCTGTTCTCGTTGTCCGCGGCCGTGGTGCTGAGGGTCACGACGTCGAAGGCGCCCTGGCCACCGCTGGAGAGCGACTCCACGAGGTCGCTCATCCATCCGCTGACGTTTTGCACGGGGTTGCCGTCGGAGCCCGCGTTGTCGTCGGCGCCGCTCGCGCTCGCCGCGCTGTCGGCCTTCTGTCCGGCGACCGCGAACCCGCCCACGGCCTGGCTCTGCGACGCCTTCACCTTGGCGTCCAGCAGCCCGTTGCGCACCTGCCCGATCACCACGAAGCCGAGCAGCAGCACGACTCCGAGCGACATCAGCAGTGTCGTGACGACGATCTTGAGCTGGATGTTGCGCCGCCACAGCCGCATCACGGGCAGCAGCGGACGACGCACCCAGCGCATGAACAGCCGAAGGACCGGGCTGCCCTGGACTCCGCCCTGCAGCAGCCCGCCCTCCATGAACCGTCCCCAGCGGGAGCCCGTCATCTTCCGGCCGACAGGCCGCCCCGAACGGACCCCCGGCTCACCGGGCGCCGAAGCGGCACTGTCCCGGGACATGTCAGCTCGGTCCGGCCTTGTAACCGACACCACGGACGGTCACCACGATCTCCGGCCGCTCAGGGTCCTTCTCGACCTTCGAGCGCAGCCGCTGGACATGGACGTTGACCAGGCGGGTGTCCGCCGCGTGGCGGTAGCCCCACACCTGCTCCAGCAGAACCTCACGCGTGAACACCTGCCACGGCTTGCGGGCCAGCGCCACCAGCAGGTCGAACTCCAGCGGCGTCAGCGCGATCGACTGCCCGTCCCGCTTCACAGAGTGACCGGCCACGTCGATGACGAGATCGCCGATGGCCAGCTGCTCGGGCGCCGGCTCCTCCGAACGGCGCAGCCGCGCCCTGATCCGCGCCACCAGCTCCTTTGGCTTGAACGGCTTCACGATGTAGTCGTCGGCACCCGACTCGAGGCCCACCACGACATCGACGGTGTCGCTCTTCGCCGTGAGCATCACGATCGGCACCCCGGACTCCGCCCTGATCAGGCGGCACACCTCGATGCCGTCCCGGCCGGGAAGCATCAGGTCCAGGAGCACCAGATCAGGCTTGGTCTCACGGAAAGCGGCCAGCGCCTTGTCGCCGTCGGCTACGAAAGACGGCTCAAAACCTTCACCACGCAACACAATGCCGAGCATCTCGGCCAGTGCGGTGTCGTCATCGACGACAAGGACTCGTCCCTTCATAAACGACATCATCCCATTAACTAAATCGTTACCTGGCGTGACCTGTCACACAGCTCGGCGAGCGCCTCAGCCGTCACGGGCGAAACGGCGCCCACTTCGGTGACGATCGCCGTCACCAACTCGGGTGGCGTCACGTCGAACGCCGGGTTGTACGCCTGGGTCCCCAGAGGTGCCACCGGTATCCCGCCTCCCGCTTCCGCTCCCGCCACCGGCACCTGGGGTGCTGTGAGCTCGGTCACTTCATGACCTGCACGCTGCTCGACCTCGATGGACGCTCCGTCCGGGGTGTCCGGATCCACCGTCGTTACCGGCGCCACCACGATGAACGGCACGTGGTGATACCTGGCCAGCACCGCGAGCGGATAGCTCCCCACCTTGTTCGCCACCGAACCGTCGGCCGCGATCCGATCGGCCCCGATCAGCACCGCGTCCACCTCCCCCGCCGCGAACAGCGAGCCCGCCGCGTTGTCCGTGAGCAAGGTGTACGCCATTCCGTTGCGCGCCGCTTCGTACGCCGTCAGGCGAGCACCTTGCAGCAACGGCCGTGTTTCGTCCACCCAAAGCCTTCGCAGCTGCCCCGCTCGGTGCGCCGCGAGAGCGACGGCGAATGCCGTGCCCTCCCCACCGGACACCAGTGACCCGGTGTTGCAGTGGGTCAGGATCCGGAGCCCGCCGCCCGGCAGCAGCTCGTTGAGCAGCGCCAGGCCGTCCACGGCCATCCGAGCGCTGGCCTCGGCGTCCTCCCGGTGCAACGCCCGCGCCGCGTCGAGCGCCGCCCCGGCGGCCTGCTCCTGACCACCACCGCCGGAGAGCGCGGCACGGTACGCCGCCTGCGCCCTGCGCACGCCCACAGCGAGGTTCACCGCGGTGGGCCGGGCACCGGCCAGCGCCCGGGCGGCGTCGTCCACATCGAAGCCGCGTACGGCGGCGAGCGCGACGCCGTACGCCCCCGCGATGCCGAGCAGTGGCGCCCCGCGCACGGCGAGCGTGCGGATCGCCTCCACCAGCGCGGGAGCGTCGGTGCACACCAGCTCGACTTCCTCGGCCGGCAGTCTCGTCTGGTCGAGAAGGACCAGTACGGGGCCTTCGGGTGGCTCGTCCCAGCGGATCACCGGTATCTCTGTCGACCCGCTGTCCTGGCGGGATTGCGCGTACTGATCAGCCATCCGCCCAGTCTGCCCCGTACCCGGCGGACAATTGAAGGTGCGCAGCCCATACGGCGCCCGGTCCCTTGCCGGGCACACCGTGGCACGATGGCTGCCAACCTGCCGCCGCGACCCGCGGACGGGCACCGTGAAGGAGCGACGATGAAAGACACTCCGGGCTGGGCCTCGCCCGGATCTGCCCCCTCCGACGGGCAGGAGCCGGACTCCTCCGGCGCCGCGCAGCCCACGGAGCAGCCCTCGGACCAGGGCGGCACGGACCAACCGGAGCCGCCCTCGAAGTGGTCCAAGGAGCAGCCCCCGCCCGGCCAGTGGTCCGCTCCCAGCCCGCAAGCCCCCGGCCAGACCCCGCCACCACCTCCGCCCGGCCCGGGCTGGGGCGGCCAACGCCCCGGAGTCCCCTCCGGTGGCGGAGGCCAGGGAGGCGGACACGGCGGCTGGGGAGGTCCCGGTCGTGGATACGGCGGCCCCGGAGGTCCCGCCGGCTGGGGAGGCAACTGGGGCGGACCGCCGCCCGCCGCCAAGCCCGGCGTGATCCCGCTTCGCCCGCTGGGCGTCGGCGAGATCCTCGACGGCGCAGTCTCCACGATGCGCACCTACTGGCGCACCGTCCTCGGTATCTCGCTGACCGTCGCGGTCGTCACGGAGATCGCGGTCATCCTGCTCCAAGGCTTCGTCCTGAACGACAGCGCCAGCACGGACGCCCTCAACGACCCGAGCGCCACCGTCGGCGAGCTGAGCCGCGCCCTGGGCGACACGATGCTGAGCTCCGGCGTCGTCCTGCTCATCACCCTGCTCGGCACCATCGTCGCCACAGCCCTGCTCACCTCGGTGACCAGCCGTGCGGTGCTCGGCAAGTCGGTGACCACGGCCGAGGCCTGGCGGGATGCCCGTCCTCAGCTGCCGAAGCTCTTCGGCCTGACCTTCCTGCTGCCGCTCATCGCCGTCGGGGTCATCGCCATCGGCACTCTGCCGGGCGTACTCGCCGCGCTGGCCGGTGCGGGCGACGCGGGCGTCACGCTCGCCGTCCTCGGCGGACTCGCCGCGGGCGTCGTCGCCCTCTGGCTGATGATCCGCTTCTCCCTCGCTTCTCCCGCCCTGATGCTGGAGAAGCAGAGCATCTGGAAGTCGATGAGCCGCTCCGCGAAGCTCGTGCGCGGCTCCTGGTGGCGGGTCTTCGGCATCCAGTTGCTCGCCACGATCATCGCCAACATCGTGGCGTCGATCGTCGTGATCCCCTTCGCCTTCCTCGCCGCGGCCCTGAGCGGCGACGGCGTCACCGGCTTCCTCAACAGCGGCAGCGGCAACCTCGGCTGGACGTTCCTGATCGTCAGCGGCGTCGGCTCGGTGATCGGATCCATGCTCACCTTCCCGATCACCGCGGGCGTCACCGTGCTCCTGTACATCGACCAGCGCATCCGCCGCGAGGCGCTCGACCTCGACCTGGCCCGCGCCGCCGGCGTCCAGGACTACGGCCCCGACGCCCCCGGCACCACTCCGGGGAGCTGATGCGGTGAGCCCGGCGGGGGGAGTTCTCACGGCGGTACTGGCACTGCCGCACACCGGCGCCACGGCCGCCCTCGCGCTGCCGCGCGGCGACGAACCACCGGTGACGATCCCGCGCGACCCCGCGCGGGAGGCGGCCAAGCGCGAGCTGTCCAAGCGGATGTACCACGAGAACGACCCCGGCCTGGTCCAGCGCGCGCTGAACGCCTTCTGGGACTGGGTCGACAAGCTGTTCAGCGCCGCCTCCGCCGCAACGCCCGGCGGAGCGCTCGGTCTTGTCGTCATCGTGCTGGCCGTGGTGGCGGTCGTCGCCGCCCTGTGGTGGCGCCTGGGCACCCCCCACCGCAGTCCCACGTCGTCCGCCGCGCTCTTCGACGACCGCCCCAAGAGTGCCGCCGAACACCGCGCGGCCGCCGAGGCCCACTCCGCCCAGGGCCACTGGAACCAGGCCGTCCAGGAACGCATGCGCGCCATCGTCCGCTCCCTGGAGGAGCGCGCCCTGCTCGATCCGCGCCCCGGCCGCACGGCGGACGAGGCAGCCGCCGAAGCGAGCCGCACCCTGCCCTCCCACACAGACCGACTGCGCGCCGCGGCCCGGGACTTCGACGACGTCACGTACGGCGGGCGGGCCGCCGACTCGCGCACGTACCAACGCCTGACCGAACTCGACCGCGATTTGGAGCGCACCAAACCCGTACTCGCCAACAGCGCCCAGAGCACGGCCCACAACACCCGCCAGGGGGCCGCCTCATGACCGAGGCCACCCTCACGTCCACCTCTGTCTCGCCCACCGCCCGCCAGGTGTGGTCCCGCGCCCGCGGGGTCGTCATCGCGCTCGTGATCCTGCTGGCCGCCGCTGTCGCGATCGCCGCGGTCCGCTCGGACGCCCAGCACGGCCGCCTCGACCCGCGCTCCGCCGACCCCTACGGCAGCCGCGCCGTCGCCGAACTCCTCGCCGAACGGGGCGTCTCCACGCGCGTGGTCACCACACTGGACGACGCCCGTGCCGCGGCCGGCTCCGACACCACTCTCCTGATCGCCGCTCCCGACTTGCTGACCAAACGTCAGCAGACGCTCCTCCACACGGCGACCGAGAACTCCGACGGCCGTACGATCCTGATCTCCCCCGGGTCGCCCTCCCTCGGCACCCTCGCCCCAAGGGTCACAGCGGACCCCGCGGTCAGCTTCGACTCGACGCTCTCCCCCGACTGCAGCCTGCCCGCCGCCCGGCGAGCCGGCAGCGCGGACACGGGCGGCGTCCGCTACACCACCACCGATCCAGGCGCCGACACGTGCTACCCCAGCGACGGCCTGCCCACGCTCCTTCGCATCCCGGCACCCTCCGGGAGCGGCGACACCGTCGTACTCGGCGCCCCCGACATCCTCTACAACGACCGCGTCGACGAGCAGGGCAACGCCTCGCTCGCCCTTCAACTGCTCGGCTCCCGCTCCCACTTGGTCTGGTACCTCCCCTCGCTCTCCGACACCTCGGCCACCGACGCGGGCGACCAGAGCTTCTTCGACCTGCTCCCCTCGGGCTGGCTCTGGGGCACGCTGCAGCTCTTCATTGCGGCAGCCCTGGCCGCGCTGTGGCGGGCACGCCGACTCGGCCCCCTCGTACCAGAACGCCTCCCCGTCGCGATCCGCGCCTCCGAAACCGTCGAAGGCCGCGCCCGCCTCTACCGCAAAGCCAACGCCCGCGACCGCGCGGCAAGCGCTCTGCGCTCCACCACCCGCACCCGCCTCGCCCCCCTCATCGGCGTACCCCCCACCCAGGCGCACGCGCCCGAGGCCCTGCTCCCCGCCCTGTCCGCCCACCTCCAAGGCGACGGCCAGGCCCTGCACTCCCTCCTCTTCGGGCCGCCGCCCGGCGACGACGCGGCCCTCATCGCACTCGCCGACCAACTCGACGCCCTCGAAAGAGAGGTACGCCGTCCATGATGGACCCGACCACTGACAACGCCGGGTACGCCGGGGATCCGGGCACCGCCCGCTCCTCCCTGGAGGCCCTGCGCGCCGAGATCGCCAAAGCCGTGGTCGGCCAGGACCCCGCCGTGACCGGCCTCGTCGTCGCCCTCCTCTGCCGCGGACACGTTCTACTTGAAGGAGTCCCCGGAGTCGCCAAAACGTTGCTCGTCCGCGCCCTCGCATCCGCACTCGAACTCGACACCAAGCGTGTCCAGTTCACTCCCGACCTGATGCCGAGCGACGTCACCGGCTCCCTCGTCTACGACGCCCGCACCGCCGAGTTCTCCTTCCAGCCGGGGCCGGTCTTCACCAATCTCCTCCTCGCCGACGAGATCAACCGCACCCCGCCCAAAACCCAGTCGTCCCTCCTCGAAGCGATGGAGGAACGCCAGGTCACGGTCGACGGCACCCCGCGACTGCTCCCCGAGCCGTTCCTGGTCGCCGCGACCCAGAACCCTGTCGAGTACGAGGGCACCTACCCCCTCCCCGAAGCCCAACTGGACCGCTTCCTCCTCAAACTGACGATCCCTCTGCCGTCCCGTCAGGACGAGATCAGCGTCCTCACCCGCCACGCCGAGGGATTCAACCCGCGCGACCTGCGCGCCGCCGGCGTACGCCCCGTAGCGGGCCCCGCCGACCTCGAAGCCGCACGCGCCGCCGTCGCCAAGACAGCCATCTCCCCCGAAATCACTGGCTACGTAGTCGACATCTGCCGCGCCACCCGCGAATCGCCGTCCCTCACCCTCGGCGTGTCACCCCGTGGTGCGACAGCGCTCCTCGCCACGGCCCGCGCCTGGGCCTGGCTGACCGGCCGCGACTACGTCATCCCCGACGACGTAAAGGCCCTGGCCCTCCCCACACTCCGTCACCGCATCCAACTCCGCCCCGAGGCGGAGATGGAGGGAGTGACGGCCGATTCCGTCATCAACGCGATCCTCGCCCACGTCCCCGTTCCCCGCTGATGGCACTCACCGGACGTACCGCCCTCCTGGCGGCCCTCGGCGCACTCCCCGTCGGCATCTGGGAGCCGAGCTGGACGGGCATCCTCGCCGTGAACGCGCCCCTGGCCCTGGCCTGCGCCTGCGACGCCGCCCTGGCGGCTCCCGTACGGCGCCTCGGCCTGACCCGCTCCGGCGACACCTCGGTACGCCTCGGCGAAACCGCCGACGTCACCCTGACCGTCACCAACCTCTCCGGCCGGCCCCTACGCGCCCGCCTGCGCGACGCCTGGCCGCCGAGCAGCTGGGAACCAGGCACGGAGGTAGCCGCCTCCCGCCACCACCTGACGGTCCCCGCCGGCGAACGCCGTCGCCTCACCACCCGTCTGCGCCCCACCCGCCGCGGCGACCGCCAGGCGGACCGCGTCACCATCCGCTCCTACGGCCCGCTCGGCCTCTTCGCCCGGCAGGGCAGCCACAAAGTCCCCTGGACGGTACGAGTCCTGCCGCCCTTCACAAGCCGCAAGCACCTCCCCTCCAAACTGGCCCGGCTTCGCGAACTCGACGGCCGCACCAGCGTGCTCACACGCGGCGAGGGCACCGAATTCGACAGTCTTCGCGAGTACGTCCCCGGCGACGACACCCGCTCCATCGACTGGCGCGCCACGGCCCGACAGACCACGGTCGCCGTACGCACCTGGCGCCCCGAACGCGACCGCCACATCCTCGTGGTCCTCGACACGGGCCGTACCTCGGCGGGCCGAGTGGGCGACGCCCCCCGCCTCGACGCATCCATGGACGCGGCCCTGCTCCTCGCCGCCCTGGCCTCCCGGGCCGGCGACCGCGTGGACCTCCTCGCATACGATCGCCGGGTACGCGCCCTCGTCCAGGGCCGTGCCGCAGGCGACGTCCTCCCGTCCCTGGTCAACGCGATGGCCACCCTCGAACCGGAACTCGTCGAGACAGACGCCCGCGGCCTCACCGCCACAGCACTCCGTACGGGCCCACGCCGCTCCCTGATCGTGCTGCTGACCAGCCTCGACGCGGCCCCCATCGAGGAGGGGCTGCTTCCCGTGCTCCCCCTCCTCACTCAGCGCCATACGGTCCTGGTGGCATCGGTGGCCGATCCGCACATCGCCCGCATGGCGAAGGCTCGGGGAAACACCGATGCGGTGTACGAAGCGGCCGCCGCGGCCCAGGCCCAGACGGAACGCCATCGCACGGCCGAACAGCTTCAGCGCCACGGTGTGACGGTCGTCGACGCGACACCGGACGACCTGGCACCTGCTCTGGCGGACGCGTATCTGGCGCTCAAGGCGGCGGGGCGGCTGTAAGAGTAAGCAAAAAAGGGGCCTCTTGAAACAAGAGGCCCCTGGAAATGATCCCGAAAACGGTCCGGAACGCAGAAAACCCCCGTACCGTTTCCCGGTACGGGGGTTTCTCCACAATTAGTTCGGCGGCGTCCTACTCTCCCACAGGGTCCCCCCTGCAGTACCATCGGCGCTGTAAGGCTTAGCTTCCGGGTTCGGAATGTAACCGGGCGTTTCCCTCACGCTATGACCACCGAAACACTATGAAACTGTCAACCGCACCACACCCGGTGGCCCCGGGTATGGGGTTGTTCGTGGTTTCAGAACCAACACAGTGGACGCGAGCAACTGAGGACAAGCCCTCGGCCTATTAGTACCAGTCACCTCCAGCGGTTGCCCGCCTTCCAGATCTGGCCTATCAACCCAGTCGTCTACTGGGAGCCTTAACCCCTCAAGGGGGTGGGAGTCCTCATCTCGAAGCAGGCTTCCCGCTTAGATGCTTTCAGCGGTTATCCTTTCCGAACGTAGCCAACCAGCCATGCCCTTGGCAGGACAACTGGCACACCAGAGGTTCGTCCGTCCCGGTCCTCTCGTACTAGGGACAGCCCTTCTCAAGACTCCTACGCGCACAGCGGATAGGGACCGAACTGTCTCACGACGTTCTAAACCCAGCTCGCGTACCGCTTTAATGGGCGAACAGCCCAACCCTTGGGACCGACTCCAGCCCCAGGATGCGACGAGCCGACATCGAGGTGCCAAACCATCCCGTCGATATGGACTCTTGGGGAAGATCAGCCTGTTATCCCCGGGGTACCTTTTATCCGTTGAGCGACGGCGCTTCCACAAGCCACCGCCGGATCACTAGTCCCGACTTTCGTCCCTGCTCGACCCGTCGGTCTCACAGTCAAGCTCCCTTGTGCACTTACACTCAACACCTGATTGCCAACCAGGCTGAGGGAACCTTTGGGCGCCTCCGTTACTCTTTGGGAGGCAACCGCCCCAGTTAAACTACCCATCAGACACTGTCCCTGATCCGGATCACGGACCCAGGTTAGACATCCAGCACGACCAGACTGGTATTTCAACGACGACTCCACACTGGCTGGCGCCAATGCTTCACAGTCTCCCAGCTATCCTACACAAGCCGAACCGAACACCAATATCAAACTGTAGTAAAGGTCCCGGGGTCTTTCCGTCCTGCTGCGCGAAACGAGCATCTTTACTCGTAGTGCAATTTCACCGGGCCTATGGTTGAGACAGTCGAGAAGTCGTTACGCCATTCGTGCAGGTCGGAACTTACCCGACAAGGAATTTCGCTACCTTAGGATGGTTATAGTTACCACCGCCGTTTACTGGCGCTTAAGTTCTCAGCTTCGCCACCCCGAAGAGTGACTAACCGGTCCCCTTAACGTTCCAGCACCGGGCAGGCGTCAGTCCGTATACATCGCCTTACGGCTTCGCACGGACCTGTGTTTTTAGTAAACAGTCGCTTCTCGCTGGTCTCTGCGGCCACCCCCAGCTCAAGGAGCAAGTCCTCTCACCAGTGATGGCCCCCCTTCTCCCGAAGTTACGGGGGCATTTTGCCGAGTTCCTTAACCATAGTTCACCCGAACGCCTCGGTATTCTCTACCTGACCACCTGAGTCGGTTTAGGGTACGGGCCGCCATGAAACTCGCTAGAGGCTTTTCTCGACAGCATAGGATCATCCACTTCACCACAATCGGCTCGGCATCAGGTCTCAGCCTTGATGTGCGACGGA